>LGEZ01000002.1 GCA_001508005.1 Clostridia bacterium 41_269
CAGCATAGCCGTAAATGGTGTATGTCTTACGGTGGTGGAAATTTTGAATAGTGTTTTTAAAGTTGAGATAATGAAGGAAACTTTTGATAAAACTTCACTTTCAGATTTGAGAATAGGGGATAAAGTTAATTTGGAGAGGGCAGTAAAGATTAACGGCCGTTTTGGGGGGCATTTTGTCAGCGGACATATAGACGGTGTTGGAATTATTAGATCCTTTGATTACTGGGAAAATGCTAAAATTTTTGAGATAAGTGCGGATCCAGCCCTTTCTAGGTATATAGTTCCTAAAGGCTCCATTGCAGTGGATGGAATAAGTCTTACAGTTGTAGATACTGAAGGAATTTTATTTACCGTTTCTATTATTCCCCATACCTTAAAAAATACTAATTTGGCTTTTAAAAAAATTGGGGATAAGGTAAATTTGGAAGTTGATTTGATTGCTAAATATATAGAAAAGCTTTTGGAGCAAAAATTTAAAACACGGGAAGGAGTAACATATTCTTTATTAGCAGAAAAGGGATTCTTAGATTAATGGGGGTTTTGAAAATGGAGAAAGAAATTTTTAATTCCATAGAAGAAGCTATTGAAGATATTAAAAATGGAAAAATGATTATAGTTGTGGATGATGAAGACCGGGAAAATGAAGGAGATTTAGTGATGGCTGCTGAAAAGGTGACCCCAGAGGCAGTAAATTTTATGGCAAAATACGGCAGGGGTCTTATTTGTGTACCGCTTACTGAAGAGATTACTGAAAGACTCCAGCTTCATCCCATGGTTTATGATAGTACGGATCCCCATGGAACAGCTTTTACTGTTTCTGTTGATTATAAAGGGGTAAAAACCGGCATTTCAGCTTATGAACGAGCAGAAACTATAAAAGCGCTTATTGATCCTTCTTCAAAGCCGGAAGATTTCAGAAGACCCGGACATATTTTTCCTTTAAAGGCAAGGGAAGGAGGAGTTTTACGAAGGGCAGGGCATACCGAAGCTGCAGTGGATTTGGCAAGATTGGCAGGGCTGTGCCCTGCCGGCGTTATTTGTGAAATAATGAATGAAGATGGTACCATGGCAAGGGTGCCGGATTTGCTGAAATTTTCTGAGGTTCATGGGCTTAAGATAATAACTATTGCAGATCTAATACGTTTTAGAAGAAAAAATGAGCAGCTCATACGAAGGGTAGAGGTGGTTAATTTACCAACAAAATATGGAAAGTTTAAAGCATATGTTTATCAGGATATTGTAGAAGAAGAAGGACATATTGCCCTTGTGAAAGGGGAAATCAATGACGGAAAACCTGTTTTGGTAAGGGTTCATTCCCAATGTTTAACCGGTGACGTTTTTGGAAGCTTACGTTGTGATTGCGGTCAGCAGCTGAGCTCGGCTTTGAGAATGATTGAAGAAGAGGGAAGAGGAGTTCTTCTATACATGAGGCA
Source organism: Clostridia bacterium 41_269 (assembly GCA_001508005.1). Lineage (GTDB taxonomy): Bacteria > Bacillota > DTU086 > DTU086 > DTU086 > 41-269. The sequence goes on from LGEZ01000002.1 coordinate 1,434, forward strand.
GGAAGGAAGGGGAATTGGGCTAATAAACAAAATGAGAGCTTATAAGCTCCAAGAAGAAGGTATGGATACTGTGGAAGCTAATGAAAAATTGGGATTTAAGGCTGATTTAAGGGATTACGGCATTGGAGCTCAGATTTTGGCAGATTTAGGTGTAAAAGAAATCAGGCTTCTTACCAATAATCCTCGAAAAATTGCTGGACTGGAAGGGTATGGATTAAAGGTTGTGGAAAGGATTCCCATACAGGTATTTCCCAATGAGAATAATGAAAAATATTTAAGGACTAAAAAGACAAAGCTGGGCCATTATTTAGACAACATTTAATAGAAAAAGAAAAATTTAAAATTTAATTTGATTTTTAAAAAAAGGGGTGAATGATATTGCCGAAGGTTTTTGAAGGGATGCTGGATGGTAGCGGACTTAAATTTGGAATAGTTGTAAGCAGATTTAACGAATTTATTACTAAAAGACTGCTGGAAGGGGCTCTTGATGCCCTTAAACGTCATGGTACAGATCTTAATTCTGTTGATATAGTTTGGGTGCCGGGTTCATGGGAAATACCTATTGCTGCAAAAAAGCTTGCCCAGAAAGGTAATGATGCTGTAATTTGTTTAGGTGCGGTAATTAGAGGAGACACTCCACATTTTGAATATGTTGCAGGGGAAACCAGTAAAGGAATTGCAAAAATAGCCCTTGATTTAGGTGTGCCGGTGATAAATGGTTTAATAACAGCTGATACTTTGGAGCAGGCTATAGAAAGAGCCGGTACTAAAGCGGGAAATAAGGGTTGGAGTGCGGCTTTATCTGCTATAGAAATGGCGAACTTGTTCAAAATGATTTAAAATTGATTTAAGAATAGAAATTTAAAAAAATTAAAAATAAATAGGATTTGGCTTGTTATCCAAATCCTATTTATTTTTTTATAATGCTTTTTGAATTTTTCCAGAACGGATGCACCTTGTACAAACCAATGCTCTCCTTGGAGTTCCGTTTAACAGTATTTTTACTCTCTGCAGATTTGGAGCCCAAACCCGCTTGGTCTTTAAATTGGAATGGCTTACATTATGACCAGTTTTTGGTCCTTTCCCACAGATTGCACATCTTCTGCCCAATTTAAAACACCTCCTCATATAAAACAGCACTAGTGCTCATATGTTGGAATGTCAACATCATCATTGTAGCAGTCCCGTTTTAATTAGGCAATAAATTGTATCCAGTGGGATAAAAATATTGTTATTATAAATTTTTTTGCTGCAAAGAATAAAAAAAGTCTGAAAAGATAAAATTTTTTAACAACAAGGAGTGAGGCTTTATAGTTAATGATAAAAAAAACAAAAAAAGAAAATAATAGTAGATAATCAAAAGATTAGAGATATGGAAAAAATAAAATATGAAGTTTCTCAAGAAATGGGTTTGCAAAAGGATAGGAGCTGTTAAATAGGCCAAATAGTTCTAGCCTTATCAAAGTATAAATTAATAGGCTAGTGCTGATACTATGAATGCAGCAAAGGAGGTGAAAAATAATTGGCTCAGGGACAAAGAAGAAATCAAATCTTAGTTCCTCAAGCAAGAGCTGCTATGGACCAATTTAAATATGAGGTTGCTGCTGAAATAGGGCTTAATGTTAAGCCTGGAGATTACTGGGGAGATATACCTGCAAGGCTGAACGGGGCTGTAGGAGGCCATATGGTTCGCAAGATGATCCAAGCTTATCAGGAACAATTGGCACAACAGCAGCTTACCCAACAGCAGTAAACTTTGTTTAATGTTAATTTTATTAGCGGGCAAAAGCCCGCGTTTTTTATTCTAATTCTATTTTATTCTAATTCTATTTATTATTGAAGATAAAGATGGGCATTTTCTTTTCCCACTGCTTTATGAAGACTTTGATTAAGAGCTGTTGCAACACATAATGCTGCATTATCGATTAGTATATCAATTTCTTTTGGAGTAACACTTAAGTTTCCTCCAAAGGGTTCAAGAAGTTTTTCAGCAATATGGTGGAGCGTCTGCTCTTGGATCTGTCTTGAAAAACCTGGAACCTGTTGTTTTAAAGCATTAAATGCTTCGAAAATAATTATGGCTGCGTTTACTACTGTTGGAATTCCTATGGCTATTACAGGTATTCCTAAAGTATTTATATCTATTCCCATTCTTTGATTTCCTACTCCTGAACCGGGATTTATTCCTGTATCAGCAATTTGGATTGTGCTGCAGATCCTGTCAACATTGGTGGCTGCAAGGGCATCGATGGCAATTACACAAGCTGGTTTTATTTTTTCTACCGTTCCCTTTATAATTTCTGCCGTTTCTATTCCTGTAGTTCCCATAACACCAGGAGATAGTGCACTTACAGGTCTAAAACCAGGTCCTAGAGATTGGGGAAGGTATTTATGCAGATGTCTGGTTACCATAACATGAGATATTACCCTTGGGCCTAAGGCATCAGGTGTTGCAGACCAATTGCCCAATCCCACAAGCAAAATTTCGGCTTCATCGGATATATTGAGATTTTTTAATAATGTTTCTATTTTTAAAGCAAGTATTTCGCTGACTTTATCATGCAGCGGAGGATTATTTTCTCTTAGTCCTGGTGCATCAATGGTTATATATGTACCTGGGGCTTTTCCCATTAGTGCACCCACGGCTGGGTTCTCAATTATTATTGTAGTTACTTCTGCATTATCATATTTTTCTTTATTTTCAATTACACCTGGTATTTCAGTTTGGGCATCACCCCTAACAAGACTATGGGCTTCCACTGCTAAATCTGTAACTATTCCGTATTTTTGTAGAATGTTTAAAATTTCCATACTATGGTTAAGCCCTCCTAAGATTTTGTTTAAGATTAAAATAACCAGGAAAAGAAAAAATATTCGGGTATGTTTAATATAATTTCAATTTATGATATTTTAAAAGTGGTGAGGTTTTATGGAATTGATAAAAGTTGATAAAAACAAATATATGATAAAAAAACATGGAAAAATGAAGTGCGATGTTGTTGTTTATGTAAATGATTATCTTTATAAACTTTTAATGGAAGAAAATGAGGCTGTCAATCAGCTGTATAATGCTGCATGCCTGCCTGGGGTTTACAAACGGGTATTGGGTATGCCAGATATTCATACAGGCTTTGGTCTCCCTATAGGCGGAGTAATGGCAATGGATGGAGAAAATGGAGTGGTTTCTGCAGGTGCAGTGGGTATGGATATTAACTGCGGTGTACGCCTGCTCAGCACTAATATACATCGTTCTGAGGTTAATGAGAGTATATTAAAAGCTCTTTTAAAGGAGATTGAAAGCAAAGTTCCCCCAGGACTTGGGAAAAAAAGCAGAGATAAGAAATTTAGAAATGTAAATTTAGATCGAATAGCGGAATTAGGGGCTCAAGAAATTGTAAGAACTTACGGCTTAGGAACTGAGGAAGATCTTCAAAATACCGAAGATTACGGAAGAATTCCAGGTGGAGACCTGGATGCAGTTTCACCTCATGCTGTGGAAAGAGGCGATCAGATAGGCACCATTGGTTCAGGAAATCATTTCATTGAAATTGGATATATAAGCAGGGTTTATGATGAGTCCCTTGCGGATTTTTTTGGCTTAAAGGAAAAAAATATTACTGTGTTAATACATACCGGGAGCAGGGGTTTTGGACATCAAATCTGTACAGACTATACAAACATGATGCTTCGTAAAGCTGAAAGCATGAAGTTGCCCATTCCCAGTAAAGGTTTAGCTTATGTGCCCATAAAAACTGAACTGGGCAGGCAGTATCTTGCTGCCATGGCAGCCGCAGCAAATTTTGCTTTTGCCAACAGACAGATCATTACTGATTATGTTAGGAGTTCTTTTTCAAAAATCTTTAGGCGCTCATGGGAAAAATTGGGGTTAAAATTGGTTTATGATGTGGCTCATAATATTGCAAAATTTGAAGAATATGATGGCAAAAGCTTTTAATACATAGAAAAGGTGCTACGAGAGCTCTACCTGCCGGACATAAAGACAATCCTGAATATTACATTTCAACGGGACACCCTGCTATAATTCCCGGAACGATGGGTACTGCATCTTATGTAGTGGTAGGTACTGACAAAGCTTATGAGACTTTTTATTCTGTAAACCACGGGGCTGGAAGGGTCCTTTCAAGAAATAAAGCAAAGAAAACTATTAGTCAGCAGGAATTTAATGAAAGCTTAAAGGGTGTCATATGCCTTCAAAAATCAAAGAAAATTTTGGATGAAGTTCCTCTTGCATATAAAGATATTGAACAAGTTGTTGGCACTCTTTGGGAAATAGGTATTACAAAGAAAGTAGCTAAATTAAAGCCTTTAGCAGTTCTAAAAGGAGAAGATTAAATAATTTGGCTAGAAGGAATATTATTGTTTTATGTAGAATGAGGACCCTGGAATTTCATCCATCTCATGAGGGGGCTTTTTCGTGGAGGTAAAGTGTGCTTTGTGCGGTCGGGTGGACGTAATAACAAAAATTCATAAGGATTATTTTAAAATTGCTCGACAGAAAGGTTCTTATATTTGTGAAATGTGCGAAAAAAGAGTGCGCTATCAGGCAGTTGAATGCAACAAGCCCAAAAAGCCCATGTAGCAAAGAACCCACAGGTTATTTAAACCTGTGGGTTTTTGCAGTTGCCGTTACCGGCAACCTGGGAGAGGAGAAACCGGAGGAAGAGCTCATGGGGGAGGGTTATTTGGGTAAATAACCTCAAAGCTCTTCTTGTAATATTTTGTTGTGCATTAATATTTTGGACAGAAATTTTTTAGAATATACTTTGGAAAGAAAAATTTTTTAATTTTTTTTTTAAATTATTTTTTATGTTATAATTGCCTTTAAGGTGGCATCAATGAGAATAATAGGAGGTAAATACAAGGGGAGACGCCTTAAAACTCCCAAAGATAATAAAATTATTAGACCTACCTCTGATAGGGTTAAGGAGGCCATATTTAATATACTGGGGGAAAAAGTACAAAACAGCCGGGTGCTGGATTTATTCTGCGGCACAGGCAGCTTAGGTTTGGAAGCTCTCAGCAGAGGTGCTTCCCATGTTGTTTTTGTGGATAAAAGTTCTCTCTCATTAAAGCTCGTCAAATCAAATTTGGAGTTAATTGGAGAATGCGAAAAGGCCTTATTAATTAAAAGTGATGTTTTTAAAGCATTTGGCAGATTGGCAGCAGAAAAAAAGGTTTTTGATGTTGTTTTTGTTGATCCACCTTATAAAGAGCGGTTTCACAAAGCTATATTGGAAGAACTTGCTTTAAAGGGGCTTATGGAAAAGGAAGGGGTTGTAGTATACGAAACTTCTAAAAAATATGAGTTTGCTGAACCTATTCCTTTATTTGTAATGACTAGATCTAAAGGGTATGGAGACACAAAGGTTTCTTTTTTCCTTTATGTGGGAGAGGAGGTTTGAAATTTGGAAATTTTAAAAACTTTAGATGATCTGGAAAAACTAATAGAAGAGAGCACTAGAATCCCAATAACTGGTAAGATTGTTTTGGATTCTGAAAATTTGCTGGATTATGTGGATAAAATAAGGGGATTGCTTCCTGAAGAAATAAGGCAGGCCCAGTGGGTTGCAAAGGAAAGGGATCGCTTAATAAAGGAAGCTGAAGATGAGGCAAAGAGAATTATATCTGATGCTAAAGAAGAAATTAAAAAGCTTGCAGATGAAACAGAAATAGTTAAAGAAGCTAATGCCCGTGCAAAAAGTATTATTGAGGAGGCAAAAAAAGAAGCTGATGAAGTTATAAATGGTGCCAATGAGTATGCTGCAGAAATTTTAAGGAACTTAGAAAATACTTTAACAAAAGCTTTAAATGTTGTTAGAAAAGGAATTTCTCAGCTGAGTGAGGGAGAGCAGAAATAGAGCATTTTTTATAGGAATTACTGTTTAGATTTGGGGATTAATAGTTTCTTAATGCAGCATAAAGCCGCATATAATACAACAGCTAATGTACATAAAATTATCAGAGAGATAGAAACTAAGTTTAATATGAATATCCAGTTTTTATATAAAAGGACTGCTGTATTTCCTGCTTTTGGTAAGAAAGATGACATGACGGGGCTGATGGGACCCAACAGCAGAATCGATATTAGTGGTGAAATTACAGCATGAAGTAAGCGTGCAACTATAAATGTGTTCATGCTGAGGTCGGTATCTTTAATTAAGCTTGCTACCTGAGCGTGAATGGATAAACCCTGCCATCCCAGCATTGCACTAGTGGCAATCAGCTGGACGGTTAAGGGGACTTGGCTTTCACTGGCAAGTTTTGCTCCCAATGTTATTTCAAAAATGCCCGTTGTTATGGAAGGAATCACTTCAGGATAATTTTTTATTGGGATAAATAGATGATGCAGAATTACAGAGATAATTTTCAAAATTCCAACCAATTTTAAAACTTCAACAAATACTGAAAAAAAGATAATAAACCCTCCGATAACCACAAGAGTTTGGACGGATTTTTTTATAGAATCAGCTAAAAGAATTCCTACAGACCTGTTTTCTGCCGCTTGAGCTTCCAGTAAAGCTTTGAAAGCCTTTTTAAGCAGACATCCCCCGCCACGGGGTCTGTTTTTTTTCTGTATTTCATCCATTTTCCAGAAGCGGAATAAAAAACCTATAAAAAGATTAGCTGCATAGTGAGAAAAGGCTATAATAATTCCCAGTGCAGGGTTATGATACATTCCCACGGCAACAGCCCCAAATATAAAAAGGGGGCTGCTGTTATTAGTAAATGCTATCAATCTTTGGGCTTCCGTTCGGGTGCAGAGGTTTTTTTTTTCGCAGTTCAACTGTTAGCAGGGTGCCTATGGGGGCTCCAGAAGTATAGCCCATTGCTACAACGAAAGCACCATTTCCAGGGACATTAAATAGGGGTCTCATGATGGGTTCCAACAGTATACCCATAAAATGTACTGCTCCAAGTCCTAAAAGGAGTTCGGAAGTAATAAAAAAAGGGAAGAGAGCTGGAACCACAGTGGACCACCAAGCTTCTAAGCCCCTTAGAGAAGCCTGGAAAATTTCTTTGGGAAACAAGATCATGAAAAGGCACATAAATGCGACAATGAAGGCTTTTATTATGGGAATGTAAACTCTGCGAAAATAAACCCTGTTTATTACTAACACGTTGATCCTCTCCTATTTTTTCTTTGATATATATACTCCTTTTGTTTAAAAAAATGCAGTTTTTAAATAAAAGTCATAAAAAAACGCGGGCAGGCTAAAGCTTCAGCTGAAAGACAGCATATTTATTGAAAAAGTAAAGCACACTTAATATAAAAAATCCGGAGGATCACGATGAAAATTTTAGTAACTAACTGTGGGAGTTCATCTTTGAAATGCAAGCTCTTTGACATGGAAAGTGGGAAAGTATTAGCTAAAAGTGTTGTAAATAAGATTGGAAATAAAGCGGCAGAAGTAAAGTTAATATTTTGGGAAAAAGAGGAATTTAGTGAAACAGCTGCTGTAGAAAGTCATGATAAAGCTTTAAAGTTAGTTATAAAAAGACTAACGGATAAAGAATGCAGTGTTTTAAGTTCTTTAGAAGAAATCGATGCTGTGGGGCATAGAGTTGTCCATGGAGGAACTATTTTTAAGGGTCCTGCTTTGGTTAATAAAAGGGTTAAAAGAGCTATTGAAAAGCTGATAAAGCTTGCACCTCTCCATAACGGCCCGGCTTTAAAAGGTATAAAAGCCTGTGAAAAACTTTTGCCCGATGTTCCTCAAGTTGCTGTTTTTGATACTGCTTTTCATCAGACACTGCCCAGACATGCGTATCTTTACAGTATTCCTTATGAGTTTTATGAGAAGTATAAAATTAGAAAATTTGGATTCCACGGTATTTCCCATAAATATGTTTCCATAAGAGCGTCAGAACTGCTTGGAAAACCCTTAAAGAAACTTAAACTTATTACATGTCATTTGGGGAATGGTGCCAGTGTTTGTGCTATAAAAGGGGGGAAATCTATAGATACCAGTATGGGTTTTACACCCCTTGAGGGATTAACCATGGGAACAAGGTGCGGTGATATTGATCCTGCAATAGTTGCCTTTATTATGGAGAAGGAGCAGATGACAGTAGATGAGGTTGGGGATTTTTTAAACAGGAAATGCGGGGTTTTGGGACTCTCAGGGATAAGCAATGATTTTAGAGATATAGAAAGAGAGGCTTTTAAAGGCAGTAAAAGAGCTGTTATAGCCCTTGAGGTTTTTATTTACGATGTTAAAAGATATATTGGTGCTTATGTGGGGATCTTAAATGGCATTGATGCCCTAATTTTTACGGCAGGATTGGGTGAAAACAGCCCCCTTGTAAGATCTCAAATATGCAAAAACTTATCATATTTAGGTTTGGAAATAGATCCCCATAAAAATTTTGAGCTGCGAGAAGGAGAAAGAATTATATCTAAAGAAAGTTCGAAGCCTATTATGGTTATACCGACGGATGAAGAATATATGGTAGCTTTGGATACAAAGCAGGTTTTGAAACAGCCAGTCCGCAGCTTTGCTTGACACTGAGATGTTTCTTTCTGTATAATGCATTTAGTGTTTTTTTTGAGGTGATGTAAAGAATGGAACTCAACATTAAAAAAATTTCAGAAAAAAAAGGAGCTCACTTAAATTTTAATTTTTATGAAAAACTTTCACCTATGGTAATCGGTGGGGAAAAAATAGATTTTAATACACCAGCTTTTGTAGAAGGTACTGCGACTAATGTGGGCAGTGGGATTTTAGTAGAAGGAAGGTTGAATACAGAAATACTGGTTAACTGCAGCAGATGTTTAAAAACTGTTTGTGTGAAAATTGACACAGAATTTAAAGAAGAATATGTTAAGGAAAGTAAGCTGAATGAACCGTCCTATCACGAACTGTATGAGCAGGGAGAGATACACATTTACAAAGAAAATAAGCTGGATATAATGAATGAAATTTTAGAAAATGTAATTTTAAATATTCCTATGAAAGTCTTGTGTTCTGCAGAATGCAGGGGAATATGTTCCATCTGCGGCCGTGATCTTAACGTTGAACAATGCGACTGCAGAACTGAAAGTGTAGATCCAAGATTAGCAGCTCTTCAAAAATGGTTTGAGAAATAAAATAGGCTCGGGAAGGAGGGAGAAACTGTGGCTGTCCCTAAGAGGAGGCAATCTAAAGCTCGTACGAGAAAGAGAAAAGCTGTATGGCTCAATATTCCTAAGCCCCATGTTATTGAATGTCCCCAGTGTCATGAACCTAAACTACAGCACAGGGTTTGTCCTTCGTGCGGTTATTATAGAAATCGTGAAGTGATAGAAGTTGAATAAATAGTAGAACCAAAGAGGTTGTTGGTACAGCTGCCAGCAGCCTTTTTTGTTTTTATATTTCTTCTATTTGTTTATATTTGCCGCATACTGCAGAAAAATAGCGGTAATCTTTTTTTATTTTAGACAGCTTTTTCTTGCAACTGCAATTTATTTTATATTATACTTTGTTTATAATATCTGGTATTAATATGAGCTATTATAAAGTATTATAGAAAAGGTGGAAGTAATGATGTCCCAAGGGCAATCATCGAAAAAAATTCGTCAGAAAAAACTCAAAGAATTTTTAAAGAAAAATCCATTTTTAACAGACGATGATTTGGCTGAAATTTTTGGGGTAAGTGTTCAGACCATAAGGCTCGACAGGCTTGCCTTAGGGATTCCTGAAGTTAGGAAGCGAATTAAATCTGTTGCAGAGGAAGCTTTTGGGAAAGTTCGCTCCCTTGCTGAAGGGGAGCTGGTGGGCAGACTTTTGGATATTAAACTGGGGCAGTATGCTATATCTGCAATGGATATAACAAAGGAAATGGTATCAGAACATGGACATGTTAGGGGACATGTTCTTTATGCTCAAGCAAGCTCTCTGGCCATTGCAGTGATAGATTCAGAGATAGTTTTAACGGGAAGCGCACGGGTGAGATTTAAACGACCTGTTTTGTTGGGAGAGAGGGTTATAGCCACAGCAACAGTAAAAACCCGTAAAGGTGCCAGCTATCTTGTATCTGTTCACTCCAAAGTAAACAATGATTTAGTATTTAAAGGCCATTTCATTATGTTTGCCCCTGAAAAAAAGAAGCAGTAAGGAGGAAAAAAAATGAAAATAGCAATTGATGCCATGGGAGGGGATTACGCACCGGAGGAAATCGTAAAAGGGGCTGTTGAAGCTGCTAAAGAATATGATGCTGAAATAATACTTGTGGGTAACAGCAGTCTAATTAAAGAGCATCTAGGGGACAGGGAATTGAAAAATATAAGTATTGTGCACTGTGACCAGTATATAGCTATGGATGAAAAACCAGCTGTAGCTTTGCGCAAGAAAAAAGATGCTTCCATTGCTGTGGCTACAAGACTTGTAAAAGAAGGTAGAGCAGATGCTGTTATTTCAGCTGGTAGTACGGGAGCACAGATGGCTTCTTCTTTAATTACTCTGGGGCGCCTTAAAAATGTTCAGCGTCCAGCTATTGCAGCAATTTTACCTGGGTTAAAAGGTAATATCGTACTTTTAGATGCTGGAGCAAATACGGACTGCAGACCGGAGAATTTGGTGGAATTTGCTGTTATGGGCAGTGTTTATGCAGAAAAAGTGCTAGGTATTAGTAAGCCAAAAGTCGGACTTCTTAATATTGGAACGGAACCCACAAAAGGGGATCTTTTAACCCGGGAAGCTTACCAATTACTCCAAAAAGTACCCATCAATTTTTATGGAAACATTGAAGCCAGAGACATTCTGACGGGAAATGTGGATGTGGTTGTATGTGACGGATTTGTAGGCAATTCTTTGTTAAAGTTTGGAGAGGGTATTGGAAAGATTTTTTATAGTCTGCTGCAGGATGCTGTTAAATCTTCTTTTCTCACAAAATTGGGAGGATTTTTGCTTCTTTCAAGTTTTAAAGAGATAAAGCGAAAACTTGATTGGCAGGAATACGGTGGAGCTCCTCTCCTTGGGATAAAAGGAATAAGCATTATCTGTCACGGAAGTTCTAAATCAACCGCAGTAAAAAATGCAGTTAGGGTTGCAATCAAATGTATAAAAGATGATTTTGTTAAAGTTTTATCTGATTTTCTTGAGACAGGATATGTTTCCGATAAAGAGAAGGTGAAATTATGTCATCGGCATTGAGAACTAGACCTGTTGGAATACTTGGAACGGGAATTTGTTTACCTGAAAAAGTTCTGACAAATAAGGATCTAGAAAAAATGGTTGATACATCAGATGAATGGATAAGGACAAGAACGGGTATAGTGGAAAGGCGCATAGCTGATCCTGATACTCCCACTTCTGTTTTAGCAGAAAAAGCAGCCAGAATGGCACTAAAAAACGCCCGTATTAAAGCGGAGGATATAGGATTAATAATTGTTGCCACTGTAACACCTGATATGATTTTTCCAGCTACTGCTTGTTTGGTTCAAAACAGATTGGGAGCGATCTCTGCTGCTGCCTTTGATTTAGAAGCTGGATGTTCTGGTTTTATTTACGGTTTGGTCAGCGGTGCACAGTTTGTAGCTTCAGGAGTTTATGATTATGTACTGGTAATTGGTGCAGAAACCCTGAGCAGGATTGTAAACTGGGAAGATAGAAATACTTGCGTTTTATTTGGAGATGGAGCAGGAGCTGTAGTTATAGGCCCTGTTCCCAATGGATATGGGTTGTTGGGGATTGACCTTGGTTCAGACGGCAGTGGAGCAGATCTTCTAGATGTACCTGGTGGAGGTTCCCTTAACCCTGCTACTAAGTATACAGTGGAGAATAAAATGCATTTTTTGAGAATGAATGGAAATGAAGTTTTTAAATTTGCAGTCCGGATTATTGGGGATTCTTCTATCAGGGCTCTTATGTCTGCTGGCCTTAAAAAGGAAGAAATTGATTTTTTGATACCCCATCAGGCAAATATAAGAATTATTCAAGCAGCTGTAAAAAGGCTTAAGCTTTCAAATGATAAAGTTTATGTAAATCTTGACCGATATGGAAATACTTCTGCTGCTTCTGTACCCATTGCTCTCCATGAAGCATATGAGGAAGGTTTGATTAAAAAGGATAGCATTATAGTCCTTGTGGCTTTTGGTGCAGGATTAACATGGGGAGCAGCTGTCATTCGCTGGTATGAATAAATATCTGTTTACAAAGTGGGGGTGAATCTATGATTGGGACAGAGCTCTGTTCATTATTGGGAATAAAATATCCTATTTTTCAGGGGGGCATGGCTTGGATAGCAACCGGCGAACTGGCTGCAGCGGTTTCCAATGCAGGAGGATTGGGAATTATTGGTGCGGGAAATGCTCCTCCTGAAGTTGTTAGGGAAGAAATAAAAAAAGTAAAAGATTCCACTGATAATCCTTTTGGAGTGAATGTATATTATATGTCCCCCCATGTAGACGAAATAATTTCTTTAGTGATCGAAGAAAAAGTACCTGTAATTACAACAGGAGGAGGGAATCCTGGAAAACACGTAAGTGCCCTTAAAAATGCTGGAATTAAAGTTTTCCCAGTGGTTGCATCTGTTGCTTTGGCTAAGAGACTTGAAAAATTGGGTGTTGACGGTTTGATTGCTGAAGGCATGGAGTGCGGCGGGCATATTGGAGACGTAGCTACTATGCCCTTGGTTCCTCAAATAGTTAGGACAGTAAATCTCCCTGTAATTGCTGCAGGAGGTATTGCAACGGGAGAAGGGCTTGCGGCAGCACTTGCTTTGGGTGCAGTTGGGGTCCAAATGGGCACCAGGTTTATCTGTGCTTCGGAATGCACAGTACATAGAAACTATAAAGAAGCAGTGATAAAGGCAAAGGATAGGGATACGGTGGTGACAGGTTTTTCAGGTCATTATGTTAGGGTACTGAAAAATAAGCTGGCAAGGGAATTTAAAGAACTTGAGGCGCGGGGGGCATCCAAAGAAGAGTTTGAAGAGCTTGGTGCAGGCCGTCTAAAGAAAGCAGTTTTAGATGGAGATATTGAAAATGGTTCAGTAATGGCAGGGCAGATTGCTGCTTTGGTAAATGAAATAAAACCAGCAAAGGAGATCATTGAAGAAATAATTGCAGAGGCTAAAGAAGTTATATTGAGAATTTCAAGATATATAGAAAATTAGAATGGGGGTACTGCTGGCATAATGCGTAAAACAGCTTTTATTTTTCCAGGCCAGGGTTCCCAATATGTGGGAATGGGAAGGGAGCTGGCAGAAAATTTTAGTGCCGCAGCAGAAGTTTTTTCAAAAGCCGATAAAGTTCTTAAGAAAAGTATTTCTTATTACTGTTTTGAAGGCCCTGAAGAAAAATTAAAAGATACTGTAATTACACAGCCTGCTGTCTTAACTGTAAGCATGGCAGTTTTTGAACTGCTTAAAGGAGAAGGTATAGAGCCGGATTATGTTGCTGGGCATAGTTTAGGGGAGTATACAGCTCTGGTTGCCTCAGGAGCTATGGATTTTGAAGATGCTTTAAAGTTGGTAGTTAAAAGGGCTCAATGGATGTCTGAGGCTGTGCCGGCTGGTGAAGGTGCCATGGCTGCAGTTATTGGTCTTGATGCGGAAAAAGTAGAAAAAATTTGTTCAGAAGCTAGTAATGAAGGTGTGGTAGAACCTGCTAACTATAACTGTCCCGGACAGATAGTAGTTTCCGGCCACACAAGGGCAGTTCATAAAGCTATGGAATTGGCTAAAGAAGCCGGAGCAAAACGTGCTGTGCTTCTGCCGGTGAGCGGCCCTTTTCACTCAAAGTTGATGAAGCCTGTGGAAGAAAAGTTAAAGAAAGCACTAGAGAATGTGGAGATTAGAAAACCTAAATATGAATTTTTAGCAAATGTTACGGCTTCATTTACAGCTTCACCTCAGGAAATAAAAAACCTTCTTATTAAACAAGTCAGCAGTCCGGTTTTATGGCAGAAAATTATAGAGAATTTAATTAATATAAAAGTTAATGTATTTGTTGAAGTTGGTCCAGGAAAGGTGCTTAGCGGATTGGTTAAAAGAATAGATAGAAATGTTACTATTCTGAATGTAGAGGATGAGAAAAGCTTTTCTTCAGTAAGGGATTTTTTAAAGGAGTGAAAAAGAATGCTGCTTGAGGGGAAAATTGCCCTTGTTACAGGGGCTTCAAGGGGAATTGGACGAGCTGTTGCTTTAAAATTAGCTGAACATGGAGCTAAGGTTGGCATAAATTACTATAGCAGTGAAGATTCAGCAGAAGAAGTCAAAAAAGAAATTGAGAGTATGGGAGGAGAAGCTGTTCTTTTACGGGCTGATGTTTCAAATTACAATGAAGTAGAAGAAATGATTAAATCGATAACAGATAAATTTGGAGGTCTTAATATTCTTGTTAATAATGCGGGTATTACCAAAGATAGTCTGCTCCTTCGCATGAAAATTGAGGACTGGAACAAAGTTTTAGAAATAAATTTAACAGGGGTGTTCAACTGTACAAAAGCAGCGCTTAAACCGCTGCTTAAGTCGGATTATTCTACCATAGTTAATATAACATCAGTCATTGGACAGATTGGCAATATCGGTCAGAGTAGTTATGCATCAGCAAAAGCAGGTGTCATTGGGTTTACTAAAGCAGTAGCCCGGGAATTGGCTGCTAAAAACATAAGGGTGAATGCTGTGGCACCAGGTTTTATTGAAACTGATATGACAGCTGGACTTCCTGATAAATTTAAGGACCAGTTTAAAGAGCAGATACCTTTAAAGAGATTTGGAAGTCCTGAAGAGGTAGCTGAAGTGGTATTGTTTTTATCATCTCCTCGAGCAAGCTACATAACAGGACAGATAATCAACGTAGATGGTGGTTTAGTAATGTTGTAAAATGTGAAAAGATAGGTATTATACTTAAAAGGGTATGTTATAAAATATAAGAAATGAGAGGGGGTGAAAAGGTGGCTGTATTTGAAACAATTAAGCGCATTGTGTCTGACCAACTGGGAGTGGAGGAAGAAGAAATAACCGAAGCAACATCCTTTGAGGATTTAAATGCTGACTCCTTAGATATTGTAGAATTGATCATGGCATTAGAAGAAGAATTTGATATTGAAATTCCCGATGAGGATGCGGAGAAGCTGACTACAGTGGGAGCAGCAGTTGAATATGTTAAGGCTAAAATCGGGGAAGAATAGAAGTCATATTTTCCCTATCTACCTTCCCTTTATTTCTGTATATTTTTAAACATCCCGTAGTACTTCCTACGGGATTTTCTTAATAGAAGCGGTATGCGGCGTAAGGGGGAAATTATATGAAGAAAAATAGGGTGGTCATAACTGGAATAGGAGTTATTTCTCCTGTGGGAACAGGGAAAGAGAAGTTTTGGGAAGCATTGATTGAAGGAAGAAGCGGTATATCAGAAATAACTCACTTTGATGTAAAGGATTACCCCACAAAAATTGCAGGAGAAGTAAAAGATTTCAACCCCTTTGATTATATCGACAAAAAAGATGTTAAAAGGATGGACCGCTTTGCTCAGTTTGCAGTGGCGGCTGGAAAAATGGCAGTGGAAGATGCAGGATTAAATCTTGAAAAACTTGATAAAGATAGGGTCGGGGTTATATTAGGTACAGGTATTGGTGGTACAGAAACCTTTGAACAGCAGCATGAAATACTGCTTAACAAAGGGCCAAACCGTGTGAGTCCTTTTTTCATACCTATGATGATTGGAAATATGGGAGCTGGACAAATTTCCATTCAGCTGGGCCTTAAAGGCCCAAATATTACTATTGTAAATGCCTGTGCTTCCGGTGCCAATGCAGTTGGAGAAGCATTTAAAGTTCTTCAGAGGGGAGATGCCGATGTCGTATTAAGCGGGGGATCAGAAGCTGCATTAACTCCCATGTCTCTTGCCGGCTTTTGTACTATGAAAGCTATGACAACTTATAATGCTGAGCCCCAAAGAGCAAGCAGACCCTTTGATGCGAAAAGGGATGGTTTTGTGCTCAGTGAAGGGGCTGGTATAGTTGTTTTGGAGACCCTTGAGCATGCTGAAGCCAGAGGGGCAAGAATTTATGCAGAAGTAATTGGATACGGCTGTACAGCGGATGCGTATCATATTACTGCTCCTGCTCCTGATGGAGAAGGTGCAGTTAAGGCAATGCAAAGAGCCCTGGATGATGCAGGGATAGAACCAAAAGATGTAGATTACATTAATGCCCACGGTACTTCAACCCAACTCAATGATAAGTATGAAACCTTGGCCATAAAAAGGGTATTTGGTGATCATGCATATTCATTGGCCGTAAGCTCAACTAAATCTATGATTGGACATTTGCTTGGAGCTGCGGGAGCAGTGGAAATTATAGTAACTGCCCTTACGGTTTTTGAAGGAATCATTACACCCACTATTAATTATGAAAATCCTGATCCTGATTGTGATTTGGACTATGTTCCCAATAAAAGCCGGCGTGCAGTAGTTACTACCGCTTTATCCAACTCATTAGGATTTGGTGGACACAATGCAACAGTTGTGGTGCGCAGATATGAAAATAATGGCGGTGATAAATGATGAAATCCTCCAATAGATCATTGGAATCCCTGCAGCAGAAAATAGGAATTAAGTTTGATAATATAAATACTCTGTTAACTGCGCTGACTCATCCCACATATGTATTTGAGAAGAGAAATGTTCGTGAGCACAACCAAAGGCTTGAATTTTTAGGTGATGCTGTTTTAGGAATGATTGTGGCGGAATTTCTTTACAAGAATTATCCTAATAAATCTGAAGGAGATCTAACAAAATTGAGAGCCAGTTTGGTTTGTGAAAGTTCCCTTGCAAAAAACGCCCGTAGAATAGATTTAGGTGACTATTTATTTATGGGTAAAGGAGAAGATATTTCCGGAGGAAGACAGCGCCAATCCATACTTGCAGATAGTTATGAGGCGTTGGTAGGAGCAATTTATCTGGACAGAGGGCTCGATGCCGCTCGCAGTTTTGTGGTTAGGGATTTAAAAACTCTCCTTAATGAAGGTGTTGAGAGTACTTTTAAAGATTATAAAACCCTTCTTCAAGAACTTGTGCAAAAAAAATATAATGAAAATGTTTCTTATTCCATACTAGAAGAAAGCGGTCCTGACCATGATAAAAATTTTGTGGCGGGAGTATTTTTTAAAGGGAAGCTTTTAACAAAAGGCAGCGGAAAAAGTAAAAAGGAAGCGGAACAGGAAGCAGCTAAATATGCATATAGCATCTTAATGGATAAAGATAATGTGAATTAACTGCTCTTGAAAAGGGCGGTTTTTTTATTTGTCTAAATTTTTAAGAAAAACATGTTAAAATAGACTAAAAATACCTAGGGCAGGTGTCCCAATGCTAATTACAAGAATAGAAGTACAAGGATTTAAATCTTTTTTTGGTAAGGAAACAATGGAAATAAGCCCCGGTATAAATGTTATAGTTGGGCCCAATGGCAGCGGCAAAAGCAATCTTATTGATGCTTTTAATTGGGTTTTAGGGGAACAGAGTATTAAAGCCCTGAGAGGAGAACGATATGAAGATGTAATTTTTGCAGGATCAAGCAGTAGGAAACCCGTGGGTATGGCTCAGGTTTCCCTTTTTATAGATAATTCCGACGGCTTTCTACCCTTGGATTATAGTGAAATAATGATTACTCGAAGACTTTACCGTTCAGGTGAAAGCCAGTTTTTTATAAATAAGGTTCCCTGCAGGCTTCGAGATATAAGGGAACTTTTTATGGGTACGGGCTCGGGAAAAAATGCTGTAACAGTTATTAATCAGGGGCAGGTGGACCAGGTATTAAATGCTAAACCCCATCAGAGAAGGGAGATTTTAGAAGAAGCATTGGGTATCTCTAAGCACCTTATTAAGCTTAGGGACACTAGGGAATATCTTGTAGAGATAAAAAACAATATGGATCAGTTGGAGATTTTTTTTGAAAATATGGAAAAAAGCATGGTTTATCTTAAAAAAGAGGCTGAAAAAGCTTTTGAATATATGAAATTGAGGGGAAAATTGGAATATATTAATGCAGCTATTGCAGCCTGGGAAATAAAAAAATTGGTTAGGGAAATTTACAGCTGCAGCAGGGATATAGAGGCAATTAGCCTTTTTAAGGAAAAACTCACTCTCCAAAGGGATATATTTGAAAGGCTTTTATCCCATAGTGCAGCATACAAAAAGAGGATTACCTTGTTAAAGGAAAAAATTACCGATAGGATCCATAATGTCAGATTGGATAAGGAAAAGCTTACTCTTCGAGTAGAAGATTTAGAAAGAATGTTGGAAGAGCTAAAAGGGAGATATTCAATAATTTCAAAAAATTTGGAGGCTTTAAACAGAGAGAAAAACACTATTACAGAAAAAATCTATGTTTGTGAAAAAGAAAAAATAAAAATCCAGGAAAATACAGCAGACATTCGGAAAAAACTTGAAAACTGCAGCAGTGAGGTTCAGCGGATTGATGAGGAAATTAATGGTCTTGAAAGCAAAATCACCAAGATACACAGCGGTATTTTAACTGTATTGGAAAGGGCTTCAAAAATAAAAAATGAATTGGTTTCCGAAGAAAAAGAGCATCAGAGTTTAAAAAATGAACGGCAGAGAAATTTAGATAGAATAAATTATTTAGATAAAAAGATAGAAAATTTGCGGGGGAAAATAAATTCCCTTTCCCGTGCCATACAGGAATTAATATTAAAGAAAAAGCAGCTGAGGAGCTTCGAAGATAGATGTTTCCAAAAGCTTAAAAATCTTGAGCTGCAGATAAAGGAAATAAATGATGACCTTAAAAAAACTGAGGAGGAACTTCAACATGTAAGTTCTAAGCGAAAAACTTTGGAGAGGATGGTAAATAATTATGAAGGATATAAAAAAGAAGTTGTTCAGCTGCTGAGGAGTAAAAAAAATTTTTTAAAGGGCTTTTATGGTGTCGTGGGTGATCTAATTAAAGTCCCCACACCATATCGGGAGGCTTTGGAGGTATGTCTTGGTTCTAGGATTAATAATGTGGTGGTGGAAAGTGCTGATGATGCCAAGAGAGCAATTGAATATCTGAGAGAAAAGTCTGGGGGAAGGATAACCTTTTTGCCTCTTGACACCATTGTAGGTTCAAAAATTTCTCCCAAAGTATTGGAAAAACTTCCTCACGAGGCCTTAATAGCTGCTGATATAGTGGAAGTAGAGGAAAATCTAAAACCTGCTGTTGAGTATTTATTAGGGAAAATATTGGTAGTAAATAATCTTGATGAAGCATTAAGTGTTGCGAAGGCAGTTAAATTTCGATATACCGTTGTTACAAAAAGTGGAGATATAATACATCCCGGCGGTGCCCTTACTGGGGGAAGTAGAAAAGTAACTGCACCGGGCATTCTTGGACGTAAGGAAGATCTTTATGGTCTCTTAGAGAAGGAAAAAATGCTTAGGGGGAAAAAAACAAAGCTGTCTGAAGAAAAAGAAAAACTGGAACATCAGTATAAAAATGAAAGGGAGAAGTATGAAGAGATAACTTTAGAGCTGAAAAATATAAGCCTCCACTTAAAGGAAGAACAAATAACCATGGAGTATGTAAAAAATCAAATTAAAGATGCGGAAAGGGAAAAACTTATTTTGACTAAAGAAATTGAGCAGATAGGTGCAGAGATCAAACACTTAGAAGAAAAAATCCAATTTCTAAAAAATAAGCCGAAAAGAAAAGAAGCAACAGTCCTAAAGCTGAAGGAGAAAGCACAAAGCTATGAAGAAAAAGTCCTGCGGCTGAAAAAATTAAGGGATGAGCTAAATGGATTGTTGAATTCATACAAAAATTCCTTATCTGAGGCTGAGCAAAGAAAGTTAAGTTTGGAAAAGGAATTGGAATTTTTAAAAACCTATAAAAGACAAAAAGAAGAGGAATTTTATAGTAAAAAGGAAGAATTAAAAAATTTGAGCAGGCAGATAGAAGACTTAGAGAAAAATATTTTTAACCTTCAGTACGAAGTTAAACGCTACAAAGAAAAGGAAAAAATTTTATTGAATAGGTTGGATTCAGTTAATGGGAAATTAAAAATTTTATCCCAAAAGGAATCCAAGTACTGTGATGTTGTAAATAAAATAAACAAAAAATTGGAAAAATTAATGCTTATTGAGAGAAAATTGGAAAACAGAAGGTTATCTTTGGAGCTTACTTTTGAAAATTTAGATAAGAAACTTAGTAATGTTGATCATGCAGCATTGGAAAAATTTTTAAGGGGGATAACCGGGGTTAATAAGAAAACCTTTGAAGTGCAGCGGGAATTAAAAAATAAAATACTGCGTCTGGAACCGGTAAATCTTTCAACAATGGAAGAGTATGATATGTATTTATCAGAAAGAAAAAAGATAAAATCGCAGTTGGATGATTTACAGAATGCTTATGAACATTTGAAATACATTGAGAAAACGCTGACCAAAAAGATAGAAAAAATTTATATTGATTTTTTTGAAAGGATAAAGAAAAGATTCAATGAGGTTTATTGTGATTTATTTGAAGGTGGCTCAGCTGAACTAGCTATTACAGAAGATGGAGATAGTCCTTTAAATTCAGGAATAGAAATTACTGTCAGTCCTCCTGGGAAAAAAACAAAAAACCTATCCCTTTTATCAGGAGGGGAAAGGGCTTTAACAGCACTGGCATTTCTTTTTGCCATTTTAAAAGAAAGAAAAAGTCCTTTTTGTATTTTAGACGAAGTGGATACTTCCCTTGATGATGTTAATGTCCAGAGATTTGCGCGTTATTTGATAGAATGTTCTTCTTCTACTCAGTTTATTGTTGTTTCCCACAGGCAGGGAACAATGGAAATAGCTGATACCCTTTACGGCGTAACAATGCCTGAACAGGGGATTTCAAAAATTATGTCCTTGAAGCTGCGCGATGCAGGATAAGAGGAGGGAGTATCATGCCTGAAATTATTGGGAAGCTGAAAAATAGGCTTTCTAAAACAAGAGATGCATTATTTGGCGGCCTTAAGTCTTTGGTTGGGGGAAGAAAATTAGATGAGGAATTATTTGAAGAAATTGAAGATGTATTAATACAGGGAGACTTGGGAATAAACACTGTGCTTGAATTAATGGAATTCGTAAGAAAAGAAGTTAAGGCCAAAGGTATTAATAACAGTGATGAGGTATTATCGCTCATTAAACAAAAAATAGAAGATATATTAAAGGAAAACTGTGAGCCCCTTAAGTTGATATCAGGGCAGCTGAATGTAATTATGGTTGTAGGAGTTAATGGTGTTGGTAAGACTACTTCCATTGCAAAACTGGCTAATAAATTTAAAAAAGACGGGAAAAGGGTTCTTTTGGGAGCTGCAGATACTTTTAGAGCAGCTGCCATTGAACAGCTGGAAGAGTGGGCGGGGCGCCTTGGTATCGAAGTGATAAAACAACAGGAGGGTTCAGACCCTGCAGCCGTAGCCTTTGATGCTCTTAAAGCTGCCCAATCCAGAAAGGCAGATGTTTTGATAATTGATACTGCTGGACGCCTGCAGACTAAGAAAAATTTAATGGAGGAAATTAAAAAAATTAAAAGAGTTATCAGCAGAGAAATGTCCGGTGCTCCCCATGAGGTACTTTTGGTGCTGGATGCTACCACAGGGCAAAATGCGATTTCTCAGGCTAAATTGTTTAACGAGGCTCTAGAACTTACAGGAATAATTCTTACGAAGCTTGATGGTACAGCCAAAGGTGGAATTATTGTGCCCATTGTTAATGAACTGGGTATACCTGTCAAATTTATTGGAGTAGGAGAAGGCATTGAGGACCTTTATGAGTTTGATCCAGCTAAATTCAGTGAAGCACTTTTTGATGCAGAAGGGGGTATGAATTAATGAATGCGGATATTGGAATCATTGGAGGTACAGGACTGTACAATGCTGATATGCTGGAAAATATAAAGGAATACACGATTAACACAGTGTATGGTGATGCTGTGGTCCTAGTAGGCTGTTTTGCTGGAAAATCCATTGCATTTCTACCCAGACATGGAAAAAAGCATACGGTTCCACCGCACCTCATTAATTACAGAGCAAATATAACGGCTCTTCAGGAAATAGGAGTAAAGCATATAATTGCAACGGCCTCTGTTGGTTCTTTAAATATGAATATGAAGCCAGGGGATTTTGTTATTATTGATCAATTTATTGACTTTACAAAATTTCGACCCCTAACTTTTTACGATGGTGGGGAAAATGGGGTAGTTCATACTGATATGACGGAACCTTACTGCCCACGGCTTAGAAAAATCCTAATTGATCTTTCTGCAGATATTGATACTGATGTTCATCCTAAAGGAGTATATGTTTGTACGGAGGGTCCACGATTTGAAACCCCTGCGGAAATAAAAATGTTTCAGAAACTTGGAGGAGACGTAGTAGGAATGACAAATGTTCCTGAAGTGGTGCTGGCAAGGGAAAAGGGAATCTGCTATGCAGCTGTTGCTGTGGTTACCAATTACGCAGCGGGCATTTCTTCTGCACCTTTAACCCATGAAGAAGTTGTACAGGCTATGAACAGGAATCTGAATATAGTTAGGGATTTGATTTTTAAAGCTGCGGAAAAAATTTTTAACTCCCATTATAATGATAACAGCTGCGGATGCCGAAGCATCCCAGGTCCCGTATCCAATTAAGAATTTTTGGAGGTATTAGTTATGCAGTCAATTTTATGGAAAGATACCTATCTTGAATTAATTGACCAAACTAAACTTCCTAACAGCGTTGAATATGTTCAATGTCGAACATATAAAGATGTTGGCGAAGCCATAAAAACTATGAAAGTAAGAGGAGCACCAGCTATTGGTGCTGCTGCAGCTTTTGGAATTGTGTTGGGCAGTTATGAGGTGAAAGATGCTTCCCCAGAAAAAATAATAAACCATCTTAAAAAAGTAGGAGATGAGCTTGTTTTTACCCGACCTACTGCCGTAAATCTTAAATGGGCTGTATCTAGAATGCTTGACAGAGCAGAAAAAGCTCTTTACTCGAAATCTGATATTATAAAAGAGCTGGTCAATGAGGCAGTATCCATATACGAAGAAGACTTGAAGATTAATAAGGCCATTGGTAAGCATGGTGAGAAAGTTGTACCTGATGAAGCAGTAATTCTTACCCACTGCAATGCAGGCTCTTTAGCCACGGTGGGATACGGTACTGCTCTTGGAGTAATAAGGGCAGCAAAAGAAGCAGGCAAGAAAGTTTCGGTTGTTGCCTGTGAAGCCAGACCAAATTTTCAGGGTGCGAGATTGACCACATGGGAATTGCTGAGAGATGGATTTGATGTCAAACTTATTGTAGATTCTGCTACTGGATACATTATGAAGAAAGGTTTAATTGATTTAGTTGTTGTGGGAGCAGACAGAATAGCCTCCAATGGTGATACAGCCAACAAAATTGGGACTTATTCTTTGGCTGTTCTGGCGAAACATCATGGAATTCCTTTTTATGTAGCTGCTCCTTCTTCTACCTTTGATTTAGATTTAAAAGATGGTACGCAAATTCCTGTAGAAGAAAGGGATCCCGAGGAAGTGCGGGTAATTGGTAGCACCCGTATTGCTCCGGAAGAGGTGGAAGTTATTAATTATGTTTTTGATATAACTCCGGGAAGTTTAATAACGGGAATTATTACAGAATATGGAATAATCGAAAGGGAAAAGGTCTGTGAGGCGGGAAGCTGGCTTAAAAAAATGAAATCGGAGGTAGAACAATGAGTATCTTGATAAAAAATGCAGCCATTTTGTCCCTTGATAATGAAGGGAAATTTAGTTGGCTTGAGGGAGATATTTTTATAAAAGGAGATATTATTGAAAAAATCGGAAGAAAATTGGATGTTAAAGCTGATGTAGTTATTGATGGAAAAGATAAAGCTGCTATCCCCGGTTTTGTTAATGCCCATACCCATGCAGCTATGACCCTTTTTAGGGGTTATGCCGATGATTTGCCCCTCGATATCTGGCTTAATAAAAAAATATGGCCTGTAGAAGCTAAATTAACTCCTGAGGATGTTTACTGGGGTGTGAAACTTGCTATTTTAGAGATGATCAAGGGCGGCATAACAGCCTATGGAGATATGTATTTTTTTATGGATGAAGAAGCGGAAGCTGTAAAGGAAGCTGGGATTAGAGCCAGTTTATCAGTGGGTCTTATTGCAGTATCCGGTGATCCTTCTATAAAATTAAAAGAAGCCGAGGATTTTGTAGCTCGATGGAATGGAGAAGCTGAGGGCAGAATTACTGTGATGTTTGGTCCCCACGCTCCATATACCTGCCCCCCGGATTTTTTGAAGGAAGTGGTGAGTGCTGCAGAACAGTACGGTGTTGGTATACATACCCATTTGGCTGAGACAAAAAAGGAAGTTGAAGATATGTATAAACTTTACGGTAAATCTCCTGTGAAAGTATATGAGGAAGCGGGCGTTTTAAATCTCCATGTGTTGGCTGCTCATTGCGTGCATTTAACTTCTGATGATATAGAGATTCTTAAAAATAATGAAGTATTCGTTGTTCACAATCCCCAGAGCAATTTAAAGCTGGGAAGCGGCGTAGCTCCAGTTCCAGAAATGCTTAAAAAAGGCATTTCAGTTGCATTGGGAACTGATGGTGCAGCGAGTAATAATAATCTTGACATATTTGAGGAAATGCGTACTGCTGCTCTACTGCATAAAGGTATTAACTGTGATCCCACTTTGGTAACTGCATCAGAAGCCGTAAAAATGGCCACTCTATGGGGTGCAGAGGCTCTAGGACTTAAGAATGTCGGCAGAATAGAGCCGGGGAAAAAGGCTGATATAGTGCTGCTGGACTTTAATGCTCCCCATCTGCAGCCTAAAATTGATAATCTTGCTCAAATTGTTTATTCTGCAGGGTCAGCTGATGTAAATACAGTTATAATTGATGGGAAAATTGTAATGAAAGATCGTGAAGTGCTGACCTTGGATGAAGAAAGAATTTTCAAAGAGGTGCAGAAAAGGGTAAAGCGGCTGATTTCTAATTAGACTTGACACCGGCTTATATTTGCAATACAATACTAAGGCGTTAAGTAAATAGGTTTAACAGTGGTGAATGCTTGTGCTGGAAAAGACTGATAGGATAAATATTCTTTTTGATATTTATGGATGTCTTTTGACGGAACGTCAGAGAGAACTGATTATGATGTATTATTTTGAAGATTTGTCCCTCGCAGAAATAGCAGAAGAATTGGGTATCAGCAGACAGGCAGTTTTTTTTGGACTTAAGCGTTCTGAAGAATTATTGGAGAAGTATGAAAGCAGCTTGGGTCTGCTTAAGAAATTAAACAATTACGAAGAACAGATAAATAGAGTGATAGACCTGTTAAAGGATTATCGTGCCACTGGTGAAGAGGATAAGTTAAACAGTGCCATTGTTTCCCTTGAAAAAATATCTAATTATTGGCAGTTTATAAATTAAATATTAACGGGCTCTGCAGGTAATCCCTTTTTAACGAGGAGGAAATTTAATGCCGATTTTATCAAATCTTTCTGAAAAAATACAGCAGGTTTTTAAAAAGCTTAAGGGCAAAGGGAAATTAACAGAAAAGGATATTGAAGCAGCATTAAGGGAAATAAGGCTTGCTCTATTGGAAGCAGATGTTAACTATAAAGTTGTTAAAGAGTTTATCAGTAAGATCAAAAATAAGGCAATGGGGCATGAGGTTTTAGAAAGTTTAACCCCTGCCCAACAGGTAATAAAAATTGTAAATGATGAATTAACTGAACTGATGGGCGGCAGCCAGAGCAAAATAGAGCTGGCGGATTCTCCCCCCACTGTAATAATGCTGGTGGGTCTTCAGGGTTCTGGTAAAACAACAACTGCAGGAAAGCTTGCCCTACACATGAAAAAATCAGGGTACAGGCCTATACTGGTTGCTGCTGACGTTTACCGTCCAGCTGCGGTAAAACAGCTTCATGTAGTTGGAGAAAAGAGTGGTGTACCAGTATTTGATATGGGAACTGAGGTAAGTCCTGTGGAAATTGCCCAAAAAGGAATAAAACATGCAAAAGCGTCGGGTTTTGATATTGTTTTAATTGATACTGCTGGAAGACTTCATATAGATAAAGAATTAATGGATGAGCTGGTAAGGATCAAGGATGCTGTTTTGCCAAATGAAATACTATTGGTAGTTGATGCCATGACGGGACAAGATGCTGTAAATGTTGCTGAGGCTTTTTATAGAGAACTTAACATTACCGGTGTAATACTTTCAAAATTAGATGGTGATGCTCGGGGTGGGGCTGCTCTGTCCGTGAAAGCTGTTACGGGCTGTCCCATAAAATACGTAGGGGTTGGAGAAAAACTTGATGCTCTGGAGCCTTTTCATCCTGAAAGAATGGCCTCAAGAATTTTGGGTATGGGGGATGTTTTAACCCTTATAGAAAAAGCCCAGCAGGCTTTTGATCAGGATAAGGCGAAAGAATTGGAAAGAAAAATAAAACAGCGTTCCTTTGATTTAGAAGATTTTTTAGAACAGCTGAAAGAGTTTAGGAATATGGGCCCCTTGGAAGAGATATTTGAAATGATACCAGGGATGAATAAATTTAAAAATCTTCAGCTTGATGAAAAGGAGCTAATAAAAGCTGAAGCTATAATACAATCAATGACAAAAGAAGAGCGAGCAAACCCCGAAATAATAAATTCCAGCCGAAAAAGAAGAATAGCTATGGGGAGCGGGACAACTGTACAGGATGTTAACAGGCTCCTTAAACAGTTTTCCCAAGTCCAAATGATGATAAATAGAATGGGTGCTTTTTCAGGAAAGAAAAAAGGAAGAAAAATGAAACTGCCCAATTGGGGTTTTCCACCCTTTATTTAATAAATTTTAATGATTAAATTACAGGAGGTGAAAAAATTGGCAACCAAAATCAGATTAAAAAGAATGGGCAGCAAAAAAAGGCCTTATTATCGCATTGTAGTGGCTGACAGCCGTTCTCCACGGGATGGCAAGTTTATTGAGCAGATAGGCTCATATGATCCCATACACGGGCTGGAAAAAACAAAGATTGATGAGGAAAAAGCGATTGAATGGCTGAAAAAAGGTGCCCAGCCTACGGATACTGTAAAAAGTTTGTTTGAGAAGATGGGTATTTGGGAAAAGATTAAGGAGCAGAAAGAAGCTCAGTAACTCCCTTTGGAAGGTAGAGGAGGTAAAGCTATGAAAGAACTGGTTGAGACCTTAGCCCGTGCACTGGTGGATAATCCAGATAAGGTTGTGGTAAATGAAGTGGAGGGAGAAAAGTCTGTTATTTTAGAGCTTAAGGTGGCAGACGAAGATATGGGTAAGGTTATTGGTAAGCAGGGAAGGATAGCAAAAGCAATTAGGACGCTGGTAAGAGCTGCTGCTGCTAGGGAAGGCAAAAGGGTGGTTGTCGAAATACTACAGTAATGCCAGGGGTGATTCTGTGAATCCCAAAAAAGTGATCCCGGAAAAAATAGCAGTTGCAAAAGTAATAAACACCCATGGCATTAAAGGGGAAGTTAAGGCAGTACCCCTTTCTGACTTTAAAGATAGATATCAGCAGCTGAAGGAGGTTTTTATTAAGGAAAAAAACGAATACAGCCCTTTGAATTTGGAGAAAGTCCGGTGGCATAAGGGAAACTTGCTTTTGAAATTTAAAGAAATAAGCAGTATTAATGAAGCTGAACTTTTAAAAGGAAATTATATATTTATTAACCGCAGTGATGCTGTGGAGCTTCCTAAAGATACTTATTACATTTTTGAAATAGTGGGATTGGAAGTATATGATGCAGAAAATAATGTTAAACTTGGAATAGTAACTGAAGTTCTTCAAACAGGAGCTAATGATGTGTACATTATAAAAGATTCTTCTGGCAGAGAACTTCTTGTACCGGCATTAAAAAAAGTGGTTGTGAAAGTTGATTTGGAAAAGAATAGAATGCTGGTTAAGCTGCCGGAAGGTTTGCTGGATCAATGATGAGGGAGAATATTATGCAGATAGATATCATAACTCTTTTTCCCGAGATGTTTGAGAATTTTTTAAAAACGAGTATTTTAAAACGAGCTCAGGATGAAAATAAAGTAAAAGTTAGAACAGTTAATCTGCGTGATTATTCCACGGATAAGCATAGATCCGTTGATGAGCCGCCATATGGTGGGGGCGGAGGAATGGTAATTGGTCCCCAACCGTTTTTTCATGCAGTGGATGCTTTAAAACAAGATGGGAGTAAAGTTGTGCTGCTTTCACCCCAGGGGAGGTTGTTTACCCAGCGAGTTGCGGAAGAATTGGCTCAGATGAATCACATAATCCTACTCTGCGGCCATTATGAAGGAATTGACGAGAGGGTTAGACAAAATTTAGCCAATGATGATATATCCATTGGAGATTATGTTCTGACCGGGGGTGAAACAGCGGCAATGGTGGTAGTTGATGCTGTGGTAAGATTAATCCCCGGTGTTCTTGGCAATGAACTTTCAGCTAGTGAAGAATCATTTAGTATGGGGCTTCTTGAATACCCTCAATATACAAGGCCGAGGGAGTACAGCGGTTTAAAGGTACCTGAAGTTTTGTTATCTGGTAATCATGAGAAAATAAGGCGTTGGAGGAGAAAAGAGGCCTTACGAAGGACTTTAAAGTTAAGAGCTGATTTGTTTGAGAGTTTTAGTTTTACAGAAGAGGATCTGGCACTTATTAGGGAAGTGGTAAAAGAAGAACTGGAATCTTTAAAATATTGATCTGAAGGGAGGTACTTGTTGTGGATCTGATAAAAATAGTTGAACAGGAATATATGAAAAAGGAAATTCCTGATTTTCGTGTAGGGGATACTGTTAGAGTTGATTTCAAAGTTATAGAAGGAAATAGAGAGAGAATACAGCCCTTTGAAGGGATAGTAATTAAAAGGCAGGGAAGTGGTGTTAGGGAAACATTTACCGTTAGAAGGATTTCCTATGGTGTTGCTGTGGAAAGAACCTTTCCCCTTCATTCCCCATGTGTTGCTGATATAAAAGTAATTAGAAGGGGTAAAGTAAGAAGAGCCAAGCTTTATTATCTGCGGCAGCGTACAGGAAAAGCTGCGAAGGTAAAAAGCCTAACCTAAGCCAGGTAAAACCTGGCTTTTTTGTTTTTCTTATATAGGAATTTATAATTTTGATGTTGAAGTTTTTTTAAAAACGTATAAAAAAACGGAGGAGATTATCTGCTTGCTTGAGTATGAAAGGGCGCTCTGGAATAAAGGATATACGCTGATAGCAGGAATAGATGAGGCTGGCCGAGGCTCTCTTGCTGGGTCAGTTGTGGCTGCTGCAGTCATTTTACCTGTGGGGCTTATTATTGATGGAATTAAAGATTCAAAAGAGCTGTCTCCTAAGCAGAGGGAAGAACTTTATTTACAAATACTGAATAAAAGCATTGCAGTGGCTGTGGGTGTGGTTAACGAAAGAGAAATTGAAAAAATTAATATAAAACAGGCTTCAAGATTAGCTATGAAAAAAGCTGTAAATTCCCTTCGAATTTATCCTCAGTATCTGCTTATTGATGCTGAGGTCATTGACTTAAACCTTCCTCAGCTCAAGATAGTTAAAGGGGATAAGTTAAGTCAAAGCATAGCCGCTGCTTCAATTGTGGCAAAGGTCACACGGGATAGAATGTGCTGTCAATGGGATTCTATGTATCCTCAGTATGGATTCAAAAGACATAAAGGCTACTGCACAAAAGAACACTGTCAAGCTTTACGAGTTTATGGTGCTTCGCCGCTGCACAGAAAAAATTTTGTAAAAAATGTTTTGCAGCAAGGACAGGAAAGGTTTGAACAGATTAGCTTATTTTTTGGAGTGAATAAAAAATGAGAGAAGGTAAAAAGAAATTAGGCGAAATCGGAGAGAAAGCTGTGGCTAATTTTCTGAAAAGTAAAGGATATAAAGTTATTGAAAATAATTACCGAACGAGATATGGTGAAATAGATATTATTGCTTTGAAGGATGGTATTTTAGCTTTCGTAGAGGTTAAGACAAGAACAACCCCAAAATGCGGAATACCAGAGGAAGCGGTGGATTACAGAAAACAGAAGAAAATCCGCGGTATGGCAGTGGAGTTTTTAGCCAATTCAAAAATTTGCTATAAAGCTCTTCGTTTTGATGTGGCAGCTGTAAAAGCTTCTAAAGACGGTTCTATTGAAAATATAAAAATTTACGAAGGGGCTTTTTGATGCAAAAGCCCCTTTAAAATTTTAAAGCAGCTTGAACTAATTAAACTAAGGAATTTATTACCAATCCCGTAATTAATTTGGGATAAAAGTATGTAGATTTTTGAGGCATTTTTTCGCCGCTTTTAGCAACGGCAATAACTTCATCTATTTTGGTTGGATTGACTAAAAGTGCGGCCTGACAGATGCCTCTCTGCACATCCAGTATTGCTTCAACTTCATCCCGAACATACTTTAAAAAGTTTCCTTCCTTCCTTTCTTTTTCTCCTATACCTAATAATTTTTCCAGAATCATTTTTTGAAGTACTGTTACATCGAGAGAATTCCATGCTTGGGATTTGCTGGGATCAGCCGGCTGTTCATTGCTTTTATGAATATTTATAAAGTGAACATATTTTCCTCCAAGGTATATCCCAAATCTATGAAATTGATCACTGTTTGCTGCCAATGCTTTTCTTATTTTTTCCGCTGCTGCTGGTAAAGTGTTTTCATTATCAAGTTCATCAAAAAGTATAGATTCTGTTTCGTAATGCTTTTTTAAACTGTTCAAAAATTTATCCGTTTCAAATTCTTTTAGGTTTTTTAAAAGTCTGTGGGTTGGGAAAATAACAAGGCCTGAATCATAAATATTTACAAGGGTCATCATCACGTAGCCCGCATTTTCTGTATTCATTTCTCTGCTGAATTGGAGAGCTGTTTCATATCTATGATGACCATCTGCGATGAAGATTTGTTTATCCTTTAAAAGGGATTGGAATTTTTGTGTTATACCAGAATCGCTAATTGCCCATATTTTATGACTCTGCCCGTTTTCATCAATAAATTCAATATCAGGTTGAATGGTATTTAGCTTCTGAAAAATTTCTTCTTCATTCTTTTCTTTATCAATGTAAAGCCCAAAAATAGGGCTGAAATTTGCACGGCATTGGCGCATTAGGTTTAAACGATCTTCTTTTGCTTTGGGAAGGGTTTCCTCATGGGGAAGAATTATATTTTTGCTGTATTCTTCTAACTTAACTGCACAAAAAAAACCTCTTCTTTTGTACTGCCTACCTCCACAACTGAATCCCTGTTCATAAAAATATATAGAAGGTTCTTTATCTCTTATTAAAATATCTTCTTCCAACCATCTATCGTAAAATTCTTTGGCTCGCGTGTACCGATTGTTTTCTGGTGTATCAGTGGGACTGGTTTTTCCTAACTCAAGCCTAATTATGTTATAGGGATGCCGGTTATAATATTTTTCTTGAGCTTGTTCATCTATTACATCATAGGGCGGAGTTACTACATCTTCTAAATTTTTTATTTTTTTAGTATTGTACCTAATGCCTTTAAAAGGTTTTATTTCTGCCATAAGACAAATCCCCCAATTTTTTTCTCAAATTGTACACTACAATTTAGGGCTTTTCAAGATAGAAACAGTAATCAGGTTTATCTAAAAGTCCAAAAACAAACAGCGAAATCAAAAATCAATCTGACATGTATAAAATTGGAGAATCTAGAAGGAAAAAAATTAATTTTTGTCTAATTCTGGCTATCATCAGAATTTTTATTGTTTTAATTTTACAAAAAATGTTTTTATAAATGTTTGAAAAATTTTAACGCGATAAAGGCTAACCATCCGAAAGGGTGGGCGCAAAGCCATGGGTCTAAAGCCCTTAAATGGGTATGACTGCCAGGCTGCCGTTGGGTAAGGCTTTCTTAGCGTTTTATTCGTTATATTGGTTTTTTATCTTTTTACGCGGCAGCTAGGCAGCTGCTTAAATTATTTTATACGGCATTTTCAGTATTTATGATGTCGAATAGAACAGTGGTAATGTGAAAGGTGGTGAAAAATGAACAGGTGTCAAGAATGTGCTCAGAAGGAACCTGAACAAAAGTGTTGGGAATGCGATTATTTTGTTCAACCTGGTCCCCTTCGTAAAGTTCCTTCTCCTCCAATAAAAGTATTTTTGGAAGACGAAAAAGGCAAAAAATATCCAGCCAAAATTTTGGTTTTGAATACTACTGAGTTTGGAATTGAGACAGAGGCCCCTCCTGCTGGGCGGTATATAATTAAACTTCAAGGCCACTTGTGGGTAGAAGTAGCAGGGGTTCCTTTAAAAGGGAAAAATAAAGTTCACATTTTTGATATTCTTCGTGTTCATAGGAAACAGAATGATTCTACACGTCTTAATAAAGAAGAATTTCATCTGCTTACTGGAAGTGCAGGAGAACTAATACAGGAATTTTCCCGTTATTTACCAGAGCATATACGGAATCCATTAAAAGAAAAGCTGTTGGCCGAAGTAGAAAAGTCTGAATTATTAAATGCTTTGAAAGTAGGAAGGGTAATGAAATATGAGAAAGGTCGTTTTCGCCACCTTTCTGGTAAGAATGATTTGGACATGCCTATGGAAGAAGCTGAAAAGCTTATGAGAAGGGCTCTTCGTGAGGCAGCTTACAGAAGAGAAGTAATAGTTAGTGCCGATGGAAAGAAAGTTTTTGACTTACACGGTGTTCCTTTTGATTATAAAAGTGGTGGACTGTTGGCCTTTGATGTTACAGAAGTGATTGAGAAAGAGAGAAAGATGTATCAGCAGGAATTGCAGGCCTATAGAGATGCCATATCAGCAGTAACTGGGGAGAGACTGCAGCTTTTAAGCAAGGATATGATAGAAAAAGTAATAGCTGAGGGTTCAGAGCTGATTAGAGGAGAAGTTTGGCAGGCCCATGATATCCCAGAAGCTCGTCGAAGAGTTCGTGAAATTTTGCCAAATCTTGATAATCATAAGCGTCATATGATTGAGCTTTGTTTATCTGAGGCAATAACCAATGCTTTAAAACATGCAGGAGGAGGCTACTGGCATCTTAGGCGGTTGAAGGAGATTTTAAGAGTTATTGTTCAAGATAACGGATCTGGTATTAAAACAAGTGAATTAGCTCGAGCAACATTAATGCAGCATTATTCAACAAAAAATTCATTAGGTTGTGGGTTTACCTTAATGCTTTACTATGCAGACAAAATATACCTAGCTACTGGGACTTCTGGAACTACATTGGTATTGGATTTTAATCTTTCCTCGGATTGCTAAAATGAATAAAATGAATAAATGTTCAAAGAAGGTGAGGAAAAATGCTTAAATTGGATATGTGCACCGTTGAGGGAAGATGCTGTGTCGCTTTAACCGGTGAGCTGGATTTAGAAACAGCAGCACAGTTGAAGAAAGTGGTTGAAAAAGCAGATGGAGAAATACTTGAAATTGATTTATCTCAGGTTTCTTTTGTGGATTCTACGGGTTTAAAATGTTTATTAGACATTAATAATCTATGGAATCAACGTGGTGGCAGAATTATTATACTAAACCCCAAACCTGAAGTTGCAGAGGTAATGGAGCTCATAGGTCTTAATAAACTGCTAGATATGAGTAATAAGTAGGAAAGAAAAAGCGGGTGAGATAATGTTTAGCTGTAATGGGAAAAGCATAAAGGTTGGGAAATTGGAAGTATGTGGCAGCAGCATACCTGCAGGGAAGGTGGGAGGGGATTTTTTTGAATTTATTACCCAAAATGAAAAAGCTGTTTTTGCTGCCATAGGTGATGTAATGGGAAAAGGATTTCGAGCGGCCTATTTAATGGAGACAATACGACAACAAATGCTTAGAGAAATGTATCAGTTACTAAGGCCCATAGAAGTGGTTAAGCGGTTAAATAGAATTGGTGGAAATGAGCTAAGACGGCATGGAGCTTTCGTAACCCTTTTTATAATTTGCTGTGATGCGGAAACTGGATGTATGAAATGCGTTAATGCAGGTCATCATCCTCCTATTCTTTTAACTGGTGGGGAAGTCAAAGTTTTGAAAAGTCGTGGAGTTGCTTTGGGTTTGTTAGATGATTACGTTGGTTCAGGTGAGGAAGAAATTTATCTTTCTTCTGGAGATGCATTAGTAATGTATACAGACGGACTTGTGGAGGCCTGTGGCCCCGGGGATGAGAGGTATGGGCTTGAGCGGTTGAAAAAAATAGTTAGTATTCAGCAGAATTTTAGTGCAGAAAAACTAAGAAATTGCATTTTAGCTGATCTTGAGAAATTTACTTTTGGATATTCCCAAAGGGACGATATTACTCTGGTTGTTGTGAAGGCCCTTTAGAAAGTGAGTGAGTGATATGGAGATTAGGCTTCAACAAAAAGATGGAGTGGCAATTATAAAAGTTTTAGGAGAATTGGATTACAGCAATGTAGAAGAACTGCAATTTGAAATACAGCGCTGTAAAGAAAAAGTAATTGAAATAGATCTTCAAGAACTTCAATTTATGGATTCTTCAGGTTCGGGTATGCTTTTAAATCAAGCTAGAAAACTTCATGAACAGGGTCGTATATTAAGAATTGTTCGTATTCCTGATCACATAAAAGAAGGCTTAGAAATAATAGGTTTTTTTAAAGTTTTAGAGGTTTTAGAGAGTAAATCAAATAGCAGGGAGTGATTTTAGTGGAGACAGTAGGGAACATGGGTGCATATTTTTTCTCATCTACCCAAGATAATGGCATTTTATTTAGTAGAAATTCAGTTGGTCCATATGCTTATGTAAAACAGGGTCAGCTTTTTGTCCAACATCCTGCAGAAGGTCCCTATCCTATTGTGGTTCCTTGCCCTGGAACAAAGCTAATTGTAAATGACAAAGAATGTAAAGAACCTACGCCGGTAACTGTAAATGATAAAGTTCGGATAGAAGTAGCCGAAGATGAATGCAGGGAAGGAAGTTGGTCTGTGTTTGTTTCATCAGATGAGATATTTGTAGAGCTGCAGATGCGACCTACTGTTTTGATTCGCAGAGAACTTATGGATCTTCCCCCTGCGAGGATACTCCATTTGAAAGTTAATGAGCGTGAAGAATATATTCCTCCTTTTACATTAGATGAACTGCTCCAAGAACTATCTCGTTTGGGGATTAATTATGGAATTGACTGGGAAGCCTGTTCTCGTGCTGCTGCATCTTGTAAAGAAGAGAAAATAATTATTGCACGAGGTGTTCCTGCAAAGCCGGGAAAAGATGCTAGGGTAGAACTTCGTTTTTCTAACGATTCTAAAATTCCTGTACCTATAGGAAAAGATGAAATAGTAGTAGATTTTCGAGAGCGTTTTATTTTTACTCCTGTAGAACCTGGTGATGTTTTGGCTGTAAAACATCCAGCAGAGCCGGGTATTCCGGGAACTAGTGTTAAAGGGAATTTGATTATGCCACCTTCCCCTCGGGACTACTGTCTTACTGCTGGTGAAGGTGCAATTGTTACGCAGGATGGTAAACAGGTTGTTGCTGTTCGTTCTGGACGGCCGGTTGCAGTTTTTGGGTCCTATATGGTTAAAATAAGTGTACTGCCTGAAATGGTGCATGATAGTGATGTTAATCTAGCCTCAGGAAATATTGTTTTTAAAGGAGATATTTTAATTTCGGGAAATGTATTGGAAGGAATGTTAGTGGAAGCAGGAGGAAATGTTAGGATAGGTGGATATGTTTCCCATGCAAAAGTAAGAGCTAATGGTTCTATTTGGATTAAGGGTAATGTTTTATCTTCTGTTGTAGTTGCTGGAGGAAATAATGCAATTGCTCAGGAAATACAGCCATACATTAAAACATTAGCATCAGGCTTACGGGAAATGGTTGCAGCAATAAAGCAGTTGTTGAAACATCCAGCGTTTAAAAAGATGACCTTAAATTTGGTATTGGTCCATTAGTTAAACTGTTAATGGAAAGCAGGTTTAGTTGTATTTCCACTGCTACATCTAATTTAAAAATATTGCTTAAAAATCTAAATCTTTGCTTTTTAATCGATATGATAAAAGATTTTAGAGAATTTGTAGAAACGGTACAGAGAACGTTGGTTTGTTTTCCTTTAACTATACGCAGATTAGAAGAAGTAGAACTGTTGGCTAGAAGAGCTGGTGAATGGGAGCAGATTTTTTTGTCACTGCCGACGGGTGAAAGTGATTTAGTTGTATCCAGTGTTCTTAATTCGAATGTTGTTGCTACTGGAGACGTAAAAGTAATAGGGAGCGGTTGTTTTAATTCCTGGATTCATGCAGGTAAAGAAGTTGCTATAAACGGTGTTTTTCGTGGTGGTGAAATAAAGGCTGGAGGAAATGTATATGTTAAAGAAATGGGCTCTAAGTGTGGGGCTGCAACAAAAATTATAACAATTTCCAAAGCACGAGTTACCGTGGGACATGTTTTTGAGAATTCTACTGTAGTTATAGGAGGGAAAGCTTATAAATTTGATAGGGAAGATGAAAACATTTGTCTCTATCTTGATAAAAAGGAAAATCTAAATATTACAAGAGCTTCAGTATAACAGACAGAATTTTTCAATGAGCAGTTATAAATTTTGTAATATTTGATGATTCCTCGAATAGATTATATTCGGGGTGGTTTTATGGACAAAACGTTGGAACAGCGTGTCTTATTTCTTGTGGACGAATTTATAAAGACGCTAATTGATTTGTACGAAGCTGATCCAGAAGTGGGAGAAAAGCTGTCCATAAAAGCAGAGGATATTTTCATTGAATTAGCAGAAGAAGCGTTGAAGCTGCTTCAGGGTAGAAATGAATATCTTGAGGCAATGCTTAAACAGCTGGTTGCGCAGAAGCTGCCGTCTGATATGATTATGAAGAGTTTTGAAGGATTTGAAGAAAAAATGCAGAGCCTAATTAGAAAAGGTTTGATTAAGTTTCAAGAGCGCCATTTAGAAAAACTGCAGCGAGAATTTGAGAATTTTGAGAGTACTGCTGAAAAAGAAAGGGAAAGTGTTTATATAAACAGTCAAGAAGCTTTTGAATTCACCGAAGAAAAAGAGAGTGAAGAAGAGTATCATTATTATCCGATTAATGATGAATGTCCTCATGATGTAAAGAATTCCATGGAAGACTTTTTAAGAAAGCTGTTTCCTAAGGAGGAATTGATAAAAGATTTTAAAATTGGTAATATAATTTTTGAATACTATATTCCTGATTTAGATTTAGCTTTCGAGAAGAGTTCTAAGGTTAGAAAGGGCTGTAATAATTTCTTAGAAATGTGCTGTTATAAGAATGGCATTCTTCTTTTAAAAATAGATCCTAATAAAGTTGAAAATTTAAAAAGGATGAAAAGAAAAATTAAACTGCTGATGGCTCAAAAAAATTTTTTAGATAAAAGGATTTTTGAATTAACAAAAGAATATATTTAAAGCCGACATAAATTATTAAGTTATGTTTTTTTAATTAAGTTAATGAAAAGTCAAAAGCTGTGAAGGGGCAAAGCTGTAACTGTTTTTTACAGAGAGCCGTTATATGCTGAGAAACGGTAAAAACAGTTACTGCGAGCCACCCTGGAGCTGCTGGTGAATTAAGCCATGCCGGATGACTCCGTTATTAGGTCTTGTTTGAGAGGTGGACTGTCCTTAAATTTAAATATAAAGGGGCAGTCAACTAGGGTGGTACCGCGAGAAAATTCTCGTCCCTTGGGGCGGGAATTTTTATTTTAATAGGCTGGAGGTGCTGCTATGCGTAAAGAGATTTTAGAACTATTGGAAACAGACAGCAAACTAACCCCTTATCAAATTGCAACGATGCTTGGAATAGATAAATCTAAAGTTGAAAAAGAAATAGAGGCAATGGAAGAGGAAGGGATTATTCTTCAATACAGCACGCTGATTAATTGGGAAAAAGCAGGTGTTGAGCAGGTTTCTGCCTTAATAGATGTAAAAGTGACACCCCAAAGAGGAGTTGGCTTTGATGATATTGCAGAAAGAATATATCGCTTTCCTGAAGTTCGCTCTGTGATGCTTATGTCGGGCAGCTATGATCTTTCAGTAGAAGTTACTGGAAGAAATATAAAAGAAGTTGCCCAATTTGTATCTCAAAAATTGGCAACTTTGGAGCACGTTCAAAGCACCATGACTCATTTTGTTTTAAAAAGATATAAACAGCAGGGTGTTATTCTTGAGAATAAAGAAAAAGACCGCCGGCAGGTGATTAGTCCATGAAGTTAAAAAAGGGTGATAGGATTTCTCCTCTTGTAAAGAATTTGCCGCCTTCTGGAATTAGAAAATTTTTTGATCTCGTTGCCAACACAAAGGGTGTAATTTCTTTAGGTGTTGGGGAGCCGGATTTTGTTACACCCTGGCATATTAGAGAAGCCTGCTTCTATTCTTTGGAACAGGGTTATACAATGTATACATCTAATTGGGGAATGCCGGAACTCAGGAAAGAAATTTCCAACTTTTTATATAAGCGTTATAACTTGGAATACAATCCCGATAATGAAATCATTGTTACCGTTGGAGCAAGTGAAGCTGTTGATTTAGCCCTTAGAACAATTATTACTCCAGGAGATGAAGTATTAATACCAGAACCCAGTTATGTTTCCTATAAACCCTGTGCAGTATTGGCTGGTGCCAAACCTGTTGTTGTGCAAACATCTTATAAAGATGAGTTTAAATTGAAAGAAGAAGAATTAAATAAAAAAATAAATTCTAAGACAAAGGCTCTAGTATTATGTTATCCGAATAATCCCACTGGGGCTATAATGGAAAAAAAGGATTTAGAAGGAATTGCTAGAACTGCTGTGAAAAATGACTTGATTGTGATTTCTGATGAGATATACAGCGAATTAACTTATAATGGTAACCATGTTTCCATTGCTTCTTTTCCTAGAATGAGAGATAGGACCATAGTAATAAATGGCTTTTCAAAGGCTTGGGCAATGACAGGATGGAGGATAGGCTTTGCTGCAGGGCCGAGGGATATTATTGAGGCAATGGTGAAAATACACCAGTACACCATTTTATGTGCTCCAGTAATGAGCCAAATGGCTGCACTTGAGGCTTTGAGGAACGGCGGTGAAGAAGTTGAAAAAATGGTGAAGCAGTACAATCAAAGAAGACGTTTTGTGGTTAGCAAACTCAGAGAAATGGGTCTGGAATGTTTTGAACCAAAAGGGGCGTTTTATGTATTTCCTTCCATAAAGATCACTGGAATGACTTCAGAAAGCTTTGCTGAGGAACTGCTTAAGCAGGAAAAAGTTGCAGTGGTTCCAGGTACGGCTTTTGGGGAA
The DNA here is from genome assembly GCA_001508005.1 of Clostridia bacterium 41_269. GTDB lineage: Bacteria > Bacillota > DTU086 > DTU086 > DTU086 > 41-269. Next base: position 40,640 of record LGEZ01000002.1, read on the forward strand.
TCAGGAGAAGGGCATATACGCATTTCCTATGCGGCATCGCTTAAAAACCTTACTAAAGCATTAGATAGAATGGCATATTTTATAGAAAATTTAACCAAAAATAAAATGGTAATGGATAAAGTGATGGAGAGCTGATGCAAATATTTAGTTACTGCTCCGCTGCTATTTTTTTTACAAGAACATTTATTTCTAGAACATAAAGATTGGTCATATGCTCAACTGCATTTTTTACAGCTTCTTTGACTTCTTGTATCAATTTAGGAATATAATATCCATAATTAACTGATAAAAGAAAACTGATATTTATACCTTCTGCTGTGGTTCTAGTTCGGATCTGGTATATTTTATCTACTCCTTCTACGCTGCAGGCAGCAATGGATATAATCTGATTAATTGCTGCGCTTGCAATAAAAAAACTTCCGTAAAAATTAAAGGTAGGTTGCACTATTGTTTGGTCTACCATAAAATGTCTTTGTTTTTTACTTTCAGCTCTTCTTTTAAAAATCGTAGGTAAAGGTTCTATTAACAGTCCTGAAAATCGCGGTTTCACCTCTACTGTTGGGGCGGGAATTACATGCTTACCATGTTTTTGACGGATTCTTCTTGCGGCTTTAATTTCTTCTTCAGTTGCAATTTCATTTATGTATATGATCTCCGAAGGCTCAGGAAGTTCCAACCTTTGACATATTTTATTGACCATTCTTTTTGAAGTACCTAATATTAAGATTTTTTGGGGGTTAATTTCCCTTATCTTTCTTTTCACTTCTTCTGCGTGTTTTTCATCGGTGAAAAATGCTGTTTTCATTGCACCTATTTTTGTTGGCTGCCTTTTGGAAGAAATTCCTGCGATTATGTGATTGTCTTTAATTAACAGCCCATCATCTATGATCAAGGGTATAGACTTTTCATGGGATACCAGCAGTGCCCGATGGCTTTTTCCACTTCCGGGCGGGCCCACTAAAGCTATGGTTTTCATATCTATACCTCCAAAGTATTCGGCTCTTAAATATTATAAACTTTTTGCTCATTTAAAAAAATACTGCAGGAAAATATTCGAAAATTGTCCAAATGTGTAATTAAGTAAATAAATAAGACCACAGTAAACATTGCGAAAGGAGCTTGGTTAAAATGCAGCCAAGCAGAAGCAGTTTTTCCACATTATTTGCTTTGGAATTAGTGAATGAGGGAGGCATTTGGCTCCCTAAAATTTTAATGCAGAATTATATTAAAATGGGACTTACTGATAAGGAAATGCTTTTGATAATACACTTGCTAATATTGAAATCAGACAAAATTGATATGATAAAGCCTGAAGATATTTCCCGTTTCATGGAAATAGATGAACAAGAAGTAGAGTTTTTAATTGATTCCCTTGCTCAGAAAGGAATAATTGATGTTGATATGGGTGTAGATGCACAAACAGGAAAAAAAATAATGCAGCTTTCATTAGAGGGCCTGTATGATAAACTTCTTGAGATATGGGGATGTAATAAGGCTGTTGAGTATGAGAAAAAGAAAAGTGTTGGGCATATTGATATGGAAAAAGAGGATAGCTATTTGGATTTGAATAAGAGCTATGAAGGATCAAAAGCTGCCGCGAGATTGTATCGCTGTTTTGAAAAAGAATTTGGAAGGCCCCTTTCACCTATAGAAAGCAGCCAAATTTTAGAATGGCTTTATGGTGAGGGATATTCAGAGGAGCTAATATTAGAGGCTTTAAAAAGGGCGGTACTTAGAGGGATAATTAATTTTAAATATATTGATTCCATCTTAAAAGGTTGGGCAAAGAACAATCTAAGGACTTCACGGGAAGTTTCAGCATATGAAGAAAATTTCTCTCAGAGTCAGCAAAAAAAGAATTTAAATAAAAATGCATCTAAACTCAAAAGAAAGTATGAAGATATCTATATGACCTGAAATTCTGGGAGGCGCTTATAATGATAAAGTGCACCAACTGTGACGGAAGCGGTATAGTAATCAAGGGAAATGTTGCATATAAATGCAGCTGTACCAAGCAAAGAGTTATAGAGATGAAATATAAAGAATCTCGTCTGCCGGCAAAACTTCAGCAGCATACCTTTGATAAATTTGAGCTCAGATATTATCCAGAAGATGAATATCCAGATAAAAACAAAGCTGCCACTTATAGGGAAATAGCAATTAATACTCTTGAAGCTGCTAAAAATTTTGCTAAAAGAAATTCTGTCAAAGCTGAGGGAAAAGGTCTGTTCTTCTGTGGGAACGTAGGAAGTGGAAAAACTTTTTTATCCAGTGCCATTGCTAACTATTTATTAAGTAAAGGTCAAAGGGTGCTTTTTTTAGTTGTGCCGGACTTATTGGATGAAATAAAAGCTTCGTATAATAAAGAGCCAGAAACTTCGGAAATAGAGCTGCTGCAGCATGCTAGAAATATTCCAGTACTTATTTTGGACGATTTAGGAGCGCATAATTATACAGATTGGACAAGAAATAAAATCTATTCCATTTTGAATAGCCGCTTAAACAATGAACTACCCACGGTAATAAACAGTAATTTAACCCTCGAAGAAATTGAGGAGCAATTAGGAGAGAGGATAACGTCAAGGATTGTGGAGCTCTGTGATATATATAGGCTATTGGTTCCTAAAGATATAAGACATTTAAAAAACTTAGAAAGAAGAGTATAAAGTTTATTTTTTAAGAGCTTCATTTGTTAGGCAATGGTATGCTTAAGAAGCTCTTTTTTGATCCCTTTTTAAAAATTACAATTGTTTTAAATTGTAATATTATAATATATAAGGGGTAGAAATATTATGAATGGAAAAAGCTTGCTTTATAATATAAGGTTCAATAAAAAATTTAAAAATGCTGTTTGCTTGATAACCGCGGTAATTTTATGGACTTTGATTTTGTTTTTTTTACATAAAATTGAATGGAAAGTTAGAGTTACCACTGCAACCATTGCAGCTGCAGTTTTTCTTTGGATTTTTTCAGAGCTTTCTTTAGCTTTAGTATCGTTTATGGCAGTTACTATTTTAATAATTACAAAAGCAATAACTCTAAATCTTGGATTAAGTGGTTTTGCCACAGGTTCACTGTTTCTAATTCTGGCAGGATTGATGATGGCACAAGCAATAAATAATACTGAATTTGCTCAGAGGACTGCCTATTTTGTTTTAAGCAGATTTGGGGGAACTCCTGGAGGTGCTTTGATAGGCATCTTTTTAATTTTACTTATTTTATCTTTTTTTGTTCCCTCTGCTGCTGTAAGGATAACTTTACTGCTTCCAACTGTTAAAGTGATAATAGATAGGGCAGGAGAAAACTGCAATAGGAGAAATTTAACGTGTTTATTAATAATAGGCCTTGCCTTTGGAGCAACCATAACGGGTTAAGGAGTTCTACCTGCTGCACTGGCTAATGTAATGACAACGGATCTTATATACGATATAACCGGGAAGCGCATTACTTATGTTAAATGGTTTCTATATACCTTTCCTGTTAGTTTGGTTCTGCTTCCAATACTTTGGTTTGTGCTTATTCGAGTTTTTCCTACTGAAATGAAAGAATTTCCTGGAGGAGCAGAAGAATTTAGAAAAAGATTAACTGAAATGGAATCCTTTTTAGTTAATGAGAAGAAATGCCTTGCCATTTTGGGATTAGCCATGTTTTTATGGGTTACTGAGGGTATTCATGGTCTGCACAGTGCTGTGCCTGCTATGGTCGCTGTAATATTGTTCTGCATACCTGGAATAGGTTTTATGGATTTTGGGGAAATGCTTTCCATTGACTGGAGTACTATATTTCTAGTTGGTTTTACTCTTTCTCTTGGTGCTGCTTTAAATGAAACGGGCACAGCAAATTTTTTAGCAGGCCAAATATTTAATAATTATTCATTAAAAATACTAACCCTTTCTCCTGCTCTAACAGTACTTTTGGTGTCTACGTTTACTCAAATTGTACATATTTTCCTTGGAAATGTTACAACCCTTATAGTTACGTTGATTCCTCTGATTTCGCAGATAGCCTTTAAACTGAATATTGATCCTGTTATGCTTGGATTGGTAACTGGAATTACAGGATTATATGGCTTTTTGCTGCCTGTGGAAACAATATCTAATATGGTTGTTTACGGGACTGGTCTTCTAAAACCTTATGATATGATAAAACCTGGTATTTTTATTACGCTGTTCAGTATAATTGTTCTTTCCCTTGCTGCTTATCTTTGGTGGCCGCTAGTAGGTTTAATTTAATTTTTGAGAGGTCTTATTATGAATAAAAATATGAGTTTTTACTTAATAGAACAAGTTTTTCCCAGTACTTCTTGTTTGTTAAATTTAAAAAAGCATATTATTGCTGAAATGGAGCAAAAAGGTTTTCTAAATAAAATAAAATCTGGAATGAAAATTGGATTGGTTGTGGGCAGTAGAAATATAACAAAAATTAATGAAATTATCACTATATTGGTAGAATTGATTAAAAGACAAAGAGCAAAACCCGTTGTGATTTGTGCAATGGGCAGTCATGGGGGAGGTACAGTTGAAGGTCAGCTGGAAGTCTTGAAAAAGCTGGGAATAACTTCCTCATCTGTAGGTGCACCTATTTTAGCATCTTTAGATTCCCACTGTTTAGGTAATGTTCAAGGCCAACCGGTATATGTCAATTCCCTTGCCTTTGAATGTGATTTTCTGATTCCCATTAATAGAATAAAACCCCATACTTCTTTTAAAGGAAAAGTTGAAAGCGGTTTAACGAAAATGCTTGTGGTTGGCTTAGGAGGTCCCAATGGTGCTGAGGTTTTCCATGGCTTAAGATACGAGCAAATGCCGCAAATGCTTATTGAAATGGGCAAGTTAATTGTTGAAAAACTTCCTATTTTGTGCGGAATAGGTATCGTAGAGAATGCTTACAAACAAATTGATACACTTGTTATTTGTTCCAAAAGGGATTTTATAAAATATGATATGCTTCTGCTGGAAAAAGCAAGAAAGCTGTACCCTTCCCTGCCCTTTGAATATCTTGATGTTTTGGTAGTGGAACAAATGGGTAAATGTTTCAGCGGGACCGGTATGGATACAAATGTAATTGGAAGGTATGGTATTCGAGGGGTTAAGGATGGAAAACCAAAGATTGAATGTCTTGTAGTTCTCGACCTAGCAGAAATGTCTGCTGGAAATGCAAATGGGATAGGTTTAGCTGATATAACTACTATGAAGCTAATAAGTAAAATTGATTATCAGATTACCTTAAAAAATGTTCTAACAACAACTTTTTTAGATAGAATAAAGCTTCCGGCGGCTTTTGAAAATGATTTGAAAGCCATTGAGGCATCTTTAAAAGTTGTGAAAAAACCACATGAACAAATATGCTTAGCTTTTATAAAAAACACCCAAGACATTTATAGGTTTTTTGTTACTGCCCCTTTAGTAAAGGAAATTTTGGATAAAAAAAATTTAAAAGTATTAGATGGTCCCTTTCATATGGTATTTAATGAAAAAGGAGATTTTTTAAATTTCCAAAAAGTATAAAAGCAAGGGGATTATTTTTTATGGAAATTTTTAGAACAATCCATTATGCTTGGTGCAATTGGTGCAAAATGAACGTAGTTATGACATGTTTTTTAGTAGAAAATAAAAGCAGAAAAAGTGTTCACGAGGAACCTATACACTGTCCAAAGTGCAGGGAGTTTTTGGGTAGGGTTAATGTTGACAGAGGATTTGAAATTTTATGTATTTTTTATGATTATTTGGGAAAGATGGGGTAACGGTAGTGAAAATTAAGTAATTGTTTGGGCATTAAAAAACTTTCTGATGCACTTACACTAAAATCAGCCATAAAAAATGCCTCCCCAGAGACATCGTAATCAATGGGGAGGGTCAGGCAGTAAAAACTGTTGGGTCTCAAGCTCTGGCGCGCCCGGCAGGACTTGAACCTGCGACCACCGGACTCGGACTCCGTTACTCTATCCACCTGAGCTACGGGCGCACACTATTCAAGGTTATTATATAGCACTGAAACTTCTGCGTCAAACAAATGCTTTAGTTCAATAATTTTAAACTAATTTAATATTTTATTTAAAAAATAATTTACATTGTCTTAATTGTTTTTTCGTTTTATTTATGATACTCTAATTTTAGAAATACAGTATACAAAAAACAAAAAATAGGAGGTTCTTTGATTGGATTACCTGGTGACGTGGATTGAAGGTGAAGAGGTAGTTTATTTTATCGTTGATGAAAAAGATTTATGTCGCCTAGGGGGGAAAAAGGATAAGAACTGCATAATAACACAGATAAAAGGAACTCATTGATAATTTATAATGATAATTTCTGCCATGCTTAATTTTTTTCAAAAAATGCAGTTATATTTGCAAAGATCATTCTGGCACCGGTGTGTATTCCGGTGCTTTTTTATTTATTTTCCTTGCGCAGATGGGAAAAATTAGATATGATCAGCTGGAAATCACAGATTAAAAGATGGATGGTGTTTTGGCTATGAGAGTATCAGATATAGGGGAGTTTGGTTTAATTGATTTAATTAAAAATGATACGTTGTACAACCCCAGCGACGTTGTTGTGGGCATTGGTGATGATACCGCAGTTTTAAAGCATCCCCCTGAGAAATTGTTGTTAGCCACTACGGACATGATGATTGAAAATGTTCATTTCGTTGTAATGCCGGACAATGGAGAGCAGATAGGATATCGAGCAATGGCTGCTAATGTCAGTGATATTGCTTCCATGGGAGGCTTTCCTACCCATGCTATGATTTCTATCGGTGTGAGACCTGAAATGGAAGCTTCATATATTGAACAGGTATATAACGGCTTAAAAAAATGTTCAAAATTATATGGTGTTAATATAGTTGGCGGTGACACTGTATCTTCTCCTCAAAATTTAGTAATAAATGTGGCTCTTTTGGGTGTAGTTGAGCAGGAAAATTATTTGCTTCGTTCTGGAGCTAAGCCGGGAGATATAATATTGGTAACGGGATATCTTGGTGATTCAAGAGCAGGTTTGGAGCTTATAACAAATAGAGTTAAAGTTTCCAAGAAAACGGAGGAATATCTCCTTAAAAGGCATTATTATCCTACACCCAGAGTAAAGGAGATAAGAGCGGCTTTAAAAGCTGCACCAATAAATTCAGCCGATGATATTAGTGATGGCTTAGGTAACGAAATACACGAAATTGCTTCTGCTAGTAATGTGGGAGCTGTAATTTGGTTTGATTCATTACCCATTTCTGATGCTGTAAAAGAGGTAGCAGATTTAACGAAAAAAGATTTATTGGATTATGTTTTGTTTGGAGGCGAAGATTTTGAAATTGTTATGACTGCAGACCCAGAAAATGCTGAACTCATTGCTAAGGTAATTAAAGATGAGACAGGTACTGAAGCAACAATTATTGGTAAAATTGTTGATAGATCAGAGGGAATTTTGCTGTTTAGAGATAATCAGTATAAAAAGATTGAGAAGAAAGGATATATCCATTTTAAACAAAAATAGCTGGGAGGTTTATGAATTGTCTTCTGCCTTTTCCTATCATATAAAGGATATATCTTTAGCTCCTGAAGGAGAGAAGAAAATAGAGTGGGTAAAAGCTCATATGCCTGTTTTAAACAGACTGAAAAAAATATTTGAAGATGATAAGCCCCTTAAGGGATATACTGTGGCTATGTGCCTTCACCTTGAAGCAAAAACAGCTTTTCTGGCACGGGTTATACATTCTTGGGGTGCCAAAGTTGTTATGTGTGCAAGCAATCCCCTTTCCACTCAAGATGATGTGGTTGCAGCTCTCGTAAAAAAAGGAATAAGCGTTTTTGCTATTCGAGGGAGCAGTGAACAGGATTACATAAATTATCTCCACATGGTGCTGGATCAGGAGCCCGATCTTTTAATTGATGATGGTGGAGATTTGACTGCACTGCTGCATGGGGATAGGCTTGAACAGGCTGAACGAATTATAGGCGGCTGTGAGGAGACAACCACCGGGATTAGAAGGCTTTGTGCATTGGAAAAGGAAGGTTTGCTGAAGTTTCCTATGATTGCCGTTAATAATGCCCAATGTAAGTATCTGTTTGACAATAGATATGGAACAGGACAATCTGTTTGGGATGCTATTAACAGTGTAACCAATCTTATTGTAGCTGGAAAAACTGTTGTGGTAATTGGATATGGATGGTGTGGTAAAGGCGTTGCTTTAAGAGCAAAGGGGCTTGGAGCTAGAGTAATTGTCTGCGAAGTTGATCCCATAAGAGCCAATGAAGCATTGATGGATGGTTATGAGGTGATGAAGCTTTCAGATGCAGCACCCAAGGGAGATTATTTTATTACGGTTACAGGCAATATTGGAGTAATTAGAGAAGAGCATTATAAAAAAATGAAGAATGGTGCCATTTTAGCAAATGCAGGGCACTTTGATGTAGAAATTGATAAAAATGATCTTGATAAAATATCGGTTTCTAAGCGAATTGTTAAGGAAGGCATTGAAGAATACACTTTGGCTAATGGAAATAAAATTTATCTTTTAGGAGAAGGAAGGCTTGTTAATCTAGCATGTGGAAACGGGCATCCTGCAGAAATAATGGATATGAGCTTTGCACTTCAGGCTATGTCCATAAAGTTTCTTGTGGAAAATAAAAAAATAGGCCCAGGAGTTCATCCAGTGCCTTATGAAATAGATAGGGAAGTTGCAAAAATAAGGCTACAGGCTTTGGGCATTGAAATAGATACCATGGACAGAAAACAGAAGGATTATATGGAAAGCTGGTAATAATGAACCCTAGGAGGTAGATTTTTAGTGTCAAATGATGAAAAAATCCTAGAGTTAAGGAATAAATTGGAAAAAGCAAAGCTTGGTGGAGGAGAAAAGCGCATTTCAAAACAGCATGAATCTGGGAAAAAAACTGCAAGGGAACGAATTGAAATGCTTTTGGATCCTGGAAGCTTTACGGAGCTGGGTACTTTTGTGGAACACCGCTGTCATGATTTTGGAATGGAAAAAAATAAATTCCTTGGAGATGGAGTTATTACAGGATATGGCACCATTAATGGACGCAGAGTATGTATTTTTGCACAGGATTTTACTGTTTTTGGAGGAAGTTTGGGAGAAATGCACGCAAAAAAAATATGCAGTATTATGGATTTAGCTTTAAAGACTGGCGTTCCAATTATTGGAATAAATGATTCTGGAGGAGCTCGAATACAAGAGGGAATAGATTCTTTAAACGGCTATGGGGAAATTTTTAGAAGAAATACAATGGCTTCAGGAGTAATACCTCAAATTGCTGTTATTATGGGTCCCTGTGCAGGGGGAGCTGTTTATTCTCCAGGTTTAATGGATTTTATTTTTATGGTTGAAAAAACCAGTCAAATGTTTATTACTGGGCCTCAGGTTATAAAAGCTGCTACAGGGGAAGAAATCAGCTATGAAGAATTAGGTGGAGCTGTTGTTCACAGCCGCGAAAGTGGTGTTGCTCATTTTAGAGCCGAAAATGAGCAGAGGTGTTTTGAGCTTTTAAAAACCCTTTTAACATATCTTCCGGATAATAATTCAAGCTTCCCAGAGACCATAGAATACAGTGATAATAAAAAGCTCATTTTAGAAGATTTAAACAAAATTATACCTTCAGATCCAAATAGAAGTTATGATGTTAAAGAGATTATTAAAGCTGTTGTAGATGACAAAACTTTTTTTGAGATTCAGAGTGAATATGCTGCAAACATAGTAATTGGATTTGCCCGTATTAACGGTAAAGTTGTAGGTATAGTTGCAAATCAACCAAGGAAGCTTGCAGGCTGTTTGGACATCGACAGTGCAGATAAAAGTGCAAGATTTGTAAGATTTTGTGATGCCTTTAATATTCCCCTTTTAACTTTTGTTGACACTCCTGGATTTCTACCAGGAACACGGCAGGAACATGGGGGAATCATTAGACATGGAGCAAAGCTTTTATATGCTTACTCCGAAGCTACTGTACCGAAAATTACAGTTGTATTAAGGAAAGCATACGGCGGTGCTTATTTAGCTATGTGTTCTAAATCTTTAGGTGCAGATCAGGTTTTTGCTTGGCCTACAGCGGAAATAGCCGTTATGGGGCCAGAAGGTGCTGCAAACATTATTTTCAGAAAAGAAATTTCTGAAGCAGAGGACCCTGAAAGCGTAAGAAAGGAAAAAATAAACCAGTATAGAGAAATTTTTGCCAATCCTTACATTGCTGCAGCAAGGGGTTATGTTGATCAAGTTATAGAACCCCAATATACCAGAAAAGTTATTATAAAAGCTCTTGAATCTCTTGCAACAAAAAAAGAATCAAGGCCTTCTAAAAAGCATGGAAATATTCCATTATAATTGGGGGTTAATGGATTAACTATGCGTGAAGTACATTGGGAAAGAATTTCTAAAGCGGTTGCAGAGCTTTTTAAAAAAATAAATTATTATTTGAATGAGGATGTTTATAATGCTTTAAAAAAAAGTTTAGAGATTGAGGAATCACCTGTGGGGAAAAGGGTTCTTTGTCAGCTTTTGGAAAATGCAGAAATAGCAGCAGAAGAAAGGATTCCTTTATGTCAAGACACTGGAATTGCTGTTGTCTTTATCAGTTTAGGTCAGGAAGTTATCATAAAAGGGAAAAATTTGGAGGATGCTGTTAATATTGGAGTTGCCGAGGGCTACAGTGAAGGATATTTAAGAAAATCAGTGGTAAGGGATCCTATAAAAAGAATAAATACAGGTAATAACACACCAGCGATAATTCATACGGAAATTATACCCGGTGATAAAATCAAGATAACAGTATCTGCCAAAGGTGGAGGCAGTGAAAATATGAGTGCGATGTCCATGCTTTCTCCTGCGGCAGGCAGTGAAGGGATAATTGATTTTGTACTGGAAACAGTTAAAAGAGCCGGGCCAAATCCTTGCCCACCAATTATTGTTGGGGTCGGTGTTGGAGGTAATTTTGAGCTTGCTCCTCTGCTTGCAAAAAAGGCTTTATTGAGACCCCTTAATGAGAAAAATGAAGATGAATTTTGGAGAAATATGGAAGATATTCTTCTGCAGAAAATAAACAGCTTGGGAATAGGACCCCAAGGTTTTGGAGGCCGCATTACTGCATTAAAAGTATCGATAGAAACTTTCCCATGCCATATTGCAAGCCTTCCCGTTGCAGTAAATATTGATTGCCACTGTCATCGACATTGGACCATTGAAATATGATTTTTTAAGGCGGTGTTTTGAATGGGGTAAAAAGGCTGTCTGCGCCACTAAATGAAAAACAGCTTTTAAATCTAAGAGCTGGTGATGAGGTGAGTATATATGGCGTAATCTACACAGCCCGGGATGCTGCCCATAAAAGAATTTATGAAATTATAAAAAATGGAGACAAAATGCCCTTTGATCCTGAGGGGCAAATCATCTATTATGTCGGTCCCACTCCACCTCGTCCTGGTAGAGTTATTGGTTCAGCTGGCCCAACTACCAGCTGCAGAATGGACAAGTATACTCCCCTTCTTCTTGAAAAGGGTATAAAAGCTGTTATAGGTAAAGGAAAGAGATCAGAGGAGATTAAAAAGTCATTTATTGAAAATGGGGCAGTTTATTTAGTTGCCTTGGGTGGAGCCGGTGCTCTTCTCAGCAGACACATAGTAAGGGCAGAAGTAATTGCCTTTGAAGATTTAGGACCGGAAGCAATATACAAAATGGAAGTGGAAGGCTTTCCTGCTTTTGTGTGTTATGATCTATACGGCAGAGATCTTTTTGAAGAAGGGATAAAAAAATATAGAAAGGAATGAAGAAAATGTCGCTTAGGGAAAGAGCATTAAAGCTTCATAGGGAAAAAAAGGGGAAAATAGCGGTAAAAAGTAAAATAGAGTTAAAAACTATGGAAGATCTTACTTTGGCATATACACCTGGGGTTGCTGAACCCTGCAAAGAAATTTTCAATGATCCTGAGAAAGTTTATGAGTATACTGGAAAGGGAAATGCAGTGGCAGTTGTAACCAATGGAAGTGCGGTTTTAGGCTTAGGAGATATTGGACCTAAAGCTTCTCTCCCTGTTATGGAAGGTAAGTGTGTTTTATTTAAAACCCTTGCAGATATTGATGCATACCCGATACTGCTTGATTCAAAGGATGTTGAAGAAATAATAAATACAATTAAAATCATTTCTCCTGGTTTCGGAGGAATAAATCTAGAAGACATTAAAGCTCCTTTATGTTTTGAAATTGAAGAAAAGCTAAAATCCCAGTTGGATATACCGGTTTTTCATGATGATCAACATGGAACAGCTATTGTTGTTTTAGCTGCTCTAACAAATGGCCTGAAAGTTGTTGGTAAAGAGCTGCAGGATTGCAAGATAGTTATAAATGGTGCTGGAGCAGCAGGTTTGGCTGTTGCAAAGCTGCTTTTAAATCTCAATGTTAAAGATATTAAAGTATGTGATTTGGAAGGTGTGCTTTATCCAGGCAGTCCCCAATGTACTTATCCTTTGAGAGAAGAAATAGCAATAAAAACAAATCCAAGGGGGCAAAAAGGAAGTTTAAAAGAAGTGATAGAAGGGGCTGATATTTTTATAGGACTTTCAGGGCCCAATGTTCTTAATGCGGAAATGGTGTCTTCTATGGCAAAAGATCCCATAATTATGGCATTGGCGAATCCAGTTCCTGAAATAATGCCTGAAGAAGCCATAAAGGGTGGAGCAAAAGTGGTTTTTACAGGACGTTCCGATTTTCCTAATCAGGTAAATAATGTTTCTGCCTTTCCAGGAGTTTTTCGTGGTGCCTTAGATGTAAAAGCAAAGGAAATAAATGAAAAAATGAAAATAGCTGCTGCTTATGCACTGGCGGAGCTGGTTTCTCCTAATGAATTGAGGGAAGATTTTGCTGTAGCAAGTGTCCTTGATCCTAGGGTTGTTCCATCAGTAGCAAAAGCAGTGGCAAAGGCAGCAGTTGAAACAAATGTAGCTCGTTTAGATATAGATCCTGAAAGCTTATATAAATAAATTTGAAAAGATGATAAAGTGAAATATTACCAAAAATCTTATTTGGGAGCAAAATCACCCCGTGTATAAAAATTAATAGAATAGTATGTAGGTATTAATTTCAAAGGGGTGAAAGTATGCGTATATATTTTATTAGATTACCTGGGGTGATAAAAAACCTGCTCCGTAAAATATTAAAGCAGTAAAAGAGGGAGTAAATAAACTCTCTCTTTTTTATTTTTTGACATAATTAGAAGTTTATGAACCTAAAATTAGTTAAGGGGGTATTAACAAGGAGGAGTATTATCTTGAAAGGGAAAAGCTATTGCATATTAGGACTTTTCATCGCTTTATGTTTAGGTATTTTGGGTCTGTTCCATTTTTTAAATACAGATATTAATTACAAAAATGTACAGTCCGGCAATGTAAAAGGAGAAAGCTCTATTATTGAAGTTAAAATTGATACTCCCTTTGATACTGTTTTCCATTTTTATAAAGCTGTGGAAGGTAATAATTGGGAGCTTGCAAGGGTGCTGGTAACACCGTCATTGTGGGAATACTTGCAAGGAACCGGTTTTGATAAAAAGTGGGAAAATATAAAAAGGAAAGATCCCAGCTTAAGGTTTATGCTGTTTATTGTTAGAAATCATTTTTTTGATGAGGAAAAAGGAGAAGGTTGGATGATGGGAAGGGCGGATTGGTCGTCTGATATGGGGAAGGACTATGATTTTAACAGTACCGTTTTCTTAAAAAAAATTGGTGAAACATGGAAGATAACTAAAATAATGAGCGTTTCATCAATTGAAACAGTGGATAATTTTTATAAGGCTATTAACGAGGGCAACTTTTTACGAATGCAGGAGCTGCTTACACGTAGGTATTGGATAAAACTTAAAAGCTCAGGTGTTATAGACGCATTGCAAAGGGAACAATTTGCATTTAGAAAGGGAGTTTATGTAGTTTTTTATGCTGATGACTTTGTTGAGAAAAAAAATGAAGCGTGGGTTAAGGGTGATGTGATTTGGAAACCATTAACAAAACAAGAAAAAGAAATACATGTTAATATTCATCTTATTAAAGAAAATAATGTATGGAAAATTGATAAAATTGTTGGGCATTGGAATGAGGAAAAATAAAAATTTTTTTATTTTAATGAAACTCCAATTATTCCTCCTAAACCTCCTGAAATTATGCATACTGCAATTTTTTTAATCGTATTTACTAAGGTTAATTGTTCAGGATGTAGGAAAGAAAATGCAGTAATTAAAACAAAAAAGGAAAGGCCCACAATCATTCCGCTTAAAAGCCCTCTAGAACCAACAGTACTTGCCCCTATTAATCCTCCTATAAATGTACTAATTACTACCACTGCAAGAGCTGTTATTGGCAAATACAATTCGGAAATTGAAGTAAAATGGAAAATTAGTGATATAATTATTGAGAGAGTAAATGCAGTAACAATAGCCGCAGGCAAACCTAATAATACTTTTCTAAAATTACTATTCATAAAAACCACTTCCTTGTAGAAATTCTAATAAAATTTATGCTTATTGCTGTGGATTATTACTGTTCAAAGCAGTTTAAAAAGTTCCAGTAAGTTTATAATTTCAAAATTTTTTAGAATTTTTCTAAATCATTAAAGGGTTGCTGCGTTGATATTAAAACAATAAAATTAAGTTGAAGGTACAAAAGACTAGGAGAAATTAGGGAGGTGTTATCTTGCCTCCAAAAATTGGCTTTCCCATGACACTTACATATTTCATGCATTTTCCACTTTGGAAAATTTTTTTTACTGAGCTGGGTTTTGAGTTTGTGACTTCGCAGCCCACAAATAAATTAATACTAAATAATGGTATCAAAGAAGCTGTTACTGATGCGTGCATTCCTATAAAATTATTCCACGGACATGTTATGGCATTAAAAAGCAAAGTAGATTACATTTTTATACCTCGCATGGTGAATATTGATAAAGAAAAACATATAACATTCTGCCCTAAATTTTTAGGACTACCTGACATGATTAGGGCTTCCATTTCCAACCTTCCGCCGATACTGGAAATAAGTTTGGATAAAAAAAATAAGGGAAAGCTCTTTTTATATAAAGCCTGCAGACTTTTAGGAAGGCAGCTTGGAAAACCTTTTAATAAGGTTTTAAAAGCTTATTTAAAAGCAGTAAAGTTTCAAAAAAAATTTGAAAATTTTTTAGTTTCTAAAAAAATCACTCCCATTGAAGCTTTTGATTACCTTTTTAAAGATAAAAATAGGGTAAATAATACCAAATATAATAGAAAACAAACAGATAGAGAAATAAATAAAGCTACCAGTTTAGAAAATAATCTGAATATAGCTGTGGTTGGTTACCCGTATCAAATTTATGATTCTTATATTAGTGCTGATATCATTAATTTTCTTAAAAAGAACAATGTTCGTGTTTGGACTATGGAAATGGTTCCATATTCAATACTGAAACGGTATTCCAACCGACTTTCAAAAAAACTTTTTTGGCACTTCAGTAATAAAGTGGTTTGGGCGAGCTATCATTACATTGATCAGCCTTATATAGATGGTTTGATCCATGTTTCGGCTTTTGGCTGCGGACCGGATGCTATGGTAGGTAAGCTTGTTGAGTTGGAATGTAAGTATAGAAATTTTCCATTTTTAAATATAACCGTTGATGAGCATACAGGTGATGCCGGTATAAAAACCCGTATAGAAGCATTTATTGATATGTTGAGATATCGGAGGACAGCTTGATGAAAGTTTCTTTTCCTCATATGGGAATTTCATATATTGGTTTTAAGCATCTGCTGGAAGAATTAGGCTATGAAGTCATTGTACCTCCAAATCCTACCAATAAGACGTTAACATATGGGGTAAAATATGCCCCTGAATTTGCCTGCATGCCTTTTAAGATACTTTTAGGGAGTTATATAGAAGTTTTGGAAAAAGGAGCAGAAATTTTGGTTTCATCTGGTGGAATAGGTCCGTGCAGAGCAGGTCTTTATGGCCTTGTGCATGAAAAAATTCTTAAGGATCTTGGTTATGATTTTGTTATGATAATTTTGGATCCTCCTTTCCATAATATTAGAGATTTTACAAGGAGGGTATTGGCATTAAAGCAAAAAGGCATTCGTTGGAATAGATTTCTTTATGAAGTAAAAAATGCGTGGCTGAAATTAAAGCTTCTAGATAAATTAGAACAAACTGCAAACGAAATCAGGGCAAGGGAATTGAAAAAGGGTCAAACTACAGAAGTTTTCAGTGAAGCTCTTAAAATGATTGATGAAGCGAGGAGCCGTAAAGAAATTTTAATGGTACAAAAAGAAGCTATAGATATACTTAAATCAGTTCCCCAAGATTATACAAAACAACCTCTTAAAGTGGGAATAATTGGAGAAATTTATGTTGTGCTTGAGCCCTATGTAAATTTTGATATTGAGCGATTTTTGGGTGAAATGGGTGTATATGTAAATCGGTCAATTTATTTGACTGATTATGTACGGTATACAGTGTGGGATAAGAAAGGCGAAGCCCATATCAAAAAAGCTGCAGAACCGTATTTGAAGCAAATGATTAGGGGACATGGAATTCAAAGTGTAGGAGAAACAGTTCTTTATGCACTTAATGGGTATGATGGAGTAATTCAGTTGGCTCCCTTTACATGCATACCGGAAATTGTGGCGAAAAGCATTATAGGGAAGGTAAGTAAAGATCTAGACATTCCTGTTTTAACAATTAATATAGATGAGCAGACCGGACAGGCAGGGGTTCAGACACGTTTAGAGGCATTTATTGATTTGTTAAAACAAAGAAAATATTTAGGGGAGCAAGAAGGGAAAAGGAAGATTGTATGAAGACATACCTTGGGATTGATGTGGGTTCAGTAAGTACGGATTTGGTTTTAATAGATGAGAATAATAATGTATTATCAAAGGTTTATATAAGGACCAGCGGGCAGCCCATAAAAGCTGTGCAAAAGGGGCTAAAGCTTCTTGCTGAAAGCGTTGATCTTGACTGCATAGAAGTTGCTGGTGTAGGAACTACTGGAAGTGCCCGTTATTTAAGTGCTGTTATTGTAGGTGCAGATGTAATAAAAAATGAAATAACAGCACATGCTGTTGCAGCATCAGCTTTAGTTCCAGATGTTAAAACAATTATTGAAATAGGAGGACAAGATTCAAAACTTATTATTTTAAGAAATGGGATTGTAGTGGATTTTGCTATGAATACTATTTGTGCTGCAGGTACAGGCTCTTTTCTTGATCAGCAGGCTGCCCGACTTAATATTCCCATTGAAGAGTTTGGTTCGTATGCGCTTCGATCAAAAAACCCCGTTAGAATTGCGGGCAGATGTTCCGTTTTTGCAGAAACAGATATGATACATAAGCAGCAGATGGGGCATAAAATAGAAGACCTAATAGCGGGTTTGTGTAATGCTTTGGTAAGAAACTATCTTAATAATGTAGGAAAGGGTAAGGAAATTTTACCTCCTGTTGTTTTTCAAGGGGGAGTTGCGGCTAATATTGGGATAAAAAAGGCTTTTGAAGAAGAGTTAGGGATGGAAATTATTGTACCTGAACACCATGCAATAATGGGTGCAATTGGAGCGGCAATAATTGCGAAAAATGAATGTCGAACCGGTAAAACTAATTTTAAGGGCTTTTCTGTTAGTGATTTGAGTTTTTCAGTTTCAAGCTTTGAATGTAAGGATTGTCCTAATTTATGTGAAGTTATTAACATAGTGATGGAAAATGTCCTTTTATGCAGATGGGGCGGCAGGTGTGGAAAATGGGAAAATATGGAGCACGAGATGCAAAAAGTTCAAAAACTTTGATAAAGAAAAATTAAGGTTTAAGTGTAAAATAAGACTTGAAAGGTGATGTTAAATATTGGTAATGAATTTTGATGCGATTTGCAGCAAGCTAAAAAATGAAAATTATAAAATTACTCCCCAAAGGGAGATTATTATTCATATATTGCTGAATAACGAGGATAAACATTTAAGCGCTGAAGAAATATATGATATGGCAAAAAAAATAAATCCTGATGTAGGAATGACTACTATATATCGTACTTTAGATTTATTAGTGGAATTAGGAGTTTTACAAAAATTAGAATTTGGTGATGGTAGAACGCGCTATGAATTAAATAATGAAGACATGCATCACCATCATCATTTAATATGCCTCAAATGCGGAGAGGTTCAGGAGTTTGAACAAGATTTATTAGAAGCATTAGAAGAAAAAATATTAGAAAAAAAAGATTTTTTAATAGTTGATCATAAGCTTAAATTTTACGGCATATGCAGAAAATGCAGATAATTTTTTAACTCTAACCCGTATTCTTTTGGAATACGGGTTTTTTGTAGATAATTGTTGGAAAAAATTTGAAGGATCTGCATTTCAGCAAAAGAATTTATATCTCAAAAAAAAGAGGTGTTTTATTATGAAAAGCAATCAGTTTGTTTTTTCATTGAATTCTTTTGAAACTAACAATTTTATGGATTGTATAAAAAGAAAAATAAAATGTATTTTTGTTAAGTATTATTTCAAAAGGGGACTTCTGATGAAGGATAAGGGGGATCTTTTTGGTGCTTTGTATTTTTTTAAGCAGGTAATTAAAATAGATCCCAGAAATATAAATGCGTTAAATAATCTCGGGGTATGCTGTGCTGAAATGGGAATGTATAAAGAATCCTTAAATTATTTGGGTAGAGCCTGTGCGATAAAATTCGATGTAGATATAATAATTAATATGATAGTTAGTTCAGTAAAAGCAGGCAAAAAATCAGTTGCCAATTACTGTTGTAATAAACTTGAAAAACATATAAATAAACTGGATGCCTGTACTTTGTTTAATTTAGCAGAGTTAATGGTTCACGGAAAAAATTATGAAAGAGCGTTATATTACTATGACCTTTGCATAAAACGCGATCAAACCTTTAAAATAAAAGCAACTCATAAAAAAGGAATTTGTTATGTTAAGCTGGGCAGAATTAATGATGCTCAAACCTGTGTCGAAATCCTTTTTAATGAAGAACAAGGGAAAAAATTGGGATGGGAGCTTAAAGGATTTATTTTTGATCATCTGAACTTTTATGCAGAAGCGGTGGATTGTTATAATAAAGCATATGGATTTGAATAAAAAGGAAACCGAAGATTTTTATCGAAGCATATTTTTATTTAAATATATTTTGGAGGTAAAAGAAAAGTTGGATGTAAAGAAAATAGAAGAAGGCGTTAAATTAATTTTACAGGGTTTGGGAACTGAGGTGGAAATAGGACAGGAAGTTATGGAAAATACTCCTAAAAGAGTAGCACAAATGTATGCAGAAATTTTTGGAGGACTTAAGGAAAAACCAGAGGAACTTTTAGAAGTTTTTACAGAAGAACATGAAGAAATGGTTTTAATCAAAGATATACCTCTATATTCCATGTGTGAGCATCATCTCCTTCCATTTTATGGATTAGCCCATGTTGCTTATATTCCTTCCAAGCATAAGGTTACAGGGCTGAGCAAATTAGCGCGGGTTGTAGACAGTTTTTGTAAAAGGCCGCAAATTCAAGAAAGATTAACGAGGCAGATAGCTGATACTATTATGAAAGTTTTGACGCCTCAAGGGGTTTTAGTGGTTATTGAAGCTGAACATATGTGCATGACAATGAGGGGCATTAAAAAACCAGGTTCAAAGACAGTAACTTCTGCAGTTAGGGGAATTTTCAGAACTAACCCAGCTACGAGAGCAGAAGCCTTTTCATTAATCAATTCCAGATAAATTTTTATAAAATAAAATTAGTCTAGGATTAGAAATTAAAAAGAAGCGGAATTTGTTTTTTAGTAGGGAGAGTGCTTTATGAGACAATTTGGCAAAGCGATTAAAGAAGTTGTTACCACAGTACTTTTAGCTTTTATATTAGCATTATTAATTAGAAATTATATTGTTGATGCTAGAGTTATACCATCAGGTTCTATGCTGCCTACTATACAGCAGAGTGACAGGATTTTGGTAAATAAACTGGCATATAGTTTCAAAGAGCCTCAAAGAGGAGATATCATTGTTTTTGAAGCTCCAGTAAATGTTGGAGATAACCAGGATTTCATTAAAAGAGTTATTGCACTTCCTGGAGAAACAGTGGAAATAAAAAATGGCAAGGTTTTTATAAATGGTAAACCCCTTGAGGAAGATTATATTTTAGAGGCTCCTAATTATAATTTTGGTCCTGTTAAAGTTCCTGAAGGATGCTTATTTGTTTTAGGCGATAACCGTAATTCCAGCTATGACAGCCATCTTTGGAATGTCTGGCTGAGAATTGATAAAGTAAAAGGAAAGGCTTTTTTGCGTTATTGGCCTCCAAATAGAATAGGATTTATTGATTAGATAAACTTAAATTTTTATTAGTTAGTTATTTTATAATCAAGATATTTTTGGGGGTAAAAGATGAAAATATTAATTACCAATGATGATGGAATTCAAGCGCAGGGGTTAATCACTTTATATAAATACCTTTCAGAATTTGGAACAGTTAATGTTGTTGCTCCTGAAAGGGAAAGAAGTGCTATTGGTCATGGAATTACCATGCATAAACCTTTGAGGGTTTATGAGTATCCCATTGGAGATACAAAAAAAACTGGATATGCAGTATCAGGAACACCAGCTGACTGTGTGAAACTTGCCCTTGAGGCTCTTTTACCTGAACCCCCTGACATTATAATCTCAGGTATAAATTGGGGAGCTAATTTGGGAACTGATGTACTTTATTCAGGAACGGTTTCTGCGGCTATAGAAGGAACAATAAATGGTATAAAATCAATGGCAGTTTCTTTAGATGATAGAAGAAAAATTCCTGATTTTAGTGTTGCAGCGAAATTTGTTAATGAATTTTTAAAGATATACATCAAGCATGATATGCCATCTGATACTCTGCTTAATATAAATATTCCAGATGTTCCTTGGAATGAAATAAAAGGTGTAAAAATAACAAAATTGGGAAGAAGAAGGTATATAGATACGGTTGAGAGGAGAAAAGATCCTAGAGGAAGAGAATACTTCTGGCTTGCGGGCCGGGTAAATGATCATGATATGGACCCAGAAACCGATACTTATGCTATCAAAGAAAACTATATCAGTATTTGTCCAGTACATTTTGATCTAACTAATTATGAAGCTATTAAAGAAATAAAAACCTGGTGCATTATAAAATAAATAATTTAATTATAAAAGATCCTAAACCAGGAATTTTTGATATATCTTCCCTTGTAATCATACCGGAGAGGAATAAATATACCACATATATGCTGAATCCCAATGTAGCGGAGATGGTTATTGCAAAAATGCTGCTGCTGGTTAGGTTCCAAATCAATATATAAATTATATATGTTGATATTCCCATCACTGCAAAACCCAACATGGGTAATATGCAGAGGTTATAAAAGCTAAAAGTGATTTTTAGATAACTGCAGATAGAAATAACATTTAATAATGCTGTTGTTATCCAACCTATATTCATAGAAACAGCTGCTCCAATTATTCCATATATTGGTTGTGAAGTTAGATAATATGAAAATAGTAAAGTTAATGCTGTTCCCAATAAAGAGTTATACAAGTAAGTTTTCACTTTACCGAGACCCTGTAAAATACCACTTGTTGTCTGTCCAATATATAAAAAGATACTTCCCACAGCCATTACTTTCAGCAGTTTTCCTGCTTGAGGAATGCCAAAAGTTATGCTGCACACTTCTGCAGGAAATAGAAGGAAAAGAAGAGCTGCTGGAAAACCTGCGATCAAAGTAGTTTGTATGGCTTTATAGCATCTATCCTGCAACAATCTGTGGTTTTTAAGAGCTGCTGCTTCAGATATTGCCGGTAAAAGAGTTGTTGCTAAAGAAAAGGTAAAAATAGATGGCATGCTGAGTAGTACCATTGCTATTCCGGAAAATTGGCCGTAAAGTTCTGCTGATTGTCTGAAGGTAAAACCAGCTTCCTGAAGCTTTTGAGGTATTAGTATAGCTAATAAAGCGGCTAAAATGCTGTTTGATAGTCTAGTAATGATGATAGGAATGGAAAAAGAAAAAATTTTTTTTAATATTGTTAGAGTGCTAATTTTTATGCTGTTTACGATATTATTACTTTGTTCTTTAGGGCCCTTTGTATATACATATACCATCATTAAAAAAATCAGGCCGGTAAATTCACCAATAACACTTCCTGCGGCAAGACCAGCTGCCCCAAATTCTATTCCATAAATAAGAAATTTTTTTGCAAAATATATACCACTTAAAACACGTACGATTTGTTCTAAAATTTGACTTAAAGCAGGAGGCAGCATGTGCATAAGCCCATGAAAATATCCTCTAAACGCAGAAGAAATGGAAATAATGAAGATTGCAGGAATTAAAGTAATTAAGCACCAATAAACTCTGGGATCTGAAAAAGCAGTTCTCACTAAAAAAGGAGTAAGTAAAAAAAGCAGTATAGTAAATATTAAGCCAGTAATTAAAAGGAATACCAGAGCTACATAAAAAATTTTTTTGGCTTGTTTGTAATTGCCCAATGTGACTTGTTCTGAAACCAATTTTGATATAGCAGGAGGGATACCTGCAGTAGTAATTACTAATGCCAATGTGTAAATTGGAAAAACCATTTCGAATAAACCGATGCCCTCTGGTCCCACAGTTCTTACAAAAAAAATACGATACATAAATCCTAAAATTCTATTTATGAAACCCGCAAATATTAAAATTACTGCACTTCTGACAAGGGATAGTTTGGGATGCAAGTTAAAAACAACCTCCACCCATGTACACTTATGAAATTTTATGCATTTTTGCCATGATTTATAGCTAAGTTTTTTTACTTTTTGTAAAAAAGGAATTAAAGCAAATTAAAGCATATTTGCAAGATTAATGGGTATTAATAACAAGGAAGAATTTACAAGTATGAAAAGATTTTTGTTATGATAAAAAATAATCTTTTAACTTAAAAGGATTTTGTTGACACAGCAACTAATAGTATATTGGATGCTCATTTTTTACAATTAATGTTCTAAAAGTTTAATGAAAACCAAGTGTAATATTAATAGTTAAAGGAGGAGACTTATGAAAGTTTATAATACCGAGCAGATAAGAAATATAGCTCTTGTTTCCCATGGAGGAGCTGGTAAAACAACTCTTACAGAGGCCATGCTTTATAATACGGGAGTAATTACCCGTATGGGTAGAGTAGAAGATGGAAATACCGTATCTGATTATGATCCTGAGGAAATTAAGAGGCAGGTATCAATTAATCTTTCCCTTGTCCCTTTAGAATGGAAAAATTGTAAGATAAATATTATTGATACACCAGGTTTTGCGGATTTTTCATCTGAGGTTAAAAGTGCAATAAGGGTGGCTGATGGTGTGGCGGTATTGATTTCAGCACCTGATGGAGTAGAGGTTTTAACAGAGGTTTATTGGAAGCTTGCAGATGAAAGAAATCTTCCCAGGGTAATTTTTGTAAATAAAATGGATAGGGAAAATGCTAATTTTGATGCAGCGTTTGCAGGATTAAAAGAAACCTTTGGAAATAAAGTAGTTGCTCTTCAAATTCCCATTGGCAAAGAAAAGGATTTTAAAGGTGTTGTTGATATTTTGAAGATGAAAGCATTTTATGGGACAGAAGACGGTAAAATGAAAGAAGAAGATATTCCTGCAGACCTTGTGGATCTTGCTAATGAACAGAGAGAGGCATTAATTGAAGTAGTGGCTGAAGCTGATGATGAGCTTTTAATGAAGTATCTTGAAGGTGAAGAGCTTACAGAAGAAGAAATTGAAAGAGGATTAAAGGCTGGTATAAAAAATGCTTCAATTTTCCCTGTTTTAGTTGGTTCAGCTGTTAAAAATATAGGTGTGCAAAATTTGATGGACTTTTTTGTTAAATACATGCCTAATCCAGCGGAAGCATTAAAAGAAAGCAATCTTGAAGATAAGCCTTTTGCAGGCATAGTGTTTAAAACATTAGCTGATCCTTATACGGGAAAAATTAGTTATTTGAGACTTTATCAGGGAGAATTAACCAGTGATAAAGTACTTTATAACTCTAATAAAGATACTGAAGAAAAAATTGGTCAGCTTTTAATAATGCGAGGAAAGAATCAAGAACCTGTTAGTACTTTAAAAGCGGGAGATATATGTGCTATTCCTAAGCTTCAGCAAACCAGTACTGGCGATACATTATGTGAAAAAGGTTCAGATATAGTTCTAGAAGGTATTGAGTTTCCAGAGCCAAACTTCTCAGTAGCAATCACACCTAAAAATAAGGGTGATGAGGATAAGCTGGGAACCGGTATAAGCAAAATTCTAAATGAAGATCCAGCTCTTAAAATGGAAAAAAATATTGAAACCAATGAAACTATACTAACTGGTATGGGAGAACTTCACCTTGATGTTGTGGTTTCCAAACTTAAGGAAAGATACGGGGTACAGGTGGAAATGAGTACTCCCAAGGTACCCTATAGAGAAACTATACGTAAGGCGGTCAGCAGAGTTGAGGCAAAATATAAGAAGCAAACAGGTGGACGAGGTCAGTACGGTCACGTATTTTTGGATGTAGAACCTCTACCTGATAAGGAATTTCAATTCGAAGAAACGATTTTTGGTGGAGTTGTTCCCAAACAATATATTCCTGCGGTAGAAAAGGGCGTGCTGGAAGCAATGAAAGAGGGTGTCTTGGCAAAATATCCTGTAACTAATATTAAGGTAACTTTAGTTGATGGTTCATATCATAGTGTTGATTCATCGGAGCATGCGTTTAAGCTTGCAGGCTCAATGGCTTTAAAGAAAGCTTTGGAACAGGCAGATCCAGTTCTTCTTGAACCTATTATGGAAGTTGAGGTAAGAGTTCCTGAAAAATTTATGGGTGATATAATGGGAGACTTAAACAGCAAGAGAGGAAGGATCTTAGGAATGGATTCTGAAGGAGAAGAGCAAGTGGTACGAGCTCTGGTACCCCTAGCAGAAATGTATAGATATGCAATTGATTTGAAATCTATTACTCAGGGTAGAGGTAGTTTCAAGATGAAGTTTTCTCATTATGAGGAAGTTCCTCCGAATATTGCAGAAAAGATCATTCAGGAAGCTGCTTCACAAGAAGAAGAATAATAAAAAATTAGGGAAGATTAAGCGCCACTTGAAAGTGGCGCTTTAAATTTTATATTAAACGTGCTTAATTTACTCTATGCTAATTAATGTTTCATTTCTTCCCAATGGTTTGGATGTATCAACATGACCGGCCAATGTTTCTACCGTTTGTCCTTCTACTAATATCTGAACTTTTTCAACTCCTGGAAATTTGATAAGGGTGTTTGCGATTGAAGCTACTGCCAATTCTTCTCCTCTGCTGCCCACAGATAGTTTTGTTATTTCTCGGGAAAAATTTGGGTAAGCTATGAAGTCTTTAACTGTAACATCAATAACACGGGTGTCCTTGGGAAAGGGGTTTCTTTTGTCTTGTATCAATTTTTCTAAAGCAGCTTTTAGCATGTTTGGTTCAGGTTCAATAGTTATAACTTCAGGTATCAAAACAAAGTCATTTTGGGTGCTTTTTATGTAATATATTGTTATTTTTTCCTTACTTTCTTTTTTATAACTGTTAAGTTCTTTTTCCAGATTTTTAATTTTTTCTTGTAATAGGCGATTTTCGGCTTCAAGCTTATTAATATTATTTTTTGTATCATTTGTACTGCAACCCGAAGCTAACAGTAATGCCAACATTAAAACTATAAGGATTTTCTTCTTTTTCATAATGAACTTTTTCATGAAAATTCACCTCATTATAAAATAAAAAATTTTATAATTTAATTATGTTCCAAAAAAAAATTTTTTAGCTATAAATTTTTTTGACTTTATTTAAAATAGAGTCTAATATTTTAAAAATATGTTATTATTTGTTATATTATAAAAAAATTATATAAGGTCTTTTTAAAGAAAAATTGACATCTGCTGTTTTTTAATACATTTGCAGCAAAATTTTCAGGTTTTGCTTTTAGGGTGATGGGATTTTCTCATTCCCTTTTTATTGTGCTCTAGTCATAATTTAAATAAATTATGGAATGTCTTAATGTTGAGAAAAAAGTACAAAATTAATTATTACAACGATGTTACCAATCTTCCCAACAGAAGGAACCCCTATCTTTACTTAAGAAACAGAAAGGAATTTTCAGTATTGTTGATTGATTTGGGTAGATTAAAGGGTGTAAATGAAACTTATGGTTTTATTTATGGGGATATGCTTTTAAATTTTGCTGCAAAAGAAATAGTGCGTATTGTTGGTACAAAAGGCAGAGCTTTTCATTTCCAAGGCGAAGAGTTTGCAGTATTTCTTCGGGAGCAAGACCCAAAAAAATTATCCAATGGGTTGAAGGTCTGACGGAAGAGTTTCAAAGGGCAAATTTTTGATAAATGGTAAGAGAAAAAGAATGCCGTTTAATTTAAAAGTGGGGATATATAATAAAGAAGGAAAATTTTATCTGCAGTATCAACCAATTTTAGATTTGGAAAGTGAAGAAGTTATCGGAGCTGAATCACTTTTAGAATGGAAGTGTCTATCGCTAGGAGAAGTTTCTTCCAGTGAATTTATTCCCGTTGTTGAAGAAGAAAATTATATAGGTGATTTAGGGTTTTTTGTTTTTGAGCAGTCCTGTAGGTTTTTAAAAAGAGTAAAAAAGCTTGTTCCTTCATTCAAAATTAATATAAATATTTCACCTATTCAGTTGTTAAAGATATAAAATTTGAAATAACTGAAAATCAGATACTGAGAGATGAAGAGTTTAATAAAAAACACTGGAAAAAATTACTGAAGTTGGGTTCTTCCGTTGTTTTAGATGATTTTGGGACTGGTTTTTCATCAATAAAGAATTTAGTTCTATTCCCAGTATCTGAAATAAAAATAGATTCCTTTTTAGCCAAGGAAATGATGATAGATAAAAAAGCTGAAATTTTAGTTAGTTCTATTATTTTTGCTGCTAAAGAGGCGGGATATCTTTTAACTTTGGAAGGCGTTGAAAATGAAGAACAGTTTTTGAAAGCTAAGCAGATGGGGTTTAATATGGTGCAGGGATATTATATAGCCAAACCCATTTTAGAAGAAGAATTTATAAAAAAATTACTAAATTAGTTAGAAGTTGGTGTTTTTTTATTTGGCTTTTATAAGGAAAATTTGTTAAGATATCCTAAAAAATTTACTCAGAAATTAAATTTGTGGAGGGATATTATGCATGATAGGTCGGAGAGAAGAATTTGCTTTGGGCATCCCTTAAATTGATGAGCAGCATAAAAAGCTTTTTGATATTGCAGAAAGAATTTATGAACTTTATAAAGATGAGTTTGTTATTGACAAATACGATAGAATTGTCGAGCTAATAGAGGAATTAAAAGACTATATCATTTATCACTTTGAAACAGAGGAAGATTATATAGAGAGTATAGGATATAATAAGATGTTCACCCACAAATTAGAACATGAAAAATTTGTTGATAGAATCTTAAATGTTGATTTAACTCAAGTAGATGAGAACCATGATGCTTATTTAGTGGAAACCCTTGATTTTGTTGTAAAATGGATAGAAAAACATATTCTTAAAAAGGATAAACAGATAGTTTCGGGTTGATAATTTTCTTGTTAAAAAGATAACCCCATATATGTTTGCGGGGTTGTCTTTTTTTGTTAGAAGACTAAACTGAAATAGTTTTGTAAATAATTATTTTTCAAAGATTCTTTCGAAAGCTGGCACCAAAGATTGATTTCATAAAAAAAACACCTCCCCACGACCATCGGACTCTGTGGGGAGGTTCTGAAAGTGGAATGTATTAAGACTGAAGACCTGGCAGGGGAGACAGGATTCGAACCTGCGACCAACGGATTTGGAGTCCGCTACTCTACCAATTGAGCTACTCCCCTATGTTATCTTTGCGGTTCTAATTATAAATTAATTGTTTTAAACAGTCAATACCATGAGCTGGTTTATTTAATCTAGATCTACCAGAGTTTCGTTCCAAAGAAATTTGAAAAATGGCTCTATGCAGTGATGTTGTTTAAATAAAAGTTTGCTGTATAACAACTCTGTGGTATTATATAATAGATTAACGATTAAAATTTTTATTCAGCATATTATTTTATGATATCTTTTGATATTATAATTATAATAGAAATAACTGGAAACAGGAAGGGCCTAAGGCTCTTTTATTTTTGCAGTGTTCTTACGGATTTTATTAAAATTTTGGAGGGAGAAAAACAGTATGCTCAATAAAGAACAGTTTAAAAAGAAGCTAAATTCCATTAATGGACGCGGTTATAAAGCCTATAAAGATATTGCTGGAGAATATGATTTTGGTGAGTTTATATTATTCATAGATTATGTCCAGGGAGATCCTTTTGCAGCTCCATCAAGAATTAGATTGAGGGTTGAACAAAATAAAGCTCGTTTTCCAGAAAGACTTTTCAGCAATAAAGTGCGAAGAATTGCTTTAGAAGACTATATAACAAGAAATGTAGCTTTGGCAATAAAAAAATATGTTCAGGGTAATAGGGGTACTGGAAAAAGTGGTTTAATTGATATTGATTCATGTGGACAGCAAATATTGGAAAAGACATCTATTGTAATAAATAAGCAATTTGTAGAAGCAAGGCTGTCAGTAGGTCTTCCTGCAAGAGGAAGACAGGTGCTGAGCAATCAAGCGGAAATAATGTTTTTTGAAGAAATTCCTAAAATTGTGCGTGAAGCTTTATATGCTGATAATATTAACGTTGCGGCAGCTGAAAAACATGTTCTTTTAGTGGAAGATCAAGAATTTATTAGATCACGTTTAAGTGAAAAAGGTTTAGTTGCTTTTATAGGAGAAGGTTCAATTTTACCGAGAAGAAGTGGAGTAAGTGATCTTCCTTTAACTGGTGATAAAGTTGTACCTTTTAAAACACCCCCAAGTTTAAGGGTAAGTTTTGAAACTCCTAATAATGGTTTGATTTATGGAATGGGAATTCCTGAAGGAGTTACGCTGATTGTTGGGGGTGGCTATCATGGAAAATCAACCCTTTTAAGGGCAATAGAAAAAGGCATTTATAATCATATTCAAGGGGATGGAAGAGAGTGGGTTATTACGATTTGCGATGCTGTTAAAATAAGGGCCGAGGATGGCAGAAGGGTAGAAAAGGTAAATATTAGCCCATTTATAAAT
Source organism: Clostridia bacterium 41_269 (assembly GCA_001508005.1). Lineage (GTDB taxonomy): Bacteria > Bacillota > DTU086 > DTU086 > DTU086 > 41-269. Next base: position 69,801 of record LGEZ01000002.1, read on the forward strand.
AATCTTCCATATGGACAGGGCACCAAATGCTTCAGCACTGAAAATGCTAGTGGAAGTACTTCTCAAGCGGCAAATATTATAGAAGCATTGGAAATGAAGGCAAAACTTCTTTTATTGGATGAGGATACCAGTGCCACTAATTTTATGATTAGGGATGTCAGGATGCAGAATTTAGTCGCTAAAGAAAAAGAACCTATAACTCCATTTATAGATAAAGTTCGTCAGCTATACGAAGATTATGGAGTATCTACGATATTAGTTGTTGGAGGTTCAGGAGATTATTTTGATGTTGCTGACACTGTTATTATGATGGAGGAGTATGTACCTAAAGATGTTACAAAAGAAGCCAAAGAAATTGCATTAACTTTTAAAAATCTTAGAAAAAAAGAGGGAGGACAGGGATTTGGCAGTATAACAAGTAGAATACCTTTAAGAAAATCTTTTAATCCCCAAAAAGGCAAAAAAATAAAAATAGATGCTAAAGGACTTCACAGTATCGTATTTGGCCGTTCAGTAATTGATCTTTCTGCTGTGGAGCAGCTGGTTCATTTAAGCCAAACCAATGCTATAGGTTATTCGATTTATTACGCTCTCAAGAAAAATTATATTAATGATAATTATTCAATATTTGAAATTGTAAAAAATGTCGAAAGAGATATTGATCAAAAAGGCTTAGATGTAATTTCTCCTTTTTACGGCAAACATCCGGGTAATTTTGCAAGACCAAGAAGATTTGAAATTGCAGCGGCAATAAATCGTTTAAGAACATTAGAAGTTGTAGTTAAGGAATAATTCTTTTTCGGTTATAACTTTTATTCCGTTTTTTTTAAGGAGAGCGGCGGCAACTCCATCTCCCTTTTTTAACTTTCCTTTAAAGGAACCATCATAAATAAAACCACTTCCACAAGAAGGGCTGTGGGACTTTAAGATTGCTTCTTTAGCTCCACAAAACTGGGCAATTTTAAGAGTTTGTTCGGCTCCAAAAATAAAATTTTTTGTAACATCTACTCCGTTTTTAGTTATAACTTTTGCATTACCTTCTAAAACATCACTTCCATCACCACAAACAATTTCCGCTTGAGGTCTCGGGGTAGGCAGGCCTCCCAATTGTTCTGGGCAGATGGGTATAATGCATTTGGGTAGTTTATCCAAAAAAGAAAGGGCATTGTTTCCACCGTTATATTTGCAATTTATACCAATAAGACAAGCACTAATTAAAATCATCTATGGTCACCTTTTATGGTTAAATTCTATTCTTTTTTTGTTTATAGAACAGAGTTGTTTACATTATAGAACGGAGTTATTTACATTTTTATTTTAATTTCTTTTAATATAAATATAAATTTAAAAGAGGGTGAAAAATTTTGTGCCGCTTTGGACCTGCAGGGAATTCTCCAGCTTTTTATAAAAGTGGAGGAAAATCTTCCTTAGAAGTTCCCCAGTGGTTGTACAATTTAGGGTTGTCTGCCTATGAATATCAGTGCGGAAGAGGAGTAAAAACTGGTGAGGAAACAGCAAAATTAATTGGTATAAATGCAGAAAAGTATGGTATAGCTTTAAGTATTCATGCTCCATATTATATTAACCTTTGTACTCCAGAGAAAGATAAGCTGCAGAAATCAAAAAATCATCTTCTAAAATCAATGCAGTTGGCCAAGTGGATGAAAGCAGATTTAGTTGTTTTCCATCCGGGAAGCGTTGGAAGTTTGGACCGGAAAGATGCTTTTAAAAATGCAGCTCGAGCCTTAGAAGATCTTTTGATAAATGAAGTTCCCAAATGGGGGTTGGATGGCATAAAAATTTCCCCGGAGACTATGGGTAGGAAAAGTCAATTTGGCAGCTTAGATGAGGTAATTGAGCTGTGCAAAATTTTTAACCTTGTTCCAACGATTGATTTTGCTCATATTCATGCTTTAGGTCAAGGCTTGCTAAAAACTAAGGATGATTTTAACAGAATCTTTGAAAAAGTTGAATCAAATTTGGGCTATGATGTTTTGAAAAATCTGCATATACACTTTAGCCAAATAGAATTTACCGCATCAGGTGAAAAAAGGCACTGGTCAATGAGAGAAGAAGGTTTTGGGCCTGATTTTTCGCTGTTAGCTCCTTTGTTAATAGAGAAGGATCTAGAAGCTACCATAATTTGCGAGTCCGCAGATAGACAGGTTGAAGATGCCTTGGTTTATAAATCCATTTATGATCATTTAAAAAATTAATATAATGCTTAGGCTTTTATTTTTGAAAGGATGTGTAGGAATGTCTGCTAAATTATCCATAATACCTTTAGGCGGTTTAGGAGAAATTGGTAAGAATATGACCGTTGTAAAATATGGAAATAATATAATTGTTATCGATGCGGGTTTAGCTTTTCCGGAGGATGAAATGCTGGGTGTTGATGTAGTAATACCAGATATAACATATCTTATCGATAATAAGCAATTAGTTAGGGCAATAATTTTAACTCACGGACATGAAGATCATATAGGAGCTATGCCCTTTATTTTAAAGGATCTTAATGTTCCTGTATATGGTACCAAGTTGACTTTGGGTTTGCTTGCTCAAAAATTAAAGGAAGCTGGTTTATTGAATCAAGCGAAGTTGAATCAGATAAAAGCTGGAGATACCATAAATATAAGTCCCTTTGAAATAGATTTTATTAGGGTTAGCCACAGCATTCCTGATGTAGTTGCACTTGGCATTAAGACACCAGTGGGTACTATTGTTCATACAGCTGATTTTAAATTTGATCACACTCCTATAGATGGTGAAGTGACTGATCTTTATAAATTTGCCCAATTGGGTAATGATGGGGTCTTGGTTCTTCTTTCTGACAGTACTAATGCGGAAAGAGAAGGCTATACTCTATCAGAAAAGTATGTAGGAGAAAGCTTTAATGAGATTTTTAATGCTGCCAAGGGAAGAATAATTGTAGCCAGCTTTGCTTCCAATATACATCGCCTTCAGCAGATTTTTATGACTGCTTATAAATATGGACGTAAAGTTGCTGTTTGTGGAAGAAGCATGCAGAATACTGTAGATGTTGCTGCTGAATTGGGATACTTGGATATTCCCCAAAACACTTTGATAGATTTAGATAGCATTACACAGTTTCCAGACAACAAAATAGTCATAATAAGTACAGGAAGCCAAGGGGAACCTATGTCTGCACTTTCAAGAATTGCAAAGGGTGAACATAAAAAAGTACAAATAATACCTGGAGATACCATTATCATTTCTGCTAATCCCATCCCTGGAAATGAAAAAATGGTTGCTAAAACAATAGATCAGCTATTTAAACAGGGAGCAGAAGTAATTTATGAAAGGGTATCTGGGGTACATGTTTCTGGACATGCCAGCCAAGAAGAATTAAAGCTGATGATTAATTTAATTAAACCTAAGTACTTTATACCTATTCATGGTGAATACCGCATGCTTGTAAAGCATGCGCAGATTGCACAAGAATTGGGGATACCTTTGAAAAATATTTTTGTAGCTGAAAATGGACAGGTTATTGATTTTTGGAAGAATGGAGCATGCTTCAGCGGTAGGGTTACATCTGGGCAGGTAATGGTTGATGGATTGGGAGTGGGAGATGTGGGTAATATTGTTTTAAGGGACAGGCAGCAGCTTTCTCAGGATGGGATATTAATTGTAGTTTTAACTCTGAATGGGGAAACCGGAGAGCTGTTAGCAGGTCCTGATATTATATCAAGGGGATTTGTTTATGTTAGAGAATCTGAAGAACTTTTAGAAGAAGCACGACAAAAAGTGGAAAAGGTATTGTATAAATGTAGGGAATCAAACATTAAGGAATGGTCTGTTATTAAGGCTAATATTAAGGAAATTCTTAGTAAATTTCTTTTTGAAAAAACACACAGAAAACCTATGATCCTTCCCATAATAATGGAGATTTAGCTTAAATTTCTTTTTTTATTTTTTTTATTTATAATAGGTGCATGCATTATTTGTAATAAGATAAACAAAAATAAAAATAGCATCAAGTAGTGAAATAGATAGAGCTCAAAATTTTCAAGGAGTGAGATATTTGGCAGCAAAAATGTTAAGAAGAACAATAACAGCAAGAAAACAGCTTAGCAGCCAGGTACGTCAAATTAGAAACAGCAGACAGGCATCAAATATTAGAGAATTGGGCCAAGTTAATATTCCAGAGACAAAGAGTAATATTCATTGTCTTCCAATAGTAGGACAAATTGAGGGTCATATGATCATAGATCCTAAGAATAAAACAACTAAGTATGAACATATTATTCCTCAACTGGTGGCCCTTGAACAAAATCCTGAAATAGAGGGCATCTTATTTATCTTGAATACAATTGGTGGTGATGTTGAAGCAGGATTAGCAATTGCTGAAATGATTGCCAGTATGTCGAAACCCACAGTTTCTCTTGTTTTGGGTGGAGGACATTCCATAGGAGTTCCTATAGAACCCATATCACTACCAACAGCTTAAAAGCATTGGTACGTATAGTCTGCCGGGCATTTTGTGCCCGGTTTTTTTTTTTTTTTTATGAAGCAAACGGCAAAAAAGGAGCAAAAACTAAATACTTTGGGAAACAGGGGCCGTGCTTTGGAGGATCTCTTGGAGGCAGCGTTTGATTCCGATTCTGAAACCTGCATGTTCCGGCAGTCAAATAGAATCGTTCTTTTGAGGGATGGAAGAGCCTTTCCCCAAAAAGGAGCTCCTGTTGATTTTGTAGGCGTTGTAAGAGGTGTTCCTGTTGTCGTTGAGTGCAAAGAAACAAAAGCGAACAGACTTCCTTTAAACAAAAGCAGGTTTCCAGAGAACGAAATAACAGCCCTTCAGAGGTTTTCCGATTCGGGAGGCAGCTCCTTTGTGGTCGCTGCTTTTTGGAAGCATAACAGAATTGCGGTTTTCAGCTTCAGGACCTTTAAAGGGCTTATGTCCTACAGAAAAAGCGTTTACCCTGAAGATGCTGACGTTGTTTTTCCTGTAAGCAAGGTAAAAAAAATCACGGAAGTTTTTCAACTTCACGATAACATATCAAGACAACGGCGCAATTCTTGAGTAAAAGCATTTTTTTATATTAAAAACCTAGCAAATATCATGTCGTAAGGGGGTGAAAAACACGCAAGACAACCTGACGGCGGGTAAAATTTTAAGTCTTTACTTGGAAGAACTGGGGCAAAAAAGTTCCCTTTATACCGTAAAGGGCTATAAGAGGGACATCAAATACTTTTTTGAGTGGTTTTCTCACATCGAAAATCCTCATCCTGAAAACATCACGAGCATAGACTTGCGGGAGTATCAGTCTTATTTAAGAAGCACAAAAAAACAAAAACCCAATTCCGTGAACCGCAAAATAAAAGCTTTAAAGTCTTTTTTAAAGTGGTGCGTTGAAAAAAACTACGCAAAAAGACTGCCCGAATTTCCTCCAAACATCCCTCAAGTCCAAAGCTCTCCCAAGAGCCTTGAAAGGGCAGAGGTCAACCGACTACTGCGGGAGCTTGAAAAAGAAGGCAATTTAAGAGACATCGCCTTGATAAGGCTTATGCTTTCCTGCGGGTTGAGAATAGCGGAAGCGGTTTCTTTAAGGATAAGCGATCTTGAAATAAGAGAACGAAGCGGAAAAGTAACGGTGAGATCAGGGAAGGGCGGTAAGTATCGTGAAGTTCCCCTTCCCCTTGAAGCAAGAAAAGCCCTCATAGGGTGGCTTGAAGCTCACCCCGGAGGAGAATATCTTTTCCCCGGAAAAGACGGACACATAACGGAAAACGCAGCGTGGCGGGTGGTTAAAAAATACGCATACAAAGCCAAAATACCTGATCTCACGCCTCACTCATTAAGACATACTTGTGCCCGGAACATGATCCGTGCAGGCGTGGATTTAGCCACGGTGTCTTCCATATTGGGGCACTCACGGTTGGATACAACCGCAGTATATATCTGCCCGTCTTTTTTGGACATGGAACAAGCGTTGGAAAAAAGTGAGCTTTAGGGGGAATTTTTATGGAGCAGCTGCTTAAGGTAAAAACAGAAGACAAAATCATTGAGGATAGAATTAAAAAAATACTTGTTCAAAAAATTAAAGACAAGGCCCTTGAGCTTGGACGCATCCCGAAGCAGACGGACTTCTCAAACCATCAGAGGTTTTACGCTGCTTTTGGGTCGTGGAACAAAGCTCTTAAAGCCGCTGGTTTTCCCGTAAAGAAGGAATGTCGGCGCCTGAAATACAGGTACATTTACGGTCAGGAATACGTGCCGTCCAAAGAAGAGTGTATTGAGGCCCTTAGAAGGCTTTCCGGGAAACTTGGAAAGTGCAGGCCTACTTTTCAGGACATTGAATCAAGTGCGGGCATAGAGTCCGGCTGCCCGAAGTACAGAATTATCAAACGTACTTTTGGAAGCCTCGAAAAAGCACTTGAGGAAGCCGGCTTAAAAGACCTTCCTACAAAAAAACAGAAGGAGGCAGCAGAAAAGAAAAAAAAGCTTGACGCATTTTTTGAAGGAAAAAAATTCGTTTTTGACTGCGAAGTAAAAGACAAAAAATTAAGGTTTGAAGCGAAAAAGCGTAAGATTGCTGTCGTTAAGGCTCCGAAAAACAAGAAGCTTTTAACAGTGCTCAACTGGATGCGCGGGGTGGAAGACAGGGGCGTTCTTCCCTCTCCTGAAGAGATCCGACTTGCCGTGGGCGAAAAGAAATTCAAAATGCTTTCCGCATACCGCAGCGGCAGAAGCCTTGCGGAGATAGGGAAAGACATAGGGCTCTCGAAAGAGGGAGTGAGGCAGAACCTTTTAAAGGGAGCAGAAAAAGCCGTAAGAAAATTTTCAAAAAAGTATTGACATCGTCGTAACGTCGGTAACATAATTCCAGGTAGGGACATTGTGTCCAAAAACAGCAAAAAAGTGTCGGCAAAAAGTTAAGGTACGCGCGTGCGCAAGCCCCGATTTATTGTGAAGGAAGCAGCCCATATTAAATAAATTCCCGGTTTTCTTGTGAAAGGCCGGGAATTTTTTATTTTTCAGGAGGTGGCTGTTTCTTGAAATGCAAGACCTGCGACCCGTGTAAAAAGAAGCTTGAGGGTCTTCGGAAGAAGTGTAGTTCGCTGGGCATAGAAGCGGAGTGTGAGGACAGAAATTTCTGGTTTTTCTGCTTTGCGGTCAGGGCTGCGGGCGGGCTTTCGCATCGTCTCGAAGTGATGGAGTGGCTTGCCTGCCGTCCAATACCTCAGAAAAAAAAGAAAAAGCCTGCCGTATACGTTGTGTCCCGCTTCCCCGTCCCTGCGGTTCAGAAGCGGTTTCTCAAGCTTGCTGAAACAAATTTTCCCGAAGTGTTTGAAAAACAGCCTCCCGAAGAAGCTTTAAAGAAGATAGAAGCATCGGGGAGGGACGAAAAAGCAGCGGCGTTTCTCTACAGGTATCTTGGAATTGAAGCTCCTCTGCCCGTCGACTTTTCCGAAAAGTGTTTTCGCATGCAGTTTGAAATTATAACTTTGGAGCACCTGCTTAGGACAAAAGAAAGCAAAAACATGGAGGAAGAGATTAAAAAGGCCGTAAAAACAAGGGACAGGATAATCTCAAGATACATAAAAAAACTTGAAAAAAGTTCCCTTGCCGTAGCGCAGAAAAAATCGGAAGCTGACAGGTATAGGGAAATAGCGGAAAAAACAGCTGAAAGGCTGCGGCAGGTGGAATCCTACTATCAGGACGAAGTCAAAAAACTTCACAGAAAGATTCGTGTTCTTGAGAGAATCAACCGAAGGCTTAAGGAAGAGCTTTCCGGAAGCACGAAAAAGTTTGACTTCAGGGTTCTCATAGTGGGCGACCCAAAAAGAAAGGACGCTTACAGAAGGCATCTTGAGAAAAAGGGCATTGAGGTGAGGTTTATTGACGGAATAGACAAGACCTGTGACCCTTCTGTAGTGAAAAGCGTTGACCTTGTGGTTGTTGCTGCAGACTACGGCAGGCACTCTGTTTTAGAAAAGATTAAGCCCCTTGCAAAGAATTACGGGGTTCCGTACATTACCGTTTCTTCAGGCGGGGTATCAACCGTTGTTTCCGTTGTTGAGGAAAGGCTGTTCGGTCAAATTTGTGCCGAAAAGGTAGGATAGGCAAGGGGTCATAGACCCCACGGCTGAAGCCGGGGGCTTGTCCTCCGGTTTTCAGCCGTAGGCCCGCAAAGGCCTCGCTATGACCAGCCTTAGTGCCTGACCCGAAGGACAAGGGGATGAAGGTGCTACGTTGGCGGGGAGAGCTAAAGTTCGCACTCCGGGATGCTCCTCCAGTCCCGGACCCTGCAACCCGGCGGTTAAAAGCAAGCTGGGGGTGTAGCGAGCGGTGCCGCTGGGAATAGCCGCCCGCCGACATTGGCGAGGAGGGTGCCGAGGAGAGTCCGCCTCGGCGCGACACCAGCCCCGTAAGGGGTCCCCTAAAAGGGGAAGGATAGAGATGGTTTTCGTGCTGGACAGAAAGAAAAAGCCCCTGATGCCCTGCACCGAAAAGCGGGCGAGGAAGCTTCTGGCCGAAGGGAGGGCCGTGGTACATCGGCTCGTTCCCTTCGTCATTCGCCTGAAGGACAGGGCAACCGGACAGGCGATCCTCCAGCCCTTGAAGCTCAAAATCGACCCCGGCTATGAGGTCACCGGGATCTCCGTAGTACGGGTGGAGGAAGGGAAAGAAGTGGTTATCTTCTTTGCCGAGGTCCACCACCGCACGGACGTATCAGAGAAGCTCCTTTCAAGAAGGGCTCATCGCAGGAGCCGCCGGAGCCGCAAGACCAGGTACCGCGCTCCCAGGTTTGACAACCGCAAGAGACCGGGCGGTTGGCTCCCGCCTAGTGCGGAGACCCGTGTGGACCAGGTCTTGAGCGTGGTGCGGAAGCTCTGCCGATGGATGCCCATCACGGAAGTCGTAGTGGAATCGGCCAAGTTCGACACCCAGAAGCTCCAGAACCCCGAAATTTCCGGCGTCAAGTACCAGCATGGAGAGCTTTTCGGCTATGAACTCAGGGAGTACCTTCTGGAGAAGTTCGGCCGGAGGTGTGCCTACTGCGGGAAGGAAAATGTACCGCTGGAGATAGACCACGTGGTTCCGAAGTCGAGGGGCGGTACCGACCGGGTGTCCAACCTCACTTTAGCTTGCCGGGAGTGCAACCGGATCAAGGGAAACAGGCTCCCTCAAGAGTGGCTAGAGGAGCTGAAGAAGTCCAGAAAGGTAGTTGACAGGAAGCGGGCGGAGAACATCCCGAAGGTCTTGGCCCAGCTTAAGGAACCATTGAAAGGTGCGGCTTTCATGAACGCCGCGCGATATGTCCTAGTGGAGAGACTCAAAACACTTGGCCTACCTATCTTTACTGCAACTACTGCCCAGACCAAATACAACCGGGCAAAGTTCGGCCTTCCCAAGACTCACTACTTTGATGCTTGCTGTGTAGGGGAAGTACCCAATAGGTTGGAGGTTGCCACAGGATACGTGCAGGTCACCTTAGCCGTGAGGCGTGGCACGAGGCAGATGGCGAACTCCGACCGATACGGCTTTCCCAGAGGTCACCGTTCAAGAAGGAAGTTCTACTTCGGCTTCATGACGGGCGACTTGGTGGTAGCGGAAATACCAGGAGGGAAATACGCTGGGAAGCACACGGGTTTTGTGGCCGTGCGGCAAAGCGGGTATTTCGATCTGAAGGATCTTTCTGGCAGGCGGGTGTGTCAGGGGATTTCCTGGCGCCATTTTAGGCTCATCCAGCGTTTTGACGGTTGGCGTTACGAAAAGCTTAAAATCGCGGCACTTTCCTCCCCATGCCTGAAGGCAGGGGCCTCCAGTGCCGCTTAGGGCGGTGATGTTGTTGCTGTATAGGACTCACTTGCTTGGCGGCTTTGCGGCCGGATACCTTGCAACGGGAAGCGTTGCCTGCGGGACCGCATCAGCCGTGTTTTCACTGCTTCCCGACATAGAATCTCCAAAGTCCTTTATAGGGCGGAGGCTTCTTCCCGTCTCAGTTGCAGGAAAGCTGGTGTTCGGTCACCGGCAGGCATTTCACTCCTTAATTGGGGCTTTTCTTTTTGCCGCAGCTGCTCATTTATTTTTTGGGCCGCACTTCAGCGGTGCTGGTGTTTCCTGTTTTGCAGGATATGTTTCGCACCTTGCTCTTGACTCGTTTAACCCGGCTGGAGTTCCTTGGCTGTGGCCGTACAGAAAAAGGTTTTCTTTTCCCCTTGTGGAAACGGGAAGCATAGCTGAAAGGATGGTGGTGCTGCCGGGGCTTGCTGGAATAGTTTCTTTGCTGTTCATCAGAGGCTTTTTTATTTCAGTAGCAAATCTTCTGAAAGGAGCTGTGATTCGATGAAAAAGCTTGTTTCAACCCTGACTGCCTTTGCGTACATTCTCTGCACGTCTGCTCTTGCTTATGCTTCTGGAACCAATGTGGAGCCTCAGGCGAACAAAGAGGTAATCAAAACAACCATTAAGGGCATAGCCACGAATTTTGTGGGTGTTGCCCAGGGGATTTTTGGAATTGCAGCAGTGGTTTTCGTCGTCTGGGCAGGCATTATTTACTGGGGAGCGCACGGAGATCCAAACAAGATTCAGTCCGCAAAAAGAGCTTTTGCGGGGTTTATTATTGCAATGGTCTGCGTATTTTTCGCGGACAAAATTGTCGGCGGCCTTATGGGAATTTTCGGAGTGAAGTAGCATGTACGGTCAGCAGCACCCTTTAACAAAGAAAGCCGGGTCTCCAAAACTGGTGTGGAACTTTACGTTTTCTCAGATGGTGGCGATTCTTATAGGAGCGAAGCTTTCCTGGGAATTTTCAAAAATTGTTCCCGCACTCCCTTTAAAGAATCCCGTATTTGCTCACATTCATCACCTGATACCTTTAGGAGCTGCGCTGATACTTTTGTACGGCAGAGAGCAGAAAACGGGGCTTCTTCTTTACAGGTACATTTATTTCTGGATAAAGTACAGGCTTAAAAGCCCGAAGGTGATTGTCTGGAAAAAATTTTAGAAAAAAAAGGAGGTTGCTGTTTTTGGTGTGTGTATTCTGCGGGAAGAAGCCCCGTTTTCCCCTGGTTATAAACGGAAAAGCTGTCTGCCAGGAGTGCTTTTCGGAACTCTACAGGCAGAGCATAAAAAGAATCAGCAGTATAAAAGAAAGGCGGTATGCTAGTTCTGTTTAGAAACGGAGGTGTTTTTTTTCCTTGTCTATTTCAGACATTGCCCTCCTTGCAGCCGGGATAGGAGCTGCATACTATTTCCTGCGTCCCCAGGAAAAGAAGACCACGACGCAGGAAATTCTTGATATTGTAAGTGTTTCCGAAGACGGAATAATAGAACTGTCAAACTTCAACTTCCGTCTGGTAATAGAAGTTACTCCCGTGAACATGGCTCTTCGATCCTTTGAGGAGCAGTCCGCAATATGGGCTGGTTTCAGGAACATGCTGAATTCCCTGTCCCTTCCCTGCACCTTTCTTATTCAGACGAGGCACCTCAATGTGAGAGATTATGTCGAAAAGATAAAAAACATCTCCAGAAACCTGCCGGGAAGCTTCCATGAGTACGCAGAGGATTTGAGCCTGTGGCTCACAAGCAGGGCAGAGGAGAAAACCATAAGGGACAGGCGGCATTACCTCATTTTAAAGACGAACATGAACATGCTCAACGAAGAGGGAATACGCATTGAAAGTGAAATATTTGATACCGTTTTAAAGGCTCTTTCGGATGTTAAGAAAACAAAAATTCCCCCTTCGGAAATAAGATCCCTTGCAAGGGATCAGTTAAACGAAGCCAAAAGCTACATTCTTGGGTCCCTTTCAGGCATGGGAATAGCCGCAAGGGCTCTGAACAGAAAAGATGTTCTCGACATGCTTTATCAGACTTTTAACAGAGATTCCGGTCCTTTTATGACGCAGGACTTTGAGGAGCCGGTTCTCTTTCCATCCTCAAAGACTCCTGAAAAAGTCCTTGAGTTTCTATCATAACAGGGGGGTGTTTTTTTGTTCGGCAGAAAAAAGAAAGACGGAGAAAACAAAAATAAGAGCAGGCAGAAAAGCAGAAATAAACAGGAAAGTGAAGTCCTCCCTCTTTTCAGGTCAAAGGTAACGGACAGGGACATAGTAGCTCCTTCTTCCATACGGGAATCCTCAAACGAAGATATGTACTGGGTTGAAATAGGGGATCCCGGAGGGACGAAGAGGTACTACAGAAGCTTTTATGCGAACATATCGGGAAACGCAACCAGTGCGGGTATGTTAAACTCTCTTTACTCCGTTGATTTTGGGGAAGCCGACTGTGATGTTGCTTTACACATTGCTCCTGCGGACACTTCCAGAACGGTGTGGCAGATAGAAAGGGAAATCGCAAGGCTGGAGGCTGACTTTGCAGAGGAAGCGAACTCTGCCCGCAGGCAGACAATCTTTCACGAAATACAGGAATTGAGAAGAAGGCACGCTTCCCTGCGGACGGGGAGCGAAAAGCTGTTCTACTCTTCCATACAGGTGACCGTTTCCTCGGACGACATAGAAAAGATGAGCCGTTTCTGCAACCTTCTTGTCCGCAGGCTTGGAGCAAGAAATCTGGTTCTAAAAGCCGCAGACATGCGGCAGTTTGAAGCCTTTTTGAACATGACCCCTCTTTCGGGCACCATTCCCCGTGATGCTCTTCAGGACATGGAATCTTCAAACATAGCGGACATATTTCCCTTCGGCACAGGGGGGTTGAGGCACCGTGACGGGGTGATCATAGGTCGGGATCCCCAGGGAGGTGTGATTTTTTACGACTGCTGGCACCCCCTGCATGAAAACTATAACATCCTTGTGTTTGGAAGATCGGGAGCAGGAAAAAGCTTTCTCGTCAAGCTCCTTACAGCCCGATCTGCCCTAGCAGGAATTCAGACTATATTGATAGATCCCGAAAATGAATACGAAAACCTCATGGCAGGTCTCGGCTGTCCTTTTATCTCCCTTTCAGCGGAGACCGGAGACAGAATTAACATTTTTGATGTTGATCTTGTTGACGAAGAAGGTGTGGGCCTCAAAGCCGATCTTGAGGATGCAATAAAAGCCGTTCAGGCGGTTGTTTTTAGGATGATAAGGGTGTACGACCCGGAAGTGCTTACCGGGCGGGTAAAGGTGGCAATTCTTGAAAAGATAAAGGAGCTGTATTCTCTGTTCGGCATAACAGAGGATCCCAAAAGCGTGTACTCCGAAACCAGCTCCGACATGATTTCCGTCGTCGGAGTGAAAAAGAGAATGCCTCAGTTAAGCGATCTGGTGGAGCTTATGAGAAAAGACCCTGAGCTTAAAGAAGCTTCAAAAATACTTGCCACTTTTACCCAATTGGGAGGGACGGCTTCCTCTTCCATCTTTGACTGCCAGACGACCGTTGAGAACATCTGAGACTATCCCATGCTCACTTTTTCCGTTGGAGGATTGGACGAAGAGATAATGAGGCCTATTGGTCTTTTCGTAACTACCCGCTGGGCGTGGAATAAGCTTTCAAGGGACAGAAGGAAGAAAAAGAGAATCGTCGTTGACGAAGCGCAGACGATGATGGACACTCACGAAACGGCAAAGTGGCTTGAGGACGCCTTCAGGCGTTCAAGAAAGAGAAATATATCAATGTGTGCCTGCACGCAGGGATTTGAGGTCTTCTTGAGAGTGCCTGAGGGAATGGGAATCTTAAAGAACTCAACGACGAAGTTCATGATGAAACAGGAGCCGATAGACATTGAGGCTGTAAAAGAAAAGTTTGCCCTTTCGATTGGGGAGGCGGAATTTCTCTTAACGGCTCCCAAAGGCTACGGCATCGTTAAGGCGAATGATGACGCATCCGTATTCTTTGCTGAAGCGACGGAAAAAGAATACAGGATGTTTACAAGCGATCCCAACGACCTTGCCGTTTCAAAGGAGGTGGGTTTTAGTGAGCAAAGATACAAAACAGATCAGGCTCAAAAAAGGTCTTTTGTTCAAGCCTGATAATAGAGTGTACTCTGTTTCAAGCTTCGTGTCAGACTGCGTTTTTGCGAGGGATCTCATGAACAACACCTACAGAGTATTTTCTTTGGAAGAAATAAAGCAGATTCTTGAACAGCAGTAGAAGGGGCTGGTGTTTTGTGCTGCGTTTTTCTGTCAAGGAGAAAAGAGCAGCTGCTGTTCTGCTCCTGTTTTTCTTTCTCTTTACCTTTTCAGTTTATGTTGGGTACGCTGAAGCTTCTCTTATAGGGTATAGGGTAACGGAGATTAAAAACCTCAAGGCTCAAAAAAGCGGGTCCAGCGTCATATTAACCTGGCGGTTTCGCTGTACGAACAGCCTTTTGGTGGTTGCCGAATACCTTGCGGATCCCATGAAGGTTATAAGGATCCATAACGGAAAGGAAAAGGTTTTAACCACAATCCCTGTACCTGAAAAGGACGGTTACTTTGAGCAGAGGTATACGGACAAAAACCCTCCCAAAGGAGAGGTAACCTATAGGGTTTCAACGGTAAACAAATTGGGAAAGGGCGTGTCCCAGAGCGTAACGATAAACACGAAAGAAGCTGCTGAAGGCGAAACCTCAACATCTTCAGGCGGTGAAAGCTCTGAACAGCTGGGCACGATGGAAAAGCCCGACTGGTCCGAACGGCTTGCAAGCTACTTAATCGGGGCTCCTGCAAGGTGGCTTTTAAAGGTCATGGGGCTGTACGATCCCGTTGACCTCATCTTCGGTAATTATGTAGTTGAAAATCCCAGGGAAGTTTCAAAAGGCCGAACAGAAATGTCTGCGGAAACCTACTACGCAAGCCAGGGAGACTTTAAGGAAGTCGGAGCTCTTCCCTACTTCAATACCTTCACCGAAAAAGAGTGGAACGCTTTGAATGAATTCTACGGGAAGATGAACCAGTTTGTGCCGATAGAGCTGGTTGTTGTGGTTGTTTTAATGGGGTTGGCTTACTGGTACGCATCAACGATTCCCGAATCAAAAATATCGCTCCGCACCTGTTTTGCAGGGCTTTTAATAGCGATGTTCCTTCTGCGCATTGGAGGGCTTTTATTTGCCTTCCTGTTTGACTTAAACAAGCTCATAGTCGGTCAGTTTTACTCAATTGTTCAGGACAAAATCGCTGACGGCACTTCGTTTTTGACGGCTTTTATTTCGGTGAATCAGGACGGTTATCTTGGAGCGGCGATACTCTTTGTTGTTTCGGTTTTCAGCATAGCCGTAATAAATTTCCAGTACGTAATGAGGAAAATCGTCATAGCCCTTTTGATAGTCCTTCTTCCTCTTGTAGCTGTCATTTCAGTTTTAAAAAGAGAGGTTCTGGGGACATGGTTCCGTGAACTTATTTCAAACATCTTCCTTCAATCAGCCCATGCAGCCGTTCTTGCGTTCCTCATTGCACTGGGTACTGCAGGCGGTTCTTCAAGGGGATCAATTGCGACTACTTCTGAGTTCTGGTTCTCTCTGGTAGCTCTTTTGTGCCTTCCCACGATAGCCGGTCTGGTAAGAAGGATCATTGGAGCTGAGACTTTCGGAGGTTTCATGGGCAGCTTCGCTTCGGGGCTTGGGCTGTCCTCCCTTTTTGTTATCGGTAGAATTTTAGGCGGCGCAGGGAGGATAAGGCACGAACTGCCTGAAAAAGCAGGCGGAGTGGGAGCTGCGGCAAAAGAAGCGTCGGCTGAAGGAAGGATGCCGGTTCCTGCACTGTCAAAAGCTGCGGGCTTCACTCTTGGTGCGGTTGGAGCCCTTGCGGGCGGAATGAGCATGGGTCCAGTCGGGATGGCTGCGGGAGGTGTTGCGGGCACAAAAATAGCGGGGCTGTTTACGGATGTGGCGTCTTCCGTGAGCAGTTTTTATTCAAAAGCGAAAACGGAAGGTATAACGACGGCCCTTGGTTTTTCCGATAAGCTTCAGGTTTTTGATCCGGAGTCAATGCGTCAGGCGGGACAGACTGTATTCGGGGACAATGTTATTGGAAAGGCTGCGGGAAGTGCTTTGGCTGCATCTTCGCACCTTGCGCGGCT
Source organism: Clostridia bacterium 41_269 (assembly GCA_001508005.1). GTDB lineage: Bacteria > Bacillota > DTU086 > DTU086 > DTU086 > 41-269. The sequence goes on from LGEZ01000002.1 coordinate 85,774, forward strand.
TGGGGGTGTTGCCCTGCCTCACGAAGTTGAAGCGGTAGAAGGCGCAAAAAATCACATCAGGTCTGCGCAGGAATCAATTCCCGTCCTGCAGAAAAACCTTGAGGATTTATCCTCTCAAAGGGCAGCTGCGAAGCTTGAATATGACAGGGCAAAGATGCTGTACGGCCCGGGATCGGAAAACTATGCGGAAGCAAAGAAGGTAATAGACAAGGCAGGGGGATACGAAGAAGCACAGAAGCTTGTTTCCTCCTACTACAAAGAAGTAGAAGAAGGCAGGGCAAGGGTTGAGCGTTTGAGCAGAAAACTTGCAGGCATACCAAAACCAGGAAGTCCTGAAAGCAGGCGAACGGCTGAACAGCTGTTTGAGGCAAGAAGGGCCCTTGAAAAACTTGAACAGGTAAGACCTGGCGTACAGAGAATTGAAAAAGCGATCGAAACTGTTGACAATGCTGAGATATACAAAAAAGCTAAAGCTGAATACGAACAAGTATCTGCACAGGAAGCTGAAGCACGCTTGAACCTGATTGAAGCGGAAAAAGCAGCTGCAAGGGAAAGTCTCAAGGAATACTTTGAAAAAATCAGGGCAGAGTTTCCAAAGCAAGAAGATCAGGGAAGCGGCGTGTTCCTGCGGTACTTTAACAAAGATAGAAACTGAAGAAAAAAAGGGGGAAGGAAGAGCTTTTTCCTTCCCTTTTTTATTTTGAGGTGATGTCCTTGAGCCTAAACGAACGGGATGTTGAAAGGGTATATCAGGAAGCTGCACGGCATGGCGTTACAAAATTTTTAAGGTTTGCACTGAAACTTGGCTGGCGTATTATAAAAACCGTTTTAAAGAAGATAATTCCTGCTTTAGTGTCCCTGCTTGGGCCCCTTTTGGTTCCGACTCTTATTGCGGTGCTGGCTTTCATTTTTTTCTACTTCTCGATATTCATGCTCCCTAAATTCATTTCCGCAGGCGGTATCCCTCCCTTTGAGGGCCAGACAACAGGCGTCATGCGGGTGGTTGCGACGGGATACACCGCAGGACCCGAAAGTACGGGGAAAAAGCCTGGAGATCCGGGATATGGCATAACTGCAACAGGCGTAAAAGCCCAAAGAGGGGTGGTTGCCGTTGATCCCAGTGTTATTCCTTTTGGCACCCGCATGTACATTCCGGGATACGGATACGGAATTGCTCTCGACACAGGGGGAGCGATCAAGGGTGAGAGAATAGACCTGTTTTTTGACACTGTGGAAGAAGCGAAGCAGTGGGGAAGAAGATGGGTTACCATACAGCTTTTAGGCAGAGGAGACATTCCCGAAAACTTCACTTCCCCAAGGGCAAACATAGCAATCTTAAGTTACGGGGAGTACGACACCGGCTGGACTCTGGAGCAGGACGAAAAGCTTTACAAAACTTATCTTGACCTGGAATCCGGCTGGCTTGAGAGCTTTCAGTCAAAGGGTGAGCTTGAAGAATCTGAGGTTGATTCAGCCTCAGGTGATTCGGCAGATGAAGATGCTACCGTGGGGGATGTTTGGGGATCTTATATGTCAAAAATCCCTGCTGAGATGGATCAGGTTTATCCTCATCGTGTTCCCTGGGCGCTTTTAGGTGCTTTGGACAAAGTATTGGGTGATCCCACAACCCACGGAGATCACGGGCATGAACTGGAGGGGCACGGAAGAAAGCCCAATCCCGGAAAGCACTTCAAAGAGCTTGAGCCCAATTTAAAGTGGACGACTTTTGAGCTTTACTACTATCACAGGTGGACCGTTGAGACCGAAGAAGGCACGGAAACGCATGAGGAAAAGTACACGAAAAAGATTAAACTTCTCGTATCTGCAGAGTGCTATGATGCGAACTACAGTTATTCCTGGGGAGAAGAAGTAATTGAAAAGAGAACAAAAAACAGCTACAAAAAGGTAATCATCCCGAAAATTACCGGTTTTGACAGGACGGGTCCTTATTATGAGAGGCTTAAGAGACTTCTCAACTCCTACGGTTTGACAAACGACATGGATCTTGAAATGGTGCTTCACATAGCCCAGAACCTTGACGAAACCTTTGCGATAGATTCATGGCTTTTCGGGACACCTCTTGAAATTGGTTTTGACACGGAATGGGGATCCGGAGGAGGAAGCTTTCAAATATGGCCCGTCAAGGGCACGATAACGTCTGATTTTGGAATGAGAGTTCATCCCGTTTTAGGCAAAGTGCGGATGCACACGGGCATTGACATAGCGGCACCCCACGGCGCTCCTGTTGTGTCCGCAGCGGACGGCACGGTAATATTCGCCGGCAGGATGGGAGCCTACGGCAATGCCGTTATGGTCGAGCACGGTACGTGCAGAACGCTGTACGCTCACCTGTCGGACATTTTGGTTCGTGCAGGGCAGGCGGTAAAAGCCGGAAGTGTGATAGGCAGGGTTGGATCAACGGGTTTATCAACGGGTCCGCATCTGCACTTTGAAGTGAGGGTCGGAAGCGGAAGGACACAGTATGTGGATCCCTTAAAGGTTCTCCCCTGATGGGTACGCGCGTGCGCACTATTAACTTTTCGAAAAGGTGGTGGTTTTTTGTGTTCTGGTATCCTTTTGTTCCTGGAGTGACGGACGTTCAGCCGATACCCCCGTCGCAGATCGTAGGGGCAACGGAAAGCGTGGGAAAAGAGGTCGTTCAGGCTGGCGGCGCGCTGGCAGACAGCCTTGCGCTCATGGCGCTTGTGGCGGCCGGTCTGTTTCTCCTGTTGGGTATCGGGCTCGCAGCAGCGCGCATTACAACTAAAGTCTTAAAGCTGGGGGCGGGAATTTTCCTGGGCGTTCTGGTCATGTACGTCTTGATGGTGTACCCTGACAAAGTGGTGGGATTGATCCACGGCTTTCTGGAAGCGTTATTTAAAAATTTAGGTTCTTCATCATCATCGACGACTTCATCAATGTTTTTTAAAATACCCTTAGCGTAGAAAGAGGGCGGGCGCATGGGCGAAACCCTTTACGTAGTGTTCGGAGAGCACACGGAAAAAGCGGTTGAATATTTAAAAGAGCAGGGATTTGACGTAACAGGATCGGACCGCACCCTCGACGCGGCAGCGATCATGGCGTCGAACATGGAAGAACAGCCTGATTCCTACCTCGTTCTCGGAAGTGCCCTTGTAACGGGTGTTGTGGACGTGGGAATAAACTATTCAGCGGAGCTTCTTGAAAACCTTAAGAAATTAAGGCTTTCAAGCCCGAAGTCAAGAATAATCCTCATACTTCCTGAAAGGGTTGAGGACGAACTTCTTAAAGGAATTCTTTATCTGGGCATATACGATGTTTACATGACCAATTCCCTGTCCCTTTCCCAGCTTCCGGGGATGATTGAAAAAAGAAAGACCATAGCCGATTTCGGGATAGGAGACCTTCCCGCGCCTGTAAGAGAAAGCAGGAAACGGGAAATTGAGGTTGAGGAGTCTGAAGAAGAAAAAAAGGAAACCGGAAGCTTTCTAAAAGGGTTCCGGGAAAGGTTTGAGTCCCTTGCGGAAAAGATGCGCAGAAAGGAGAAACCCCAGGCTTCGGGTGAACGGCCTTTTCCTGAAGACTTTTCTGAAGAAACACCCCCGCAGGAAGAAGACTGTTTCTCTGCGGGTACAGCTGTTCTGGGGAAAGATGCTTTTAATGTGGAGGACCTGTTAAAAGCGGCGGATGAAGCCTTCTACAGGGCAAAGAAAAACGGCAGGAACAGAGTAGAGGCTTTTGATAGGCAGGCTCCAGAAGCTTCTGCCGAAGAGGAATCATGGAAACCTGAAGGGGAAACTTTTGTGTATCAGATTTCCCCGTACGGGGATCAGCCTGTTACGTATACGGCAGGAGAAGCCCTTGATATTCCCAAAGAAGAAGCTTCCGGTATTCCTGAAGAAGAAACCTTCTCGAAGGACTGCCAGAAAGCCTTTCCGGAAGGTTCGGGGGAAAAACTTCGAAAGAAAAAGATTCTTCACGGAAAGGTTGTTCTTATTTCTCCTCTTGGAAGCTCATCTTCTGTGGAGTTCGTCTCTCTGTTTGAACGCTGCCTTGCGGAAAAGGGATGCAGGTGGACGGTGCTGGTTGAGGATGTGAACAGTTCTTCGTTTGAGAAATCCCTGGATTCGGCAGACGCTCTTATCTGGGCTGCTTCAGAACCCGGCTGGGAAACTGCTGTTTCCTGGTGGAAGAAGAGACCGAGATCCGGGTGCAGGGAAATCATCGTGCTTCTGGGCAGAGGGGATCCCGATATGATTGAGGAGGCTTTTGTCCTTCCTTGCTTCCACGTAAGAAAGGAGAGGGAAATAGAAAAGCTTATCGATCTTCTTACCCGCTTCAAAAAGGGGGCAAAAGTGGTTTTTGTGGGTTTTCGGGAGTCCATACCCGAAGTTCCTGGATTCATCTTCGACACCTTTAAAAGTGCGGTGGAGGCTTCTGTGTGGGCGGAATACAATCCTCCGGATGCAGCGGTGATTCACAAGGATTTGAAGGACCTGCCTCTGCTGGAGTACGATTTAAAGAAGTTGGGGATTCCTGTTGTAAAAACTGAGAACAGCAGTGCTTTCCTTAAAAAACTCAAAACCGTAAATTGACTCTGCCGGCTGCTGTTTCTTTTTTCAGGAAGGAAAATATCTCCTGAAATCGAATACTTTGCTATAGAAACCTGGAGGGATGCTGCATGCTTGATCGACCAGTTTTGTCTTCTTTTCAAATTCTAAAGCCGAAACCTCCTGTTAAATGGGCAGGAGGCAAAACGCAGCTTATACCGCAGTTTGAGCCTCTGTTTCCCAGAAAGGAGTACGAACTCTACATCGAACCCTTTGTTGGCGGCGGTGCAGTATTTTTCCATCTTCTTCCCCAGCAGGCGGTGCTCATAGACAGCAACGAAGAACTCATGAATTTTTATCAGGTTGTGCGGGATAATCTTGAGGAATTGCTTTTGGATCTCAGAAAACATAAAAACACAGAGGAATACTACTATTCCGTACGTGCCATTGATCCCGAAACTTTATCTCCCGTAGAAAGGGCTTCCAGGTTTCTCTACCTCAATAAAACGGCCTACAACGGTTTATGGAGAGTAAACAGCCGTGGGGAGTTCAATGTCCCTTATGGAAAGTATAAAAATCCCAAAATCATAGACGAACCCAACCTGCGTTTGGTTTCGCAGGCTTTGAGAAAAGCTAAAATAATCTGCGGAGATTTCAGCCTCGTTCTGGAATTCGCACGGCCGGATACATTTGTGTATTTTGACCCTCCGTATCATCCTCTGTCGGAAACGGCGAACTTTACCAGTTACACATCGGATGCTTTCGGGGCGGAGGATCAGAAAAGGCTGGCTGATATTTTCAGGGAACTGGACAGAAGAGGCTGTATGGTAATGCTCAGCAATTCGGATACTGAATTTATACGCAGACTGTACCAAGGATACGATATTCAGGTGGTTTATGCCAGAAGGTTCATAAACTGCAAGCCCAGCGGAAGAGGGCCGATAACAGAGCTGGTGATAAGAAACTACAGTTAGGGACGGCTGACGCAAATGCCGGGAAAAGATGTTCGATTTCGTGATGCTATTATCAGGTATATAAATTCCTGGGGGGAAGACATAGAAGTTTTAAAAGAAAAACCTGTGGGTTACCGGTTTGTCGGCACACCACGGGTGCTGGACATTGTACTACGTCACGGCAGCAGGTACATGGGTATAGAAGCAAAGCTTCAGGAAAGTTCAGGGACTGCATATCAGAAGCTGAGCTATACACTGGAGGACTGTTTGGCCTGCCCCATTCCCACAATAATTGTTTTTGCAGGAAGCGGAATAAAGGAGGATATGAAATCCAAGCTCATATTGAGCGGTCGTGGGATAGAGGTCGGTTTTTCACCGGACGAACAGAATCCAGAAAAAGATAGAATTAATGATCCCGACATGATTTTAAGGCAGAGGGTGTATATAGAGCTGGGATTGGATTGGTTTAAGCTGTTTAGGTGATGAAGTTGGACGAAACTTTCAAAATTTTTTGAAGTGAATTTTTAAAAGACACTGGAGTTGCAAGTTTTCTTTCCAAACTGTGAAAAAGTAGGTGTTGGGCATTGGAGAAAGAAGGCCAAAAAGCTGATGAAATTCTACTTCTGGAACGCAGAAAAAAAGAAATAATTGATGGACTTTTGAGTTACGGAATCCAGGTAGACAACGACGGGAACTGCACTGTTTCCGATAAGCGTGCTTTTATGCGTATGCTGGCTGAAAATGTTAATCCGAAACCTGATCCCAAAACATCAGTGTTTTTTGCCAGCAGCTTTGCAGAGGTAGATGTGAAGAAAATCGAACCAGAACTGGAGCTTGTAGAAAGCGAAGAAAGCTCAAGGATATTTCGCCATGCCTGTTCGTTCTGGTCTGTTCCTGTCAGCTGCGGTTTCGGCAGGCGGATGAGGTTCATTCTCTGGGACAGAGGAAATAAAAAGGTTATGGGTATATTTGGTCTCTGTGATCCTGTGATAAATTTGAATGTGCGAGATGATGAGCTTCTGGCATGGGATAAGCAGCAGAAAATGGAGCGTCTCTACAACATAATGACAGCTTATGTGCTGGGAGCGGTCTATCCCCTACAACAGGTTTCTTGGTGCAAAGCTGGTCGCCCTTGTATGCGGATCAAACGAAGTGAGAGAAATGTTCAGAAAAAAGTATGCTGGCAGAAAAACTGTGATACAGAATAAAAAAAAGAAGCCGGAACTTGTTATGATAGACACCATGGGAGCTTTCGGCAAAACGCCCATATACAACCGGCTCAAAGGATGGAAGTTCGTAGGCTATACGAAAGGATACACGCACTACCACTTCAGTGCGAATGGACTGTACGAAAAAATCGTTGAGGTCGTTGAGAACAGCCCCTACAGTGATATTCTTCATTCGTATAAATACGGTCAGGGTGCCAACTGGAAGATGAGAGTTGTTAAAAAAGGATTGGAAATACTCGGTCTTCCTAGCAGAAAACTTCTCAACATCGGTTTTTCGAGAGGCTATTATATTTACCCGCTGGCGGCAAACTGGAAGGAGTTTTTGAGGATGGAAACCGACAGTATTAAACCGTTTGATCTGCCTTTTTCTGATCTGGTTAATCACTGGTGGGAAAGGTGGTTGAGCAAAAGGCTTTAGTTAAAAAAATTTAAGTAGTTTTTTAATCGATACAGAAAGGGTGCTATTCTGGTGGAGTGGATGGAAAAGGAAATACAAAAAATAGAAAAGGTCAATAACTATTATCTGAAAAAAATAGAATCCTGGAAAAATCAGTACAAACCTCTGAAGTATAGTATTTTTAAAGACAGGTATGGGAAAGTTGATTATACATGCCTAAACGAATTGGATACATCTTCCTCTTATGTGGCTGTTGATAGTGCGTTTAAGAGAGAACAGTATCTTCATGCAGATCTGTACTATGTATCTGCTGTAGCTGTGAGCGATAGGTATTTAGATGACAGCATGGGCTGTATAGAGATAGAGACGACAGGCATGGCGGAAGAAGATGAGGAAAGGGCTGTAAGGCTTTTAGAGGGATTGGCTTTTTCTAATGAAATTTTATTAGCAAGTGAAAAAGAAAGGTCTTACAGGTATATATTTTTGGACGGGTCACTGCATACTTTCCTTATAAAACTTAATTCTGCGTTCACTCTTGCATTTAAAGGGAGTTCGCCTTCTAGGCTTCGCCGAAAACTCCAGGAACTTTATAAAGATGTTACCAAAAGCTTCAGCTACATGCTGGAATACACTCCCCTTGTGGCTATTCCGAAAGCGTTTAGGTCAAAAGGAGATGAGGCCAGCAGGTTTATTGAAGAAAAAATGGGAGAAAAGGTGAATACGTATCTTTTTTTAGATTCTATTCTGGATAACGGAGAATATGTTTGGTTTGAAGGCTTTAAAAAAAGCCTCAACATATAAAGCTGTAGATGATGATGACAAAAGGAATGCAAAAAAGATAATTGATCTTATAAATAAGAGGCGGGTTTATTACATGAAGGGAATAAGCGGCAGGATTTTTAAGTTTGAATGTGTGGTCTCCAGTCATTTTAATCCTTTATTTTTCTATTTATTCACGACTGGAAAAGAGTTTTTGCCGATAGAAGTGGCTGACAGGTTTGCCAAGCAGCTTCTTTCTGTTTTGGAGGTTAAATTACCATTACAGGAGGAATACAGATGAGCGATTTGGGTATAGTTTTAACTCCTTTGTTTAATGATAGGTTTGAAATTTTGGTTTATCCAGAATTGTTGAACAAAGGTATTTCTATACTAAACCGACTTGTAAAGGTTCAATTTTCTAAAGATGATAGTTCTGGGTATGTTTTAGGTAAAATCAATAATTTTCGTGTAGAAAGTTCTCTAGCAGAGCATCCTGAAGTGGCAAGAAGCATAGCACAGCATGAAGATAAAGAAGCTATTAAAAATATACTTAAATCAAAAACATCTCTTATTCTTGAATGTGAAGTAATATCGGCATTTAATTCGGAAGGGAAAAGAGTGTTGCTGGATTTTCCTTTGAGGCCAGTGGAAAAAGTGTGTTTTGTTGATGAAGATTTAAAAAAGAGCCTCTTCAGATCGATTGACTTTCTGTTTTCTTTTGGAAAGATCAGCGGGACAAAAATGCCACACTATGTTTATCTGGCTGACTGCGATGTTCTGGGTGAGGCTTATCACATACTGCTTGCGGGACAGTCAGGCAGTGGCAAGTCTACACTGGCTAAAATGATGCTTTTGGGATATGCGAAGAACTCTAGTGAAATGAATATATTTATTCTAGACCCTGTTGGAGAATTCACAAATGCTTTTAATAATCAGGATAGGGGAACATTTAAGTTGGAACTTGGAAAATTATGGGATAATATAAACAGAAAACGTCCCTTACTATACAGTCTGAACAATATTGCATTAGATACATGGGAGATATTTGAAGAACTTCTCGTTAGGCACGAGGTTTTCAAAAATATAGGGGTTAAGCATTCCGAAAACCAAAAAGATGCTAGCGAATATTTTATTAAGGCATTGAAAAGTAATGGAATAAAACTTAATGAAACTGTTAAGGCAATTAATATGGAAAATGGTTCTTTTTTAAGGAAAATTTTGCTGTCTGAAGGGTTTCTTAAAAGTGTATACTCTGATAAAGAAAGAAGGCAAAGAGTGGAAAGTTTAATTAATCAGGATGATTCCTATAAATCGTTCTTGAATGATTATAAAAAAGTGGCAGAACTTTTCGATACTTCAAAAAGAAAAACTACAATTAAAAAACTTACTTGGAGTATACCAAATAAAAAAGGAGAAACAATAGTGGTAGATTTATCTTCTCTTGACTGGACGGACTCTGTTAAATATCTTTTGATAAAAGAGATACTTAACAATCTTTATAATGCTTCTCTAGAAACTTATAAAAGACAAAAGAAAACTAACTTTAATACGCTTGTAGTCTTAGACGAAGCTCACAGAATAGCCCCTAGTGAAAAGTATCTGGAAAACAAAGAGTATGCTCAGAAGGCGAAAAAAGCAACCATAAATGCTTTTGTGGAAACGAGAAAATTTGGGTTAGGATGGATGGTAATTTCAACACGCATTTCCCTTCTAGATCCAAAATTATTTGAACATACCCGTGTTAAAATTTTGGGGTATGGATTAGGTACTGGTACTGATGCTGACTTACTTAGAGAAACTTTTGGTTCTGATTTTTTAAGGGTATACAACCAGATTCCAGATCCAACAGACCCGCTTTCTGAAAGAAGAACTCATACATTTGCTGTTCACGGACCAATTTGTCTTCTATCAAGAAATGTACCTGAAATAATTGACGTTTTTTCAACTCCGCAGGAACTATTTGAAGCAAATAACATTAATGCTTACGCTGATATTAATTCGCAACAGCAAGAAGACTCAGCAGACTCAACAGATTCAACAGAGTTTTTTGAAGACCTGCCCTTCTAACCCAGGCAAGTTGCCTGGGTTTTTTTGTTTTTAAAAGAGATTTTAAAAGGGGCACTTGCTTTTGAACATCCTTCTGGTTGAACCAAACTTCAAATATCCCGGTAACCCCTCTAGGTCTTCTCAAACTTGCTGCACTGTACAGAGAAAAGGGGTACAAGGTGCACTTCGTCAGAAAAGGACAGCTCTACACAAAAAAGGAAGCACCCGATTTTGTTTGTATAACCAGTCTTTTTACCTATGCGTGGAAACCTGTTGTGAGAGCTTACAGGTACTACCATATGGGGTTCCCGAATGCAAAAATACGAATAGGCGGTATCTTTGCCAGCCTGATACCGGATCGTATCTGGGAACACTTTCCTGAAGCCGAAGTGTTATGCGGCACAATAGAAGAAGTCGATCTTCTCATACCAGCATGGGATCTGGCCCCTGAGCGGTTAAAATAGCGTTTCCAAAGCCATATTACAAAACTCCGAGATCATAAAAACTGTCGTGCGCTCTTCAAGCCCGGGAAACATCCCCGGGCTTTTTTGTTTTCCAGGAAGTGTTTCCTGGAAGTCTCGCAATGAAAGGCTTGATGTTTTCGATCCGGGACGTATATACTATAAATAAACGATTTCACAAAGGAGCACTGATATGCAGCCAAGAGTTCAAAAATGGGGCAACAGTTTGGGGATACGGATACCCAAATCCTTTGCCAAAAAGGTCGGTCTTAAAGAGGGGACGCCGGTTGACTTTTATATTGAAGACGGTGCAATTGTTGTCCGTCCGGTGAAGTACGATCTGGAAACGCTTTTGTCGCAGATCACACCGGAAAATTTGCATGAGGAAATAGTTATTGAGAGCCCTGTAGGGCGTGAAATATGGTGAGCCCATCCAGCCGGTACGTACCCGACAGAGGGGACATTGTGTGGCTGCAGTTCAATCCCCAGGCTGGTCATGAACAGGCAGGCCTGCGTCCGGCAATTGTTATTTCCCCAAAAGCCTACAACGGGAAAACAGGGCTTGCGCTGATGTGTCCCATAACCTCTAAGACTAAAGGTTATCCTTTTGAAGCTGAACAGCCTGAAAATCTGGACATATCAGGAGTTATATTGGCGGATCAAATTAAAAGTCTGGATTGGCGTGCGAGGTCTGCTCAATTTGTGTGCAAGGCACCGGTTTGTGTTATTGAGGAAGTTTTATCTAAAATAACCGTTCTTCTCAGTTGATAAGAGCTTCGTCAGAAATCTCAAGGTTTTTGTGTTTTTTTGTTCACAGCTTTTGCTCTAATGGAGCTTGCGGAAAAAAATAAAATAAGCTGTCCGGGCGTTTTTGCCCGGGCTTTTTTATTTTCCAGGAGGTGATTTCCGGAAAACCCATCATCGTGCTAAAATAGAAAAAAGTGGAATGCGAGCTGCTGTGTACTGTGTAGCATATTTTAAAACAATTTTAACGGAGGTGTTTTTCTCTTGAAAAAAAGATTATCCCTAATTCTTCTGTTTGCGTTTCTTTTCGCCTGCTTCGCTTATCCTGTGCTGGCTCAGGATAAAGAACAGGTTGACGTTTACGAAGGCGGAAAATTAGTGAAGAGTGTAGTCTTCGTTGTGGGAATGAAGGAATACTTCGTAAACGGAGAGACCCCGGGCGTAAAGATGGATGCTGCGCCTTTTATTCAGTCGGGCAGGACCTTTGTTCCCATAAGGTATCTGGGCAACGCTCTTGGCGTAACAGACAAATACATTCTGTGGAAGTCTCCGAAGGTAACTTTCAAGGAGCCGGGCTTTCCTGTAGTTGAGCTGACCGTGGGCAAGAAGCAGATCAAAAGCAGCGGAGTATCCAGGGCTATGGACGTGGCACCCGTGCTGAAGAGCGGAAGGACTTATCTGCCTGCGAGGTTTGTGGCTGAGGCTTTAGGTTACGAAGTGGCGTGGGATCCCCAAAACAAAGTAGTCGTGTGCTGGCCCAAGGGGGAAGAGAAGCCTGATTATTCAGGCATACTGGAGTATGTAGGGCAGCAGAATCCCACTCCTCCTACTAATCAGTGGCCGACTACAACTGAGGGGATAATGGAGCTTATAAACAAAGCCAAAGAGCCTGAGTGGGAATCGTGGGGCCCGGAAGATTTTTCGTATATAGACCCTGCAATCAAACAAAGAATATTCAACGGAACGTATACTACTGGTCCTAGAGTGATGCGTCTGACTGTAAACGACTTAAAACCCAACGGGATTAGGCTTTTTGAAACCAGAGCTCTTATGGACATGAAGGTATCCAAAGAAGGGGTAACTTTATCTGTAGCCGTTCCTCAAAAGGGAGCAGTAGCCATGCCTGGGATGTGCCTGATAGAAGAAGGCAACAAGATCCGCTATATGTATCCGGCAGAAGCCGTTTTCGGGCCCGTCGTGGAAACCAGGCTGTATAAGACCAGCGAGTTTTTCGGTTACGATGAAAAAGACAATGAGCTTCCTCCTCCTCCGGACATGACCAGGATACCAAAAGTTCTTGTGTACTATGGAGAAGGCACAGCATTTATCATAGACAATCCCATTTACAAAAAATAGCCTCTATTTTGCCCTGTATTGAAAAAAAAGCTGCGGGGTAATGTTTTTTAAACCATTACCCCGTCTTTTTTCTTTCATTCTAGGGGCAAATAAAGCCGAATCAGGGGGTGTATTTTTTGAAGAAAGGTATAAGCACTTTGGTTCTTCTTTCGTTTTTGCTTTCTTTAGTTCCTCTTCCAGTCCATGCAGCAGAAAAAGAGCAGCTGATAAAGCAGGAGGTAATTCTGGCGTATTTTGACATCTGGTCTCAGGACGGCATTAAGTGGGACGACACAAACAACGACGGAAAACCGGACAAGCCCGGGGATAGGAAAACGGAAACCTTCCCTTACTTTTTCCCCGAAGAGCTTTTGTCCCAGTACACCCTTACGAGGGTAGAAGTGATTGAACCTCCTCCCGTAACCCGAGAATGGTACGAAAAAGCGGGAGGAAGGCCTTATCTTTTAAACGGCGAAAAAGGAGAGCTGCCGTGGGATGATTTCAACTACTGGTGCAACGGATGGCCTCCCCAGAACCCCAGGGCAAGCGCAAGGCTTGCCGATCCTGAACGGGGAAAAGCGGAAGTAACCTGGAGTTTTACTTTGCATGAAAATCCCAGGAAGTGGGCCCTTGATCTGACAGACGGCACTGTCCGTCGTGTCTTTGGTCTTAAAGATCCTCCTTATCCTGTTTGGACGGAAGAGAATCAGGGCTGGCGCTGGGTAATGCCTGCTGTTTTGCTGTGGTACGGTATCCCGAAGAAGCTTCCCGACCTCTATGTAGCCGACCTTGATCCGGGCACTGAAGAAACGCAGGGCGGCGAAACCTACACGGGCACGGTAGTGTTCGGGCTGAAAGACACTTATGACAAGCCAGTTAAGGCAAGATTATCCCTCACGCACAATGGTTATCCCATAACGTCAGTGAACGGCAAAATCGAAACCTTTGAGCCGGGAGAGGAAAAAGAGTTTGAATTTGAGTTTACAGGAATAGAAGGAGAGCCGTCAACGCTGTATGCTAAAATCGAACCTTACGACATCGAAGGAGACGCAGATTGGGAAGACAACGAAATGGAAATAACCATTGACCCTGCAGGCGTTGATACGGGAACCAGCAGGCTGACCTTTCAGGCGGTGAGCCAGAACAGGAAGATAACAAGACCTGAAAACACGGCGAAGTGGACGGACTGGGTAACGGCTACTTTGAGGCCCAAAAAGCCTACTCCTCCAAGGGGAACGATAGTAAGCTGGCACATAACATCAGCTACTCTCACATATCCGAAAAACATCCCAATTTCGTGTACGGCAACCCTCTGCCCCCGCTGGGTGTGAGAACCATTGACATGAAACCCAACGGGCATGAAGCAACGGTAGAATTTCAGGAAGACTGGGCGATGGACGGAGCAAAAATTTACAATATCATCACGAAGAAGCTGATGGCAGCAGAGCCGAAATACTATACATTAACGGCAAACTACACGGTATGGTACAGGTACAAATATACCGTTAAGGTAAACGGAAAGCGTCGCACCAGATACGGCACGGGTACGGAAAGCGGAATGGTAACGGGTAAATTATTAGTGAACGGTACAGGTGTGGACAGTTTGTCGCAGTGATCGGAGCGGAGTTTGTTCCGCTCCTTTTTTTTTTGTGAAAAAAATTTTCACCTGCTCCGTTTGTTTTTTTATAGAACGGGCGAAAAGGAGGAATTCAATTGCCTGAAAAGCTTGAATTCATTGAGGAGGACTGGCTTTCTCACATAGAAAGGGAGAGGGAGCGCATAATAGACGAAATAGCCCTTGACCTTGCGACCAGGCATCCTGAAATCTTTGAGAACCTTTCTTTAAAAGAAAGCAATTACGATGAAGTGCGGGAAATAGTAAGAAGTGCTGTGCTGACCCGAAAAGACCTTGCTCCTGACGAAATTGACATTGTAGTTGAAGCAATACTGGGGCAGAGTACGGGATATGGGGTACTGCAGGAATTCTTTGTGGGAGAAGAGGCAAAAGAGATAACAGAAGTGTTTATTAACCCTTCAGCAGACGGCATTCCCAAAGTGTTCTACGGCAGAAGAGGAAGAACATGGCCTGCGGGGAAGCAGTATTTCAAGAGCAACGAAGAAGTGTTGAGGTACTGCCAGAAAATTTGCGAAGACGCAGGAAGGCCCTTCACTGAAGATTCCCCTATCGTTGACGCATGGCTGAAAGACGGCAGCCGTTTAGCGGTCATAGGCTTTAAAGCAAGTCCCCTGGGCATAGCAGCAACTATAAGGAAGTCTCCGGTTACCCGTCCTCCCATGCCCCTTGAAAGGCTTGTGGAAAACAAAATGCTCCCACAATTTGTTGCTGACATGATCGTGGATCTCTTGGTCAAAGGGCACGCTAACCTTGGAATATTCGGGCGGACGGATTCTGGCAAGACTACTTTCATGCGTGCTTTAGCTCTGCACATTGATCCCATTGATCGGGTATTTATTGCTGAAACCAGTTTTGAAATATACATGCCTAACCTTCCGAACTGCGTCAATCTTGTAGAAGTGGTTTACGGAGACAAGACAATTGTAGACATGACCCAGCTCTGCAAGACCATGAACAGAAATAATCCCGACCGTGCGATTGTAGGTGAGCTGCGCTCAAAAGAGATAATAGCCGCTTCCCAAATGGCGTCCTCCACATCAGGCGGTTTCTGGACTACGGGGCACGCTGGCAGCATTAACGACCTGCGGACGAGGCTTTTTGGAATGTTTTTGGACGGAGGCGTTCAGCTTCCCAGAAACTTTCTTGATGAGCAGATAGCCTCAATGTTTGATTTTGTGATCTTTTTAGACAAAGAAAAAATAACTGAAGACGAAAAGGGCAGGCGCAGGCTTCTGATGTCCGTTGTGGAAGTGATCCCGGGCAAAGGATACAGGACAATTATAGAGTTCGACACCCAGGCGTTTGCAGAATCCGGCGGCAAGGTGATGCGCTGGAAGTATGTGAACCCCATATCAGAAGAAAAGCTTGCAAAGCTTGTTTTTGCGGGAGGAAAAATGAGAGATGAGTATGCTAAAGTGATGGAGCCGTACATTGAAGCGTAGGGGGTGCTGATCTTTTGCTTGTTCTTCTGCTGTTCTTAAGCCTGTTCTTTCTTTTTCTTTCGATTGTAAACAGGGAAGTGCCTGATATATATACCATAAAAGCCTTCGTGATAAGGTTTGCTCTGCCCCTTTTAAGCTCTCTTGGCTTCTTTATTGTGTTCCTTGCTCTAACGAAGACACCGCTGGGGGCGTTTGTCTGGGCATTTCTGGGATGGCACGTTCCCCTCTGGATAAACGAATCCGTGGCGGAGCGAAAAAAAGCAAAGTATCAAAAAATGGCAGCAGATTTTGTTACTTCAGCTGCCGGTCTTTTTGCAGTGGGGCAGCCTACCTCCGAAGTGGTAAGAACAATGGCTGAAAGGTTTGACGAACCCTTTGCAACGGAATTTAAAAACATGCTGACCATCAGAAATGCTAATCCTTCGGCTTCTTTTCCCAGAATGTTTAAGGATATGGTTAAGAAATACGGCGTTGAAGAATTCAAAGCTGTGGCGTCCATAATAAGTGCTTCTGAGATAGCAGGGGGCCCATACGCAGCCGCAAAGGGGTTAAAGAGGCTGGGTTACGCTTTAAGGCAGAGGGAGCGGATACTGACAGAGCGGAGGAAAGCGATGTTTGAGCCGAAAGCGGCTGCGGTATTTGCCGTTTTTGTTCTGCTTGTTGGTTTTATTATGGACGGCACGATTTTCTCCCATCTTTTTACAGGCATAGGGAGGATGATAATGTTTGCAAGCTCCCTTATAATCGTGGGGCTTATTTTTATGATCAGGAAAATTTCAAAAACGACGGATCTTTGAAAAAAAAAAGAGGAGGCAATAAAATGCTTTTTGCCCTGGGCTTGTTTGTGAGCGTATTCTTTCTTTTCTTTTTCATAACCGCACGGATGCACGAATACGATATTCCCCCTGTTTTAGCTGCTGTAGACAGGGTAAGGGCAGGAATCAATAAAAGGATTGCTTCTTCCAGGAATGCAGAGATGCTCAATGTAATCGGAAAAACAGCTAAAGAGGTAACAAGGAAAGGAATACTTCTGGCTTCTCTGCTTGCATTTCTTTCTTTCGCTCTTACCGTGAAATTCATAGGGGTTTTTGCACTGCTTGCAGCGGTGTTTTTTTTCGGAATAGGTATCCTTCTTACGGAAAAGCTCATTGAGGGAGAATTCAGAAGATGGCAGGCACGGGTAATTGAAAACATGCCCGTTCTTATAAGCTTTATGCCTGCTTTTCTTGAAATCGAAGGGATAACTCCCAGGGAGGCGCTGTCCTACAGCGTAGGGTTTTTGAGCGATCCCTTAAAAAGCGAATTGGAGTCTGTAATAGATAAGATAAAGCGTACGGGAAAAGTTAAAGAAGCGGTTGATGTTCTGGCAAAGAAGGCAAAGCATTCCCTTGTGGACGCTGTGTGCTTTAGGCTGTCCGCTGCCTGGGACGCAAAGGTAACGGCGGATATATTTGCTGATCTTTCGGATCAGGTGGACAACGCTTTAGAAATAGCAGCTGCAAGGACAACGACAATGAAGACTGCTTATTTTGCTCTTGTGTGCGTGATAAGCCTCATAGGAGTGTTTCTGGTTTTTGCGTATCCCGGGATGAAGTATCTCTTGAGCAAAATCTCCTTTAGCATGGGAGGGATGTGAGTTGTAATGTATGAAAAGGCTGGTTTTTCTGATTTTAAAAGCAGTGCTGTTTTCTTTAGCACTTTTTTTATTTTTAACCCTTTTAAGGGCAACAATTTTAATCTACTGAAGGATCAGCGGGGCTTTCTTGCGGCGCAGATTGCAGGAATATACGTGGTTTTTCTCATCACCATATGCGCTTTTATCATGGGAGCAGCCTATGGAGTATGGAAAGAATCCCTGACGAAGTATATGTACTTCACGGAAGCCCTTGATTTTGCGGCAAAAGCAGTGAATGTTACGGGAGACATAGAGGAGGTGGAATTGAACGAAGGCCTGGTGAGAGATTTTTTTGAGGCTGCTATGGACGAAATGGTGGGAGCGGAAGAATACAGGATCAGGCACTTTGAAACCGTAAGCCCCGGAGATGCCCTTCCGGGCGGTACGGCAAAAGAACCCGGCTACTATGCAGAAATAACCGTTTCAGTAATGGAGGGGAAGCTTCCTTTTGTTGGATACCGGGAGGTCCAGATTCCTATGTCCTACTACTCTGTGGTCGCAAGTCATCAGATAAAATAAGGGCTTCCTGTTTCCGCAAGAACTTTGAAAAATACTAAAAGGAGGTTTTTAAATGCTCAAGCTGGCAGGAAGAATTATCAGAGGTGCCGTTTGTGTTCTCAAAGATGAAAGAGGTTCTCTAGATCAAATGGTTTGGGTGATAGGAGCCGCTGTGGTTGTTGTGGCTGTTGTGGTTCTTCTTATGGTTCTGGCTCCAAACACAATATCAAACATATGGAACAGCTTTATCAGCTGGGTGCAGGGGCAGTTCGGATTTTAGGAAAAAGGGGATGATTCCCTTTGCTTGACAATGTGATCATGGTAATATTCGTCATATTCCTGATTCTCATGGTTTCGTTCACTGCTGCAGTGGGGATTATAATGTTCGGGCAGTGGTGCGCCGTGCAGAATCAGGCCCAGTTTGTTGCGGAGTCCATGGGCAAGTGGGGCGGTTACACAACGGACGCAGACAGGGCCATGCGGGAGTTTGCGGACAGAATAAATGTTTCCAAAAGCAGGATAGATATTGAAGTGAGCAATGTATACCCCGTCCCGTGGGGCACTCCCGTGTGGGTGCGTCTGTATGTTCCCTTCAACTTTTCCGTGGGGAATGTGAATGTGGGCAGATACACCCTTGAAGGTGTTGGGCGTTCCGTAAGCTCTTATATGCCTGGAAGCGGATATTCTGCTTCTTATGTATATCCTTGATAGAGAGGGAATTTGTCGAAAAATGTCGATTGTTTTTAGAGATTTTCTTTTGTATGCGTATTTTGTAATTGCAATTGTTTCAGCAGCGGGGGGATCAAAGATTGGTTTCTCCGCTGTTTTTGTGCTGTTCATACTCTTATGTGCATATTTCCCTTTGCTGAAAAGGGCTGAAAGAAGGAGCAGGGACATGGGGCTTTCGGTTGTTATCCTTCTTTGGGTCCCGAAATTCTTTGCAGAGCTGATGCTGTTTTCCGCAGGGGAAAGGATAAGGGGCAGGTGGAAAAAGGCGTATGAAATTCACCTGAATCCTGCGGTGGTCAAAACCTTTGAAACGAAGGAAATTCTTCAAATGCTGGAGCGTGATTTGCTTCTTATTTATCAAAAAATGCAGGGAGACCTGCTTTTGTGGAGGACATCGTTTCCCGTGCCGGCAAGGATTAGGGCAATGATACGGGGAAACGGAAACGCTTTTTGGAAGAAGGGGGACTGGTTTATTCCTCCGTTTCCCCTCACTTCAAGGGACATAGACAGAAAAGGGGCAAGGATAGGAGCGTTTCTGATTGAGCACAAAAATGTTCTGCTATGACTGCGGGAGGAGGCGGCTGCGCATGATGAAAGAGGGATATTGCCCCAATTGTGATGCCAGAAGGAAATTGCTTGTAAAACTCATTGACGAAACATATCCGGTTCGTGGAGAGCCAATAACGATTAAGGCTGAGGTGGCTTTTTGCGAAAAATGCGGGCAAGACGTTTTTGATCGGGAATTAGATTCCGCTAATTTAGAGCGGGCATATGCCGAATATAGACAAAGGAAAGGATTGCCATCACGAAATTAAAATTTTTCATACGCTTAAGGAGGTTTTTGAATGAGCAGAAAGATAAGCGTTGTAGTCTCCTTTGTCCTTGCGCTGATCTTCACCCTTCTGATTGTTGTGTCTGCGAACAAAAAGTACAACGAAGCGGTGAAAACGGTGGAAGTTGCTCAAGTAACGAAGTATATCAGCGTGGGAGACGAACTGGGCAGGAGCAACATTAAGTCCGTGAAGGCTCAGAAGTCTGCAGCGAAAAACCTTGCATCCTACGAAGAAGCTGTGGGGAAAACGGCAAAAGTCTCCATGATAAAGGGGCAGTATGTCTACAAAAATGCCCTTGCTTCCGGAAAAGAGGCAAGAAAAGGTTTCGTTGAGGTTTTTGTTCCCGTAGACCTTTCGAGTTCTGCCTATGCTTTTCCGGGACAAAAGGTGAGCGTCTACATAATAAACAAAGATACGGGAGAATCTTCCCTTGTCCTCAAAGGGGCAAGAGTGCTTCACGCTCTGACTTCCCAGGGGGACAGTATAGGGGATACGGGAGGCGGGAAAATGGCTGAAATGAAGTCTTCCCAGCCAGCGTCTATCGGTCTTGAAGTTCCTCCTGAACATGCTGGGAAAATTGTGAAAGCAGCAGCGGAAAAGAAAGTATACCTGGTCAGAGAGACCTGATAAGGGGAGGCGGTGCTTATTGAAATGCCTTCTGGCTGTAGAAGAGGGTGTTGTTGAGTTTTTAAAGCACCAGTTAGAAAAAAGCGGCCTTTACGGGGGCTGGGAGTTTGTCTGCTGCAGTGCCTGGGAAGAAGTGGAGGAGCGCAGAAATGTTCCTGTTGACGTGGTTGTTTTAAGCAGGTTTCTTCCTGGAGCAAAGCCCGAAGAAGCTTTGAAGAAAACAGCAGCTTTCTTTGCGGGTTCGCACATTGTGCTTCTTGCAGGCGAAGAAAATGAGCGTCAGAAGCAGTACATTAAAATTGCAAACGACATGGGGCTGTACAATATCGTAACGGGAAGGCTGCCCGGAGAAAGGCCGTACACCATTTTTACTGCGCTCAAAAACCAGAAAATGATCGACCCCGACGGCAGGATAATCATTGAGCCGATCTTTGAGGAGATTGAGGAGGAAGCCAGAGATGAGCACAGAATCCCCGCTGCCGTTTCCCTTGAAGCCTCTTCCCTGAAAGATGAGCACAATAAAAACGAAGAAGAAGAAAGATCAAAGAAGGTAAAAAGAGCCGTGAGCGAAATACTGGGAAACGATCAAGGAGAGATCTCAACGGAAGAAATTAAGGACAGGCTTCAGGAAATAATCACCATGCTTGACAGAGAAGGCAGCAGAAAAGCCGTTGAGGTTGAGGGCAGGCGCAGAAGCAGAGGAGTTCTTGTCTGCACTGCTGCAAACAAAGGGGGAGCAGGGAAAACGACAGTAGCCATAACCCTTGCTGTGGCTCTGTCGAGGGCGGGGATTCCCACTCTCCTGGCGGACTTTGATCTTGGGGGGCCGGACATCGCAAGCTTTTTTGGCATAAAGGATGTTCCCGGTATGGAGCACCTTGTCGGGAAGCCGGTAAGGCCCAACTTCATAAGGGACATTATTATCCAAAAAGGAGATCTGCACATTCTTCCCGGTCCCATGAACAGAACGATTCCCAATTTCAGCCGCAGTCAGTTTGCCGAACTGATTGAAACCCTGAAACAGATGTATCCCGTTGTCGTGGGAGACACTCCTGCGGAGTTCTGGACCAAGCCCTGGCTTTTCGATTTGTTTTCGAGGGCAGACAGGGTTCTTGCAGTTGTGGATCAGTCCGTGTTTTCCGAAGAAGACACAAGGAGGTATGCACCGTATCTTTTAAGCATGGGGGTAACGCCTGAGAGGATCAGCATTGTTCTCAACAGATTCAGCCCGAAGCTTAAAAACGTCAAAAAAATAGAGAAGTCGTTCTCCGCAGGATTCAAAAAGGATGTTAAGCAGCTTCCCAAAACCGTCGCTGTTATTCCTGAAGATTGGGACAGGCACGCTCTGGGCGGTTATAAGGGAGAAGTTAACCTTGAGGATGGGCAGTGGCACAGACTCGCAGGAGAAATTGCAGAAATGGCGGGGTATTCCTACGAAGCACAGGCGGAAGAGAACGGCAGAGCTTTGGGTTTTCTGGGGAAAATTCTTAAGAGGTCAACTACCCACCGCTTATAGAAGCGGGGGCTTGCAGAAATGCAAGCTCGGTTGATTAGCCTCAGACACCAGCCGAAAGGCTGATGGGGCTACGTTATGCAGGAATATATAGGCACTGCAGGATGCTCCACAAGTCCTGCACACTGCGGGCAGTGGTTAAACATCTCTGAGGGGTAGGAGAAGTGCTGCTGCTGTAAAACCCTGCATAACTTTGGCGATGTGGACCTACCGCAGCTTTGCTGCGAGTTATTACTCTACAAGGAGTGCTTATAATGGTTTATGTTATTTCAAAAGATGGCAAACCACTAATGCCTACCAAAAATCATGCAAAAGTTAGAATACTTTTAAAACACCAAAAGGCAAAAATTGTCAAAAGAAAACCTTTCACTATTCAGCTATTATACGAAACCACAACCTACACGCAACCCATAACGCTTGGCATAGACAGCGGATACAACTATATAGGCTTTTCTGCTGTAACAGAGAAGGAAGAACTTATAAGCGGAGAGGTTAAACTTCTTCAAGGAATAAGCGAACGACTTAAAAAACGAGCCATGTATAGAAGACAAAGACGCAACAGATTAAGATACCGCAAACCAAGATTTGATAACAGAAGAAAACCAGAAGGTTGGTTGCCACCCAGCATACAGCACAAATACGACAGCCATGTAAGGTTTATTAACCTTTTAAAATCCATTTTACCAATTACTGAAGTTATTATAGAAGCGGCCAGTTTTGACATTCAAAAAATTAAAAACCCGGACATAGAAGGCATAGACTACCAAAATGGCGAACAAAAAGGCTTTTATAACCTGCGGGAATACGTTCTATACAGGGATAACTATACCTGCCAGCTTTGCGGTAAAGATAATTTACCTTTGGAAGTTCACCATATAGGTTACTGGAAGCCGGACAGAACAGATAGGCCAAGCAACTTAATAACGCTGTGCATTAACTGCCACACTCCCGAAAACCATTTGAGAAGCGGTAAGCTGTGGGGATGGCAACCAAAACTGCGAGCATTCAAAGAAGCAACATTTATGTCTGTTGTTAGATGGAAGCTGGTGAATGTTCTTGGGTGCAAATATACTTACGGATATATTACTAAAGCAAAAAGAAAGGCATTAATGTTAGAGAAAACACATTATAACGATGCCTTTATCATAGCCGGTGGCAGTAATCAAAAAAGAGTAGAGCCAATCTATTTTGAGCAGGTTCGCAGGAATAACCGTTCATTAGAAAAATTCTACGACGCAAAGTATATCGACACCCGGACCGGCAAACCGGCAACCGGGCAGGAACTGTTCAATGGCAGAAGAATTCGCAACAAAAACTACAACACAGAAAACCTTCGCAAGTATAGGGGACAAAAGCTATCTAAAGGACGCAGGAGTATAAGAAAGCAAAGGTATGTTTACCAGCCAAAAGATGTAGTTATCTATGAAGGACAAAAGTATATTGTCAAAGGCGTGCAAAATCGTGGAGCTTACATTAAACTTGAAGGCTTGCCAAAACCCGTAAGGATTGAACTGGTAAGGCCATACTTATTTAGAAAAGGTTTTTGTGTGGCATAGGTGGAGAGCAATTCATCTCCCACCTGTAGAGGTGGGAGTCTTCTTGCTTATATTCTTGATAAAAAAAACAAAAAGGATGGTGCGTGTGCAGTATATAACTTCTTCTTTTCTGCATCCGGGAATGGTTTCTTCTGGTTCTCTTTACGACTGGGAAGGAAGAAAAATACTGGAGAAAGACGAAGTAATTACGGAAAACAAACTTATGGAGCTTAGAGAATTACAAATTCCCGCAGTTATTGTCTGTTCTAATGGAAGGCGGGTAAAAAAATCTATTTGCATTGAAGAAATATACAAAAATACGGTGACCATCAAGGAAATAGTGGAATTTCAGCTTTCAGAGGAGTATACCCTTAGAGATATTGTTGAAGCCGATGTTTTGGTTGAAAAAGTTTTACGAGACAGAAGGGTTCTTTCCTGGCTCCTTAAGATAGCGGCGCACGATCCTTCCACCTTTTTTCACTCTGTAAAAACCTGCGTGGTTGCAGCTGTTTTTGGTATTAAAGCTGAGCTGGATGAAAGGTCTCTTTTCTGTCTGGCAAAAGGCTCCCTGCTTCACGATCTGGGAAAAACAAAGATCAGTGTTGAAATCTTGAACAAGAAGGGGTATTTAACTCAGATTGAGTGGAAAATTGTCAAGAAGCATCCTCTGTGGGGAGCGGAGCTTCTTGCCCTTGAAGACACGGGATGCGAAGAAATCATCCCGCTGGTCATAAACCATCACGAAAACGAAAAGGGCACAGGTTATCCCAGGGGTATAAAGGGTCCCCTGAACATACAGACAGCTCTCTGCTCCATAGCGGACATTTACTCTGCAATCACTTCGGACAGACCCTACCGCAGGGCGGTAAGTCATAAAACAGCCTGCGGTATTCTTGAAAAAGCGGGAAAGGAGAGGCTGGCAGACGAATCCCTGCTGGAAAAAATACTTTTCTAAAAAGGGGGCACCTGCTCTCCTTTTTGTTTTTTAAAAAGGTTTTCGCAAAGGAGGTATTACCCTTGGCAGACGATTTCGATCTTATAACACGTATAAAGATGATGTCCCAATATCTTGACTCCGAAGCAATAGCGGAAGCCCTGCATTTAACTCCTGAAATCGTGGAAGATATTTTAAGCGGAAAGGCGGAAGTCGAAGTCAGAGAAAAACAAGCAGAAACCGTAAGGGATACAAGCATTATTAAAGTAAGTTCAGTGAGAACCGCATACCGGCAGAAGATTATCTCTGTTGTACGGTCAAAAGGGGGTGTGGGAAGCTCCCTTGTGGCTTTTGGGCTTTCTTTTCTTCTTTCTTCTGATGTTAGAACTTTGCTTGTTCTTATGACCTTTGAAGAAGGAATAAGCGATTTAGTGTATGCTGTGAATCCAGAAAGCATTTTTAATTCCTATTCAGCAGATATATCTACCTTAAAAAACGCAGAAGGTTATAATTCCATATCCCTTGGACATAATTTTGATCTAATTGAGATAAAAAGCGAAAGAATCATTTCTGGATATATAGCGGAAATAGCGGATTATGCCAAAAGAAACTACGATGCAGTTGTTTTTGACCTTCCCAATAAAAACAGCGATCCTTCCGTGATCGAAGCGGTTGATCAATCCACAACCCTTGTGGCCGTGACATCGGGACATATGCCTGAGATGGTAAGGCTGGCAAGCTTTCTGGCTAAGTATCCTCAAAAGGAAATTTTTCTCATTGCCAATATGTGCCCCGAACCCAGAATAGAAGGTTTAACAGATTTTAAAAAAATAAAACTTGATTTCGACCCTTCCATGAACAAAGCCTACAGGGAAGGGGAATTTCCTGGGATGCGGTTTTCTTTTATGAAAGGTATGGCAAAACTCAAAGACATGATCTATGCAGAACAGCGTAAAAGTCTTTTGCAGAAAATATTTTCTGACTAAAAATATACAAGAGAGGTGCATTTACCGTTGGGCAAAGTAATTTCTATTTGGAGCGCAGGGGGCGGAGTGGGCAAAACTGCTGTGGCGATTGCTCTGGCAGAAAACCTAAAAAAGAATAGAAAAACCGTGTTGGCTGATTTTAAAGAAATCACGCCTCACGTACACAGGCATTTCAACCTGCCCCTGACAGACAAAAGCGATATTTACGAAGCTGTTTTGAACGATCAAAATTTGGAAGAGGTAATGGAAAAGCACCTGCACAGGAAAAACGGGCTGTGGATCATGACCGGTTTTGGTCTGGATTCGTTCATGGAATTTGAAGCCCGGCATTTCTCTGCCGTTCTTGATTTTTTGAGAAAAGAATTTGATTACGTGGTGGTGGACACCTACGGAGGCATTTTTCTTTCCTCAGTTTACTCTGCCCTGAAACACAGCGACGTGATTTTTGCCGTTTCAACCCAGGAAGCGGTGAATATTGAAGACACGGCCGAAATGATCGGCTTCGTTTCAAGCAGATGGGTCATAGACAAGAACAAATTCAAGGTAATAATCAATGAGATGCTGGACAAAAAATCGGCGGAATTGGAGTTTATCCAGAAAGCCCTTGAGAACGAAATATTTTTCGTGCGGCAGGGGCAGAAAAACGTTGTGCGTGACGTCGGGCGCATTGTGAAGACCCTGTTCTGCGAACCGCAGGGAAAAAGGTTTTTCTTGAAGGAGGTGAAGCTGGGTGGGGTTAATTAACCCTTTCGTTCCCCAGGACAGCAGCGTTTGTGAAAAAATAGACGATTGCCATGTAACTTCAGCAGCGGAAAAGACAGCGGAGGTGCTGGTTAGCGAATGCCCTGATCTGGTTGCGGACGTGGAGCAGGGGAAAGCTTCCCGTGCGGTATTGGAGAACAGAATAAGGGAGATTGTTGCTGACCAAAAATTATACAGAGGCGAATTTGAAACCTTCATCCAGAAGGTTTTTGACATCCTTTTCGGCTACGGAGTGCTTCATCCCTACATTGAAGACCCTGAAATCTCCGACATACTCGTGAATTCCTACAACACGGTTTACATCAAAAAATTCGGGAAGAAACACAGAATCCCCGTCAGCTTCGGAAGCGAAGAAAACCTGACAAGATACTGCTATAAGATTGCTGCCATGTGCGGAGGGAAACTGGACGAAAACTCAAACGCTGAAGCCGTGCTGACGGACAGAAAAAGAAACCTGCGTATCGTGGTTTCTCTGAAGCCCATAAATGTTCTTTCTCCCTCAATCTGTATAAGGAAACCCACAACGGGCTTTACCCTTGATGAACTGGTGGAACGGGGGATGATAACCGAAGAGCAGAAGGAATTTTTCCGGGAAGCTGTCCTTAACAAAAAAACCATCGTCATGGCGGGCAAAGGCGGAAGCGGCAAAACCACTCTTTTGGGGGCTCTGATTGACGCAGTTCCCCACGAAGAAAGAGGGTTATTGATCCAGGAAACTTTTGAAATAAAGCCGAAACACCCCGACATAGTTTGCAAACTCGTAAGGTTGTCGGACAACCCTGAGGTGAAGGAATACACCCTCTTTGAGCTGACAAAAATGGGGCTCCTGATGAGCATGGACAGGATATTCATAGGGGAAATAAAGGACAAAGAGGCAATGGACTTTTTCAACGCCGTGTACACGGGGCACAGGGGCAGCATGGCCACGGTGCACGCCAACTCAGCGGAGGAAGTGGTCAACAGGCTGATCCTTCTCATGAAGAGATCGGGCACTGACGTTCCTGTAAGCGACTTAAGGGAAATGCTTTATGTGTCCCTTGACCTGATAGTGTTCATGGAAAATTACAAAGTGCAGGATATTTTTGAGCCGAGGGAGGCTGAACGGTTTTGATTTTCCTGACGGCGATTGAAACCGCACTCTTAAGTGCGGCGTTGTTTTTTATGATTGAATTCCTTTCAAGAATTAAAATTAAAAAACAGGTTTTAAAGCTGCAGAAAGCAAGCTTTTTGGGGAAAAGAAACAAAATTTTTAAAGAAATAGATGTTTTATTAGCAAGATCGGGAGTGAAATCAAAAGCTCCCTTTTTTGATGCGGGAAACATGCTCATATTCAGCGCAGCCCTTTTTGTTCTGGGGGTAATCCTCTTCCGCAGGATGGGGTTCGCTTCGCTTTTCTACGCTTCAGCCCTTGTATACGTGCCCTATGCGGGCATGATGTTTCTTTCTTCCATGAATGCAAAGAAAATCAAAGAAACATACCTTACATTCCTGACGACGTTCATGGGGTTCTACAACATTGAAGGAAACATTATAAACTCCTTAAAGGCTACGGCTCCTTATGTGGCGGAGCCGCTGAGATCCATACTGGCAAGGAACATTTTTATTTATGAAAAGACTCAGATGAGCGTATACGACTGCCTGGACAATATAGCCAGAGAAGCGGGGAACAGGGAATTCAGGAAATTCATCAACTTCGCAAAAATGAACGTCAAGTACGGAGGTAACTTTACAAAAGCGCTGGCCAAGTTAAGAGAGCAGGCTGAGACGCTGTTTTCCCTTGAGTCTATAAAGTCGGCTAACGCATACGTAGGAAGCCTGGTGATACTTGTAATGATAGTAATGAACCTCATATTGATGATGAGCTTTTCGGCGGATGTTGAGATTGCAAACACCATCAGGAACACATTAACAGGTCAGGTGATAGCGGTTTCCAATGCCGCTGCGATAGTGTTCGGCCTGTGGATGATTAAGCATATTAATTCAACAGCATAAAAAAGGGGGTGGGGGTTATACTTTTCAGCCTGCTTTTTTTTGTTGTAACAGCGTTTATGATATACAACCTGCTTTGGGAATACAAAATCTATTCCGTTAAGAAGAAGCTCTACCGCATGAGGACGGTAGATGAAGTTTCGCTGTTCGTCCGCAGGTTTGTTAAGAAGTCTTTTCTTGAAAAGATAGACGGGAAGCTGAAGGAAGCCGGTTATCCATTCAATCTCACTCCTGAAACATACATCCTTGCACGGATAGGGCTGGCTCTGTTTTCCGCTGCTTACATTTACCTGACGAGAATGACCGGCCTGCAGGCGGGGCTTATGCTGGCCATAGGGTTCTTCGGATTGGATTTCTACATCAATTCTGCAAAGAAGAGCCGGCTGGAGAAATTCCGCAGAAACATGCCCGAAATAGTGGATATATTCGAGCTGGGTGCCGCGGCGGACGTTCCTCTGGAGGAAATTTTCCTCATCGTGTCCCAGACGGCGCAGGAAAAGGAAATAAAGGATGCCTTGACCCGCCTGGCGGCGGACTACATAGTGTCAAGGGAGAAAAGGGGGTGCCTGGACAGGTTCTGTAAGGAGGTTGATCTACCAGAAGCTCACGTTTTGGCAATGGCCCTTCTTCAGGCGAAAGAACAGGAAAAACGCTGGACATACTTTCAACCCTGTCGTCGTCGCTTTTCAACGCTGCAGCGTCAAAACTTGCAAGGCAGGATAAATCAATGGAATACAAAGTGCTTGCTGCAACATTTTTCCTGATGGCTTCCATCGTTACGCTATATATTTACCCCTACTTCACTAACATTGAGGGGGGCTTGAAAGTTTTATTCTAAAAAACTAATTTAAGGAGGGTTTTTTTTATGACGTTTTTACAAAAAATCAGAGATTCTATCAAAAAATTCAAGGAGAACAGGAAAGGAAACGAGATCGTAGCCGTAGCGTTGATCTTACTGTTCATCATCCTTGCTGTGGCTCCCTTTATCAGGAATTTGGGGCAGACCACAGGGCAGGGTGTGAACAACCTCAACAGCGAAATGCAGAACGTGCTGAACGGTCAATAAAGGAAGGAGGGGTAGAAGAAGAAGGGGGCTGTTTTTCTGCCCCCTTTTTCGATGCCTATGTTGTTGAGCAGGAAATTCTGGAAAAAGGGGAGCGGGGAAGTAATAGCCTTCGTGCTGATACTTCCGTTTCTGCTTCTTCCCATAGCCAATACAGTTTACATGCTGATAGATCTGACGAGGTACGATACGATCCGGCAGGCAGCCAGGGAAGCTCTCCTCCGCATGGAAATTGAAGGAGGCATGACAGCGGAGGCTTACAGGGATTTGGAAGCATACCTGTCTTCCAAAGGGATTGACCTGTCAAAGGTTCACATAGACGCTACCCCTTACCCTGTCCCCTACGGTGAGGAAATAGCAATCAGAATTGCTATGGACAACGTAACCAGAAGATTCAACATAACATTGGGGGGAATAAAGAGGATTGATGAACATTCTCAGATGGTTTACGGTCCCATTACATCGGTTAGCAAAAAGTATGAAAGACAATAGGGGAACGGGCACGATAATTTTCGGGCTTTTGTTTCTGATACCTTTTATGATATTCTGCTTTTTTATAATCGAAAGGCAGTATTTGTTTGCCCTGAAAAATACAGCGGACGACGCTGTTGTGGGAGCGGCTTTAGCCGCTCTTAAAAATGCTGACCCCGTAGAGCTTGCCTACGGAGAGTATGTATTAAACAAAAGCGAAGCGGAAGAGACATTTTTATCTCACTTCCGTGAAAACATGAGGCTGGACGAAAATTTCAACCCTCAACCCGGAAGCATAGCCAAAAGCCCCGTGGACATTGAGGAGTTCATAATATACAACCCCGGGGAATATCCGACCACGTGCCCAAAAGGAAACCTTATACAGAACACCAGCATACACGTGGTCATTCATTTCAAAGCGGAGCGTCCGGGCTTGAGGGGGCTTTTCGGGAAATACGTGGATATAACCGTCCACAGGGACGTTGATAATTTATATTTTCTAAAATCCGAATAAAGGGGGTAATAGAAATTTTATTCAGAAAAAAATCAACCCTGATCCTGTTGAGCATCGTTCTTGCCGGAGCAATTTCCCTTGTTCAGTATATGTACTTCAAAGGCATAGCGGAAAGCGACAGGAAGATACAGGTTATCGCCGCTGAAACGGACATTAAAAGCGGAGAGAGGATAGACGAAAGCACGACGACAAAGGTTATCCCTCAATCCGCCTACGTAAAGGATATGTACCTGCAGGGGGAAAAAGTGTCGGGGTACGCAAAGGTGGATATCAGCGAAGGCAGTTACATACTAAAAAATATGGTAAGCAGATACCGCACGCCTGTTGTTAAGAAAGGTATGCGGCGGGTAACAATTTCTGTTAACCTTGCTTCTTCCCTGGCAGGAAAGATAAAGCCCGGAGACTACGTGGATGTCGGCTTTGTGGCTAAAGGCCAGGGTGAACAGGAAGCGAAAATTATTGCCCAGAGGGTGCAGGTTTACGAAGTTGTAAACAAAACAGGGGAGCAGATCGGGCAGAAAAAGGACAAGAAGGAAAATCAGTACAACAGCGAAAGCAGGATACCCGCAGCCGTAACGTTAATCGTTACCCCTGAGCAGGCGGTGAACCTGAAGCGCAGTGAAATCAAAGGGTCTTTATTCCTGCTTGGCTATTGAGTATTTGGAGGGGGTGAGCGGATTTTAACAGCGGCTTTTTAATTCACGAAATCCCCGTTTTGGCGGTGCTTTTTTATGCTGCGGTAACGGACATAAAGTGCAGGGAGATCCCCAACGGGGCGGTGCTTGCCATCCTGTTCTATTCCCTGGGGACTTCCCTGCTGATGAGAAACCGGGCGGGGATAAAAATCGGCTTAATCGTAGGGGCGTTTGTCTTTGTCGTTAATCTCACCCCTGCCCTGCTTTTTCCCGACAGCATTGGGGGAGGGGATGTGAAGCTTCTGTCGGCTCTTGCCTTTCACATGGGGGAAGGGTTTTTTGTTTTGATGTTTTTTCTTGTGTTAATGCTTCTGGGCGTGATGGTTTACGCTTTGGTCAAAAAGAAAGGTCTGCGGTATTCCGTTCCCATGGCTCCCTATATTTTTGCAGCAGGCGTTTTATGTATATTTGTTGACACATTTGTATACAATATTGTATAATAGCGTGTGTAAAACTGCGGAGAAGGGAGCTGAAAAGATGTCCGCAAACGTGAGGATCAGCCAGCGTTCCTGGAAAATTCTCAAAGAGATAGCCGGCAGCACCAATGAAACCATGCAGAACGTGCTTGACCGGGCTGTTGAAATGTACCGCAGGCAGTGGATTTTGGAAAAGACAAACGAAGCCTATGCCGCTTTGAAAAAAGACAAAGAAAAATGGCAGGAGGAGGTTGATGAGCGAAAGGAGTGGAATGCAACTTTAGGCGACGGTTTGGGTGATGATGGATGACGGATAAGCCAGCACGCGGGGAAATCTGGCTTGTTGATCTCAACCCTACCAGGGGGCATGAGCAGGCAGGTAAGCGTCCTGCCTTGGTAGTTTCGGTCGATCTCTTTAATTTCGGCCCGGCAGAGCTGGTCGTTGTCCTGCCCATCACCACGAAAGACAAGAAAATCCCCCTGCATGTGAGGGTAGAGCCGAAGGAAAGCGGGTTAAAGGAAACAAGCTTTGTGAAGTGCGAAGACATAAGGTCTGTTTCCACGGAAAGATTGATTGTTAAGTTGGGAAAGGTGAATTCTGCTGTCATGTCGGCGGTAGAAGATAAAATAAGGATACTGCTGGGGTTATAAATTAATAAAGGGAGGTCTGCCTGTTTTTATGAGCACAAAAAAATTTCTTGCCTGCCTGACCCTTGCGGTGTTTATATGCGTGTCTTTGATGCCTTCAACGGCTTTTGCGGGGAAGTATCCTGTGGTGAAGTATATGGTTTCGGGTAAAATTATGATTCGAGATTTCAATGAAGAAATAGAAAACGCAATAAAAGATGGATATGATTTCAACGGAAAAACTCCGGAGGAATATGTTGAAAAAATCATAACTAGATTTGGAGCATCTATGGATGGTGGTTATCCATCATGGCAGTTATTAGAGATAGACGGCAAGCCGTGGCAGGAAACAAAATGGGCGGAAAAAATAAAATCTACTTTTAATTTTTATGCCAATGTTTTCACCACTTATCCCGAACTTTATGAAATAATGGAAGAGCCGAGGCTCAACGGAAAAGGATATGAGATAATATCTTTGCTGAAAGCGGGAAAAACCGTGGAAGAAATAAAGAAAGCCCTCATTCCGGGGTATGAATCTTCTTCTGGTTCTTCTCAAGACAATAAGGGGGGCAGTTCTTCTTCCGATTCGTCCCAAAGCGGTGATCAGGACAATTCTTCTTTCCAAGATGTCGATAAGGTAATCTTGAAATTGGGAAGCAAGACCTTTACGGTAGTTAAAAACGGGGCGGAAGGAAACCACACAATGGAAACATCCCCGGCGATGATAAAGGGTACGGTGATGATTCCCTTAAAAGCCTGCCTTGAGCAATTCTGTGCTGAAATTGACTGGCTTCCGTCCACGAAAACTGTGATGGTTTCTTATAAAGATAAAACCATACTCCTTTCTTTAGGGAAACAGAAAGCAACTGTAAACGGTAAAGAGGTTAATATTTCTGTCCCAGCGCAGGCGGTTAATGGTCGCACCATGATTCCGCTCAGGTTTGTTTCGGAGCAGATAGGTCTTAAAGTGGATTGGAACGGGACAACGAAAACCGTAACCATTTCCCAAAAATAGAATAAGCAATTCATAAAAGCCCGTCATTGAGACGGGCTTTTCAGACTGTCGACAAAGTCTAGTTCGGCAGTCTTTTTTTAATAAAGAAAAAACCTAAAAAATGCCCAAGGGAGCCGTAATATTTAGTAAA
>LGEZ01000026.1 GCA_001508005.1 Clostridia bacterium 41_269
TCGGATTATTCCGGAATTAAGAAAATATACATGTTCTTTTACTTTCTTTCCTCGCCTTTTTTTATTTGGAGGATGGGTTGCTGTATCAAATATAGTTGGCTCTATTTTTTGGTATATTTAGACCGCTTTTTGAGTGGATCATGTTTATCGATGGTTACAGTTACATATTACACAGCTCCTTATGAAGTTGTGACACGCCTCTGGGTTTTTCCAGCGAGTGTGACTGTGACTATTTTCCCAGCTTTTAATGTTTTGTAAGGAATCAAAGAAAAGATAGGAAAAAACTTGATGAAACTTGGAGGAAGTGTTAGAGCTTACGACCCTGCAGCGGTTGTGACATAGAAAAAAATATAGTGGGAACGGAAGACGAGCAGGGTGAGCGGTTGGCCAGAACCATTCTCTCAAAAGTTACTACATATGAAATAGGGGACAAAAAAGTAGAAGGAGATAAAGCGGAGGTAAGCGTAAAAATAACTGCTCCTGATTTGCTGCGTATAACCAGCAAAGCAATAGGTGAACTGCTTTCCATGGCGTTTGCTATGGCTTTTTCAGAAGGCCAGTCTCAGGAGGAAACCGATGCTTTTTTACTACAGTACTTTGAGAATGCAATAAACGATCCCAATGCGCCGATGACAACTTCGGAGATCAAGGTTATACTAGAAAAAAAAGAAGGTTCTTGGATTGTTAAACCCGACGATGCACTTGCTAATGCTCTAACTGGGAACATGGGAAAAGCTTTTGCTGAGATAGAAAATAAGATGGAGTAAAGTACCACATGTAGAGATGAATTCATTCAAAACCAGCATGATAATAAACTGCAAAAAGCCTCAGATCATTTCGGTCAGCCGGCGTACTGACATCCCCGCCTTCTACGGGGAGTGGTTTATGCAGCGGGTTCGCCAAGGGTGGGTATTGACCTGCAATCCCTTTAGCCAACGGGTCTTCCGAGTGTCATTGCAGCCGGAGGATGTCGGTGCGTTTGTTTTCTGGTCAAAGAACTTTGCTCCCTTTTTGCCGTATCTGGCCGAACTCAAAGCCCTGGGTTACAAGATGACGTTTCTTTACACCATTACCGGGTTGCCCAGGGTATTTGAAGACCGGGTGCCGCCTGCCGGGGTGAGCGTTTCCACCTTTCAAGCAATTTCCAAAATGTTTTCCCCGAGGCATATCCAGTGGCGCTACGATCCAATTCTTTTAACAAGCATGACGGACGAGAAATTCCACCTCAGGCAGTTCCGGGACCTATGCCGCCTCCTGGAAGGGTACACGACCAAGTGCTACATAAGTTTTGTCAGCCTCTACCAAAAAGTTGAGCGGCGGCTGCATGCGCTGGAGAAAAAAGGGGTAAAGCTGTTACCTGTTTCAGAGGCAGAGCAGACCGCCCTGGCCCAACGGCTGGCTGAAATTGCCGCCGAGCACGGCATCGATCTGTACAGCTGCTGCAATGATCACCTGGTCGGCGGGCAGGTGAGAAAAGCCCGCTGCGTGGACGCAGAACTCCTGGCAGCTTTGTTCAGATTTGATGCAGGGCTTTACCGAATCAAGCCCACCCGCAAACAGTGCGGATGCTGCGAGAGTGTTGACATTGGTATGTACGATACCTGCCCCCACGGCTGTATCTACTGCTACGCAAACGCGGGTTCCAAAGCTGGCAAAAATTATCTTCAGCACGATCCCGATTCACCCGCGCTGGTTAGCAGGGGGAGTTTTCTTTTGCGTTGACGAGATGGGGGTTGAAAATTTTGAAGTCTTTCTTGGGAGTGATATAGCGGATTCAGTTATTGATGAGGACCCGTAATTGCCGTTTATGTAGATTATCTGAAATGATTCGTTCCATAAGGGACAAAGTCATACTGGGAAAAATGCTGGTCGAAAGCTAGCACCGTGCTTATACCCAGCCTTTCCATAACTGCGAAGGTAGTGACATCAGTGTAAGAAAAGGTTTTATCGACATGGGTAAAAATGATCTCTTGAGCACGCTGTTCATTTTCTTCTGTCACCCGTTCTACCGGCCAGCATAATCCTTTTAACCAGCTGCGGGCTATTTCCGGCCCTGACCTGCTGAAGAGCAGGGCATGACACTCGGCCACAATGAAGTTGGTTATTACCACCATCAACTGCTTTTTACTCATCTCTTGAAGGATACTTACCGCTTTCTTATTGTTGCAGGGATGGTCAACTGGCCCTTGGTTGTTACCCGCATAACCTCATAACCCATGAACAGCGCCACCTTATTGTAAGATATTCCTGCCTAGAGTTTACCAAGGGTGATGCCGGAAATTAAGTCTTTCCGCTTTCTTCAAACTTCGTTCACGGGCTGTTGACACTTTCAAGTATCCCGAGAGCAAGGCCTATATTAAGCAGGGGAAATAAGGGCTTTTTGTTGAACTTTCTGCTTGCGGGAAAGTGTAGTTTTGAACAAAGAGGTATTTATATTTAAACTCGGAAGTGGTTAATTTGTTTGATTTGCTGCTGCTTAGAAAATAATTTCCGCCTTTATCGTACCGCCAGGACTGTTTGTTCTTTTAATGCTGGCAGCCATGGCTTTATTATGCGGCAGAAGGAGGAGAGCAGCTGCCTTTTTTGTGCTGGTCACTTTGGTCATGCTTTTCCTTTTCAGCTCCCGTGCCGGGGAATATTTTCTCGTGCGGACCCTTGAGGATGATTTTGTGCCCCTTTCTTTCCGGGAGCTGGTGGACATGCGGAATGACGGGGTAAAAACGGCCGTGGTCGTTCTATCGGGCGATGCTGTCAGAGGTTCGCCTGCCGGGGGATCGCTTGCTGCCGAGATCGGCGAGGTGACGCTGAAGAGGCTTTTTGAAGGTTACCGGGTTTACAGGGTAACGGGGTTTCCCCTTTGCGTGAGCGGTGGAGTTGAACCGGGGGCGGAGGGGCTTCTCTGGCTGAGGTTATGAAGGCGGCTCTGGTGGACATGGGAGTGCCCGGGGATAAGATAATAGAGGAAGGTTCTTCCCGGACCACTCTGGAGAATGCCGTTAGAACCCTGGGGATCTTGGAAAAGCAGGGGTATAAGAGGATCATCCTGGTAACGGACGCCGTGCATATGAAGAGGGCTCTGATGGTTTTTGAAGGGAAGGGCATGGAGGTCGTGCCCCACCCTTCGGGATACCTGTACGAGGACTCCCCGGGGATCTTGGACTGGCTACCCAATAGAGATTCCCTGGAAGCAAACTTAAGGGCTGCTCACGAGCGGGCGGGCCTGTGGTACTATAAGCTTTTGGCAAGTTGCAACCTGTCTCGGAACTGAAAGGAGATTTTGGATGAGCTTAAGGCCGGCGGTGCACGGGTTTTATGTTTCCGAGGATAGTTCTGTATTGCGTCGGAAGGCCGTTTTCTGTAGTATTGTTTTAGATGAAAGATGATGATAATACAAAATTTATAAAAATTTACAAAAAGCAGGTGAGTGAATTGCCCGGATATTTTCACTTCGAGCGCAACGAGCCCTGCCCGTGTATGAGCGGCAGGAAATACAAAAAATGCTGCATAAGCAGGCTTGAAAATTATTATCAAAGGTTTAAGATCCTGCGGGAGTGGTTGGAACCGGAGTTTGCCGAAGCCCTTGCAGCGGTGTGCGGGCTGCCGGCGGAAGAGAACGAGCACGTTCCGGAAGTGGCAGAAATTGATGAAGCTCTGGAATTAATCGAAAGGGGCTTTTGGGAAGAGGAAGACGAAGAGAATAGCTTTGATTTTATATATAATACCTTAATTGATTTTATCAACATGCTTGCTAGCGATGGTAATTTTAGGCATATCCGGTTCGGAATGAAAGAAATAGAAGATTTCATGAGCTTCCTGGATGCAAAGATAGAAACCCTGGAGAAAGAACCGGGAGAAGATGAACTTGAAGTTTTATTTAGAAAAGCAATGGAGGAGTGGCTGCCCAAGGTGATAAGCGAAGAGGACAGCGAAGATCTTGCCTGGGCTATATTTGAAGGGCTGCGGAAAAGAAAGTACCCTCTTAATGAAAGGACGGCATTGGTAACGGCCTTTATGGTGTGTTTGCAAAGTAAAAAGCCCCTGGATAACCCCATATGGGAAGCTATTGTACGGGTCTCTTTGGATGAAGTAATCAAGATACAAAAAGAACTTGAGAGATTAAAAGACGAAAAAGAAGGTGGGAGAAAAATTGAGGAAGACCGCGAGGTTGTAGCGGCTGCCACTGAAATAGAGCACTTAATTGAAAAGTACCCATTGCTTAGAGAAGATGTTTCTAATAGAATTCTTTCTATGGCAGAACCAGCACTCAAAGCTATAGGCATAAACAAAATCAATTTCGAACTTCCTGCATATGCCGTTCTTGGGGGGCTTTTAACGATTTTTAATAAAGTAAGAAGTTTAGTGAACTTAAAGGAGAAATTTTTTGAATGGTTAGAAAGCGCTGGATTCCAAAATGGGGGTAAGGAAATAGGAGAAATCTTTTATGACGCTATTTTTAAAAATGCCTGGGAAACGGACTACGACATTTTTATTGCTGCTACAAACCGCTTTTTTGAAGAATGGCTCACCGGGAAAGAGAAAAGTGCCGACAAGGAGCTCAGGGATTCAGTAAAAAAATTAATGTCTGCTGTTGGTGACAGTCATTTTGCCAGTACGTTTATGATTCACGTTTTTCTCTATTCCAAAGGTATTCTCAGCGTGTTAGAAAGAGGGAAAATTGCCCTTGCTGAATGGGGAGACACAGAAGGACCGGGAATAGATTTTGAGGACCTGCTTACTCCGGAGGGCTTGGAGATCTACGCCGGTTATCTAAATGAAAAAGGGAATGTGTCTGCAGCGGAACATGTGCGTAAGGTGAAAAAAATGCTGAATTGATTGAACATGGGGAAGAAGAGCTCCCCATAATTTCTGCTTATTTCTTTTTAAATGTCTTTGTTTTCTTTGTTCTCACGCGCGGCGGGGTAAAGGTTGTTTCTTCTACAGATATTGACCTTGAAAGGTAGCGGGGCGTGTTCGTTTTGCTAGGAGAGCTGTCTTCTTGGTCAACTGGTGCTGCCTTTTCTGAGGCTTTGCCATATTCTGCTCCCAGCTCCTGCAGGGATAATTTTTTATCTTTAGGATTTTCAGGAGGATTTTCAGGCACCGGCTCCTGACTAGTTTTTTTAATCTGCTTTCTGGTCTTATTCGTGTTTTTGTCCGGGCACCATTCGGCTTTAAATTCAATAGCTTCAATTTCGGCTGTAACAATTTCATAGATTGTACATCCGTTAATAAGGATTATAAAATCATCCAATACACAGGCAAGCACACCTTTAAACTTATTGCCCCCGGCGAAAACATTGATGAAATAAAGTATTAGCTTTTCCAGTTCTCTTTTGAACCTAAAGGTCGGCTGCTTGCTGCAGCCGGTAGAATAAGAGGGCTTTAACCTGTTGCTGTTGCTATTATTTTCCTCTTCCTTGGGGCTGTCTGATTCCGATACTTTTGGTTTGCTATTTTCCCGGCAGCTGTTATTCTGGGTAATTTCAGCGGGTAGCTCTGAAGCATCAGTCTGTTCTTCAAGGGGTACAGAGTTTCCTTCATTTAGTTCTTCTGAAATTTCACTAACTTCAGGACCTCTGATTATTTGTTGGTCAACAATAAAGCCCGGCCCTCGGAGGGCGCAGTACATGTTCTGGTTATTTGACATTTTTTCTCCCTTCCTTTACTTTTTTAATATAATGTTATGTAATGAAAATCCCGTTTGACACTGTTTCAGAAGTAATGGGGCCACAGCCTTAAGCCATGACCCCTGGAATTTAATTATTCATTATTATGTTCACAATGTTCACAGTGCTTTTTCTTTTTGTCATCATCTTTCTCCGGGCAACCGATTGCTTTTTTTTCAATGGAAGTAATTTCATCAATGGGTATTTCAATTATTCTACAGCAATCAATTAAGATAATAAAGTCATCTTTGATACAACAGAGAATGCCCTTAAACTTCCCGTTAATAACCACATACCTAAAAAGCTGTTTCTTTAAGAGATCACGGATGTCACTATCATGCATCGCAAGCAGTCCTCCCTTAAATATTTTCTACCCCATACTATGCTGTGGGATAGGTTAAGGGTTCCAATTATAGTAAGATATGTTACTAAATTGTTTTTTTCCTAAAATTTTTTATAGGCATTTCCTCCAGTATATTTTGTGGAATTATTTTTTGTGGATAAAACTGTGGAAAAGTACATGTGTTTGTGGATAATTAGTCCTATTAAAGTCCTACCATCCGCATAGGACTTTTGAATAAAAAAATTATGATGATGTTTGGAGGGGAGATAATTGAAAGGCTTTTTGGGGAAATTTAAGGTAGGAGCTGGGGGAGTAGGTTAAAAGAATCTTCAGCGAGGAGGCCTGGGGAAGGCGAACTGCTGCTTTTATCCCTGTTTCGGGGTATGGCTTTCCGGGGTACGGGATTTCCCTTCTTCGTATTCTGCCAACCCCTAGTATTTTTGGGGTTCTTAGGGGTCTCACCCTTTGATGCCTACATTTCCCTTTCCGCTGCTGTTTTCACCACCATTGCCGGTTTTCTTTAAACTATTAGTACTTCCGCCTGCCGCTGCTCTCTTTAAAGCTTCTGCTTTCTTTGACGTTTTTGATTTCAGTGCTTTTGGTTTTTTGACTAATATCCTCGTTCATGAGTCCGGTTTTTTTCTTTTATCTTCCCGCCTGTTAAAGATCTGGTTTGGGATTTAACCAAAGATAAGATAAATGGTATATCTTTGAAAGATTTTCACTATCTTTGTTTATTTCCAATTTTTCTCCTTTGCTGTCCGGCTTTGCTTTTTCAGCTAGCAGGATTGAATTAACAGAGACACTCTTTTTGAGGGCAGCTTCTCTTAATTCCAACTTCACGGTCGCTATGCCTACCATGCCCTCGAGGTTATTTTTCTCCAGGCATTCGGTTATCTTGCTGCGAATCTTCTCAACAGAGATTGCTCTGCTGTATCCCCGCACCTCACCTTCGGATTTGAGGCATAATCCTGCAGAAGTATTACTTGCCAATATGAAACGGCGTCTATTTTTTCCTTCTTTACGCATGTAATCGGTAAGCCTGCGGTTTATAACCAGATATGCATAGCTGAGGAAGGAGCTGCCCTGGCTCCGGTCAAAATTGTCAATGGCTTCGTTGAAAGCTATCAGAGCAATGCTTAACTCTTCATCATTTCCCCGAAAAGGGATCTACTGCAGAACTTTGCAGATACTTTTAGTATAAAAGGTTTGTAGTTTTGGATTAGATCGTTACGCGCAGTCTCACCGCCAGATTTTGCCTTTTCTACCAGGTCGTCCTTTGGGAGTTTCATAGGCTCACTTACTATACGATGCGTGATTTTGTGCTTTTTCTTAAGGGTCTTAAGGGGTATTGTTTTAAAAATTTAATAAGTACATTTAAAAAATTTGCTGAATTTTCCCTAATAACCTTCCTATTACCCCTAAAAATTCAAAAGATGCAAACGAATGTTAAATGGTTATATTTTGGATTTAACAACTGCGGCACTTTCCTCTCCAGCTTTGGAAGCCGGGGTCTTCAGTGCCGCTTGAGGATGGTGAAAAGAGATAATCGGAAAACTTCTGCGTTTTTTAAAAAAAGACCAGCGGGGATTTATAGCGGATTTTCTGCTTGTAACGTATCTCGTTTTTTTTCTTTCAGGCCTGGCTTTTCTGCTGGGTTTGAGTTTTGGAGTTTTGAAGCAGGCCCATGCAAAGTACGGCTGGTTCTGTGAAGCGGTTAACTTTGCTGCAGAAGCTACGAAACTGATGATAGGAGATGGCGAGTACAAGCAGAACGAAAAGTTCGGCAAAACGTTTTTTGAAGCTGCCATGAAGGAATACGAATTTGGCGAATACGATCTTGTATCCTTCAAAGGTGTGGACGAAGGCGATTTGGTGTTCGGGAAAACCGCTCCTACACCCGGCTATGCAGCTGAGATAAGAGTTCCTATTGCTGTTCTTGACGTCCCACTGATTGGGAAACAGGAAGTGGAGATTCCCATGAGGTACTACAGTTTGGGCGAGATGAGAAGGGGAGAAAAAATGCACTGATCTGTCGGCCCGGGGAAGTATCCCCGGGCTTTTTATTTTCTAGGAGGTGATTTCCGGTCAACCATTGGTACAAACGGCTAAGAATAAGAAAGTGAAGAAAATTAGATTAATTCATGAAGTTTTTCTCTCACTGCATCAATAATATGCTTCTTAACAGTGCCAAACTTGCTTATTACGATGCTTTGGGACAGAGTATAAATTTTATCCACCCTTATGCAGGAATCTACCTTTAGAGTTCCCTCATCGAGGTCGCTGCTGGTCAGCATAACAATATAATCTTTTGCTGTCAGGTTCGAAGTAATGGCTGCAACCACTATATCTTTTGTTCTGCTGTTATAATCATCATTGGATAGAACAAGAACAGGGCGTTTTTTATTCGATGTCAAATCGCTAAAGGGAATGGGAATTAATAAAATATCGCCCTGCCTATACATTGTTCCACACGTCATCATCAATATCGTTGTTCCAGAAATCTATACTGCTCTCACTGGCAGACAATAAATCCTTGAACACCTGATTATTCTGCTTATTTTTTAAAAATAAAACAAAATCTATAACTTCTTGTATTTGATTTTCTGGTATATCATCAATTAACTTTAACAAAATGCTCTTGCTTGTATTCATCAATCTCACCTCAGAATTATTATACCACATTTATTCTTCTAGCTTTAAAGACCATTCCGGAAACCAAAACATTAGTGTCAACCATTATTCTCATAGCTGTCCCCGTAGAGCTCTTTGAAAATCTGTTCCCTAACGGTCTCTATCTCCTGTTCAATTTCCTGGCGGGTATACCCTTTATCTTTAGCTTCGGCCACCAGGTCTTTCAGAAGAACGTCAAGAGAAGTAACCGGCTCCATTATAACTTTATTGCCTTCCACATAAATGCGTAGTTTTGTGGTAGGCGTAATTTGCAGCTTTTTGCGGATTTCTTTCGGAATAGTGACCTGCCCGCGTTCGGTTGGGCTGACGAACCTGTTTTGCATTTTCTAATCCCTCCTTGATTACCTTAAAGTAATTCTATCCATTAATACTTATGTATTACAATAAGAATTCATACAATAAGAAAAATACTTTCTGGCTGTTGGTATTATATTTATTTTCTCAGGAGGTGATTCCAAAAGACAAATTATGGTAAAATAGGAAGGATGCAGAGCCGTTGGTGTTGAGCTGATTATATAATTAATAAAAGTTCAATTGGGGGTGCGTATTTTTGAAGAAAATTTCTGTTTTTGTGCTTCTGGCGTTTCTGTTGACCTGCATTGTTGTACCTGCCTTTGCTCAAAACAAAGAGCAGGTTGACGTTTACGAAGGCGGGAAGCTTGTAAAGAGTGTGGTTTTTGTTGTGGGCATGAAGGAATACTTCGTAAACGGTGAAACCCCGGGCGTAAAGATGGACGCTGCGCCTTTTATTCAATCCGGGAGGACCTTTGTGCCCATAAGGTATCTGGGCAACGCACTGGGTGTAACGGACAAGTACATCCTGTGGAAGTCTCCTAAGGTAACCTTCAAGGAGCCCGGCTTCCCTGTTGTTGAACTAACCGTGGGCAAAAAGCAGATCAAAAGCAGCGGGGTATCCAGGGACATGGACGTAGCACCTGTGTTGAAGAGCGGGAGGACCTATCTGCCTGCGAGGTACGTAGCAGAGGCTTTGGGTTACGAAGTAGCGTGGGATCCTCAAAACAAAGTGGTAGTGTGCTGGCCCAAGGGTGAGCCTGAACCCGACGTTTCAGCTGTAATTGAGTACGTGAAAGAGCAGCAGCCCGACTATCCTCCGGGCTCTCCTGCTGACGCCTATTCGAGGGCCATGGACTTTGAAGGCGTGCCGCTGGATTTGAGCAAGTTTAAGTATGTTGATCCTTGGTCAAGAAATAGACTTGAGGGTTCTAAGGTAATGCATCTGACCGTTAGCGAACTCAACCGGAGCGGTGCAAAGTTTAGTGAAGTCTGTGCTGTTTTAAACATGAAAATCGATCCTTCAAAGGTAGTCTTAAAAGTGGTAAATCTTGGCGGGGGTGTAGCTCCAAGCATCTACACCGTTGAAGAAGGAAACATTATCCGCTATGAGCATGGTCCCGTTGCCATGTACGGCAACTCCATAACCACCATAGACTACAATATCGATGAGTTCTACGGTGCAGACGAGCAGGGAAACGACCTTCCCCAGGTCAACTTCTCCAAAGTGACCCACTTCATTATCGGGTACGCTGGGCACGGTATGCTTCTCGTGGACAACCCGCTCTACAAAAAGTAGCCTGATTTCCGCTTACTTACTTGAATAAGCTTTCTTAAAACGCAGGGCAGAAAAAACACCCTGCGTTTTTTGTTTAAACCCTTTATTTAAAGGAGCGTATAAACCAAAAAGGCGGGGAGGTGCTGATTTTTTGAAAAAGAAAAAGAAGTTTTTTCTGCTCGTTCTTTTTTCGCTTCTGCTCTCGCTGACGTTTTCTTCTTCCTTTCTGTTCCCTTGCTCTGCGGAAGAAAACGGCAGCAGCAACGGCAGCAAAGAACAGCTGATCTACCAGAGCGTAGTGGTTTCCTACTTCGACCTGTGGAAGGGCGGCAAGGACGATCCTGACCAGCCTGAAGCTGAAAAGTGGCTGGACACCGACGGGGACGGGAAAAAGGACCGTCCCGGCCAGCGGAAGCCCAGTGCGGGCTTCATCCACTACATCCCTGAAGAGTTTCTGAAGCAGTACACCATAACCAGAGTGGAAGCGGTCCGTCCCGTAACCCAGACGCTTTACGAGCAGTCCGGGGGAAGGCACTACGGCCTGAGCGGAAAACCTGAGAAAATGAGCTGGGAAGAGTTCGAATACT
Organism: Clostridia bacterium 41_269; assembly: GCA_001508005.1. Lineage (GTDB taxonomy): Bacteria > Bacillota > DTU086 > DTU086 > DTU086 > 41-269. The sequence goes on from LGEZ01000026.1 coordinate 10,861, forward strand.
GGTACAACGGATTTCAGCCTACGGTGCACGGCATAAAAGCGGAGCTGGTTGACGCGAAAAAAGGCAAAGCCAAGATGATTTGGGACATTACTTTAAAAACTCCTGCAAACGTGTATGCTGTTGACATCAAGGATAAGAGAAACCGACAGCTTTTGGGCATAGACCCGAAAGTAAAGATTTCCGAAATGACCCAGGGCTGGCGGTACTTTATGCCTGCCGTGCTCAACTGGTACGGCATACCCAAGGAGCTTCCCGACCTCTATGTAGCGGATCTTGATCCAGGCACCAACCAGACCTTGCCTGGTGAAACGTATCAGGGAACCGTTGTGTTTGGACTTAAGGACACCTACAAAGAACCCGTCAAAGCAAGGCTGGAGCTGACCCACAACGGCTATCCCATTTCTTCCGTCCACGGAAAAACCGTGGCCTTCAATCCCGGTGAGGAAAAAGAATACACCTTCTCCTTCACGGGCATAGAAGGCAAGGATTCCGTCATCGTGGCAAGGATTGTGCCCGTAGAACCTGACGGGGACATTGACTACAGCAACAACGAAATGAAAATGGTTATTTCCGCAATAGGTGTGGCCAAAGATTCGGGCGAAGGCACGCTCATCCTCAAAGCCAAAAGCCCTGAAGGTTACGACGTATGGGGCAGGTGGCAGCCTTCCGTGGAGCGGCCTGTTAACACTGCAAAGTACGGGGACACGATCACTGCATACTTCACTGCGCCGGGGCCTCCTGACGTTGACTGGGACTGCTACCGGTTAAAGGAGTGGAAGCTCATAGAGGCAAAAATAGTGTATCCCAAGCGGCATCCCGACTTCACCTTTGGCTGGCCGAAGCCTCCGCAGGGGACGGTTACTTTGGGCATGAAGATAGACGAAGAGGAAAACAAAGCGACTGCCAGCTTCCTTGAAGACTGGAGCATAAACGGTGCGAACGTGTACATTCTGCCTGAGAAGCGTATGGTGGACGGCCCGACGTACTACACCGTCACTGTCAACTACAAAATGCTGTGGGAGTACAGAAAGGGCCGCAAAGAGTGCGACGAAAACGGCTGCCGCTGCGTTGACTGGGAGGATCATTCAAGGACTTTGAGCAAAACCGTTTCCGTTAAACTTCTGGTCAACGGCACGCCATAGGCTTCTACGGCGGCGGAAGCTGATGCCAATATAAAACACGGGACTTCTTTGCCAAGAAGACCCGTGTTTTTTTTTGTTTGAGGGTTTTTATTTTTTCGTATTTTTGTTCACTTCAGCCGTGGGCGTCAAAGGAAAAAAGGGTGCAGAAGAAAAAGAAAAAAGATAAGGCACTGCAGAAGCAGGAAATGGGGCTGGAAAATGGGGAGGGGTTTTTTGTAAGTGAAGAGGTCCGACTTCATTGAGGGAATGCTTTCTGCAGTTGACGAAGAAATAAAAAAGGCACAATCCTTTAAGAAGGAGATAACTACCAAAAACGGAGTTGAAGTAGAGCAGAGGCAGGGGGAATGCGTTTATATCTTTGAGCTTGAGGATGAAAGCGGATACTTAGTGGAAGATTCGGAAGTTGAGATAAAGACAAGAAACCGCACTTATAACGGTGTGCTTTTCAGTGCTGAATCCTTAAAGCTGACCTTGCCGGTTTTAACTTACCCGCCAGGAAGTCCCCTTCCGTAAGGGAGGGGTGGTTCACCAAGAAAAGGGATTTACGACCCTCACTTCGCCATAATACTGCCCGGGGGTCAAATCTTCGGACCAGATTACTTTGCAACCCAGTGCTTCAGCGCTGCGAATAATCATGGCGTCCCAAAATGATATGGCGTACCGCTGATGAATCCTGATGGCCTCCAGCACATCACCGGTATCCGGCACGTGCACGCACCAATTCGATAGGTATTCAATGATCTGTGCTGCCGTTTCCGGCGCAAGCGGCTTCCGGACCTTTTGCGTTACCGTCACGTAGAACTCCTGCAATACCTGCACGCTGAGGCAACCGCTGCCCGATTGCCAGAGTTCTGCAACCAGAGCTTTAGCCCGGGAATGCTTTTCCCCGGCTGAGGTATCGTGGGCATAAACCAGCACGTTGGTATCCACAAACTGTCGGTCGTCATTTTTACCGGTCATAGAGATCGCTCCTGGCCCACGTGATGTTTCCCTTTGTCGCCAGGTTAAACTCGCCCAGCATGGCCAGATGGCACTCCTTTGCCTTGCGGTACTCGTCTTCCCTGCGCGTGAGGTCCTCGAGTAACTGGGTTAGAAGACCGGAGAGCGAGGTCCCCCGCTCAATAGCGATATGTTTTGCCCGGCGTAGCACTTCCTTAGGTAGCGAAAGGGTAACATTCTGGTACTCCACATGCTCCACCTCCACGTAATTAAGTGTATCACTTATTTACGTGATAAATCAAGTCACTTTGCAAATAAAGAATATAGATCGACCAGAGTTTCGTTCACAAAAATTTAAAAAATTGAAAAAGCTATTGAAAAAGGTGGGTATCCCTGAGGTATTATCAATATGGCACAACAACAAAAATACCTCGAAAGGAGGACCCA
>LGEZ01000017.1 GCA_001508005.1 Clostridia bacterium 41_269
CACCCGGTGGTAATGTGTGACCAGGAATCCCTATGTGATTGTCAAAGATCTTTTTGCTTTAGCCTATTGACTCTTCGTAGCACGTCTTTATATTAAATTTTCAACTGCTTCTATTGGGGAAGTTGTTGCTGTATCTTTTGAGAAATTTTTCTAAAACGGCTTTTCTTCTGCGGATGGTATGTACCCAGGAATGGAGCATATCTTCTCCATCCATGGTCAATTTATATAAACGGCGGGCTGGGCCTGTTTCCTGGGTATACCATTGAGAGGATACCAGACCTTCTTCTTCCAGCTTTCTTAAATTTCGGTATACAGTGGCTGCATCAAGGGAAAGATCAAACTCTAAAAGCTTTTCCATAAGTTCGTAACCATGGGACGGTTTTTCATAAAGCAGCAGAAGCAGACAGGGTTGGATGAAGGGCAGTTTAGAGACATGGCTGTGACAGCTGCATTCCTTTTCTTCCTGGGAAGGTGGATAATCTTTGCACATATTATAAAACCCTCCCTATATGCATAATGCACATATTTACTTTTATAATATAAAGTGCTAGGTTTTTTAGTCAAGGCTTAGTTTTTAAGTTACAGGGAAATACAGGATGCTGTATACTTCAGTGGTATCCTAGTATACTTGCGCTCAAGGCATTGACGGATGGTCTTTGCCATTTATATAATCTTCTTAGGAAAAATGGTTTTGAAAAGTCTGAATATTATGAATTTTAAAATTAACCAGGGGGTGATTATATGGTTAACCAGTGTGAGTTTTGTGGTGAGAAAAATGCCAAAAGAGTCTGTACCCTGGTTTTTGCAGATGAAAATTATCCTCAGGAATACTGCTGGTTAATATGTGAAAAATGCAAAAGGGAAATGAAGCTGAAAACTATGAAGGTTTTGGTTGAAAAGGCTGGATGAGATAATTTAAAGGCATAATAAATAAATTTTATTTCTTTTTTACTTAGCTTTCTGCGGAAAGCTTTTTTTGTTTTTATGGATCAGAGCATCAAAGGTTCTGTTTTTTTACTTTAGCTTGCAGTGGCAGTGGATATTTGATACACTCTTAGACAAATAATGGTATGTGGAGGGGCTTTATGATAAAAAATAAAAGTAATGAGGAGTACAGAGCTCTTGGAATAATGGGAGGAACTTTTGATCCTATACATTATGGACATCTTGTTACAGCCGAAGAGGCAAGGTGTCAGTTCGACTTGGATGCTGTTATTTTTGTTCCTTCAGGAAAGCCTCCCCATAAAAAAAATTATAGGGTTTCAGATGCTAAGCACCGCTATTTGATGACAGTGTTGGCTGTGGTAACCAATCCGTTTTTTGATGTTTCAAGAACTGAAATTGACAGAGAAGGCTATTCATATACAATTGATACTGTAAGGGAATTTAGGGAAAAGTATCCCAATACGGAGATATTTTTCATAACTGGTGCCGATGCAATATTGGAGATCCTAACTTGGAAAAAGGTTGAAGAGGTTATGGACCACTGCAGGTTCATTGCGGCAACCCGTCCGGGGTATAACCTTAATGATCTTGATAAAAAATTTAAAACTATTATGCCTGAATACTCTTCCAGAATACAGACGATTGAGGTACCTGCACTGGCAATTTCTTCGACGGATATACGGCGAAGGGTTGCCAATAATATGTCCATAAAGTATCTTGTTCCCGAAGCAGTGGAGCAGTATATACTGAAAAATAATTTATATAAAAGCTGATTTTTGGGGTTAAAAATTTAAAATTTTAAACTTAAAAGAGAGAAATCCTAAATGAAAAAAGAATATGAGGAGTTAAATACTACCAAAGTTAATATTACTCCTGAACAATGGAATAGGTATGAAGAAGCCCTGCGGAAAAGAGTTAGGTCTGGTCGGTTTGAACATTCTAAGTCAGTGGCTGAAGAAGCTGCTGTCCTTGCAAAAAAATATGGTGCAAATGTTGATGCAGCAATGTTAGCGGGACTGCTTCATGACTATGCTAGGGATCTTCCAGACAGCGAACTTTTAAGTATTGCTGAAGAGAACAATCTTGTGAGCTGCTGGGTTGAGGAAAAGATTCCTCTGCTGCTGCACGGGCCAGTGGGAGCAGTTTTGATAAAGGAAGAGTTGGGCATAAATGATGAAGAGGTGCTTGAAGCAGTCTCCAGGCATACCACTGGTGCTCCTGATATGGGAAAGATTGCAAAGATTGTTTATCTTGCAGATTCCATTGAGCCTTTAAGAAAGTATAAAGGAGTAGAAAACTTCCGACGGCTTTCCCGGATAAATTTAAACATTGCTGTATTTGAGGTTATGAATTCCAGCATCCAGTATTGTATTTCAAAAAACAGCCTTATCCATCCCTTTACCCTGGAAGCCAGGAACAAGCTTCTTTATGAGCTTGAAAGTATAAACTTAGATTTTAAAGAACTTTTTGGGAGGGATGTTATTGGTTGAAGCCCAAAAGGCAGCTCTTGCTGCAGCAGGTGCCGCAAAGGATGCAAAGGCAAAGGAAGTAGTGGTATTGGATCTGAGGGGCTTGTCTTTTGTAACGGACTTTTTTGTTATTGGAAGCGGTGATTCTGATATTCAAGTACAATCTATTGCAGACAAGGTAATGGAAGAAATGGAGAAGATAGGTACAAAGGTGCTTCGTATAGAAGGGTATCGAGAAGCAAGGTGGGTGCTTCTGGATTACGGTGACGTTGTGGTTCACATCTTTCACAGAGATATAAGGAGTTTTTACAATTTAGAACGCTTATGGTGGGATGCTCCGGTGCTAGAAGGCAGTTATCCCCTAGAGAATAGTGAGATTTGACTTAATTAGCGTCTTAAATATAATATTAAATTGTATTTATATAATGAAAAAGGCTGTGAACGGGAAAAGTAGGTGGGCATACCCTTTTAAAGAGAGCTGCTGGGGGTGGAAATGCAGCAAAGGGTTCCCTCCGAACTCGCCCGGGAGCGGTGGGGGTGAAATTGGAAATTGTATGAGTAGCTCCCAACGGCTGCCTTCCGTTAAAAGGCTTTGAGTGGGCATGGGGAATCCCATGTCAAAAAGGGTGGTACCGCGGAACTTAAACCTTCCGTCCCTGGGGATGGGAGGTTTTTTTACGAATAAGAGGAGGTGCAGCAGATGGGAAAAAGATATAATTTTGAAGAAATAGAAAGCAGATGGCAGAAATATTGGGAGGATAAAAAACTTTATAAAACTGTCGAAAGAGAGGATAAGGAAAAATATTATGTACTGGAAATGTTTCCCTATCCATCGGGAGCCCTTCATATGGGCCATGTAAGAAATTACTCCATTGGCGATGTGGTAGCGCGTTTTAAGAGAATGCAGGGCTATAATGTACTCCATCCCATGGGATGGGATGCTTTTGGACTTCCTGCGGAAAATGCTGCTATAAAACACGGGACCCCTCCAAGCCAGTGGACCTGGCAGAACATTGCCAATATGAAGCAGCAGCTAAAAACTTTAGGATTGAGCTACGATTGGGATAGGGAAATAGCCACATGCCATCCTGATTATTACCGCTGGACCCAATGGATATTCCTGCAGCTTTATCACAATGGATTAGCTTATAAAGCTAAAGCTCCAGTTAACTGGTGCCCTTCCTGCTGCACCGTTCTGGCCAATGAGCAGGTGGTAGGAGAAGGACGGTGCGAGCGCTGTGGAACCATTGTAAAAAAACGTGATCTGGAACAGTGGTTTTTCCGCATTACCAATTATGCTGAAGAACTTCTACGGGATTTGGATAAGCTTCCCGGCTGGCCTGAAAAGGTAAAAATCATGCAGAGAAACTGGATTGGTCGAAGCGAAGGGGTAGAAATAAACTTCAGAACTGAAGAAGGAGACCCCATTCCCGTTTTTACCACCAGACATGATACTGTTTTTGGAGCAACATACCTTGTGTTGGCTCCGGAACATCCCTTGGTGGAAAAACTTATCAGGGGAACTGAATTTGAAAAACCCGTAAGAGAATTTGTTGAAAAGGTTAGACAGATGGACTACATTCAGAGAACCTCCACAGAACTGGAAAAGGAAGGAATGTTTACGGGAGCTTATGCTGTAAATCCCCTTAACAATGAAAAAATTCCCATTTGGGTTGCCAACTATGTACTAATGGAATATGGTACGGGAGCAGTAATGGCAGTACCTGCCCATGATCAAAGGGATTTAGAGTTTGCAAAGAAATACGGACTTCCAATTAAAATTGTTGTTCAGCCAAAAGAAGGAGAAAAACTGGATGAAGGCAGCTTAAAAGAGGCCTTCGCTGAAGAAGGGATAAGTGTTAATTCTGGACTTATAAGCGGACTGCCAACGGCTGAAGCAAAGGAAAAGATAGCAGATTATATTGAGGAAAAAGGTTTAGGAAAAAGAAAAGTAAACTACAGGCTTAAGGATTGGCTGATATCAAGGCAGAGGTATTGGGGAGCTCCCATACCAATTATTTACTGTGACCGCTGCGGCATTGTACCGGTACCGGAGAAAGATCTTCCCGTATATCTTCCTGAAGATGTGGAATTTAAACCCACAGGAGAATCCCCATTAAAATATAGAAGCGACTTTTTGAACACAACCTGTCCTGAATGCGGAGGCAGTGCCGTCAGGGAAACGGATACAATGGATACCTTTGTGTGCTCTTCCTGGTATTTTTTGAGATATACAAGCCCCCACGAAAAGGATCGTCCCTTTGATAAGGAAAAGGTGGATTACTGGATGAACGTGGATCAGTATATAGGTGGGGTGGAACATGCAATACTTCACCTGATGTATGCACGCTTCCTAACTAAAGTTTTAAGAGATTTGGGTTATGTTTCTGTAGATGAACCGTTCCAAAACCTTCTTACTCAAGGAATGGTGCTTAAAGACGGTGCTAAGATGTCAAAATCCAAGGGCAATGTTGTTACTCCTGAAGAAATTATTTCCGAATATGGTGCCGATACAGCAAGGCTCTTTATACTTTTTGCTGCTCCACCTGAGAGGGATTTGGAATGGAGCGATGAAGCTGTTGAAGGATGCTACCGCTTTTTAAATAGGGTATGGCGTCTTGTTACCCGGTATACCGATGATTTAAAGGAAATAAGGGATTATAATGAAATTCTTTTAAATACTTCTGAGGAGAAGAATTTTAATCGTTTGATGCATGCCACAATTAAAAAGGTAACAGAAGATATAGAGAAGAGATTTAATTTCAATACAGCTATCAGTGCAGTTATGGAATTTGTTAATGGAACTTACGACTATATTGAAAATACTCAAAGTGAAAATCTCAATTTACCTCTTCTTAAAAAAGCTTTTACCAACCTGATTCTGCTAATGGCACCCTTTACTCCACATATTGCCGAAGAACTTTGGGTGCGCATAGGAAATGAACCAAGCGTTCACGAGCAGAGCTGGCCAAAATACGACGAAGAGGCTTTGAAAACCCAAATGGTAACTATGATTGTTCAGGTAAACGGGAAGGTTCGCGGCAGAATGGAAGTTTCTGTAGATACATCAGAAGAAGAAATTAAAGAAAAGGCCATGGAGCTTGAGAATGTTAAAAACCACATCAAAGGAAAGAAAGTATTGAAGGCTATTGTTGTTCCCAACAAGCTGGTAAACTTTGTTGTGAAATAGCATAAGGAAAAAGAGGAAATTTTCGGAACAAGTAAAATAGATTATATATTAGGGCAGCAGGCTGTGAACAATTTGGAGTGGAAAACATGTTTGGATGGGATAGGCGCACCCAGATAGTGGTTTTGGTTCTTGTGGGAGCACTTCTTTTTGGTGCAGGGGTAAAATATACACAGCTTAATTCCCAAAAAAGCTCTGAGGAAATTATCGTAGGGAATCCTTCCCATGGAAATGGGAATGCAGTTGAAAAACCCGGGGACAGCTCTGGTAAAATCTTTGTTCATGTAGCCGGAGCTGTGGAGAACCCCGGGGTTTATTCCTTTAATTCAGGGGCTCGAGTTAATGATGCTGTTAATGCAGCGGTTCCCCTTCCCGAAGCTGATCTGGACAGCTTAAATCTTGCAGCTCTTCTTAAAGATGGGGAGAAAATCATCGTTGGAGAAAGGGAACTTTTTAAAGAATCTGAAGGGGAAATAAGCGGCACCCAAGATCAAAGGGATACAGATTCTTCTTCTATGGAATCTGGTAAAATTAATATAAATAAAGCAACGTTGGAGGAGCTGGACATGCTGCCCGGCATCGGACCTGCTTATGGAGAGAGAATTATTGATTATAGGGAAAAAAGCGGTGGGTTTAAAAGCATTGAAGAGATTATGGATGTTCCGGGGATAGGACCTAAAACCTTTGAAAAGATAAAAGATCAAATTACTGTTAATTAATTGTTTTGGGGGGATTAAAATGGCTGTTGTGGAGATAACTGTGGTTCCTTTGGGAACAGGAACACCAAGCGTGAGCAAATATGTTGCAGACTGTCATAGGGTGCTTCAGGAAACAGAAGGTATAAAATATCAGCTTACAGCAATGGGAACCATTCTTGAAGGAGATCTTGATAGGCTCATGGAGGTTGTGAGGCGCCTTCATGAAGTGCCCTTCCAGGCAGGAGCCCAGAGGGTAACGACCATCATAAGGATTGATGACCGCAGGGACAAGGAAGTAACCATAGAGGGTAAGATAAAGGCTGTAGAGGAAAAGCTTAAATAAAATGAACAGACCCTTAATTTGGATTTCCCTATGTTTTTCCATTGGGATAGTACTGGAGAAAATTTTTAATTTTGAGGCGGTATACTACTTTGCTGCTGCAGCAGCTTTGACGTTATGCGCCCTTATTTTTTTTAGGCTGAACAGAAATGCCGTTTTTTTGATTTTTGCTCTGGCTGCAGCTGCAGGTGCTCTCCGCCTAGATTTGGCCGAAAAAGAAATGGTTTCCCATTTGATTGCCTTTGAAAGGGAAGAGGTCCAGCTTGAGGGTATCGTAACTGGAAGTCCTGAAATTAATAAAGACAGAGCCCTTTGGCATCTTAAAGCTGACAGGGTTGGAAGAGAAAATGGTGAGTGGTTTACGATTCCTCGGGAAACTGTGATGGTTTATTATTTTTTTGACGGTGATGAAAAAAATAGCCTTTTTATTGAACCGGGCAGAAGAATCCGCATAGAAGGAATTCTAAATCTTCCCCGGGAGAGAAGAAATCCCGGGGAATTTAATTACAGAGAGTATCTTTCTCATAGAGGTATCTTTGCTCTTTTGTATGTGGAAAAAGGGAAAGATTTGCTTATTTTAGACCATAAAGAAAGGGGTCTTAGCTACTATATTGCGGATATTAAAGCTGAGTTTAAAAAATTTGTTGCATCTGAAATTCCTAAGAGGGAGGCCGGGCTCCTTCTGGCTGTGCTTTTTGGAGATAAAGAAGGAGTGTCCCGAGAAGATAGGGAAATGTTCAGCAGCATTGGAGTTGCCCATACCTTTGCAGTGTCCGGTCTCCATGTGGGTTTTGTTCTTCTGTTTGTTATATCAGCGGCCAAAATTTTGAATTTTAGAAATTCTTTCTATGTTCCTATTGTTTTGGTAAGTTTGTTTATTTACTGTGTGCTTTCGGAATTTGCTGTTACAGTAGTAAGGGCTGCTATTATGGGAAGTTTAGCCCTATTGGGAGTATATTATGGAAGAGAGAAAAATTCCTATTTGGGGCTTGCCCTATCTTCCATAATAATTTTAATCTGGAATCCTTTTTTTCTTTTTGAACCGGGATTTCAGCTTTCCTACGCCGTTGTGATTTCTCTGCTCTATTTTTCACCTTTCATTGAAGATCTGCTGTCCTTTTTGCCCTATAACCTAAATAAAGCAACTGCGGTGCCCATTGCTGCTCAGCTTGGTACAGCACCTTTTACTGCTCTGCATTTTAATTATTTTTCTCTGGTTTCCATTGCTGCCAACATTTTATTAATTGCTGTCATGGGATTGGTGGTTCTTATTGGGCTTTTGGGTTTTGTTCTGTTTTTTTTCTTTAAGCCCCTTGCGGGTGTTTCTCTGCAGGGAGTAGGTCCCCTTCTAAAGCTTTTTTATTCCCTATCGGAGATTATAAATTCCCTACCCTTTTCGTCCATCAATATGGCTTCTCCAGCTCTTTACCATATAACAGCGTATTTTCTTATTCTTGTGGGAATAAAGGAGTTTATGGAGAACCGAGAAAACTTTCTGCAGTATAACTTAAAAAATCTGGGAAAGTCAGCTTTGTTTGCGGGTATACTTATAATGTTTATTTCTGCTGTTTTTGATATATTTGCTGAGAAACCTTTAGAGGTAATTTTTTTGGATGTAGGGCAGGGGGATTCTATTTTTATTGAAACTCCTTCAGGGCGAAAAATTCTTATTGACGGAGGAGGAAAGCCGGAATATTATGACGACAGCAGCAGTCCTGGCAGATATGTAGTGGTGCCTTTCTTGAAAAGTAGGGGTGTCAATAGGCTGGATTATATTATAAACACCCATCCCGATGCAGATCATGCAGAGGGACTGTTTCATGTAATTTCAGCTGTAAAAGCTGAATACATAATCACTCCACCCGTTGGGATGATGAAGGAAGAATATGGCGACCTATTGAAGGCCTCAAAGAGGGAAGGAATTCTCCACAGGGAGTTTTCTAGGGGAATGGAAATAGATTTTGGAGATGGGGTTAGGATAAATGTTTTGGCTCCGGGAAAAAACCGGGTTTACAAAGGAACAAATGAAAATTCCCTGGTACTGAAAGTAATTTATGGGGATACTTCTTTTCTGCTCACAGGGGACATAGAAGGAGAAGGACTTTTTGATCTTACTGCTCTTTCGTCGGATTTTGATTCCACAGTATTAAAGCTTCCCCATCATGGAAGTGTAAATTCCTTTGATCAGATATTTTATAATAAAGCGGATCCAGAAGCGGTTGTTATATCGGTGGGAGAAAGTAATAGATTTGGACATCCTTCGGAAAAAGTGGTGGAGTATTGGAATAATCTCAAAATTCCCCTATACAGGACAGATGCTCATGGAGCTGTTATAATGAAAAGTGATGGGAAAAAATGCAGTATCAATACGATAATAAATGAAAATAATAAAATTTAGGGAAAGGCTGGGTACAGCCGTGCCGGAAATTATTGGTTATGATAATTTTTTAAAATCCCTTGATGATGAAATTATCTATCCTGTTTATCTTTTCTGCGGTGGGGAAAAATTTTTCCTAACAGAGGCTGTGATCCGCTTAAAGGGTGCTCTGCTTTCAGAAAAGGAATCTCAGTGGAATTATGTGGAGCTTGATGCGGAAAAAATAGATGATAAAGATCTTTTTTCTGAACTTATTGCCGTTCCCTTTTTTGGGGAAAAAAGAATTTTAATCATTAAAAATTCCCAAAAATATTTTGGTTCTGAAAGCAAAGCGTCCAAAAAGGAAGGAGAAGTTATTGAAGAATATTTTGACCGCATCAATTCTTCCTGTACTGTTGTTTTTATAATGGATGGAAAAGTGGATAAGCGCAAAAAAATATATGGAAAGCTTCTGGAAAAAGGAGCAGTGGTAGAGTTTTTACCCCTAAAGGGTAAAAACTTAACAAAATGGATTGGAGATCAGTTTAATGCTTATGGGAAAAAGATTGAAAAGACAGCTCGTGAATATCTTGCGGCAGGCTTTGATGATCTTGAATTACTGAAGACTGAAATTCAAAAAATTGTTCTGTTCTGCGGCGAAGAAAGCAGTATGGTGACCTTAGAACAGGTTAAAGAAGCTGTGAGTAGGACTCAGAGTGTTAATATTTTTGATATTATTGATGCAGTGGGAAATAGGAATTCTTCTCTGGCTGTGGAGCTGGTCAGGGAAATGCTGGCAGCAGGTGAATCTCCAGTATTTATTCTTTACATGATTTCAAAACATCTCAGGACAATTTTTAGGGTAAAAAGTCTGCTGCAGGATGGATATTCGGAAAAACAGATTGTTGCAAAGCTTCAGCTTCATCCCTATGCTTTTCGTAAGATAATGGAACAATCAAAAAATTTCAGCATGGAAGATCTAAAAAAAATACTGCGGCTGCTGTTAAAAATTGATCTTATGCTGAAAACTTCTTCTGTTAATTCTAAACTTCTGCTGGAAATGGGAGTTGTGGAGTTATGTTTGTAGACCTGCTGCAGATTATAAACAGCAGGTCTACTATTTTGTTGTGTTAGTACTGCTGGTTATTCTGTTGTGTCTGCTGCTGCATCTGCTGCTGCGCCTGCTGGAACTGCTGCTGTTGCTGTTCCCTTTGGATTTCAGCTTGTGTTTTTGCTCCGCCGGGGTTTTGACGTGCTACTTGGGAAAACTGCTGTGCTTGCTGTTTGTTTTTTTGCTGCCTCTGCTGCTTGGGCATTAAATTTATCCCTCCTTTCTCTTTTATTATTATTTGTTGGGCAGAAAAAAAGATAAGCGTTTATTTTTGGAACAAAAAAACCCTGCTGATATCAGCAGAGTTTTTTAGCCTGCAAGGACTTTATTTAATTTTTTATGAAGTCTTGACTTTCTTCTTGCAGCTGCATTTTTATGAATAATTCCCTTTGAAGCTACTTTATCAATAAATTTGTAGGCTTCCATAAACCGTGCCTTTATTTCTTCTACGTTTCCAGTTTCCAGTGCTGCTTCAAATTTTTTGATTTTTGTTTTCATTGCTGATTTGAAGGATTTATTACGCAGTCTCCTTTTTTCAGCAACCCTAATTCTTTTTTTAGCTGACTTGGTGTTGGCCAAAAAGTTTCACCTCCTATAGTACGCCTTTAGCGAATTTTACAACGGCAATAGACAGCGTTTATTTTACCATGAATAGCTGGAAAACGCAATATTATGCAATGTTTATGAATCATGTGATTTTTGTTATATCCATAATTTAACATTTTTGTTAAGGCTGTATAAACAGCCTTTTTTTTTGGTCATTATAAAAGATGAAACTTTCTAAGGAGGTGAATACAATTGCTTATTGGCAGTATAATCAGATTTGTTGTTTCCGCACTGGTTTTATTTTTGGTTGCCTGGCTGCTGCCGGGGATCAGCGTAAGCGGTTTTACAGGGGCAATATTAGCTGCCTTAGTTATTGCAGTACTGGGTTATATTGTTGAAGCACTGCTGGGAGAAAAGGTTTCGCCCCAAAGAAGGGGACTTATTGGTTTTGCTACATCTGCAATAGTGATTTATCTTGCACAATTTGTGGTTCCTGATTTTTTGTCTGTAAACATAATCGGAGCTCTTCTTGCAGCTTTAGTTATTGGTATAATTGATGCCTTTGTTCCAACGGAACTGAGATAAATGCCTGATCAAAATTGTTAAATTAAGAAGAAGAGCGGTTTAAAAGCCGCTCTCTTTTCTTTCTTGGAGTTTTTTGCATATTGGTAAGTTTTTATTAATAAAAATACAGTATCAAGGAACGGGATAAAAGGATTGGCGGTGAGACTGTTTTGCGCAAAATAACCTTTTTTGTTGGAATTAAAGCCAAAAGAAGAATAGGTTTGTTTTTTGCTGCTTTATTCTTTACAGCAGCTTTAACTGCATTTTCGTTTCAGGCTAATATTGATGTGGCGGATTATGTAAAGAAATATTTACCGGAACAGGAAGTTTATGATTTGGTAAATATTTCTCAAAGAATTTTTTTTTCAGATGATTTTTTAAGATGGATTTTGAGGCAGGGTTTTCCCCTGCTGCTTTATCAGCAGGACAGCGGAGCTTTATCTATGGGAGAAGTTGTTAAGCAGGCTGTATGGGATTTGACGGAAATAGATGTGGAAGATCCTAAGACTTTTATTGGTTCCCAGCTCAGCTTTTTGATTGAAATGGATGGTGAAAAGGATTCTGAAAAAGCAGATCCTTCTTTAGATAAAAACAGCAGTAGAATTTTAAAAGAGAATGTAGAAAACACAGCTGCCGAAAAAAGGGATTCTGAGAATGCTGAAAATACTGCTGTTGATGTTTTTAATGAAAATTCATCTAAGAGCCAGTTTTCAGCTGGGGACAACCCTTTAGTGGGAATATATAATACCCATAATTCTGAAACTTATATGGCTACCGATGGAGTAAAACACAAAAAAGGTAAAAATGGTGGGGTTGTTAGAGTTGCTGAGGTGCTTGAAAGATGTTTAGAAAACAAATATGGTGTTCCTGTGGTAAGGAGCACAAAGATTCATGATTATCCAAGCTGGAGCCTTTCTTACAGCAGATCTAAGGAGACGGCAAAGAGTATGCTGGCCCAACATCCTTCCATACAGATTTTGTTGGATATTCATAGGGATGCAGGTTTGCGCAACAAAAAAATTGTGAATATAAATGGGAAAAACGCTGCTCAGATTCTTCTGATAGTGGGGAGCAATAAAAGGCTTTCCCATCCTAACTGGGAGAAAAATAAGGAGTTTGCTGAAATTATCAACAAAAAAATGAATGAAATGTATCCAGGTTTCAGCAGAGGGGTGCGGGTTCAAAGCGGAAGATATAATCAGCATCTTCATCCCCATGCTGTTCTTGTGGAAATTGGAAGCGTAAAAAATTCACTAAGAGAAGCAGAATATTCTGTTGAACTTTTTGCAGCTGTTATAAACGAAGTGCTTAAAGATTTAAAGAAAAAAACATTATAAAAATTATAAAGCTAAACAGTTTAAAGAGAAAAGTTAAAAATTATTATGCAGGGTATTAAAGCGCCGCACATTGGAGCAGATTTAGAAATAGAAATTTGTGATTAAAGGAGGCAGAAAAAGAAGCAGATGTTTAAAAAGGCGCTTATTTCTATCCTTGCTTTGATGCTGCTGTTTGCCTGCGGACTTTATGCAGTTTCTGTAGGGGTTAACCGCTTGATAGGAAGGGAAGTGGCAGAAGTTTTTGATGTGGAAAGGAATCTTCAGTGTCTAACCTTTACTTTTCTCAATAAAAGTTATACCGTAGATTTGGGAGCGATCAAAGGTGAAACCTTAAAAACTGTAAATAGTTTTAAAAGTTTTTTGGGTTCATGTGTTGATGCAGGGGGCTTGGAAGCTAAAATTCTATATGAAAAGATGTGGAAATTAGCGGAACGTCTAAGGGGTTATGTAGAGGAACAGATGCAAAAAATCAAAGATGCGCCTCTTGATTGGAAGGACTTTTTAATTTTTATAAAAATTGATATAATTGTTTGAACCTTTTTGAGAGGAGCTTCCCCATGAGCAGAAATAGTGTTGTAAGGGCTGCGGGAATAGTAATGGTTTCCATGGTTCTTTCCCGCATATTGGGTTATATACGGGATGTGGTTATATATTATGAATTTGGACAAAATCAGCTTACCGATGCTTATAATGCTGCTTTTTCCATTCCCGATTTTCTGTACATGATGCTTGTTGGAGGTGCTTTAAGTTCCGCTTTTATACCGGTATTTTCTAGCTATTTGGCCAACTGCAGGGAGGAGGATGCCTGGCGTGTGGCCAGCATCATATTTAACTTGGTGATTACACTAATGCTCTTAGGTATTGCTGTGGGTATGATTTTCACACCCCAGCTGATAAAACTGCTGGTTCCCGGATTTTCTCCCAGGACTGCTGCTCTTACGGTGAAGCTAACGAGAATCATGTTTATTCAAGCTCTATTTATGGGGCTTTCGGGAATCTCCATGGGCATACTTCATTCATATAAGCATTTTTTAATGCCCGCTGTGGGGTCTGTTCTTTATAATTTGAGCATTGTTTTATTGGGCTGGATTTTATCCAAGTTTTACGGTATTGCTGGATTTTCTCTGGGAGTAGTTGTGGGAGCTGTTCTTAATTTTGCTGTTCAGCTTCCTAAGCTGTACAGTTTAGGTCTTAGATATTCTTTTTCTTTTAATATTTTCCATCCCGGAGTTAGAAAAATTTTTGAGCTTATGCTTCCTGTGCTTGTAGGGCTGTCTGTAACTCAGTTTAATCTTTTTGTTAATCAAAACCTGGCTTCCAGACTATCACCTGGTATTGTTGCAGCTTTAAGGACTGGTCAGCGTTTGATGCAGCTTCCCATTGGAATTTTTGCTGTGGCTGTAGCAGTGGCGGTATTTCCAACCCTTACGGAATATGCAGCCAAGGGAGAGATGAATCAATTTAAAAAGACCATGTCTTTAGGGGTTAGATCTGTAATTTTTTTGACTCTGCCTGCGGCTGCGGGGCTGATAGCCCTGAGGGTTCCTATAGTTCGTCTCCTTTTTGAACAGGGAAAATTTACCAGGGAAGCTACCCTTGCCACTTCCTATGCCCTTCTTTTCTACAGCATAGGTCTGTTTGGATATTCAGCCCAGCAGGTGCTTAACAGAACTTTTTATGCCATACAGGATACCTTAACTCCTGTTAAAGTGGGAGTATTGACCATTCTTCTAAATATTGTTCTTAACTTTATTCTTTTAGAATATCTTTCTTATGGGGGATTGGCTCTAGCCTATTCCTTAGCGGGTATTTTTAACATGGCTGCCCTTTTATACTATTTAAGAAAGAAAATTGGATCCATTAATGGTAGGGCATTTTTGATTTCCTTTTTTCAAACTCTAGTTTCTTCTGTGATAATGGCTGTTGTGGGTTATTATACTGCTGTATACATAGAAAGTATTTTGGACATGTCTTACAAAATAAATCAGCTGATCCAGGTATCCCTTTCCATTGCTGTATCTGTTGTAGTTTTTGCTGCCCTTTCCTTTTGTTTTCGAGCCGAGGAAATGTTCCTTGTTTTAAACATTCTTTCCAGGCGTTTTAAGGGCAACAATAGGATGTCTTGATACTTTTTGCCCAGGGGTGCTATAATTAAGCAAGTGTTTATAATATTAAGCTGGTGTTGTCTAAGGTGATGATTATGGAAATGCAGTATGATCAGAGCAGAATACGGAATTTCTGTATAATTGCCCATATAGACCACGGAAAATCTACTCTTGCAGACCGCTTCCTCGAGTATACAGGTGTCTTATCGGAAAGAGAGCTGAGGGACCAGTTTCTTGATCAAATGGATATAGAAAGGGAGCGGGGTATAACCATCAAGATGCAGGCGGTAAGGCTGCCTTACCGTGCCAAGGACGGCCATTTATACATCTTAAACCTCATAGATACTCCGGGTCATGTGGATTTTTCCTATGAAGTTTCCAGAAGCCTTGCAGCCTGCGAAGGCGCTGTTCTTGTGGTGGATGCTGCTCAGGGCATAGAAGCTCAGACCCTTGCCAATGTGTATATGGCTTTAGAACACGATCTTGAAATAATACCCGTGATTAATAAAATAGATCTTCCCAATGCTGATCCCGACAGGGTTCAAAAGGAAATAGAAGATGTTCTGGGTATTGACGGTAAAGAAATTATCAGAGCATCAGCCAAAAAGGGATGGGGAATAGAAGAGATTCTTGAGGCATTGGTTAAACGGGTTCCGCCTCCTATAGGCAGTATTGACAGTCCTTTGCGTGCACTTATCTTTGATTCAATGTTTGACAGCTATAGGGGAGCTGTACCTTATATAAGGGTTGTGGAAGGCGTTGTAAAAAAGGGAATGAAGATTAAAATGATGTCTTCCGGTAAGGTATTTGAAGTTAATGAAGTGGGGGTATTTACTCCAGAGCAGAAAAGTACGGATAAGCTGTGTGCGGGAGAAGTGGGTTATCTTACTGCCAGTATAAGAAATGTCCAGGATACAAGGGTTGGAGATACCATAACCGATGCTGAGAAGCCTGCGGAGGAACCCCTCCCGGGTTACAAAAAGGCTACTCCTATGGTTTACTGTGGGCTTTTTCCTGTGGATGCCAATGATTATGAGGATCTCAAAGAAGCGCTGGAAAAACTGCAGCTCAATGATGCTTCTTTAGTTTTTGAAAAGGAAAATTCTGCAGCGCTGGGCTTGGGTTTCAGATGCGGTTTTCTGGGGCTTCTTCACATGGAGATTATTCAGGAACGGCTGGAGAGGGAGTACGGTCTTAATTTGATAACAACAGCCCCCAGTGTTATATATAAAGTTGTTAAAAATAATGGAGAGGTACTTTATATAGACAATCCCACAAAACTTCCTCCTGTAAATGAAATTGATAGAATAGAGGAACCTTATGTTAAAGCCACAATTATGGTACCCAGTGATTATGTGGGACCGGCAATGGAGCTGGCGGAGAATAGGCGGGGTACTTTTATAAATATGGAGTACCTCAGTGAAAATAGGGTTGTTCTTACTTATGAGCTTCCCATGGCAGAAATAGTATATGACTTTTTCGATCTGCTGAAATCAAGTACCAGAGGCTATGCATCCCTTGACTATACCTTTGAAGGTTATAAAGAAGCCGATCTTGTAAAGGTGGATATTTTAATTGCAGGGGAACCTGTGGATGCCCTATCCTTTATTGTTCACAGAGATAGAGCATATTCTAGGGGCAGAAGCCTTGTGGAAAAGCTGAAGGAGCTTATACCAAGACAGCTTTTTGAGGTCCCCATTCAAGCAGCAATTGGAAGCAAGGTTATTGCCAGGGAGACCATAAGGGCTCTGCGCAAAAATGTCTTGGATAAGTGCTACGGCGGTGATGTCACAAGAAAACGCAAGCTTCTTGAAAAGCAGAAAAAGGGCAAAAAGCGGATGAAGCAGGTGGGAAATGTGGAAATACCCCAAGAAGCGTTTATGGCAGTGCTTAGTATTGAAGATTAAAGGTAGATGGATAAGTATGAGTATGGGATTATATATTCACATTCCCTTTTGCTTAAAAAAATGTCATTACTGTGATTTCCTTTCCTTTTCCCTTTCTAACAAAAAAATCCTTTATCAATATGTTTATTATATAAATAAAGAGGTTAAACTTTGGTATAAAACTGCTGATGAGAAAAAAATAGATACCCTTTATATTGGAGGAGGAACCCCTTCCCTTCTTCCACCCCACCTTTTAAGGAAAATTATGTCCGTCCTCTCTCAGCATTTTTCCCTGGACAAAAATTTTGAGTTTACTATAGAGGCAAATCCTGGAACCCTTACTTATGATTCCCTAAAAGGATATGTAGGCGAGGGAGTAAACCGCATTTCCCTTGGGGTGCAGTCCTTTGATGCTGCAGTGCTTAAAAAAATGGGGAGAACTCACGGTGAAAAAGAAGTTGAAGAAAGCGTTGTTCTTTCCCGAAAAGCTGGTATAAGAAATCTTGGGTTTGACCTCATATACGGGCTACCAGAACAAACCCTTTCCCAATGGGAAAATACCCTTAAAAAGGCTCTGGAAATGGAACCAGAGCACGTATCGGTGTACGGCCTTTCTCTGGAAAACCAATCCCTGTGGGCATTGAAAAAGAAGAAGGGAGAGCTTTTTTTACCGGATCAGGATACTTTGGCTGATATGTATTTTTTGAGCAGGGAAATCCTTCTTGCCCATGGATATGAACATTATGAAATATCAAATTTTGCAAAGCCCGGTTTCCGTTGCCGGCATAATTTGAAATATTGGAGGCTTGAACCGTATATAGGGATTGGTTTAGGAGCTACTTCATACATCGGTAAATGCAGGATAAATAATTTCAGCAGTTATGATGATTATTATAAATCCCTGGAAAAGGGGGAACTTCCCTTTGAAACTGTAGAAAAGCTGTCTTTGGATCAGGAAATGGCTGAGTTTATGTTTTTGGGGTTGAGAACCGCTGAGGGAGTGGATGAAGGAGAATTTTTTGAAAAATTTGAAGCTGATATGTACCAGGTGTATGGAAAGGAAATAAAATTTCTTCTTGAACAAGGTATTTTATGGAAAAGAAACGGCAGAATCATGCTTAATCCCTGCTATTATCCGGTGGCAAACGAAGTTTTTTTAAGATTTATATGAATTTGAAAATGAAAAATGTAGAAGGACAGACTTATGCTAATTCTGTGGTTGTCTGCTAAAGGTTCTGTCCAATTTTTTGCCAGGATTTACAAACGACAACTGAAAAGCATATTAAGGTTATTTTGCACTTTGTTTTTAGGTATAATGATTCATCAACTTGCATATTGTTTCTTGACAAAATAAGGGATGGGATGGTATGTTTAAAATGAAGTTCTAGCACTCGTCGGACGAGAGTGCTAACAAAAGGCTGGTGGTTTAATATGCTTGACGAAAGAAAAGAAAAAATACTTCTTGCCATAATACAGGATTATATAGCCACTGCAGAGCCTGTGGGGTCTAGAACTATTTCAAGGAAATATGAACTGGGCGTAAGTCCTGCAACTATACGAAATGAGATGGCTGATCTTGACGAAATGGGACTCATAGAGCAGCCCTACACCTCTGCGGGGCGCATTCCTTCCGATAAGGGCTACCGTTATTATGTGGATTTCCTTATGGAAAAATATCCCCTTAGTGCAGAGGTTCAGCAGGCTGTTAGGGAAAGATTTAAGCGCAAGCTTTCGGATCTTGAAGAAGTAATCCGCACTACAGGGGAGCTCCTTTCTCACATGACGGATTATATAGCCATAACCTTAGGGCCCCAGGTTAAACAGAGTGCCCTAAGGCATATTGAGCTAAGCAGAATAAGCGAGAGCCGAGGTCTTCTTGTGGTTGTTACGGATTCAGGAGCAGTGGAACATAGATTTTTTGATCTTCCTGAATCAGTGACAGCGGAAGAATTAAAGGCCATTTCTGAAGTTTTAACCCAAAAGCTCATGGGAATAACTCTTGATAGGGTTACTAAAACTGTGCTTGAAGAGATATACATCAACCTTGCTGTGAAACGCAGGTTGCTGGATGCCATATTAAATATAATAGAAAACATCCTTTCTGAAAGCGATGAAACCAAAGTATTTTTCTGCGGTACCAGCAATATTTTAAAGCAGCCTGAGTTTAAAAATATTGAAAAACTTCAGTTTCTCTTAAGCTTCCTTGAAGAAGAGAGGTTGGTAAAGGATTTAGTCAGCCAGCAACTTCTTTCGGAAGGTTTAACTATAAAAATAGGTGGAGAAAACAATTATGAAGGTGTACATGACTGCAGTTTGATAACTGCTGCCTATCATGTGGGCGGCGAAGTAGTGGGGACCGTTAGCGTTTTGGGACCCACAAGGATGGACTATTCCAAAGCCGTTGCGGTGGTTGAGTTTGTAACGGAAGCCCTTTCGGAAACACTGACAAAATACTACAGATAGAGGTGAGGGATTTGCTCGGGGATAAAGAAAGAGAAATGGGATGCTGTGAAAGTGAAAAAAATAATGGAGATGAGAGCTGTTATACCGGGGGTGAAACCCCCGTTATTGGTGATATAGAGAAAAAAGAAGATGGGAAGATAAGCGGTGAAGATAATTGCGGGCTTTGTAAAGAAGATGAAATTAAAGAAGACAAAGCCCAAGAGGGAAAAGGTGCAGAGGATGAAAGTGTAGAGGTAAAGAGTAAGGAAGAAATTTTAGAAGAATTGAAGCGTAAAACACGGGAATTGGAACAGGAAATAGACTTAAAAAACAGCCAGATTAACGAACTGGTCAATAGGTTAAGACGCCTTCAGGCGGATTTTGATAATTATCGAAAAAGAACTCAAAAGGAAAAGGAAGAAATGGCAGAACATGCCGGCAGCGAACTTATTAAAAAACTGCTGCCGGTGCTGGATAACTTTGAAAGAGCCCTAAAAGTTGAAGATGACTTTATTACGGGAGAGGGATCATTTAAAGAGGGCATTGAAATGATTTATAACCAGCTTAAAAATATTTTGAATGAGGCTGGTGTAGAAGTTATCAAGACGGTGGGAGAGCAGTTTGATCCCACTAAGCATGAAGCCATAGCGCGTGTAGAGTCTGCTGATCATGAGGACAACACTATTATTGAAGAAATACGCAAAGGATATAAAATAAAAGATAAAATTATCAGGCCGGCTATGGTCAAGGTTGCTTCTAAAAAGGATGCAGAGAAATAACGAAAATTTCTATTGCAAAATTTCATAAACCCTATGGCAAATGGAGGTGGCTGATATGGGAAAAGCAATTGGAATAGATCTTGGAACTACTAACTCCTGCGTGGCAGTAATGGAAGGAGGAGAAGCTGTTGTAATTCCTAATACGGAAGGGAACAGAGTAACTCCTTCCGTTGTGGCTTTCACAAAAGATGGAGAACGCTTGGTAGGAGAGGTTGCCAAAAGGCAGGCCATAACCAATCCTGAGAGGACTGTTATTTCCATTAAGCGCCACATGGGAACCGATTATAAAGTTAATATAGATGGTAAAAGTTATACTCCCCAGGAAATTTCGGCAATGATACTTCAAAAGCTTAAGCAGGATGCCGAAGCCTACCTGGGAGAGCCTGTGAAAGAGGCTGTGATTACAGTTCCTGCATATTTCACAGATAGTCAGCGTCAGGCTACCAAAGATGCGGGCCGAATTGCGGGCTTAGAAGTCAAGAGAATAATTAATGAACCTACTGCAGCTGCATTGGCTTACGGTCTTGATAAAGGAGAAGACCAAACCATACTTGTTTATGACCTGGGGGGTGGAACCTTTGATGTATCTATTTTGGAGCTGGGTGATGGAGTGTTTGAGGTTAAAGCCACAAGCGGAAACAACCGCCTGGGTGGAGACGACTTTGACCAGAGAATCATGGATTGGATGATAGAAGAGTTTAAGAAAGCTCACGGTGTTGATTTAAGTGAAGATAGAATGGCTCTCCAAAGGTTGAAAGAAGCTGCTGAAAAGGCTAAAAAAGAGCTTTCTTCCACTATGACTACGAATATAAACCTTCCTTTCATTGCAGCAACCAGCAAGGGACCACTACACCTCGATCTTACTCTAACCAGAGCTCAGTTTGAAAAAATGATTGAAGATCTCATTGAAAAAACTCTGGAACCCACCCGTCAGGCTTTAAATGATGCCGGTTTAGAGCCTAAAGATATAGATAAGGTTATACTGGTGGGAGGTTCCACAAGGATTCCTGCTGTTCAGGAAGCAATTAAAGGACTCATTGGGAAAGAGCCCCATAAGGGTATTAATCCCGACGAGTGTGTAGCCTTAGGAGCAGCGATCCAGGCTGGAGTTTTAACTGGCGAAGTAAAGGATGTTCTTCTGCTGGATGTTACTCCGTTATCCTTGGGTATCGAGACCCTGGGTGGAATTTTCACCCGTATTATAGACAGGAACACTACTATTCCCTGCTCCAAAAGCAAGATATTCACCACTGCCACTGATAACCAGACCAGTGTGGAGATACATGTGCTGCAGGGTGAAAGGGAACTGGCTAAAGACAATAAGACTCTTGGCAGGTTTGAGCTTACAGGTATACCTCCAGCTCCCAGGGGAGTGCCCCAGATAGAGGTTACCTTTGACATTGATGCCAACGGAATTGTTCATGTTTCTGCAAGGGATAAGGCAACGGGGAAAGAGCAGGATATTACCATTCATGCTTCGAGCGGCCTAAGCGAAGAGGAAATTGAACGCATGGTCAAAGAAGCAGAAAAATATGCTGAGGAAGATAGAAAGAAGAAGGAAAAAATTGAGGCAAGAAACCAGGCAGATTCCCTAATTTATCAGGCTGAAAAAACCGTGAAAGAATTTGAGGGTAAGGCTGATCCCGCAGATGTTGAAAAAGTTAACAAGGCTAAGGAAGAGCTTAAGGATGCCCTAAATAAAGATGATACTGAACTTATCAAAAAGAAAACCGAAGAGCTGTCCCAGGCTGTTTTTGCGATGACAACAAAAATTTATCAGAAAGCTTCTTCTTCGGAAAACACTCAGCAGCAGAGCAGCGGCAGCGGATCCCAGGGGGACGAAAATGTAGTGGACGCAGATTATAAAGTTGATAATGATGAAGCTAAGTAGTTATAATAATTTTATAGGAAAATGTCCGGCTGTATTATGCAGCCGGGCTGACTTATTTTTAAAATTTAAAAGTTATCCCTTCTCCAGCAAAGAAGGTGATTTTTGTGACTAAAAGGGATTATTATGAAATATTAGGGGTACCAAGGAATGCCACAAAAGAAGAAATAAAGAAAGCTTACAGAAAGCTTGCACGGAAATATCATCCCGATGTTAATCCCGGAGATAAAAATGCCGAAGAAAAGTTCAAAGAGATAAAAGAAGCTTATGAAGTGCTTTCCGACGACAACCTCCGTGCCCGTTATGATCAGTTTGGTCATCAGGGTGTCAGTGATGAGGGGGGCTTCGGAGGGTTTGGAGATTTTGGAGGTTTTGGCGGATTTGGTGAAAGCACTTCTGATTTTGGTGAATTTGGCGATATATTTGATATTTTCTTTGGAGATGGTTTTGGTATAAAAGGGCAGCAGAAAAAAGGTCCCCGTAAGGGGAGCGACCTTAGGGCTGATCTGGAACTCACTTTTGAAGAGGCAGCTTTTGGGGTTGAGAAGGAATTGAGAATAACAAGGTTTGAACAGTGTGATGTGTGTGGAGGTACTGGCGCAAAACCCGGTTCCCAGCCCACAACTTGTTCTGCCTGTGGCGGTACAGGTCAGATAAGGGTATCCCAGAGAACGCCCTTTGGTCATTTTCAATCCATTAGAACCTGTCATCAGTGCGGGGGCGAAGGAACTGTAATATCCTCGCCATGCAGTAACTGCGGAGGAAAGGGGCAGGTTAAGAAGCAGAGAAACATCAGAGTTAAGGTTCCTCCTGGAGTGGATGATGGTACTCGTTTAAGGATATCTTCAGAAGGAGACTGCGGTATCTATGGCGGTCCTCCTGGTGATTTATATGTACATGTTCATGTCAAACCCCATCCGCACTTTAAACGGCAGGGGTACGATGTTATTTATGAACTGCCTCTGTCCTTTGTAAAGGCTGCTTTGGGCTGTGAGGTTAAAGTTCCTACCCTCGATGGTGAAGTGGAGCTTAAGATACCTGAAGGGACACAGCCGGATACTGTTTTTAGAATTCGAGGAAAGGGTATTCCCCGTCTTAGGGGCGGCAGCAGAGGTGATCAGCTGGTAAGGGTCAAGCTGTTTACGCCCACAAATCTTACTGAGGAACAAAAAGAAATTTTAAAGGAATTTGAGAGCGCATTAAGTGAGTTTAACCATAAAGTAAAAGATAAAGGTTTTTTTAGGCGTGTAAAAGATGCTTTTATGGGCTAAGGATAAGGAGCAGGATAATTTATGAAATGGCAGGAAATAAAACTTACCACTTCTAAAGAGGCTGCTGAGGCAGCAGCCAATATTTTTTTTGAAATAGGAGTTCAAGGAGTAGTTATTGAAGATGAAGATTCTTTCAGTTCATATAACGGCAGCGGTACTTTGTGTGGTGGAGACGACCAGCTTGAACCCCAAAATTTGTTAATTCCCAGTGATTTTGTGGTAATAAAAGGTTACCTGCCTGTAGATGAGCATCTTGGGAAACGAATGAATGTTTTTTATGAAAAAATAAAAGGGCTCAAAACTTACTTTCCTGACTGTTATAGGGATTTGGAAATGGAAGAAATAGATGAAGAAGATTGGTCTTCTTCGTGGAAAAAGTTTTTCAAAACCCAGAAAATAGGCAAAAAAATAGTTATAAAACCAAGATGGGAAGATTATGAGGCAGAAAAAGGAGAAATTGTTGTAGAGGTTGATCCCGGAACTGCCTTTGGAACGGGAACTCATCCCACCACTATTGCCTGCCTTGAAATGATAGAAAAATATCTTAGAAAGGGCCAAATTGTTTTTGATGTGGGATGCGGCTCGGGTATATTATCCATAGCAGCTGCAAAATTGGGGGCATATTTTGTTTATGCTCGAGATGTTGATCCTGTGGCTGTGAAAGTTGCAAGGAAAAATTTTGCATACAATAAAGTTCAGGATTTGGTTGAAGCTAAAGAAGGGAATTATCTTGATGGAATAAAGGGCCGCGCTCATATGGTTGTGGCCAATATTATCGCTGATTCCATAATCGAATTTTCACCCCAAGCTTATGAAAAGCTTCTTTTTGGGGGTATATTTATATCTTCGGGAATTATCAACAGAAAGAGTGAAGAAGTAAGGCGCAGAATAGAACAGAGTGGTTTTGAAATAATGGAAGTGCGAATTTCAGGGGAATGGGCAACCATTGCTGCCAGAAAGCCTAAGGATTGATTTTTAAAGGAGAGTTGGTGAGTTTCTTCATGAACAGGTTTTTTGTGGACCCTCAGCAGATAAACGGTACGCGGGTTGTTATAACCGGTGGGGACGCCCACCATATAATAAATGTACTTCGCTTAAAATTGGGCAGTAGAATTGTGCTCAGCGATGGAGAAAACTATGAATATGAGGGCATAATTGATAAGTTGGGCAGTGATTCCGTGAGTGTGGCGATTGAGGTTATGAAAAGGTCCCTTTCTGAACCGCCCGTGGATATAATTTTGGCTCAGGGAATAACAAAAAAAATGGATAAGTTTGAGCTGGTGGTTCAGAAAGCTTCAGAGCTGGGAGCAGTTAGAATAGTCCCTCTGGTTACTGAAAGAACAGTTGTGGAGATTGCTTCGGAAAAAGGGGAAAGGCGCAGAGAACGATGGCAGAGAATTGCCCTTGAAGCTGCAAAACAGTCTCAGAGGGCTAGGATTCCAGAAGTTGATACCCCTACTGATATGGAGTCATTCCTTAACTCCATACCCCGGGATATTCTCTGTATTATTCCTTGGGAAGGGGAAACCGCGGTGGGTATTAAGGAAATTTTAAAGTTGGAAAAAGAAAAAAGAGAAATGGCTGGAGCAGCCTTGATAATAGGTCCCGAAGGAGGATTTTCAAAAGAGGAAGTGGATAGGGCAAGAAGAGCAGGAGCTGTACCGGTTTCCATGGGACCGAGAATTCTTAGAAGTGAGACTGCAGGTATAGTAGCTTTGGGAATACTCATGTATGAACTGGGGGACCTTGGAGGTTAAAGAAATGAACAGAAAAAAAGCTGCAGTATATGTGCTGGGATGTAAGGTCAACCAAGCTGAAGCAGAAGCTATTGCTCAAATGTTTAGTTCAGCAGGCTATGAAATTGTGGATTTTTCTCAAAAAGCCCATGTGTATGTAATTCATACATGCACTGTTACAAAGGAAAGCGACCGCAAATGCAGACAGGCTATCAGAAGGGCTGTCAAATTAAATCCTGATGCTGTGATAGCGGTTACGGGATGTTATGCCCAAACCTCCTTTGAGGATGTTCTTTCCATTGAAGGTGTCGATGTGGTAGTGGGCACCAGCGGCAGAAACAGAATAGTGGAACTGGTAGAAGAAGCCCTAAATAAAAAGAAGACCGTTGTGGAAGTGAAGGATATTTCCCATGAAGAGTTTAAGTCCTTTGAGGAACTTCCCCTTTACTATTCTAAAAGAGCCCGTGCCTTTCTTAAAATTCAGGAAGGCTGTGAGGAGTTCTGCACTTACTGCATCATACCTTATGCCAGGGGACCCATTAGGAGTATGCCCCGAGAAGATGTTCTTAGAAGGATTAGGGAAATAACAGATCGGGGATATAAGGAAGTTGTTATTTCTGGGATACGCTTAGGGGCTTATGGTAGGGATTTTAATCCTCCGTATTCTCTAGCTGAGCTTTTAACTGATATTTTAAATAAAACAGATATAAAAAGATTAAGGTTGAGCTCTATTGATCCTCAGGATTTTACACCCCAGCTGGTGGAAGTATTGGCGAGTGAAGAAGCTGTCTGCCCTCATTTTCACATTCCCCTGCAGAGCGGCGATGATTATATACTGAAGAGAATGGGCAGAAAATATACCACTGAGCAGTATGCTCGGTTAATAAAAGAGTTAAGATCCAAAAGACCTGAAGCATCCATTACCACCGATGTTATGGTGGGGTTTCCTGGAGAAAAAGAAGAGAATTTTTTAAATACTTTGAATTTTATTGAAAAAATTGGTTTTATGGATGTTCATGTATTTAAATTTTCACCGAGAAGGAGGACCCCAGCATATTCTTTTCCAGATCAGGTGCCGGGAAATGTGAAAAAAGAAAGAGGTGAAAAAATACAGGAGCTTGCGGGGAAATTATACCGCAGGTTTGCTTCAGCATTTTTGGGAAAAACTTTGGATGTTCTGGTGGAGCAGCTTAAGGATGGTTTATGGGTGGGACATGCTCCCAATTACCTGCTTGTAAAATTTCCTTCTTCCCAAAATCTACAGGGTAAAATAATAAGGGTTAAAATAGTTGATGTGGGGGACAAATTTGCTGTGGGTGAAGGAATGTTTTGATATAATGTTGTATCTATTTTTCAGGAGGTGGAAAATATGGCAGAAAAGGACTGCGTCTTTTGCAAAATTGTAGCGGGGGAGCTTCCTTCAGAAATA
This sequence comes from Clostridia bacterium 41_269, assembly GCA_001508005.1. Lineage (GTDB taxonomy): Bacteria > Bacillota > DTU086 > DTU086 > DTU086 > 41-269. The sequence goes on from LGEZ01000017.1 coordinate 26,090, forward strand.
GTATATGAAAATGATGATATTTTAGCTTTTAAAGATATAAATCCTGTAGCTCCTATTCATATTCTTCTGATTCCCAAAAAGCATATTCCCACAATAACTGACATTACTGAAGAGGATACCACCCTTATGGGCAAGCTTCTGCTGGCTGCTGGAAAAGTGGCGGAAAAGCTGGGCATTTATGAAAGGGGCTTTCGCCTGGTAAACAACTGCCGTGAAGAGGGAGGTCAGGTAATCTATCACCTTCATTTTCACCTCTTGGGAGGAAGAAAATTTGGTTCTGTGGGGTAATTTTTAAAAGGGCTGATAGCCGTGCATAGGAATAAAATTGAAAATTTTCACGACTAGAGGGGTAAATTTTTTATCCTTTATGAAAAATTGGATCGTGGAGTAGTATTTCAGGATGCTGGGGAAAGGATTCTTGCTGCCAATCCCGCAGCGGAAAAAATTTTAGGATTTGATGAGGAAAAACTGCTGGGACATACTTTTGGGGATCTTCAGCTAAAAAGTCTCAAAAAAGAAAGTTCCATTGAAGATAAAGAAAACAGTATTTTGGTGACTAGAATCTTTAATTCTCAAAAAGGGGTAGATCTGTGGATTAAAGCCAGGTGGGAACCAATCTTAAGGCAGGGGGATGGAACTCCCCATGCCTTTTGTATCTTTTTAGAGGATATCACAGAACGTAAAAGGATTGAACAGGAATTAAAGGAAAAATTTCTTGCCGTTGAACTGGAAAGGGAAATCTAGAATTCTTATTCAATGTTGTTCCCGTAGCCATGTTTCTCCTGGATGAAAATGCTGTAGTAGTTAAATCTAACCGTGCAGCAGAGGAACTAGTGGGCAAAAAAGGGAAGATGATGATCTTCCCCGCTCTCAGCCCGGCGAAATCCTGTGCTGCATACATGCCGTTAGAGGGATAAAAGGCTGTGGAAAAGAGGAAGAGTGTTCTAAGTGTCCGTTAAGGCAGGCTCTGGAAAGAGTTTTGATGTTTGGCGAATCCGTAAAAAACCTTGAACTGGAGCGGCAGCTGCTAATTGGGGGACAGGAAAGGACTTATTGGATTTCCGTATCCATTTCTCCTTTTCGTTTAGAAGAGAGAAGACATATTATCCTTAACTTTAGTGGATATTACCCAGCGAAAAAAATGAAGGAAGAAATTTTAAGAGAGAAAGAAAAGGCTCTGGCTGCGAGCAGAGCGAAGGACGAATTCCTATCTAATATAAGCCATAAAATCCGCACTCCCATGAATGTAATAGTGGGAATGGCCGGTCTTTTGGCTGAGGCCGATCTTCCTCATGAACACAAAGAATTTGCCCACCTGATCAAAGAGTCTGCAGTTTCCCTTTTAAGGATTTTAAATGATATTTTGGACTTATCTAAAATATAGAAACAGGAAAGCTGGAATTGGAAAAGGTGCTTATTAACCTGCGGGATTTAGTTAAAAAACTGTTTCATCTTTCGCTTTGCAAGCCAAAGAAAGGGAAACCATCAATGACGGAAGGGATCAGTAAAAGAGTTCAGTGGAAATTCTCCTTGTTGAGGATAAGCCCATGAATCAGAAGCTGGCCAGAAAACTTTTGGAGAAAAAGGGATGGAATGTTACATCTGCATACAGCGGCAGAGAAGCTTTGGAAATACTTTCTTCCCGCAGGTTTGACGTTGTGCTTATGGATATTCAGATGCCGGAAATGGATGGGTTTGAGACTACTAAAGAAATACGCAGAAAGGGAGATACATTTTCAAAGCCATCGATCCTCATCAACTTTATGCTGTCATAGAAAGCATGATATCTGCGGAAAAAGTTTCTTATTCTGGAACTGCTGAGAGTTCTGATAATGCTGGTAAAAAAGATGCTGGTAAAACAGCAGAAGAAGTTTATCGTGTTTTGAAGCGGCTTGGTGATGATAAAGATCTGCAGAAGGAGATGATTGAGCTTCTAGTGGAAGATGCCCAAATGGGCATGAAAGATCTGAAGGGCAGGATCTCCAAAGGTGACCATGCGGAAGCCCTTTTATAATACACGGTCTTAAAGGTGAATTGGCCAATTTGGGTTTAAAAAGCTCTTTGTTTTATGCGGAAAAAGTAGGGGGGTTTAATTAAGGATAAGAATTTTTTTGAAGCTGATAAGTATTTAAATAAATTGGAAGAGGAGATTTCACTTCTAGAAAACTTTTTTGATAATCCAAACTGACAGTTTTTGTTGGAGAAAGCGGGGTCCTAAAGAAAATGATTTTATCCCATAAGATGCCTGCCATACTTATTGTGGATGATAAAAAAATAAACCGCAGTCTGCTGAAAAAATATCTGCTTCATGCAGGATATACTGAGATTTTTGAAGCAGAAAATGGTGAGCAGGCTTTAGAAGAGGCGCGGAAAATAAAACCCGATCTGATACTCCTTGATATTGTTATGCCTGGGATGAGTGGATATGAAGTCTGCGGAATTATAAAGAGGGATCCTAAACTAAAAAATATTCCCATTATTTTTTTAAGCGTTCTTTCTGATGTTGATAATAAGATTAGGGCATTTGAAGCGAGAGGAGTTGACTACATAACCAAGCCCTTTGAGTTTGAAGAAGTTAGGGCAAGGGTACAGACCTACTTGAGGCTGTTTTATCTCCAGCGGGAGCTGGAAAGGTACAACAGATATTTGGAAGCTATGGGAGAAGAGAAAATAAAAGAAATTTACAATGCTCAGGTTTCCACCATCTATGCCATCGCTCGCCTTGCTGAGAAGAGGTAAATCCCATACCATAATTGGAGCACAAACTCTTCAGGAGGTTAAGGAAAAATATCCAGAAAATGCATTTATATCTATAGGGATTGAAATTGCCCGTTCCCACCATGAAAAATGGGATGGCAGCGGATACCCTGATGGGCTGAAAGGTGAAGAAATACCGCTGTCTGCAAGGATTATGGCTGTAGCGGATGTCTACGATGCCCTTCGTTCCCCAAGACCATACAAAAAGGTTTTTCCCCATGAAAAGGCACGGGAAATAATAGCAGCGGAAAGGGGAAAGCATTTTGATTCCTTTTTGGTGGATGCCTTCCTGGCTGTTGAAAGAAATTTTGCAGAGGTTCATGAATATGATTATGCCGTGGTAAAGTAATCTTTTTATATAGGATTTAAATCGTAAGCTTGGTATTAGTTGACTGGCAAGGTTTCATTATAGTATAATGCACGTGGGTACTTTTTTTTTGACAGTATCAGGCATAGAGAGGGGGGAGTTTGGTGAAGGTTACAGTTGGCAAGAATGAATCCTTGGACAGCGCCCTACGACGTTTTAAACGCAGCTGCCAACGGGCTGGGATATTAAGCGAAGTAAGGAAACGGGAACATTATGAAAAGCCCAGTGTCCGGAGGAAGAAAAAATCTGAAGCTGCAAGAAAGCGTAGGTGGAACTAAAATAGGCATGCAGAGGTAAAAGATTGGGGCGCGGGAATCTTGTTCTTCCTGTGTTAAAAGATGTTCCGGCAGGTGATTGACCCCCTCAGTTAGGAAAGTTGGTATTGAGATAGTGAAGTAGTGAGCTGTATTAAGGAAAAAATGTAGAGCAGAGTAGTTAATCAGTGCCTTGAATATAATAATAAATAAAAATATTATACTGAAGGGGTTTGGAATTTGACTAAAAAGCTGCTGTATAAATTCCTGTTTATTATCAGCCTGGTTTTGTTAAGCCAGGCTTTTTATATCTATTTTTGATGCGGAGTGAGAATGGTGGGTCTATTCTTCAAAAGAAAGTCTCAATTTTGGATAATGGTTGTTCTTTTTATTCTTGTACCTCTTTCTCTTTCTGCAGCAGCTCCAAAGGTATGGGTTGTTCCTATTTCAGGAACCATTGATAGGGTTACCGTAATATATGTGGATCGTGTTTATAATGAGGCCGAAAATCAGGGAGTGGATAAGATTATTATGGAGATAGACACTCCTGGGGGGTTGGCTCATTCTGCAGTAGAAATTAGAAAAATCATAAAAAACAGTTCTGTGCCCACAACAGCATTTGTAAAAGGCGAAGCCATATCAGCAGGAACTCTACTTGCTCTGTCAGCAGAAAACATATATATGGCTCCTGGAACCACCATAGGAGATGCTGAGCCTCAGTATGGAGGCAAAAGGGCAGACGAAAAAGTAGTTTCCTATTGGGCTTCTCTCTTAGCAGCTGCTGCGGAAGAAAGGGGAAGAGATGGGAAAATAGCTAGGGCTATGGCAGATAGGGATATGTCGGTTCCCGGCTTAAAGGAAAAGGGGAAGCTTCTTACCCTTGCCCATAGGGAAGCTATAGAGGTAGGATATGCTGAAGGACAGGCTGAAAATCTTCAAGGGGTAATAGAGGCTTTGGGGCTTAAAGGTGCTGAAGTGGAGAAAGTGTCCATGAAAAATTCTGAAAGGGCTGCTCGAGTAATTACCAATCCCTATGTTGCCCCTCTTCTTCTTACTTTTGGCTTTTTATGCCTTGCAGTGGAACTAATCACTGTGGGTTTTGGAATTGCGGGCATTCTATCCCTGGCTGCTTTTCTTTTGTACTTTTGGGGACATATCTTTGCTGGAATAAGCGGAGTCCTACCTGTGCTTTTATTTGTTGGGGGTATAATTTTAATACTTTTGGAGCTTATGGTAATTCCTGGTTTTGGAGTAGCGGGTTTGGGGGGTACAGTTTTTCTTCTTGCTGGTATAATTTTTTCTGCAGGAAGTTTCAAGCAGGGAATAATTACTATTATACTTGCTTTATTAGGAACCAGTGCTGCTGTCTATTTATCCTTTAAATATGGAAAAACAAGAAAAATGTGGAAGAGTTTGATTTTAGAGGAAAGATTGGATGCGGAATCGGGATATATTTCTTCCCAAAGCAATCTAAAAGAATACATAGGTAAAAGGGGTATAGCCATAACACCTTTAAGGCCTGCAGGAACAGCTTTAATTGAAAGGGAAAGAGTTGATGTGGTATCGGAAGGGGGATACATAGAGAAAAATGCTTCCGTGGAAGTGATTAAGGTTGAGGGTAATAGAGTTGTGGTAAGGGAAATAATAACTTAGGAGGTGGGAGTTGGGTATGGGCTACATATTGTTTATGTTTTTTGTCCTGCTGATAGCTTCAGGTATTGTAATGCTTTTTTATTTTATTCCCGTGGGGTTGTGGATTTCAGCCCTGGCAGCGGGAGTAAAGGTGGGTATTATTTCTTTAGTGGGGATGCGTCTTCGTCGGGTGCCGCCGGTAAAAATTGTTGCCCCTCTTATTAAAGCTGTAAAAGCAGGCTTGGATTTAACGGTAGATAAGCTGGAAGCTCATTATCTGGCAGGAGGAAATGTCGATAGGGTTGTGGATGCTCTTATTGCTGCGGAAAGAGCAAATATAAATCTTCCCTTTGAACGGGCTGCGGCCATTGACCTGGCTGGCCGGGATGTGCTGGAGGCTGTTCAGATGAGTGTTAACCCTAAAGTTATAGAAACTCCTGTTGTTGCAGCTGTTGCCATGGACGGCATTGAGGTTAAAGTGCGTGCCAGAGTAACTGTCCGAGCTAATATTGACCGCCTTGTAGGAGGAGCTGGAGAGGAAACGGTTATTGCTCGGGTTGGGGAAGGCATCGTTACCACTGTTGGTTCTTCAGAAAGCCATAAAAAAGTTCTCGAAAATCCAGATCTCATTTCCCGAACTGTTCTTGAGAAGGGATTGGACTCTGGTACGGCCTTTGAAATTCTCTCCATTGATATTGCTGATGTTGATGTGGGCAGAAATATAGGTGCTCAGCTTCAAATAGATCAAGCCCAGGCTGATAAAAGTATTGCCCAGGCGAAGGCGGAAGAGCGCAGAGCTATGGCTGTCGCAAAGGAGCAGGAAATGAAGGCAAAGGTTCAGGAAATGCGTGCAAAAGTGGTAGAGGCTGAAGCCGAGGTGCCCCTTGCGCTGGCGCAGGCCCTTAGGGAAGGGAACCTAGGGGTGATGGATTATTATAATTTGAAGAATATCCTTGCGGATACAAGGATGCGGGAGAGCATAGCTAAGGATGTCTTGAGCAGCGGATTGCCTCAGGAAAAGGATGAAGATAATAAGTAATGAATGAGGTGTGCTTCTGTGGGTGATCTCATATTTTTGCTGCTGATTCTTTATCTGGTTTTTCGGTCCTATGCTAGGGCAAAAAGGAGAAGATGGGAGTATGAAGAAAAAAGGCGCAGAAGCAAGCAGGATTTGCATAAGCATATAAAACCCGAACCCTCCATTCCTAGAACTATACCTGTAGAGGAAGTAGTGCCTAAAATAGAGGAACTAAAAGAAAACCTTTTTTCTTTACCTTCCTTTGAAGAAACTGAGGAGAAGACTGCCAATTTTCCTGATGAAAAAGCTGAATTGACTTGTCCAAAAGAAATTGTTGCTGAGAAGGGTAAAAGTGCCGATTTAAAGAGAAGAATTGTTCCTGCAGAGCTTTACAAAGGTGTAGTTTATGCAGAAATTTTAGGTCCTCCAAGGGCAAAAAAACCTTGGCTTCCAAAAAATGGTTGGGAGTGCTGACCTTCACCTTCCCCAAAAGCATTTATTGGTAATTATCCCCCTTTCTGCAGCATAAGCTTAGTACAGGGAAAGGGGGATTTTTTTATGTCTGAAAATATAAAGAATTATATCAAACAAAAAAAGAATAAACTTATACATGATTTTGCAAGTATTCTTGAAATACCAGAAGATATATTTCTTAATATGCCTAAAATAACCTTTATAGGCAGCATACAGGTTTATATTGAAAATCATAGAGGTGTAATTGAATATACTGCGGAAAAACTACGGGTTGGAGTTAGCGGTGGGGAAGTTGAGATACTTGGTGAAAATTTAGTGCTTAAGAATATTTTGCCTGACGAACTTTTTTTAGAAGGAAAGATCAGTTCCATGGTGTTCAAAAAGTAACTGGGGAGGGGTGAGGGTGCTTTTTCAAAGGATTTTTCTTTTTTTTCAGGGATATGTCATTGTAACGGTAAAAGGACGTCATTTGGAAAGGTTTATAAATTTAGCAGTAAGCCGGGGATATAGTTTATGGAATATTTCCAGACCTTCTCCTGAAGTCATGACTGCCGCAGTTCCGGTAAGTATTTTCCCCTATTTAAGGCATATTGCAAAAGCATCAAAGTGCAGAATTAAAATTGAGAGCAAAAGGGGTATGCCCTTTATACTCTTAAAAATCTGCCGCCGGAAAATGTTTTTTACAGGGGCAGTGGTTTTTTTAATTTCCCTTTATGTTTTATCTTTATTTATATGGTCCGTGGAAGTAGTTAGAAGCGGGGAATTGAAGCTCATAAAGGAAAAGCAGATATTAGATGAGGCTTCAAAAAACGGTCTCAGAATCGGGGCATTCAAACCCAGCTTGGCTACGGATACTATTCAAAAGGCTATTTTATATAAATTTCCCCAGCTGAGTTGGGTAGGGGTGGAAATACGGGGAACAAAAGCCACCATAGAAGTTATGGAAAAAATTCTCCCTGACAAATCCCATTTGGACCGCAGACCGGGCAGTATTGTAGCGGCAAAGGATGGAATTATAGAAGAAATATTAGTTCTTTCAGGGGAAGCCAAGGTTGCTGAAGGGGATACTGTAAGAAAGGGAGATATTTTGATTTCTGGTGTTATTTTTCCGGAGGATGAAGAGAATGAACCCCAGCGAACTAACGACGGAAAGATCACAAATGATGAAGAGCAGAAAAGAGAACCTATGCGGTTCAGAGCCAGGGGAATTGTTCGAGCGCTGGTGTGGTATGAGGCTGAAAAAACAGTGCCTTTGATAGAAGAAAGAAGTAGGCCTACGGGTAGAAAAAAGGAGCTTTTAGTTTTACGCTTTGGCGGAAAGGAAATGATTCTTAAAGGGGGGAAGGGGGTTCCCTATAAAAATTATCGTTACATGAAAAGATCCTGGAAAATTCCAAGAATAGGGAAAACGATTATTCCTGCAGAACTAGCTTTTGAGACATATTGGGAAATAAAAAAAGAAAAAGTTTACCACAGCATGGCTGAAGCTAGGGATATTGCTGTAACTCGGGCAGAAAAGGAAATCAGCGGTAAACTGAAACCGGAAACAAAAGTGATCAGCAGGAAGGTGAATGTTAAATCTCTGGAAGAAAAGAGGATTCATGTGGTACTGATTGTAGAGGCTTTGGAAGATATAACTAGGTTTGTTCCTATGAAAGAAAAATAGAAAAGGAACAAGTTGCTATTTAAGACCTATAACCGTTGTTGTATAATGTAAATGATGTAGTTGTACTGCTGCAGAAATTAGGGGGTATGCTTAATTTTGAAGAAAACTTCACAGGATAATTTTAATGTAAAGCTGATTATTGGAAGCAACGGAGAAGCAGCTAATTTATTGGGATACAGAGATAAGAATCTGCGTTTTATTGAGGAAAACAGCCGCGTAAATATAACAGCCCGGGGTAATGAAATAACCATAGCAGGGCCCCGGGAAGATGTAGAATTTACCAAGGAGCTGTTCCAACAGCTGGAGGTTCTGAGCAGGGCTGGACAGAATATAGATACCGCTACTATTAATTATGTTATGAGGGAGCTCAGGGAAAAACAAATAAAGGGGGATGAAGAATCTCTGGCGGATATACTTTCTGAACCCATATTTATTTCATATAGAGGTAAGCCCATTAAACCTAAAACTTTAGGTCAGTACAGATATGTGGAAGCTATTAGGAAGCATGATCTCGTTTTTGGAATTGGCCCTGCAGGAACGGGTAAAACTTACCTTGCTGTTGTAATGGCAGTAAAGGCTTTAAAAGAGAAACAGGTTGCAAGAATAGTACTGGCAAGGCCTGCGGTTGAGGCGGGTGAAAAGCTGGGCTTTCTCCCTGGGGACCTTATAGAGAAGGTAAATCCTTACCTCCGTCCGCTCTATGATGGTCTCTTTGATGTACTGGGGGTGGAAGCAGCTCAAAAATACATGGAAAAGAATATAATAGAGGTAGCACCCCTTGCCTATATGCGGGGAAGAACCCTTTCAGATTCTTTTATAATTTTAGATGAAGCCCAGAACACAACACCTGAGCAGATGAAAATGTTTTTAACACGAATTGGTTTTGGATCAAAGGCTGTAGTAACGGGTGATATTACTCAGGTTGATCTGCCAAAAGAACATCTTTCTGGATTGATTCAGGTTAGGGAAATATTAAAAGGAATTGAAGGAATAGCTTTTGAATATCTTACGGAAAAAGATGTGGTGCGCCATCCACTGGTACAGAAAATTATTCTTGCATATGAAAAATACAAGCTTCCTTCCGGGGGAGGAGAATTGAATGAAGAAGGGCAAGAGGGGGCCCGGCGCTAAAAAACTCCTGCTTAGGGGCCAAAACATCTTCAGCACCCGCCGATTGATTTGGGGTGTTATATTTTTTATAGCTACTACTCTTATTTTAAGTACAAGTTTTCTTCCTGAAAGGATAAATGTAAAAGTTGGGGATGTAAGTAATAGACAGATTAAAGCGCCTAATGAAGTAGTATATGTAAGTGAAGTGTTAACGGAAAAGGCGCGGCAGGAAGCAGCAAGCCAGGTTGAACCCATTTTTAAGATAGATCAAACAGTTGTGGCTGAGATTGAAAAAAACATAAGCGGATTTTTTAATACCATAAGAACCATTAGGGAGGATGACGATCTCAGCAAAAACGAAAAAATAGCAGCTCTGCAGAAAAAGCTGAATTTTGATCTGCCTCAGTCTGCTTGGGAATCTGTGATAGGGGGGGATGTTCTTTCCTTAAATACTTGTGAAAATGTTATTAAAAGTGTAGTTAATGAGCATATGGGGAAGGGAGTACAGCTTGAAGCACTGGACACGGCCAGAGAAGAGATTTTAAAAGGAATTCTTGCTTCAGATATTCCCCAGAGCCTAAAACCGTTGGCTGAAGAAGTAGTGGAAAAAATGGAGCTCAAACCCAATCTAATACTTGACGTCGAAGGTACCGAGCAGAAGAAAAAAGAAGCTATGGAAAAAGTGGAACCTGTCCGCGTAACCATCAGAAAGGACGAAAAAATCCTTGGAGATGGGGAAGTGGTTACAGAAGAAAAAATTGAGGCACTGGAGCATTTGGGACTTCTAAGGACCCGCAATCTTTACTTGAGCCTCCTTGGGCTTTCGGGTTTCGTGCTGGTTTCTTATGTGCTGCTGATGCTTTATCTGTACATATATAATAAGAACATTTTTGAAGATGAAAAAAAGCTTCTTCTTCTTGGTATTCTTGTTAATGTGGGTCTTCTCATAGACAAAGGTATTATTTCCATCAGGCTCAGTGATAATGCTGAAATAGCTTCCCTTGTGGGATTCATGGTCCCCACAGCAGCAGTTTCCATGCTTACAGCTGTTCTGCTTGATAGAAAGCTGGCTGTTTTTATAACTATGATATTAAGCATATTTGTGGGTATGCTGATGGGAAATCAGCTGCATTTCATGAGTGTTTCCTTTATAAGCGGTGTTGTGGGTATCTATAGTGTTTCTGATATAAGTGAAAGGACTGATCTTACAAGGGCTAGCATTTATATTTCTCTGGCAAGCCTTGCTGCAGTCATTGCTGTTATCTTTATACGTACCAATTCTTTGAACCTTGCTGCCCTTGGAGCGGCTGTTGGTCTTATCAACGGTATACTTTCTTCAGTTCTTACCATTGGTACCCTACCTTTCTTAGAAAGTGCTTTTGGAATTACCACTCCTGTTAAGCTGCTGGAACTTTCAAACCCCAACCAGCCCTTGCTTAAAAGGTTGATGCTCGAAGCTCCAGGGACTTATCACCACAGTATAATGGTGGCCAATCTGGCTGAAAGGGCTGCTGATGCGACGGGAGCTGACCCCTTATTAACTAGGGTTGGAGCCTATTATCATGATATAGGGAAACTTAAAAGGCCTTACTTTTTTATAGAAAACCAGGTTGCAAATGAAAATCCCCATAATAAGCTTTCGCCAAATTTGAGCACTTTAGTTATTACCTCTCATGTTAGGGATGGGGTGGAGCTGGCTGAAGAGAATAACCTTCCCCAAGAAGTAATCGATATTATTGAACAGCATCATGGAACCTGTCTGGTAAGCTATTTTTATCATAAAGCCCTTGAGAGTGAAAACTGCGAACATGTAAATGAGATTGACTTCCGCTACGAAGGGCCCAAGCCCCGCACCAAAGAAGCTGCTATTGTAATGCTTGCGGATTCTGTAGAGGCTGCTGTTCGCTCACTGCCTTCAACGGCTCATGGAAAGCTGGAAGGGTGTGTAAAAAGGATAATCAGGGACAGATTAGAAGACGGTCAGCTGGAAGAATCAGAGCTTACCTTTAGAGAACTGGAAATTATAACAAAAGTTTTTGTTAGAGTTCTAAGCGGTATCTTTCATTCTAGGATTGAGTATCCTGAAAATTTACTTCAGGAGATAGAAGGGAGAAAGGGGAATGGAGATCACGGTAAATAATGTTCAGCAGAAAGTGGAGCTGTCCTTTGATTATGAAGAGCTGATAAAAAAATGCGTAGAGGAGGTATGCAGAAGGGAAAAGGTGCCTGATAACTGTAAGGTGGGAATAACGCTGATGGATGACGAAGGCATAAGGCTATTAAACAGGGATTTTAGAGGAATTGATGACCCCACGGATGTTTTATCTTTTTCCGCTATGGAGCGCGTGGAAGAAGAGCCGGAGATTTTTTACCAAAATGATGATGAAGGTCCTCTGGTTTTGGGAGACATTGTGATTTCAGTGGAAACAGCAGCAAGACAGGCTGAAGAATATGGGCACACTATGGAAAGGGAGCTTTCGTTTTTAGTTGTGCACGGTATGCTTCATCTTTTAGGATATGATCACGAGGATGAAATTTCAGAACAAAAGATGTTCAGCCTGCAGAGGGATATATTAAATCACTTGGGAATTCTAAGGTAGGGATTTATTTATGATGAAAAGCAATACACTAAAAGAAAGCTTTATAAACGCCTGGGAAGGTTTAAAATATGCCGTAAAAACCCAGAAAAATATGCGTATTCATTTATCTGCAGCTTTTGTAGTGCTGCTTTTGAGCTGGCTTTTAAGCATCAATGCCAGGGATTTTCTCTATATAGTTTTTGCCATTTCCTTTGTGCTTTTTGCTGAAATGATCAACACTGCTGTTGAGAAAACTGTGGATCTGTTTATGAGCACCTACCACCCCTTAGCAAAAACGGCGAAAAATGTTGCAGCTGGTGCTGTCTTAATTGCGACCATAAATGCAGTGATTGTGGGTTTAATTATTTTGGGAAAACCCTTACTACGGATACTAATTTCATTTTAAAAAATTTTGTTTTGGAAATATAACCTTTTGGATTTATAAACTTTTGTCATATTTGTATGGGAACATTATGAGGGAGTGAAGGGGAAATTGATTGAGGCGAAGTTTAAAAAAGAAAACTTTATAAACAAATTTTTACCTGCAATTATATTTTTTATGATGCTTATTCTCATACTTAATTCCCTTCTTCTTGCTAGAACACTGGGTTATATTGATCTGCCGGGAGAAATGGACAGACTTGAAGTGGCGCGAAAGGCAGCTGAAATGACAGTGGCGTATTTAGAACAGAAGGCTAAAGATGCCATGGTCTACGATAATGCTGCGGTAAGAGAAGTTCTAGCTCAGCTAAAATTTGAGCTGGAGAAAGCCAGCACACCGGAAGAAATTATTGAAGTTCAGAGTACATACGGAGAAAAGGTAAGGGAAGTTATAGAAAGGGAGCTGGATAATAAAAGAAATGAGGCTGTGCTGGACATCATTAATAAAGATGCAAATGTAAAAAAATTCAATGGGGAAACCATCATAGATATAAGCAAAATAGAGGGTAAAGGAGTTGTGGTAGAAGATAGGGCAGGGATTTTGTCTGAAAATACCATAAATATGCTTAAGCAGAACGAACTGCTGACAAAGGGTGTTTGGCCTTTAATTGAGGTTAGGGTATACAAAGGTAGGGCTGAGATAATAACGTCTAGAACTCTTATTGACAGGCTGAAGCAGTATGAAAAGGAAATTGAAAACTTTAGGACAAAGCTGCAGGAGCTGAGAGTTGCAGCTGGATATACAGAGCTGACAGGTTCAGGAATTACTGTAAGAATGTATGATGCAGAAGAAGGATACAGTAGCATTGATATTGTTCATGATAGGGATGTAAGAGATATAGTAAATGAGCTGTTTGCTGCAGGGGCTAAAGGAGTTTCTGTGGGGGGGCAGCGCTTGGTAGCTAATTCTTCCATCAGATGTGCGGGTCCAGTAATATTGGTTAATCAGCAGCCCATAACTGTTAACCCCATTGTAATACAAGCTGTTGGGGATCCCGATGTTTTAGCCAGCAGCTTAGATCTCATCAGGTCTCAGCTTAAAGAGTTCGGCATAAGGGTTGATATTTCTAAGGAGAAGCAGATAAAGCTTCCTGCATTCAAGGAAAAGAACAGCTATGCGGAGGAATAAAAATGGGTTTTAATGTTGAGAAGCTTATTGAGGAGGCAGAAAGGGCTCGAAGACAGGCTTATGCTCCCTATTCCAATTTTTCTGTGGGCTGTGCGGTGCTTGGATCTACGGGCAGAATCTACAGGGGATGTAATGTTGAAAATGCTTCCCTATCCCTATCTCTGTGTGCAGAAAGGGCTGCGGTTGCCAATGCCCTTTGTGCTGGAGAAAAGGAGATTTTGGCTATTGCGGTTATTTCTGATTCCAATGAGCTCTGCAGACCCTGCGGTGCCTGCAGGCAGTTCATAATGGAATTTGGAGAAAATATAATCGTAATAATGGCTGACAAAGAAAGGAAATATGAAGTAAGAAAAGTCAAAGATCTTCTTCCCATACCCTTTAAGTTTTGAAAAGCTTTTTTACCTGTGGGGTGAGTTTTTTTGGAGAAAGAATTTAAATCCGGTTTTGTAAGTATAATAGGCAGACCTAATGTGGGTAAATCCACCCTTTTGAACAGTTTGGTGGGGACTAAAGTAGCAATTATGTCTGATAAACCTCAGACTACTCGTAACAAAATAAGGGGTATTTTAAGCACTGAAGATTATCAAATAATCTTTATTGATACGCCGGGAATACATAAGCCCAGACATAAGCTTGGTGAATATATGGTTGCCTCTGCTGTAAATTCCCTTGAAGAAGTGGATCTAATTCTTTTTATGGTTGATGTATCGGAAGAAATAGGTCCTGGCGATGAATACATTATAAATATTTTGAAAAAAGTAAGCACTCCAGTTTTTCTGGTTATAAACAAAATTGATCTAGTAAAGAAAACAAAAATTATGGAGAAAATAATTTCATTAACCTCAAAATTTGATTTTGCTGAGGTGGTGCCTGTTTCTGCTGCTACTCGAGAAAATCTGGAAACTCTTTTAAAGTTGATTGTTCAGTATATGCCCCAAGGTCCCAAGTATTATCCTGATGATATGGTAACTGATAATCCTGAGAGGTTCATAATTGAGGAGATTATAAGGGAAAAGGTTTTAAAAACCACTAGGGATGAGGTTCCCCATTCAGTAGCGGTTCAGGTAGAAGAGCTGAACAACAAAGAAGACTTAACTTATATAAGGGCAACAATATATACGGAAAAGGATTCTCAAAAGGGTATTATCATTGGAAGCAAAGGGCAAAAGCTTAAAGAAATTGGCAGAGAAGCTCGTTTGGAAATTGAAAATCTTTTTGGAAATAAGGTCTACCTTGATCTGTGGGTAAAAGTTAAAAAGGATTGGCGTAAGAAAGAGGGTGCTCTGCATCAGTTTGGCTATTATTTGGATTAATTTTGTTGACAGGGGATATAAAAATTGGTACTTTTTAAAAGGAAATTATCAGGGGGTGTATTTTGTGGAAGGTATCCCTGGTTTCCGTCTAAAGTGATAAGGCTCCCAGGGGCTGTCCTATAGGTTGAGATGCTCCTGGGGAAGGGAGTGTCTCAAAAGGATGATCCAGAACAAGCAGGAAATAATTCAGCTGCTTCTAAAGTACTTGGAGGAACAAAACCACGATAAAATACAAGAGTTTTTGGAAAAATATCAGCCGGCAGATATAGCAGAGATATTAAAGGATATGGATGCTGCTGAACGGGGGAAGATATTTAAGCTGCTGGATAAAGGGGCTGCGGCACTGGTTTTGGATATGCTGGATATAGGAACCATTACCTCCCTTTTGGAAACATTGGGTCCCCAATACATTGCTGAAATTTTAAATGAAATGTCTTCCGATGATGCAGCGGATCTTTTAGGGCATTTCCCTGAGGAGCTTAGGAATACACTGCTGGGCCTTATGCAGGCAGAAGATGCCGGTGAGGTTCAGGGGCTTTTAGAGTATGATATTGAAAGCGCCGGCGGTATAATGACAACGGAATATGTAGCCATTCCCAAGGATATTACAGCCGGCAAAGCCATTGAAATTTTGCGAAAAACTGCTCCCGATGCTGAGACCATTTATTATGTTTACGTTGTTGATTCCCAAAATAGACTTGTGGGAGTAATTTCCCTTAGGGAGCTTATAGTTGCTGACCCTGATACACTGATAGAAGATATAATGCATAAAAAGGTGATCAGCGTTTCTGTTGATATGGATCAGGAAGAAGTGGCAGAAGTGGTTTCAAAATATGACTTTTTAGCTGTACCCGTTGTGGATCATGATAACAGGCTAGTGGGAATTATTACAGTTGACGATGTTATTGATGTTATTTATGATGAAGCATCAGAGGATATTTTTCGCTTAGGTGGAAGCACTGAACTTGTTGATGATTATGTTGGAACAAGAATCAGCCGAGCGCTTAAATCAAGGCTGCCGTGGCTTTCTGTGACCATGCTGGAAGGAATAATAGCTGGACAGGTGTTGCGGGGACTCGAAAACGAACTGAGGGCTGTTGTGGCATTGGCTTTTTTTATACCTCTCCTAACAGGTATGGGTGGTAATGTAGGTACCCAATCTGCAACTGTTACCGTTCGAGGACTTGCTACAGGAGATATTGACGAAAATAATGTGCTTTCAGTGATTTTTAGGGAACTTTTAACAGGAGTTCTCCTGGGGATAATAAACGGCATTCTTGTGGGCAGCATTGCATGGGTGTGGCAGAAAAATGCAGTGTTGGGCTTCATTGTGGGACTGGCAATGGTTGGAAATATGACCATCGCTGCTCTGATGGGCGCCCTTGTTCCCCTTACTTTTAAGAAAGTTGGAATTGATCCCGCAGTTGCTTCTGCTCCCTTTATAACAGCTTCCATAGACATCACCGGCCTGCTGATATATTCCACCCTGGCAAGATTATTTATTGGTTTTCTGCTCTAATCAGATATGGAAAAATAACGCCAGTATAGCTTAAAAATAAAAGAGCTACCCTAACTATTAACAAAAATATTTAATAATTTTCTTTATTTATTAAGGGGTGGTGGGTTTTATGGGTATCAGCGATGCATTATGGAGTATTTTTGAAAATACCGGTCATATTGGGGCTTATCTTCTTTATAAGGATTATAAGCGTTTAGAATGCGGGAATAATCAGGAGGATGAAGCTGATTTTGATGACGGTACCCTTAACTGCTGAGGGGAGGAGGGGAAAATACGGGAAAGCTTTTAAAAACCCAAGGCATTGTACTGCACAGTTTAAAATATGGAGAAGCTGATGTTATAATTACACTGTTTGGGAGAAAAACGGGCAAAATAAGTGCAGTAGTTAAAGGTGCAAGGAAACCCAAAAGCTCCATGCGGGGAACGGTTCAGCTTTTTAATTACGGCTATTATCTTTTATACAAGGGGAAGAGTCTTTATACAGCTGTCCAGTGTGAAACGGTGGAACCTTTTGTTCCCTTAAGGGAACAGCTTTTAAAACTTGCTTATGCTTCTTACATTTCTGAACTTCTTACCCACATAATGCCCCATGAGGAGGTAAATCCTGCTGCCTTTGATCTGCTGCTGTCCTCTCTAAAATTAATTTCCGATGAAAATGAAGTGCTGGGAGCGCGGTATTTTGACATAAATTTGATGAAAATTTCAGGATTTTTTCCAAGACTTTTATCCTGTGTGGTTTGTGCTAAAAATGTACTCAATGATAGGGGTACCATTGTATTCACTGCTTCTAAAGGAGGCGTTCTCTGTTCCCAATGTTCCCAGAATGAGGATGAAGGAATTCCCGTCAGCCGAGGAACCCTTGTTCTTACAAATCGCCTTTCGTCTATGGAGCCGGATTTTTTGAAAAAACTGAAAATAGCTCCGCAATTTTATGAAGAAATGGCTGAGATTACAAAGGAATTTTGGAAGTTTATATTGGAAAGAGAGTTAAAAACCTTAAACTTTATTAATAATGTCAAAGATATGAATAAAAAAGAACGTTAATAGGGAAAAAAAACTTGAAAGGAGTGAGCAGTATAAATGACAGAAGAATACCTGCAGAAAATAGAGGTAATTAGGGAAAGGTTGGGAGTTTCTTATAAAGAGGCAAAGGAAGCGTTGGATCAGGCAGGGGGAGATGTGGTACAGGCCATAGTCAATCTAGAAGAAAAGGGAAAAGAAGCTTTGGAAAAAAATGAACTGGGTAAAAAGCTTTTTGCCCGAATAAAGTCCATAATTCAAAAGGGAAATGCGACCAAAATAAAAGTCAAAAAGGACGATAATGTGGTTTTGGAGATTCCTGCCACGTTGGGAGCTCTGGGCGTTCTGGGAATGCTTATGAGTGCAGAATTTGCTATTATTGCAGGGCTTGGATCCGTTGCTGCCATGCTCAATGAATATACCTTGGAAATCGAGAAGAAAGATGGGACCATTGAAGAGGCAAAGATAGATGATGCATGACTTGGAATCTGATGCAGGTTGCTGCCCCTATCTTGCGGGGCTCTGATTTTTTAACAAAAAGTAAATTTTTAATTTTAAAATGCAGCATCTTTAAAATTAATGATGAAATAGTTGCAAAGCTGTAATTAATTATGGAGGCAGGGCCTGTTGAAAAGAATTGAGGCAGAAGAATTGAGGCCCGGTATGAAGCTGGCTCTTCCCATTAGATGCCCCATGTCTTATAAAATCCTGTTAAATGCTGGAACAGTACTTACTGCTGGTCAAATTGAGAGGATTAAAAATCTCAGCCCAAAAGAAATTTTCATCAGTACTTCAAAGTATTCCTATCACCCGGCTAAAATGCTGTTTTTTGAGGCAGTGGAGGCGCTGGATAAAGTTTATTCTGATTTTTTTGGATAAGAGGCATGCCCAATTAAAACCCCTTAAGAACACAGCATAAAATAAAATTTAGAAAAAGATGCTCAGATTCTTTTAAATCTTGCTTTATTGAACAACGCTGATAGTTATTCCTTAAGCCACTGCGTCAATGTATGTGTTTATTCTCTTTTCATTGGGCAGAAAATGAATTTAAGCAAAACGAAATTAATAGAATTGGGGTTAGGGGTACTGCTTCATGATGATATAGGAAAGGCTTTGGTGCCTATAGAATTTATTTATCTGAAACTCAGGATTACCGATTGCTTATTCCTGCAAGAAATTATTACAGGAATATTTTTTTACGCAGTGTTTTGAAGTCAGCGGCTTTCTTAAATTACCAGAAAAAATATAATGAAGCTGAATTATTATACGAGAATGCTTTAAAATTTGATCCCTTTGATGAAGATTTAAATTATATGTATATCAATATTTTGGCAAAGCAGAAAAAGCAAAGCCAGTCCATAAAACATATCATGGAGAACATTGGATTTATCTAAAACATAATTTTTAAGGAGGAGAGAATGAAAAATATTAAAAGTACTGTAGTGGAAGTACTCCTGGCTGTCCTACCTGTAACTGTTATTGTAATTATCCTTCAGATTTTACTGCATTTACCCTTAGAGCTTATGATTCAATTTTTAATTGGAGCAGCAATGATTTCCGTTGGTCTCATTCTTTTTTTATTGGGTGTGCGTATTGGACTGTTGGAAATAGGTGAAGCCATTGGTGCTGCCCTTCCTCAGACGGGTAAAGTATGGATTCTGGTTCTTTTTGGTTTTCTCTTGGGTACAGTTGTTACTGTTGCAGAGCCTGACGTAAGGGTGCTGGCTACTCAAGTAGATGCTGTATCAGGAGGAGCTATACCCAAAAACCTTTTAATAATAACAGTGGGGCTGGGTGTGGGAATTTTTGTTGCTCTTGCCATATTTCGAGTTATCCTTAATATTCCCCTTAAATACATTCTATTGGTAAGCTACACCCTTGTTCTTATACTTGCTGCCCTAGCACCTGCTGAATTTGCAGCAGTATCCTTGGATGCTGGGGGTGTGACCACTGGTCCCCTTACAGTACCCTTTATTATTTCCCTGGGGATTGGGGTTGCTTCGGTTATGGGTGGAAGAAGTGCATCGGCTGATGGTTTTGGATATGTTGCTCTGGGCTCCATAGGTCCGATTTTGGCTGTACTGCTGTTGGGGGTGATTTATGGTTGAAGGTAATTAATTTTTTTGCAGGTTTTGACCATGTGCTGCTGGAAGTTGCCCTTGCTTTGCTGCCTTTAACTCTTTTATTTATCATTTTGCAGGTTTGGCTGCTTAAATTCCCGAAGGAAAAAGTTTATGTCATTATTAAAGGTTTATTTCTAACCCTTATAGGTACATCTTTATTCTTACAGGGCGTATATATGGGATTTCTGCCTGTGGGAGAAGTTATGAGGAAAACTTTAGGAACACTAAAGTATAAATGGCTTATTATTCCCTTAGGTTTTGTTCTGGGATTTGTGGCAGTTTTTGCAGAGCCGGCAGTACGGGTACTTAATTATGAAGTGGAAAAGGCATCAGGAGGATATATACCGCAGCAGCTGATGCTGTATACGCTCTCTTTGGGAGTTGCTTTTTCTGTGGCACTGGCCATGGTGAGAATTCTTTACGGCGTTCCCCTTTTGTATTTCATAATCCCGGGATATGGGCTGGCTTTTATAATGGCTCATTATTCCACTCCAACCTTTGTGGCCATTGCTTTTGATTCAGGCGGCGTTGCTGCTGGTCCCATGACCGTAACTTTTTTTCTTGCCATGGCTTTGGGGATTGCTGCAGCTATAGAAGGGCGCAATCCCTTGATTGAAGGTTTTGGAATGATAGCCCTTGTTGCCCTATCTCCCATTTTAGCAGTTTTATTATTAGGACTCCTTTATAGAAGAAAGGAGAAGCAGATTGAACGTGAAATTACAGAGATGTAAACTGCTGGTTACCATTGTTAACCATGGGATGGCAAGAAAGATTGTTGGAGCTTCAAAGAAGGCCGGGGCTGAAGGAGGAACCACTATTCTTGGTAAGGGAACGGGAAGTCATGAGATAGCAGAAATTTTCGGTATACCCTTTGAACCGGAAAAGGAAATAGTTCTCACTCTAATCTCAGAAGATAAGTTGGAGGATGTGTTAAATGCTGTGGTATCCACAGGAAAGCTTTATAAAGCCGGTCATGGAATTGCTTTTGTAGTGAATGTAAAGAAAGTTGCGGGTATATGTCATCCATGTGCGTTAAAAGAAGCAAGCGGTGAGTTCTTGGGAGGGACAGAAATGGAAGATGGCTGTGAGACTGTATATGACTTGATTGTAACTATAGTTAATAAGGGGGATTCTGAAAGAGTTATTAGCTGTACAAGGAAATTGGGTGCCACAGGAGGAACAATAATGTTTGGTCGAGGAACGGGAGTCCATGAGCAGACCAAATTATTTGGTATTACTATTGAACCGGAAAAGGAAATAGTTCTTACTCTCGTTGAACGTGGACTTACAAAAAAGGTTTTGGAAGCTATTGAAAAAGAAATTGAACTGAAGAAACCTGGAAAGGGAATAGCCTTTGTTCTTGAAGTTGATAGGGTTGCTGGTATAAATCATGATATTAACAATATAGTAAAAAATGATAAAAATAAATAAAAATAAGCAGAAAATGCTATAATTGTATAAAGAAAATTACCAGCTGCATAATAAAAATTATAAACAAAATTTTTATTTTTGATATGCTGGTAGTGATGCAGTATAAAAGGAAAGACTACCATTCTTCTTCTTCTTCTTCTTCTTCTTCTTCTT
>LGEZ01000018.1 GCA_001508005.1 Clostridia bacterium 41_269
CCCCAAATTCGACGTCCTGTCTCAGTTGGGGCTGGCGCTCACATCCTATTCGCGCCTCCCGGTTTTGCCTTACGCTTCGCTAAGAGCTGTTAACCAGTGCTCGTTAAATCGTTTCGCAAACCGCAGCAGAGACCTACTAAGATTTGGAATGGTGTGAACCCATTCCTTTTTTATTTTTTTAATTTCTGCTGCTGTTTTTTTATTTTTAGTTCCTTAGATATGTGAAGCAGTATAAAAACTACTTCACATGGCAACAATTAAAATAGCGGCACGTAATTTAAGGAGGTTTCTAAATGGCCAACAAGGTTGAGCTCTGCGGCGTAGATACTTCAAAGCTGCCGGTACTTACCAACGAAGAAATGAGAGAACTTTTTAAACAGATTAAAGAAGGTAATGAAGAGGCTCGGCAAAAGCTGGTACAGGGAAACCTCCGGTTGGTTTTAAGTGTTATACAGCGTTTTACCAATAGAGGGGAATATGTAGATGATCTTTTCCAGGTGGGCTGTATTGGCCTTATGAAAGCAGTAGATAATTTTGATCTTTCCCAGAATGTTAAATTTTCCACTTATGCTGTTCCCATGATTATAGGTGAGATACGAAGGTACCTTCGGGATAACAACTCCATAAGGGTAAGCCGCTCTTTACGGGATATGGCATACAAAGCTCTGCAGATAAGAGATTCCCTGGTTAATAAATATTCCCGGGAACCCACCATTACAGAGATTGCCCGGGAGCTGAAAATACCCAGAGAAGAAGTTATTTTTGCTCTGGACGCAATTCAGGAGCCCGTATCCCTTTTTGAACCCATTTATCACGACGGCGGTGACCCCATATTTGTTATGGATCAAATTGGAGACGAAAAAAATTCCGATACAAACTGGCTGGAAAATATTGCTGTAAAAGAGGCGCTTAATAAGCTGAGCGAGCGGGAAAAGCTTATATTGACAATGCGTTTTTTTGAGGGAAAAACTCAGATGGAGGTGGCTGAAGAAATAGGTATTTCCCAGGCTCAGGTTTCAAGGCTTGAGAAAGCTGCCTTAAATCATATGAGAAGATATATGTGAGGGAGGCATTATGAGAAAAAAAATTATTTTATGTGTGTGTCTTTTTTCTGTTTTTCTTTTTGGTTATCTTATCTGCTTAGGTTTTAAACCTGCATTGGGGGGTTCACAAGATTTAAGCCGAGATCTGATCCGCTTCCATGTAATAGCAAACAGCGATCTGCCTGAAGACCAGCATCTTAAAAGGGAAGTTAGGGATGCTGTTGTGGAGAAAATAAGCAGCGATTTTAGAAATGCTGAAAGCATAGAAAAAGCACGGATTATAATAAAGGAAAAATTAAAAGTTATTGAGGAAACAGCTAAAAAAGAAATTTATGAACACGGAAAAAGATATTCTGTGAAGGTTGAATTTGGATATTTTACTTTTCCAGCCAAAACCTACGGTTCCTTTTCTCTGCCTGAGG
Organism: Clostridia bacterium 41_269; assembly: GCA_001508005.1. Lineage (GTDB taxonomy): Bacteria > Bacillota > DTU086 > DTU086 > DTU086 > 41-269. Next base: position 1,466 of record LGEZ01000018.1, read on the forward strand.
GAAAGTATGAAGCTCTTAGAGTCGTTATAGGTGAAGGTAAAGGAGAGAACTGGTGGTGTGTTCTTTTTCCTCCTCTGTGCTTTGTGGACATTTCAAGCAGTGCGGCTGCAGAACACGATCTCACGGAAAGTGAGGATGAAAATGTTCAGCAGGTTTATAAAGAAGAAAATTTAAAACCCAGGGTGGAAGTGAAGTTTAAACTGCTGGAAATGTTTAATAGGACGAAGAATTTCATAGTTGAGCACAGAATAAAAAGGGAAAAATCTCTATAATTTAAAGCGAAAGCAGGTTGTATACATGCTCAGCTTGTTGATAGAGGGTCTCTGCTGCAGTTTTCTTATTCCTGAACTCGCACTGGACATCTCTAAGCAAAGCTTAAAGATAAAACCGGACCGTCCCAAATTCGACATCCTATGAAAGTATAGGGCTGGCGCTCACATCCTATTCGCGCCTCCCGGTTTTGCCTTGCGCTTTGCTAAGAGCTGTTAGCCAGCTCTCGTTAAGTCGTTTTGCAAACTGCAGCAGAGAACCATTAAAATTTAATAAGAAGGTTTGTCGATAGTTTGGAGCAGGTTTTATACCTGCTTTTTTATTGTTAAAAATGCGTCACAAGATCTTAAGAATTATCATAGAATTATTTAAAGGGAAATCCGGGGGAGGTGCCGGCCATAATACGGATTTCAGAACTGAAAACCAGAGATGTGATCAACATTGATGACGGACGAAGGCTGGGCTTGATCAGGGATATTGACTTGGATGTAGTTGAAGGCAGAGTTAAAGCAATTATTCTTCCCGGAACACCCAGATTTTTGGGTTTTTTCGGAAGAAGGGATGATTTGATAATCCCCTGGGAAAAAATCAAAAAAATCGGGGTTGATGTTATATTGGTAGATTTAGAAGGAGCTGTGGACTTAAAAGGAGTGAAAATAATTAAAAACTATTAAAAAGTTATGGAAGTTTCGGTTTAATGCCGAAACTTTTTCGTTTTAAGGGCAGACTGTTCTTTGACACACTAAATGTTGTGTAGTAGTATATGGAGGACACTAAATATAGATTTGGTTTGTGCCATACCAATTAAAAGGGTGATGCCATTGCGGTGTCCTTACTGCGGAAACACCAGCTCTAAAGTTCTTGAATCGAGACAGACTGAAGAGGGGAGATGTATTCGCAGAAGAAGGGAATGCATCTCCTGCAGTGAAAGGTTTACAACTTATGAAAGAATCGAAAAGATTCCCATCTATGTTATTAAAAAAGATGGACGCAGGGAGCCCTTTGATCCTGAAAAGATACTGAAAGGACTTTTAAAAGCCTGCGAAAAGAGGCCCATTTCTGTGGAAAAGCTTAGGGAAATTGTGGATGAAATAGAGGCTGAGATTGTTAATAGAATGGAGACAGAGGTGCCCACTACAGTAATTGGCGAGATGGTTATGGACAAGCTCAAAAAGGTTGATGATGTGGCCTATGTCCGCTTTGCTTCTGTTTACAGAGAATTTAAAGATTTAAAAATGTTTCTAGAGGAGCTGGAAAATCTTTTAACCTCAAAGTAATAAAAGCAAACTTTAGGGGGGAGGCTTAAAATGTTCACCCAGATCAAGAAACGAGATGGAAGAGTGGTTGACTTTGATGCAACAAAGATTACTGACGCAATTTTTGCTGCTGCAAGAGCTGTAGGGGGAGAAGATAGGGAAACTGCCAAAAGGCTTACCTACAAGGTTCTTGATTATCTGCATGAGAAGTTTGGTGATTCCCTTTTTACTGTGGAAGATGTTCAGGATGCTGTTGAAAAAATATTGATAGAAAACGGACATGCAAGGACTGCTAAGGCATATATTCTCTACCGTGATTGGAGGACAAGAATCCGCGAGGCTAAATCTGATCTGATGGATGCTGTTGAAGAAGTATTAAAGGAAACAAACCGAGAAAATGCTAATGTAAGCAATTCTCCATCTGCCAAAATGCTGCAGATAGCCAGCGCTGCAAGCAAACAGTACTATTTGAGCCGCTTAATTCCCGAGGAGTTTTCCTATGCCCACAGGAACGGCATTATTCACATACATGATCTTGATTTTTACGGCAAAACCCTTAACTGCCTGCAGATTCCTTTGGGAGAGCTGTTGAGAAATGGATTTAACAACGGTCATGGATACATAAGACCTCCTAAAAGGCCTTCTTCGGCAACTGCTCTGGCGGCCATTATACTTCAGAGCTGTCAAAACGATATGCACGGAGGACAGTCCTTTGCTTTCTTTGATCGGGATATAGCACCTTATGTGGAAAATGCCAGTGAGGACGAAGCCTTTCAGGCAATGGAAGCCCTGGTTTACAACTTAAACAGCATGCACAGCAGGGCAGGAAGTCAGGTGCCTTTCAGTACCATCAACCTGGGTACCGATACATCTGAAGCAGGGCGCAGGGTTACCAGAAATCTCCTGTTGGCTTATGAAAGGGGTTTGGGCAGGGGTGAAAACCCCATTTTTCCGAATATTGTTTTTAGAATTAAAGAAGGCATTAACTGGGAGCCTGGAGATCCCAATTATGATCTTCTTCTGCTCGCCATGAGAGTAGCAGCAAAGCGCATGAACCCCACATTCAGCTTCATGGATTCCTCTTTTAATAAGCGCTATGGCTGTGAAGTAAGTTATATGGGATGCAGGACCAGGGTCATAGCCAATGTTCGGGGTCCTGAAGTGTCTGAAAAAAGGGGAAATCTTTCCTTTACCAGCATTAATCTTCCCAGAATTGCATTAAAGAATAAAGGGAATGTGGATGCCTTCTTTAATGAGCTGGACAAGGTTATGGATCTGGCTATCAGGCAGCTTTATCACAGATTCCAGGTTCAAAGTAAGCTGAGGGTTAAGGATATGCCCTTCCTCATGGGGCAGCACCTGTACCTTGATTCCGACAATTTAGAAGAAGACGACATTATTGAACCTGCCATTGTTCACGGTACTCTGTCGGTGGGCTTTATAGGACTGGCGGAAACCCTTAAAGTGCTTACAGGAAAGCACCATGGGGAATCCGAAGAAGCCCAGAAGCTGGGCCTTGAAATAGTAAAGCACATGAGGGAACTGGTGGATAAAGCAGTGGCTGATTACAACTTAAACTATACTTTTTTAGCTACCCCAGCTGAGGGATTATCTGGACGTTTTATTTCCATTGATAGGGAGGAATTTGGCGTTATTCGTGGAATTACGGATAAAGAATATTATACCAATTCTTTTCATGTTCCCGTTTCATATCCCATAAGCTGTTATGAAAAAATTGAAATCGAGGGGCCATACCACAAATGTACCAATGCCGGCCACATCAGCTATGTGGAGTTTGCGTCTCCTCCTCAGAACAATGTGGCAGCGGTATATGATATCCTGAAGCATATGAAGAAACATGACATGGGTTATGTGGGTATTAATTTCCCCATTGATTTCTGCAATTCATGCGCTTATTTAGGAGTTATATCAGAAGACAGCTGCCCTCGCTGCGGAAGCATTAACATCAGCAGAGTGCGCAGGATAACGGGGTATTTGAGTACGGTAGACAGGTTTAATGATGCTAAGGTTGCAGAATTGAATGACCGAGTGGCGCATTTTTAAATTTTAAGGAGGAGAAATGATGAAAATTAGGCTTGCCGGCATTGAACGGGAAAGTGTGGTTGATGGGCCCGGTATACGCTTTGTAATTTTCGGCCAGGGGTGCCCTCACAGGTGCCCCGGCTGTCATAATAAACATACGTGGGATCCAAAAGGCGGATATTTAATGGACGCCGATGAAATAATAAAAGAGGTTCTCCAGTCACGGATCGTCAGGGGTGTTACCTTTTCTGGAGGAGAGCCTTTTTATCAGGCTTCTGCTTTTTCCTATATAGGCAGAGAGGTTAAAAAACATGGTTTTGATGTTGTTACTTATTCTGGATACGTTTTTGAAGATCTTTTAGAATTGGCTGAAAGCAGGGAGGGTTTTTGGGAACTTCTTTACTGTACTGACTATCTCATTGATGGCCCCTTTATCTTGGCCCAAAAGGATCTGTCCCTTCCTTTCAGGGGATCTCGAAATCAGAGAATCATTGATGTAAAGAAATCTCTTGAAAAGGGCAGAGCTGTTCTGATGAGTGATTGGGACATCCTTGTGGTATAAAAGTGGTATAAAATGAGAATTGAGAAGGTTGGTTTATGGACAGTGTATTTTGCCTTAAACACAGGGGAAGCCTGGAGTATTTTGAAATTGAATTTCCCTGCCCAGGTATAGCTCGAGGAATATTTACTACAAGAAAGGGCGGAGTAAGCTTACCTCCTTTCAACAGTTTAAATATGGCCTTCCATGTGGGAGATGAAAAAGAGAAAGTCCTTTTAAATAGAAAAATTGCAGCAGATGCTCTGGGCATTCCTTTAGAAGAATTTACTTCCGGAGAACAGGTTCACGGCGATAAAGTGGTGTTAGTTGAAGAGGAGCAGCGGGGGCGGGGTGCTTTTGATCTAAAAGATGTTATCCCTGGAGCCGATGCATTAATTACAGGAAAAAAAAATGTGGCACTAACGGCTTTTTTTGCCGACTGCGTGCCCATATATATTCTCTGTCCCCATGATAGAAAAATCGGCATTGCTCATGCGGGATGGAAGGGAACGGCTTTAGGGATTGCTGGAAAAACAGTGAAAGCCATGAAGGCCGCTTTTGGAGTAAAAGAAAGAGACTGTATGGCATTTATTGGTCCTTCCATTGGACCATGCTGCTATACTGTTGGTGAAAATGTATATATGCAGTTTTCTGACCATTTTGAAAATAAAAGGGATGACTTTTTTAAGAAACTGTCCCATGAAAAATGGAGTTTGGATCTGTGGACTGCAAATAAATATGATTTAATTTTTTCAGGAATTGAACCAAAAAATATTTTTGTCAGCGGACTCTGTACCTGCTGCAATGAAAATCTCTTTTTTTCATATAGAAGGGAAAATGGTAAGACAGGAAGAATGGCAGCTGTTTTTAAGCTTATATAAAAGTAAAAGTAAGATCAGGAACCAGCTGCGAGGGTACCGCTGCTGTAAAATTCAGATGAATCATTAGAGGGGGGACGGCACAGTGAACACCATAGCACAAAACCTGGAACGAACTTTGGAGCGCATTAAGAATGCTGCCCTTAAAGCAGGAAGGGACCCCAGCGGGATAAAGCTGGTGGCGGTATCCAAAGGGATTGATGTGGATAGGATAAAAATGGCTTTGGAAGCAGGAGTTAAATGTCTGGGCGAAAACAGGGTACAGGAATTTATTGATAAGTATGAGGTTATTGGTGAAGATGTGGAGTGGCATTTTATAGGGCACCTGCAGAGAAATAAAGTTAAATACATTATAGGAAAGATGGCTTTAATACATTCCCTAGACCGACTGAGCCTTGCAGAGGAGTTGAATAAAAGGGCAGGAAGGAAATCTATAAAGGTTGATGTTTTGGTTCAGGTTAATGTTTCTGGAGAAGAGACAAAACATGGAGTAAGTTTGGAAAAAGCTATTCCTTTTGTTACAACAGTTGCAGAAAAGTATCCCAATATAAACATTAAAGGCTTGATGACCATAGCTCCCATAGCTGATGATCCGGAAAAAGTAAGGCCCTATTTTAGAAAGCTCAGGCTGCTTTCCCAATCCATTGAGGAAAGGAAAATACCTGGAGTAAAAATGGAATGGCTGTCCATGGGCATGACTGATGATTTTGAAGTGGCTGTAGAAGAAGGGGCGAATATGGTTAGGATAGGACGGGCAATTTTTGGGCCAAGAGGTTAAAAGGGGGTGCTTTTTGGTGAGCAAAAAGCTAAGTGATAAGATTTTAAGTTTTTTTGGGCTGGAAATTGATGAAGACGATGAAATAATGCAGGATGGAGAGCAGAAATGGGACAGGCAGGTAATTCCTGGAATTCAAAAAAAAAAGGTAGCAATGTTATCAGCCTTCATGCTGTTAAAAATATGAAGATAATTGTCATGCGGCCCACAAGTTTTGAGAAGGTTATGAACTATGCTGCGGACTTAAAAAACCGCCACCCTGTGGTTTTAAATTTTGAAGGAACCGACGGGGAAACTGCAAGACGCATAATTGATTTTATGAGCGGAGTTACCTATGCTTTAGGGGGAACTGTGGAAAAAATAAGTTCTTCCATATTTGCTTTTCTGCCCAACAATGTGGAAATTATAGGAGATATTGAGGATTATATACATATCAAAAATAAAGTCTGAAGGGAATGGTAATGTGTGAATATAGGTTTTATTGGGTCAGGCGCCATGGCAGAGGCGCTTATAAGGGGGCTTTTATCATCAAAAAAGTATCTGCCCGAAAATATTAACTGCAGTGATATATTACCTGATCGTTTGGAGTATATTGAAAAGAATTACGGGGTTAAAGGTTATAAAAGCAATACAGATGTTGTAAAGTTTAGTGAAATAATTATTTTGGCAGTGAAACCTAATAATATAAAGGAAGTAGTAGAAGAAATAGGAGATGCTTTATCTGCGGAAAAAACTTTAGTATCTATTGCTGCGGGCATCTCCACTGTTTTTATTGAGGAACTGCTTAAAAAGGAGATTCCTGTAGTCAGAGCTATGCCCAATACCCCCTGCCTTATTGGAGAAGGTATTACAGCACTGTGTCCTGGCAGGTATGCGGAGAAAAGGCATTTGGAAACAGCTTCGGAATTATTCGGAACCGCCGGCAGGGTAGTGGAACTTCCTGAAAAACTTATGAATGCAGCAACAGCTTTGAGTGGAAGCGGACCGGCATATATTTATTTAATTATCGAGGCACTGGTGGATGCTGGGGTAACCATAGGACTTCCGAGGGATACAGCATCTGAACTTGTTGTGCAGACCGTCATAGGTGCGGCCAAAATGGTTTCCTTATCAGGAGAACACCCTGCTGTTTTAAAGGCAAAGGTTATGTCTCCCGGTGGAACTACTGCTGCAGCCCTAAAAAAATTAGAAGATGGTGAGATAAGGGCTGTTCTTATGAAAGCTGTGGAAGCTGCTAGGGAAAAGGCTGATAAAATGAATTAGTGAATAAGAAAATTAGAGAATAAAATGTAAAGAGCGGATTAAATTAAATGGGGTGTCTGTTTTGTATATTTTATACCAGGTGATAAGAATTTCTTTTTCCATTCTTCAGTGGCTGATTATTGCCAGAGTGGTTCTTTCTTGGGTAAATGTTGATTATAATAATCCCTTGGTTAGATTTATATATGAATTTACAGAGCCCATACTTGCTCCCTTCCGCCGCCTCATACCCAGGGGTTCTGTTCCCTTGGATTTTTCACCTCTGTTTGCCCTTATATTTCTTCAGCTGCTGGAAAATTTTATCTTAAGAATAATTTTGGGGACATTTTTTTAGAATTATCTGCCAAAACGCAGGCTTTTTTAATTAATTAAAGAAGTAATTGTTAAACCATTCTGGAGGTGAAAATTGTTGTGATGCTGACGCCGGTGGAAATAGAATCCCGAGAATTTTCCAAAAGCCTGCGTGGTTATAATGTGGAAGAAGTGGACAGCTTTTTAAGCAAAATATCCAAAGAGTATGAGAGGCTTTACCGCAAAAATCAAGAATATGTGGAAAGTATAAGAAAATTGGAAAAGGAATTGGAAAAATACAGCCAACTGGAAAAAACCCTCAATGAGACCCTGGTGCTTGCGCAGAAAACTGCAGAAGACACTAAAAAAAATGCATTGAAAGAAGCGGAATTAATAATTGAAGAAGCGCGTAAAGAAGCACAGAAAATGATTTCCCAGGCTGAAGAGGAAGTAAAAAAACAGCAGGCGCTGCTGGAAGAAATAAAAAAGGATCAGCAGGTTTTTGCTGTGGAGTTTAGGACTCTCCTTAAAACATATCTTGAGCTCCTTGATAAAAAGTTGGGTATTAATGATGAAGAGGAAAAACCTGACGAAGAAGAAGGAGAAATTGAAGAAAGGGAAAGGGATTTCGAGGTGGAAGAGGTTTAGAAAAGAAAGAATAGGGTATTTTTTATGCTGAATTTGACATTATAATGACTTATATTTATAATATTATTCAATCTATAGAAAGAAGATTAACAAATAGAAGATGAACAAAAAAATAAAGACAAAGGCATTGACGGGGAGGAGTAAGCTGTTTTTTCTGGAAACAGCGAGACCGGGAAGGTGGAAGCCGGTCCCAGATGGCAGCCGAAGATCGCCCCTGAGCAGCGCTCTGAAATTCGTAAAGAAAAGTAGGAGCTGCCGTGAGCTACGCGTTATGTGCTTTGAGTGAACCGCTTAATCCAGCGGTTTACTAAGGTGGTACCGCGGGTAGAAGCCTCTCGTCCTTAGGGATGGAGGCTTTTTTAATGATGGTCGATAATTGATAATGGCTAAAACATCATGGAAGTATGAGGTGAGAGCAGTGAGCTACAATGATACCCTTAATCTGCCCAAAACGGATTTTCCCATGAGGGCCAATCTTCCTAAAAGAGAACCGGAAATTCTTAAGTTTTGGGAAGAAATCGATATCTACAGGAAAGTGCAGGAAAAAAACAAAGGCAGAAAAAAGTTTATTCTTCATGATGGTCCCCCCTATGCCAATGGGAACATCCATTTAGGAACAACCCTTAATAAAATTCTTAAGGACATCGTTGTCAAATACCATTCTATGGTGGGTTATGATGCTCCCTTTGTTCCGGGCTGGGATACCCATGGGCTTCCCATTGAAACCCAAGCCATAAAGAATCTGGGAATAAACCGCGGTGAAATAAGCGTTCATGAATTCAGACAGAAGTGCAAAGAGTATGCTTTGAATTACGTTAATATTCAAAGGGAGCAGTTTAAACGCCTTGGGGTAAGGGGAGATTGGGATAATCCCTATTTAACCCTTCATCCAGAGTTTGAAGCGGCTCAAATAGGCGTTTTTGGCGAGATGGCAAGAAAAGGATATATCTACAAAGGACTTAAGCCTGTTTATTGGTGTGCTGACTGCCAGACTGCTTTGGCAGAAGCCGAGGTGGAATATCATGATGCCAGGTCTCCTTCTATTTATGTAAAGTTTCCTGTGGTAGATGGTAAAGGAAAGCTTCCAGAAGAAAACTGCTATGTGGTAATTTGGACAACCACTCCATGGACCTTACCGGCAAACGTTGCCATTACCCTGCATCCAAGATATGTATATGTTTTATTGGAGAAGGACGGAGAATATTTTGTAATGGCTAAAGAACTGTACAAAAAGGCTCTTGAAGATATGGACATCACAGAAGAATTTAAAGTTGTTAAAGAATTTCAGGGTAAGGAACTGGAAGGTGTAGTCTGCAGGAACCCCCTAGTGGATAGGGATTCTCTCGTTATCCTTGGGGAGCACGTTACTCTGGAACAGGGTACAGGATGTGTTCATACTGCACCGGGCCACGGTATTGAAGACTATGAGGTGGGACAGCGGTATGGTCTTCCCATCATTTCTCCTTTGGATTCTGAGGGTAAGTTTACCAGTGAAATAAAAGATCTTGAAGGACTTCCCTATTTCGAAGCCAACAAAGTCATTACCGGCAGATTAGAAGAAAACGGCAGCCTTATGCATCTCAGCTTTATCAATCACCAGTATCCCCACTGCTGGCGCTGCAAGCATCCTGTTATTTTTAGAGCAACGGAGCAGTGGTTTGCTTCCATAGGAAATTTCCGCAAGGAGCTCCTTGAGGAAATAGATAGGGTTAAATGGATTCCTTCTTGGGGTAGGGAAAGAATGCATAATATGATAGCAGAAAGGGGAGACTGGTGCATTTCCAGGCAGAGGACTTGGGGTGTACCCATTCCTGCTTTTTACTGCAGGTCCTGTGGAGAAATTATAATAACGGAAGAAACCATTTCCCATATACAGAAACTTTTTAAAGAACATGGTTCAGACATATGGTTTATTAAAGAAGCCCATGAATTGATTCCCGAAGGCCTGAAATGCCATGCCTGCGGCGGCGGGGAATTTGAAAAAGAAACTGACATTATGGATGTTTGGTTTGATTCCGGTTCTAGCCACATTGGAGTCCTTTTGGAAAGGGAAGAGCTGGAGTGGCCTGCTGATCTCTATCTAGAGGGAAGCGACCAGTACCGCGGCTGGTTTAATTCTTCACTGTCAACAGGTGTTGCTGTTAAAGGAAAGGCACCATATAAGGCTGTTCTGACTCACGGCTTTTTGGTGGACGAGCAGGGCAGAAAGATGTCCAAGTCTTTAGGAAATGTTATTGATCCCATGGATGTAATAAAATCCTTAGGGGCAGATATTTTAAGGCTGTGGGTTTCTTCAGCAGATTATCATAAGGACATTGCTGTTTCCGACAATATTATGAAGCAGATAGCAGAAGCTTACCGCAAAATTAGAAATACCTGCCGCTTTCTTATAGGAAATCTATACGATTTTACCCCAGGAAGAGATGAGGTAGCATATGACGATCTCTTAGAGCTGGATAAATGGGCACTCCTTAAGCTCCACAAACTTATCAAACAGGTTACAGAAGCATATTCTAAGTACGATTTCCACCGGGTATATTATGATATCCATAATTTCTGCGTTACTGATATGAGCGCTTTTTATCTTAATATCTTAAAGGACAGGCTGTATACTTTTAAAGCAGACAGTGTTGAAAGGCGTGCTGCCCAGACGGTTATGTATCAGATATTAGAGGTGCTGGTGGTGCTTCTGGCTCCCATTTTGGCTTTCACTACGGAAGAAATATGGAGATATATGCCGAAGAAAGAAGGTGCTCCCGAAAGCGTTCAGCTTGCCGATTGGCCTAAAGTAAATGAGAAATATCTTGATGCCGATCTTGAGAAAAGATGGGACATGTTAATTGAAGTTAGAGAACAAGTAGTTGATGCCCTGGAAATTGCAAGAAATGATGGTCTTATAAGAGATTCATTAGAGGCAAAGGTGGAGCTTTATCCCAGCAGAGAATTATACGATTTTCTTAAAGAATATGAAAAAGATCTTGCTACTCTGTTTATTGTTTCCCAGGTGAAACTGAATGACCCAGAAAAGGAACTTCCCCATGAAGTGACGAGGTACTGGGAAGAACAGAAGCTGGGAATAAAAATAGATAGGGCAAAAGGGGAAAAATGCGAACGGTGCTGGATTTACAGCGAGACTGTTGGGCAGGCTGAAAAGCATCCCACCATCTGCAGCAGATGCGTTGAGGTGGTGGAAAGCTTGAAATAAAAGCAGTAAAGTTCCCCAAAGGGGGAACCTCTTCAGCTTGTTGACAAAAAGTCTCTGCTGCAGTTTTCTTACTCCTGAACTCGCACAGGGCATCTCTACGCAAAGCTTAAAGACAAAACCGGACCGCCCCAAATTCGACGTCCTGTCTCAGGTTGAGGCTGGCGCTCACATCCTATTCGCGCCTCCCGGTTTTGCCTTACGCTTTGCCAAGAGCTGTCAGCCAGTGCTCGTTAAGTCGTTTCGCAAACCGCAGCGGAGACCTACTGAGATTTAATATGAGGGCTTGTCTGCAATCTGAAAGTTCCCCAAAAGGGGAACTCTATTTTTGGTGGGTTTTGATTATTGGCTGTTTTATTTTGTTGGTATAATAGTCTTGATAAAGATTGTGGAGGGCGATAGATGTGAAAAGTAACCGCATTGTTATCACCGTTGTGGGGAAAGACAAGGTTGGAATAATAGCAGGGGTTGCAAATGTCCTAGCAAAGTATAACGCAAATATTGTGGACATAAGCCAGACCATTATGCAGGAGTTTTTTACTATGATAATGATTGTGGACATTTCCAAATGCACTGTGGATTTCAGTACATTAAAGCAGCTTTTGGACCAATGTGCTCAAGAGCTTCAGGTAAAAATAACTGCCCAGCATGAAGATGTATTCCATTACATGCACCGAATATAGTGTCAAGGGGGTTAACCAATGCCTGTTACCTTTGGAGCAGATGAAATACTGGAAACCATTAGGATGATAGAAGCAGAACATCTGGATATTAGAACCATAACCCTTGGTATAAGCTTAAATGACTGCAGCGGAAGTGATGCTGATGCCATTATTAAGAAAATTTACAGTAAGATAATAAAATACGGAGAAAACCTGGTACCCGTTGCTGAAGAGATTGAAAGGGATTATGGTATTCCCATTATTAATAAAAGAGTATCCGTAACACCCCTATCCTTCATAGCAGCGTTAAAGGATGAAGAAGAATACATTAAATGTGCCCATGCTATGGATAGGGCAGCTAAGGAAATAGGAGTGGATTTTATAGGGGGTTTTTCTGCCCTTGTGCACAAAGGTTTTACCAAACAGGATCGACTGCTTATAAATGCAATTCCCGCTGCCCTTTCTGGAACAGAAAGAGTCTGTTCTTCCGTGAATGTGGCCAGCACCAAAGCAGGAATAAATATGGATGCCGTTTATTTAATGGGTCAAAAAATAAAAGAAACTGCCCGCTTAACAGCTGATAGAGAAAGCATCGGCTGTGCAAAGCTTGTTGTTTTCTGCAACGCTCCTGAGGACAATCCTTTCATGGCAGGTGCTTTTCACGGTGTAGGCGAGCCCGAGGCTGCTGTAAATGTTGGCGTCAGCGGACCTGGCGTTGTATTAAAAGCTATTGAACAGCATCCTGATGCAGATTTGGGTACCATTGCTGAAGTAGTAAAGAAAACTGCATTTAAGGTTACCAGAATGGGAGAACTGGTGGGAAGAGCCGCATCGGAACGCCTTAAAGTTCCCTTTGGAATTGTAGATCTTTCCCTTGCTCCGACACCGGCTGTAGGAGACAGCGTGGCATCCATTTTAGAAGCAATGGGATTGGAGCGCTGCGGAGGTCCCGGTACAACAGCTGCTTTAGCGATGCTGAATGATGCTGTAAAGAAGGGAGGAGCCATGGCATCTTCTTATGTAGGAGGACTAAGCGGAGCTTTTATTCCGGTAAGTGAGGATGCAGGAATGGTTGAAGCTGTGGAAACTGGGTCTTTATCCCTTGAGAAGCTGGAAGCTATGACCAGCGTATGCTCCGTTGGATTGGATATGGTCGCCCTTCCAGGAGATATATCTGCGGAAACCATTGCTGCTGTAATTGCTGATGAAGCTGCCATAGGAATGATAAACAACAAAACCACTGCTGTAAGGGTTATCCCTGTGGAGGGTAAGAAAGCTGGTGATAGAGTAGAATTCGGGGGACTTTTAGGTTCAGCAGTCATAATGGATTATAAGAAAATTGATGCTTCTAAATTTGTTGTGCGGGGAGGAAGAATTCCAGCGCCAATACAGGCTTTAAATAATTAATTAATTTTTTATTAAATCCCCTTGATTTTGGGCAACTTAATAATGCTTAATAGGAGGATTAATCATGCACAAGGGGATTAATGAAATAAGCAGCAGTGAAGAAAAGAAATGGGACGGTTTGGAAGAAGAGGCAAGGAACTTATTGAAAACAATAAATGGGGTTTATTTTGGAGAATATCTTGAAATTATAAGCGATATTAAAAAATTATTTGTTTTGAACTTTCTTCTGGGACTCACCCGCGGAGTGGGAATGGCTCTTGGCTTTACCATATTGGGCACCATTGTGTTCCATATACTGAAGAAGATTATTATTTTAAATTTACCCGGTATAAGCAGTTTTATAGCAGAAATTGTACGCCTTGTACAGCTAAAAAATCAGTTTCCTTAAGGGAAAGGGGGGAGGATTTTAAATGACCAATGATGTTTTTGAAGTTATTAGGGAAAGAAGAAGCATTCGTGCTTTTAAACCCCAGAATATACCCGATGAAATTGTGGCAAAGCTTTTGGAAGCTGCATGCCGAGCGCCCTCAGCAGGGAATCTTCAGCCGTGGAAATTTTATGTGGTAAAAAACGAAGAAATTAAGAAGAAGCTTTCTGCTGCAGCTTTCAATCAGAGTTTTGTTGCTCAGGCACCTGTGGTAATAGTGGTCTGTGCACTGCCGGAAGAAAGTGCTTCAAGGTATGGGGAGCGCGGCAGAAGCCTTTACTGCATCCAAGATACTGCTGCAGCTGTTCAGAATCTGCTCCTTGCTGCTTGGGCTCTTGGGATAGGTTCCTGCTGGGTGGGAGCCTTTGATGAGCAGATGGCAGCATCAGTTTTGGGACTTTCAAAAAAGGAACGACCTGTTGCCATTATTTCTTTAGGTTATCCCAGAAAAGATAGTAATTTATGGGAAACATCCAGAAAACCTGTGGAAACAGTGGCTGAATTTATAGAATAGATATTGAAGCTGTTAATGTTCAATGGTTTACTTTTCCTTTTTTCAGTGTTAGGATTAAATCGAAAGCTTATTTAAATTTAAAATTGAGGGGAGAAGTGTAATGAAAAAAGTCCTTTCAATTGCCGGTTCAGATTCTGGTGGAGGTGCCGGCATTCAAGCTGATTTAAAAACCTTTGCAGCCTTTAGGGTTTACGGAACCACAGCCATAACTTCTGTTACAGCTCAAAATACCGTAGGCGTAGAAGGAGTTTATGATCTGCCGCCGGATTTTGTTGCCCTGCAGATTGATGCTGTTATGAAGGATATAGGAGCCGATGCGGTAAAAACAGGTATGCTTTCCAATGTTGAAATAGTGGAAGCTGTCTGCAGTAAGCTAAAAGAGTATGATGTCCAAAACCTAGTTGTGGATCCCGTTATGGTTGCCAAGAGTGGGGATACTTTATTAAGGGAAGATGCTATAAATGTGATAAAGGAAAAGCTGTTCCCCCTGGCTAAGGTTATAACCCCTAATCTGGATGAAGCCAAAGTATTAACGGGATTAAAGGAAATAAATGATGAAGAAGGAATGAAGGAAGCTGCAAAGCTCTTAAAGGAAATGGGCCCCCAATATGTCCTGGTTAAAGGGGGACACCTAACGGATGATGCGGTGGATCTCCTTTATGATGGAACAAAATTCTATCGCTATCCGGCGGAAAGGATAATTACAAGAAATACCCATGGCACTGGATGCACCTATTCTGCAGCCATTGCTGCCTGTCTGGCATTGGGACTGAGTGTTCCAGAAGCAGTGGAAAGAAGTAAAAAGTTCATAACTACGGCTATAAAGTATGGGCTCCAAATTGGAAAAGGTCATGGGCCTACCCATCATTTTGCAGAATTATACGGTGACGCTGAATAAAGGATAATTTTATGCAGGGGAGAGGAGCCATATTGCACTTTTTTACGTGGGCGGCGGTTGTGCTTATTTTGGATCAACTGAGCAAACATCTTATTCAGCGTATTATCGCAGAAGGGGAATCCATACCTATACTGCCGGGCGTATTTCATTTAACTTTGTATAAGAACCCTGGAGCTGCTTTTGGAATTTTTGCATATAAAACCAATTTATTTATAACGGTTACCATTATTGTTATGATAATTATCATATTCTTTTACCTTAAGCTTCCAAAATCTATGGGGCTTGCGAAAATTTCCCTTGCACTACAGTTTGGAGGAGCTGCAGGAAACTTTATTGATCGAATTTTACATGGATATGTAGTGGATTTTATTGATTTTCGTGTATGGCCGGTTTTCAATATTGCGGACAGCGCAATAGTTATTGGAGTAATTCTGCTGTGCTGGGATTTCTTTATACAGAGGGAAAAAGAGGGTTGTGATGAAGGGGATAAGAACGGCTGTGTCGGAAAGTGAATGCAGGGTTGTTGTGGGAGAAGACGAGGCTGGGCAGAGAATTGACGCCTTCCTTGCCGCACAGAATCCTGATCTTTCCCGCAGTCAGGTGCAGAAGATTATAGAAGATGGTGGGGTTAAAGTAAATGGCACTGCCGTTAAAAAGAACTATAAGCTGAAGCCTGGTGATATCGTAATCTTCAGAATACCGGAACCGGAAAAAATATCCCTTGAACCCCAAAATATACCCATTAATATAGTTTATGAAGATGAAGATATAGTTGTGATTGATAAGCCCCGGGGCATGGTTGTTCATCCAGCTCCGGGGAATTATTCAGGTACTTTGGTAAATGCCCTCTTATATCACTGCAGGGATCTGTCGGGAATAAACGGAATGCTGAGACCAGGTATTGTTCACAGGCTGGATAAAGATACTTCAGGATTGATTGTTGCAGCTAAAAACGATTTCGCTCACCGCAGATTGGCTGAGCAGATTAAGAAGCATGATTTTAAAAGGATATATGCGGCACTGGTTCACGGGGTTGTGGTGCAGGATAGGGGCATAATTGATGCCCCTATTGGGCGGGATCCAAAAGACCGCAAAAAAATGGCAGTGGTGTTCAAGAACAGTAAACCTGCTGTTACCTGCTTTAGGGTTTTGGAGAGATTTAAAGAGTATACCCTTTTGGAGCTGGAATTAAAGACCGGAAGGACGCATCAGATCCGCGTCCACATGTCTTATCTTAAGCATCCCGTTGTGGGGGACACTAAGTACGGCAGAAGAAAAAATGAATTCGGTATAGAGGGGCAGGTTCTGCATGCAAAAACCCTGGGTATTACCCATCCCCGTACAGGGGAATATATGGAGTTTAATACAGAGCTGCCGGAGTATTTTAAAGAAATTCTAAGGCAGATCAGGGATAAAGAGGGGAAATAAATTTTGGAAAAGAGCTGGGTAAAACTTGTTACTCTGCCGAATATGATGGAGGCAGAGATCCTTAAGGGATACCTTGAAAGCAGTTCCATTGAAGTGATGGTCAAAAGTGAAGCCATAGGGCAGATTCATGGATTGACGGCAGGTCCCCTGGCGGAAGTAGAAATATGGGTTCCTGCCGAAAAATATGAAGAGGCGGAGAAACTGCTGAAGGGCTTTGAGGAAAATGGGAGTGAAGGTAATACCTATTGAATTTAAAAATGGAAAAGGATACGATATTAAAATATCTAATCCCGAGGCAGCGGTGCAGGATTATCTCAATGCTTTAAACAGAGCAGTTGAGGAATATGATTTAGTGCGCCTTTGGGATTCAAGAAAAAAGTGCTTGGGCTGCGATAAATGCTGCAGGGAAAGGATACCCTTAACGCTGGCAGATGTCAGCATTCTCGCTGAACATCTGCTGCCAAGGGAAAAGGCAGAAAAGGATAAGGCTTTGGCGGAGGTTATCAGGAGATACTGCCGCATTTTTGTTTATGGAGATATTGTTGATATACATTTACGCCTGACCGAAAATGGAGCCTGCCCTTTTCTTAATGAAGAGGAAGGCATGTGCAGAATTTATCCCTACCGGCCTTTGGTGTGTCAGACTTTTATCTGCTGTCCCATGACCAAAAAGGCAGAGCAGCTGAGGGAAGCTGTGGTGAACAGAGGAGAGGATGATCTGGTTCGCTGGTGGATGAAATATGCTTATGAAAACAGCATTGCTGTCTGGTTTGACGAAGGGGATAATCCCCAGATTGATTTAGAAGATTTTGAATTTGAATCCGATCCTTTTATTTTCATTTCTGGATATTCAAAGGTTAAAATAAGGGATGTTGTTTCTCCCAATCTTTGGAAGCTTCTGAGTGATAAGTGATTAAAAGAAAAAAGCTGAAACCTTCGGGTTTTCAGCTTTTTTTGTTATTAACGGTTCTTATTGGGAAAAATATGTTCAAGGAGGTACAAAGCAATGGTACGTCATCTGTTTTCAACCATATCAATAAGAAACGTTGAATTACCCAATAGAATTGTAATGCCCCCCATGGCAACCAGTCTTGCAGCTGAAGACGGAAAGGTAACTCCACAACTCATTAAGCATTATACTTTAAGAGCCCAGGCTTCAGTGGGATTAATAATAATTGAACATGCTTACGTATCGCTCCAGGGGAGGGTCAGCAGAAGGCAGCTGGGCATACACAGTGATGAAGTGATACCCGGCATGAAAGAACTAACCCAAAGCATTCATTCTGCCGGTGGGAAAGTCTGCCTTCAGATTTCCCATGGAGGGTCAATTTGTTCTAAAGATTTGATAAAGGCGCAGCCATTGGGTCCCTCTTCCATAAAACACCCCGCAGGAAGAGATATTCCTAAGGAAATGAGCAGAGAGGAAATTAAAGGGGTTGTATCGGAATTTTGTAAAGCTGCAGAACGGGCAAAAGAAGCAGGATTTGATATGATTGAAATTCATGGGGCACATGGATTTCTTTTAAATCAGTTTTTTTCACCCCTTACAAACCGGCGCAGCGATGAATATGGAGGCAGCAGAAGCAGCAGGCTCCGCTTATCCATTGAAATTATAGAGGGAATAAGAAGTGCTGTGGACGAAGACTTCCCAGTGCTTTTCCGGCTGGGAGGGGATGACAGAATGTACGGGGGATTGACGGTGGATGATGCGCACTGGGCTGCTTTGAGATTGGTGCGCTGTGGTGTTGATGTGATTGATTTATCTGGGGGCCTTGGGGGCTATGACGGCCAGGGTCAGGGTTATTTTGTCTACCTTGCTGAAGCTGTAAAGCCGGTGGTTGATATTCCTGTTATGATCAGCGGCGGCATAAGGGATCCCCATTTTGCCAACAGCCTTATAGAAGAGGGTAAAGCCGATCTTGTTGGAATAGGAAGGGCACTGCTGGAAGATCCTCAATGGGCTGAAAAAGCCAAGGCAGAACTGGCTATTTTACAATAAGAGAGGCCTTTTCCCACTGCAGCAGCCGTTTTAAATTTCTGGCAATATTTTCGTAGCACTGGGAAGCTGGACTGTGGGGATATTTCAGCACACAGGGGCACAGCCTTTTTACCGATTTAAAAACATTGGGGTCTTCCATCACAAAACCCAGTTCTATTATATCCAGTGAAAGAAACCTCTGGGCTGCTTTTACTATACGGTGGGAAACATCATAAGCTTCGTAGCGGCTGAAAACCCTGTTTACTATGAGCCCTATCTTGGAATGGATTTTTTTGTCTTTGAGAACTTTTAAAGCGGCATAAGCATCTGTGACTGCATGGGGCTCAGGTGTGGTGAGGATAATTACTGAATCAGCGAATTTGTTGAAGAGCATTGTATTGCTCAGCACCCCAGGGGATGTGTCCACCAGAATTACATCCACATACCTTTCCAGCAGCCCTAAATTATTTATTATCTTTTGAACCTCAGCTTCTGTTATGAAATCTGGATTCTGAAAACCAGAGGTTCCAGGAACTATTATGATTCCGCAGGGACCTTCCATAATTATCTGAAAAATATTTTTATTTCCCCTTATCAGATCCTGGAGGGAAGCCTTAGCATTAAGATTCAGCAGAACATCTATATTTGCCGTTCCCAAATCTGCATCAACGATGCATACCCTCATTCCCTGCTGGCTTAAGGCCACAGCAGTATTTATAAGCAGGGTGCTTTTCCCAACCCCTCCCTTACCGCTGGTTACAGTAATTATTTGGGGGGCATGTTTTTTTCCTGCCTTTGTAATCTGATAGGGAATTGTTAATTCGAAGCATGATTCGCCCTTAAGGAATGTTTTATTTACAATTTCCGAAAGAAAAGACCTGCCTTCAGGTATTTCCACCTTGACCATAGTTCCTGAAGGAAGAAGTACGATTTTACCCCTATGGTGGGGTATTTTTATTTTAAAGGTATTTAAAGATTTATTGATTACTTCGCATTTAAATGCCTTTCCTTTATAAATACCTGTTAAAGGCTCCACATAAATTACCATCCCAGGCGAAATCAAGGTTCTCCTGCTCCTTTGCTCCCACAGTGTTTAAGCCAAAATTTCTCCTTTTTAAATTTTTTATCCTTCGGGAATTACATCTACTTTTGTCGTTTTTTGAGATAATTGTAAAAAATTTTGTTAGTTAGAGATGACACAATCATATACTCCAAAGTCTAAGGAGCAGCCTTCCAATAGAATTGAAACAAGCACTAAAAAATTTCTAAAACCTTAAGATTAATATGATTATGCGTATAATTATATGTATAATATATTTGCAAAGAGAGCATATTATTATCAGTAGAAAGGAGTGTAAAAAGGTGAGTAAAATAATGAGCAATGATTTTGACATTTCTGATGACCCGGTGTTATTAACACCCAGTCAGTTGGTTTCTTCTTCTAAATTGGTCAGAAGCTTCAGCTCCTATTTAAATAAGGCTAAAAAAAGACCTCTTTTTATAACGAGGGAACAAGAGATAGAAGCTGTTTTAATTAGTATAGATGAGTACAGAAGATTGTTGGAAGAAAAACTCAGAATCGAAGAACTTTACGACGCAGCTGCTGCTCTTAGGCGTTTGGTCGAAGCCGCAGAAAAAGAGCAGGAATTGTTGAGCCTTGATGATGTTCTGAAGGAACTTGATTTGACCAGAGAGGAACTGGTGGCCCAAAGTGAAGGCGGAGGAATGGACGGTTAAATTTCTTCCAGAAGCTTTGAATGACCTTCTAAAATTGGATCGAAGCGCACAGAAACGCATATTAGCAGCGGTACTGAAACTGAAAAAGGACCCCATTGGTTATGGCAAAAATTTGGGAAATAAATTGGGTTTAAACCTTTCTAAATTATATAAAATTACACTCCTTTCTGGTTATCGCATTGTTTATTCAGTTGAAGAAACAGAAGTACTTGTCTGCATCATTGCTGTTGGAAAAAGGGAAAAAGAAAGGGTTTATAAGAATGCTGCTAAAAGAATTGAAGAATTTCGAAAAAAAAACCATTGCAGAACTAAATAAGATTGAATCGTTGTTGGGCAGAAAATAAAAGCAGCCTCTCCAGAAAAGGAAAGGCTGAAAACTTCACATCCTGGGGTTTTTGGTTTTTTTTACAGATTTCCTGTCAAAAGTATCAGTCCGCTGTGTTCTTCAAGGGAGGGGATATGGATTTTCCCCTTTTTTAAACGGTAGGTTTTTTGGGTTAGGGCTTCGTAAAATTCTGTTCCTTCTTTTAGGGGAAGTTCATCCGTTGGGATGAAAAGTTCCCTTTCCTTTGAGCCGGCGTTTATGGCTGTTACGGCAGTAGTATTTTCCAGTTTTCTGGCAAAGCAGTATATCCTGCCCTCATCCTCGGCTAAAAGGGGTATAAAGCTGCCTGAGGTGAGGACGGGATTTTTTTTTCTCATTTTGATCAGCTTTTTATAGAATTCCTTAAGTTCCAGGTCCTGTTCCTTTTCATCCCAGATCATTGTTCTGCGGCAGCCGGGGTCCGGTCCCCCCAGCATACCTATTTCATCGCCGTAGTATATCATCGGAGCCCCTGGATAGGTCATTTGGAATATTACCGCCGGGCGCATTCTTTTCTTCACCTCATTGATGTTTAAAGGGGCTGATAGAGCCGGCATTTCTTCTTTAAATACTGTAAGCACCCTGGGAGTATCATGGCTGCCCAAAAGGTTCAGCAGGGAGAGGTTGACCTGCTGATGGTACATGAGCCGCAGGATGCCCATTTTGCTGTCAAAATCAGAGGCTCCCATTTTTCTTCGGGCAAAGAAGTCCAGCACGTTGTCCCTGAAGAGATAATTCATCACCGCATCAAATTCGTCCCCCTGAAGCCAAGGTCTGCCGTCGTCCCAAATTTCCCCAACGATATAGCAGTCAGGGTTTATGCTTTTTACAACTTTTCTAAATTCCTTCCAAAAGTCATGATCAATTTCATTGGGAACATCCAGACGCCAGCCGTCGATGTTGAATTCCTGCGTCCAATAGGCAGCGGTATCCAGAAGATATTTTTTAACTTCAGGATTTTTTACGTTCAGCTTTGGAAGTTCCGGTACGTCCCACCAGCATTCATAGGTGGGGCGGGGATGTATCCTTACTGGAAACTCGTAAATGTAGTGCCAGTCCTTATATCGGGAGGAGGAGCCCTTTTCAAGTATATCCTGAAAAGCCCAGAATTTTGTGCCCGTATGATTGAACACACCATCAAGTATAATTTTGATGCCATTTTGATGCAGTTTATCCACAAGGCTTTTTAGGGTTTCTTTGTCCCCGAAATGGGGGTCGATTGCGCGATAGTCGTAAGTATTGTATTTATGGTTGGATTCTGCGGCAAAAATGGGATTGAGCCAAATTGCATTTATTCCTAGATTAACAAGATATGGAATTTTCTTCTCTATTCCTTCCAGATCGCCGCCGAAAAAGTTTTCCCTGGTAGGTTCGCCGCCCCATTCTTCGGTATGAGGCGGGTCGTTATGGGGGTTCCCGTTGTAGAAGCGCTCCGGAAAAATTTGATAGAAAATTGAATTCTTAACCCAAGAAGGAGTTTCAAAAATTTCCTCAGGGAACAATTCATATTTAAAGTAGTGCACGCTGTCTTTGTTTTCTGTGCCCAGATTGCTGATATTTTCTCCCAAAAAAATATTTTTGCCCTGATAATTTACTTCAAAATAGTATTCTATGGTTTTATTTTCCCGGACTTTGACTTCTGCTTCATAATATTTTGAGTTTCGGGTGCGCACCGAAGGGAGCATAGAAATGCTGTCCCATGAATCTTTATTCTTGTAGTGAAGGGTGCATCTCACCGGTCTTTCTTTTTCTGCCAAATATATTCTCAGCCTGATGATCAATGTCTCCGCATCCGCAGGATGTATATATCTTACCGACTGCCTGTGGTTAATTCTTATCAATTAAATTCTCTCCTTCCATAAGAAGTACTGCAAGAATAAACATTACATGGGACCAGGCCAGGGGCAGAGCCCAGGCGGGCCGCCCTGAAAGCTTATCTATCTGCTCCGCAAAAAGATCAAGGTGATTTCTGTGCTTTACCGACCACATGAAATATTTTTTAGCTTTGTTTCTGCTGCCAGTAAGAAAATAGCAGATGGAAAGCCAGAGAGTAATAAGGATCCACGGATTGCCCTTTATGTATTCATCTCCTTGGTATCTTTTAATTCCTCCGGTAATTTCACATGTAAGATGTTTTTCCACTGCATGGATAATCTTTTGAGCCTTTTCGTCTTCATAATCAATGATTTTAAAGGGAAAGATCAATCCTAAAGTTGAAGAATCAACCGTTTTATCCGGTAAGCCGTTGATAAGTCCCCTTATATAATATTCTTCTGTTTTGTTCCACATAAAATTATCTAAAGCCATCCTTATGCTGCGGCAAAGTTTCTCCAGATCTTCTGCCCTGGTAGTAATCAGCTTTTCTTCCTTTAATTCCACTGCGGTATTTAGGGCGGCTTTTAATCCTGCAATCACAGCTGCCGTGGTATAGGTGCTTATGCCATAGAAATCTTCCCAAATATCAAAGCTGGGCTGGGGAAGAAATGTCCTGCTGTCAATTTTTCCTTTGAGGGCTTCAGCGGCTTTTTTCACAGTATCCCACATTTTTAAAAGAAAATTGTAATTTCCGGTAGTAAGGTAGTGCTGCCTTATGCCCCAAAGCATAATTCCTGTTTCATCAAGCTGGTCGCCCCAGCAGGGAGCTGTGGTGCCGGCGGCATAGTACCGCTGGCTCCATAATCCGTCTTTTCTTTGAACCTGTGCTCCAAAATAATAAAAATTTTCCGCTGTGCTTTCGTGGCCTGCTAAAGATAAAGCCCAGGCTGTGAAAACGGAATCTCTGGGCCAGCAATACCCATATCCGCCGGACTGCTCGTAGTAAGGGTCAAACTCCGGTGAAGCGATAAAGGCTCCGCTGTCTTTATCATTGAGAAGTCTAAGCATAAGAAGGGATCGTTTGAACAGCTTATTTATGAGACCATCCTGTAAGTATAAGCTTCTGCCCGCTTTGAGGTAGTTTTCCCAGTGCTGTAAAGCTTCACTGCGGAGCTCCTTTATATCTCTGCTTTTTATTTTTTCAAAGATTTCTTCTGCTTTTTCTTGGGTTTCCCCTGCGGCTAAAAATAGGGTAATATTTTCTGTCCAGTTTTCAGAAATATAACCCAGATCCCAAAGGGCAGCGGATGCGGAAATTCCGTTGGAGTATTTCCTGCCCGCAGGAAGGCCTTTTTTTAGAAAAATTAGGGGGCTGTCCTTGCCTTTGGGGCTGCCGCACTGAAAGCCCATGGGGTTTCTGCTGCTGCCGAGCATGAAATAAATGTTGTTGAAATAATGGAGAAAGGAATCCGTTTCTTTTAGGTATAAAACGGTATTGTAGCGTTCCATATCATTTACCTTCATGTGGTTGTAGCAGGCAAAGGAACCGAAGAATTTTTTACAGTTTAAATTCTCTATATTAAAGTTTCTTATGAGCACATCATATTGGGGATGAACAAAATCTTCCTGGGTTACTTTAAGACCCAGCTCAGGGCTGTAGTGGGTAGTGACCAGTATGTTTGAATTTTCTAGATATGTTTGGGAGTGCTGCCATATATCTTCATGAAACCATAAAAGTTCAGGATCGGCGCAGGGATGCTGAATTAATATACCCGCATGGATTTGAGCAGCATTTTGGGGGAAATCAATATGGGGCCAAAAGAGTCTTATGAGCTCCCCCTGGGGAGAAACCGCTGCCAGCATTCTGGAATTTCCAATTACTCCACCTGGAAGCTTGGTTTTATTCTTATCCATTTTTCCTCCCAATTAAAAACGTATATGTAGGTATATTTGTATTATGCGAACTCTTCAATTTAAATATGTTAAAAATAAAAAATCCGGCTTAAAGCCGGTACAAGACTGTATACAAAGGATCTCTGCTGCAGTTTTCTTACTCGTGAACTCATGCTGAACATCTCTAAGCAAAGCTTAAGGGCAAAACCGGACCGCCCCAAATTTGACGTCCTGTCTCAGTTGGGGGCTGGCGCTCACCTCCTATTCGCGCGCTTTAAGGTTTTTCCCTACGCTTTGCCAAGAGCTGTTAGCCAGCGTTCATTAAGTTGTTTCGCA
The DNA here is from genome assembly GCA_001508005.1 of Clostridia bacterium 41_269. Lineage (GTDB taxonomy): Bacteria > Bacillota > DTU086 > DTU086 > DTU086 > 41-269. The sequence goes on from LGEZ01000018.1 coordinate 26,086, forward strand.
AACTGCAGCAGAGACCTACTAAGATTAACTCAGAGGGTTTTTCTACAGTCTGAAAAGCTTAAAGCCAGTAGTTAAGATTAAGTTCCTCTAAAGTATTTTTAAGCCTTCTTTTGTACTCTTCTTTATCCCTGATTTTACCTGAAAAATAATTATCCAGGACGTCTACATCCTTGATCAGCTCATCGTAGGGTTTTTGTACTTTTTCTTTACTGCTGTGATTGGCTACAGCTTCAACTATTGTATTTATTTCTATTTCAGAAAAGAGACCCGTTTCTTTTAGAAATTTTAAAAGGGGTTCAGCTCCTTTTTCTGCATGGCTTTCCTTTTCTCCAGTTATTATTCTTCCGTAATCATGAACGGTTCCTATGATGCCCCCTATTTCTGTATCGAGATTTCTCTTTGCTGCTAAAACCTGTGCAAGGCGGCAGCATCCTATGCTGTGTATTAATTCTTCTTCAAGGCTCATGCTGCGGTTTTTGGTGGTGTTTTTCATTTCCTTTAAAATAACCTCGATCAGCCAGTTCTGAATAAATTTCAGCCTGTCCAATATTAATTTCCCCCTCCAAAAATATTTTTGTTCAGCTTAATTCCCCCCCTATATTTTATTAATACTTTTAGATTTTGTTAAGTTGTGTAAAAAATCTCAATAATAAATATTTTTTTCAATACTTTATTATATATTCAAATATTGATTTTGGCTTTTTACCCGCTTATTTTTTCCGATTAAGGTTTAATTCAGCATTTTAAAAAAATTTCTCTTTGAGGCGGGGTAAAAGGCTGGTATACCGTTTACCGACATATATATACCGTTCACCGCTTTATTTATGCATTTTAAGGATAAATTTAATTTTCAGATGCTGTTATGTGATAAAATCATATTGCCTTTAGTGTGCTGTTTTGGGATATTTAATTTTTTACCTAAGGAATACATACTCAGCTGCAAAAATGGTGAAATTTTATTGAGAAACTGTCATGCAGAGTGGAGGGAAAAAGAAAATGTCAGTGATTGAGCCTAAACATCCCATAATGGAACGCATCTGGGAAAAGGCTAGGGAAGCTCAAAAAAGAATTGTGCTTCCAGAAACTGAAGATGAGAGGGTACTCAAAGCTGCAGAAATGATAAAGAAAGCCCGATTGGCCCAGGTAATTTTGATTGGAAATGAAGATGAAGTACACAAAAAAGCAGAAGAAGCTGAGGTAGATTTCGATGATTTTGAAATCATAGATCCCAAGTCTTCTGATAAAGTTGATGATTATGCCCAAAAGGTTTATGAGCTTAGAAAGGGTAAGATTTCTTCCCTTGATGAGGCACGCAGTCTTTTGGAAAATGATTACCTTTATTACGGTGCGGCGATGGTAAAGTTTGAAGATGCAGATGGGATGGTAGCAGGTGCCAGTCATACCACAGCAGATGTTTTGAGACCTGCATTTCAAATAGTAAAAACGGCACCGGGAATATCCATAGCTTCAGCATATTTTGCGATGATTGTTCCTGACTGTCCCTATGGAGAAGATGGCTTTTTCCTTTATGCAGACAGCGGTGGTGTGCCAAATCCCAGTGCAGAGGAGCTTGCTGACATTGCCATAACAACATGTTTAACAATGAAAAACATATATGGAATTGAACCTTATTGTGCCATGCTGTCTTTTTCCACTAAAGGAAGTGCAAGCCATCCCATAGTGGATAAGGTAATAGAAGCTACAAAGATTGCCAATGAAAAACGTCCTGATCTCAACATTGATGGTGAACTTCAGGGGGATGCTGCACTTGTTCCGGAAATAGGTAAAAAGAAGGCTCCAGGCAGCCCAGTTGCAGGAAGAGCTAATGTACTTATATTTCCTGATCTTAATAGTGGAAATATTGCTTATAAACTTACGGAGCGTTTGGCTAAGGCTGAAGCTTATGGTCCGCTGATTCAGGGTTTAAGCAAGCCCGTTAATGATTTATCAAGGGGATGCAAGCCGGAGGATATTGTAAATGTTGCAGCTGTAGTTGCAGTTAAGGCTCAGGTTTCTTATGATAAAGTGATTGCATAATAAGGAGTTGTTTGGGATAACGGAGAGGTTGGTTTTTAAGGAGGAATGGGGGGTCGGAGAATGAAGATTCTAACTTTAAACTGTGGAAGTTCATCGGTCAAATATATGGTATATGATTGGGATAAAAAATACATAATGTGCAAAGGAATCGTAGAGAAAATAGGGAGCAGCGAGAAGTGTACCCTTCAGCATGATGTGTTGGGAAGGGATTCCCTTAAAAAGGAGTTCAGCTGCCCAACTCATCAGGAAGCTATTCAGAGTGTTTTTGATATCCTCGTGGATCCCGTACATGGTGTGCTGAAGAGCATAAAAGAGATAGATGCTGTGGGACACCGTGTTGTCCACGGAGGAGAGAAGTTTACAAAATCGGTTATAGTGGATGATGAGGTTATAAATTCAATTATGGAAATACAGGAGCTGGCACCACTCCACAATCCCTATCACATAATGGGAATAAAAGCTGTGCAGAAGCTGATTCCAGGGGTTATAAATGTTGTGGTTGTGGATACAGCCTTCCATCAAACCATGAAGCCGCCTCAGTATTTATACGCTTTGCCCTATGAATGGTACGAAAAGCACAAAATACGCCGTTATGGTTTCCACGGCACTTCGCATCTGTATGTATCCAGAAGGGCGGCGGTGCTTTTAGGAAAGGATCCTTCTGAGGTCAACGTGATAACTCTTCATGTGGGACACGGAGTAAGCATCACTGCCGTTAAAAATGGTGTCTGCTTTGATACCAGTATGGGATTAACGCCATTGGAAGGGCTTATTATGGGAACAAGGGCTGGAGATCATGATACGGCAATTGCTCTTTATATGATGAAAGAAGAAAAGCTGTCCCCAAGGGAGATTTATGATATTTTAAACAAGAAGAGCGGTATTTTAGGTATAACAGGGAAGTACACTGATCGTCGTGATGTGCTGAAGGGAATGGAAGAAGGAGATGAAAGATGCAGGTTGGCAGTAGAAATGGAAGCATATAGGATTAAAAAATACATTGGTTCCTATGTAGCTGCATTGGGAAGAGTGGATGCCATTGTATGGACAGCTGGAGTTGGAGAAATGTCTCCCGTTATTCGTGCAAAGGCAATGGAAGGCTTGGAGTGTATGGGGATAATCTTTGATCCTGAAAAGAATGAGCTTGCAAGGAGCAGAAATGCTGAATTTGATATAACTGGACCGGGCTCCAAGGTCAAAATTTTTGCCATTCCCACTGATGAAGAGCTGGTTCTGGTGGAAGATGTTGTTGCTCTTTGTGAAAATCGCTATGATGTTTACACAAATTTTAAGTACTCTTTCCAGGATCCCAATTACCGCAATGAAATGAGGTATGAAGAGTTCCAGAAGGAGCTTCAGAAGAATCCTAAGATGGCAAAAGCTTTGGCGAAGATTCCTGGACAGGGAGAAGAAGAAACTGCCATAGGAGCAGCCTATTAAAAAAATGTGTAAAAAACGAAAAAGTTGTTGACAGAATAAGAGTAAATGTTATATTCTTTTCAGAGAACTTTGGAGAACTAACTTAAGAGGAAACCTTTAAGCTGGTCCAGCGAGGCCGCAAGGAGCAGGGTTTTAAAGCTATTAATATTCAGTGTCGTATGTTTATATTATAAAAGTTTTAGGTTAGATGCAAAGCTGTTTACAAAACCGCCTGCTGGGCAAGCAGGCGGTTTTTTTGTGCCTCAGCGGAGGTGAGATTGTTGGCATTAAAAGAAAAGGCTAAAATAATGACGGCAGAGAAGATGGCAAGGACCCTTAGGCGCATTGCTCATGAGATAGTAGAAAAGAACTCTGATATAGAGAATTTGGTTTTGGTTGGCATAAGAAGGCGTGGAGTTCCCCTTGCAGAAAGGCTAGCAGAACATATTAGGCTGATCGAGGGTGTTCAGATACCTTTAGGAATGCTTGATATTACTATGTATCGTGATGATCTGGAAACTAAAAGCTGCAATCCAGAAATAAACAAAAGCGAAATTAATTTTTCCATTGAAGGTAAGCGGGTAGTTTTGGTGGATGATGTCTTATATACGGGAAGAACAGTGAGGGCGGCTTTGGATGCACTTATAGATTTTGGAAGGCCCAGCGCTGTACAGCTGGCGGTGCTTATTGATAGGGGGCACCGGGAAATTCCCATTAGGGCTGATTATGTGGGAAAAAATGTACCCACTTCAAGGAATGAAGTGATTTCTGTTAAAGTTAAGGAAATTGATGGTGTTGATGAGGTAATAATAAAAGAGAAAATCCCTGACTGAGCCCTAAAGCCCTTTAAATCGGTCCAGAGAGGCTGATAAGGGAATGGTTATAAGGGGTTTTTATGGATTTACAGCCTCCCTTATTGGCCTTAAATAGGGGAGGTTTTATTTTGGCTATTTCACACAAGGAAAAGGGGATGAGTTATGTGCTTTCATCTAAAGATCTTTTAGGACTAAAGGATATTTCCAAAGAAGAAATTGAGCTTATACTCAGCACTGCTGAAGCAATGAAAGAAATACTTTTTCGCGATATTAAAAAAGTTCCCACCCTAAGGGGAAAATCGATGGTGTGCCTTTTTTATGAACCCAGCACCAGGACCAGAACTTCCTTTGAGCTGGCGGGTAAATATTTGAGTGCAGATACCGTTAACATATCAACCAGCACCAGCAGTGTTGTTAAAGGAGAAAGCCTTAGGGATACGGGTAGGACCATTGAAGCTATGGGTATTGATCTTGTGGTTATAAGGCACAGCTGTGCAGGGGCTCCGCATATGCTTGCTCAAGAAATATCTGCATCTGTTATCAATGCTGGAGATGGAATGCATGAACATCCTACCCAAGCACTTTTGGATATGTTTACCATTAAGGAAAAAAAGGGAAGAATTGAAGGTTTAGAAGTAGCAATTATTGGGGATATTCTCCACAGCCGTGTGGCCCGCTCAAACATATGGGGCCTTAAAAAAATGGGGGCAAACATAAGGATATGCGGTCCCATGCCCTTAATTCCGCCGAATATCTCTGATTTGGGAGTTCGGGTCTGCTCTTCAGTGGAAGAAGCGGTGGAAGGTGCTGATGTGGTTAATGTTCTTCGAATACAAAGAGAAAGGCAGGATAAAGGCTTTTTCCCTTCACTGAGGGAATATGCAAAAATTTATGGTATTGACAAGGAAAAGCTGAAAGGTGCAAAGGAAGACGTACTTGTAATTCATCCTGGTCCTGTTAACAGAGGGGTAGAGATTACTTCGGAAGTAATTGAAAGCAGCTGCGCTGCCATAGAAGAGCAGGTTACCAACGGTGTGGCTGTCCGCATGGCCCTAATGTATCTGCTGCTGCAGGGAGGTGCTAAAAATGAAGCTGCTGATTAAAAAAGGGAGAATCATTGATCCCATAAATGATTTGGATATGGTGGGAGATATTTTAATTGAGGACGGCAGAATAAAGGAAGTTGGAGAAAATATTGAAGAACTTCAGACAAAAGTTATCCGAGCTGAAGGGTATATTGTGTCGCCGGGATTATTAGATATGCATGTGCATTTGAGGGAACCGGGGTATGAAGCCCAGGAAGATATTGAAAGCGGCACTGCTGCAGCAGCCTGCGGTGGTTTTACAAAAGTGGCGTGTATGCCCAATACTGACCCCGTAGTAGACAACGCAGCTGTGGTTAGAGCCATACTGAGCAGAGCTCAGCAGGTGGGAAGCTGCCGCGTCCTGCCAATTGGCTGTATATCGAAGGGACAGATGGGAAAAGAACTTGCTGAAATAGGGGATATGGTGGAAGCAGGAATTGTAGCTGTTTCTGATGACGGAAAGCCCGTTGCTGATTCAGGTTTGATGCGAAAAGCTATGCAGTATGTAAAAGCTTTTGATATTCCTGTAATTTCCCACTGTGAAGATCCTTATCTCAGTTCAGGGGGTGTTGTTAATGAGGGTTTGATGTCCACAAAGTTGGGTTTAAAAGGCATACCCAATGCGGCAGAGGAAATTATGGTGGCCAGGGATATAATTCTTGCTGAATTAACTGGGACAAGGCTTCATATTGCCCATGTAAGCACAGCAGGCAGCGTTCGCTTAATAAGGGAGGCAAAAAAGCGAGGGGTTAAAGTTACCTGTGAAGCAGCACCTCATCATTTTACTCTTACTGATGATTATATAAAAGATTATGATACCAACACTAAAGTCAACCCTCCCCTTAGGACAATTAAAGATGTTGAGGCAGTAATTGAAGGACTTGTGGACGGTACCATAGATGTTATAGCCTCTGATCATGCACCCCACACAGTGGAGGCAAAGAGTTTGGAATATGATCACGCTCCCTTTGGTATCTCTGGATTGGAAACCATGGTTCCTCTTGTTGTCAGCAATTTGATTGATAAAGGCATTCTGTCTTGGATGGAAGCTTTAAGAAAGCTTACTAAAGCTCCAGCAGATATACTTAAAGTACCCCTTTCAGGTATTGCTGAAGGCAGTCCAGCAGACATTACGGTTATTGATCCCAATAACAGCAGAATTGTGGATCCTGCGAGCTTTAAGTCCAAGGGGAAAAATACACCCTTTAAAGGTATGGAGCTTAAAGGATGGCCTGTTTTAACTATCTGCGGGGGGAAAATAACCCACAGCAGTCTGGATGTGTGAGGTGAATATTATTGTGAAGGGATATTTAGTGCTGGAAGATGGGAGTTGTTTTGAAGGCATTTCCTTTGGTGTTGAGGGTAAAAGATTGGGAGAAGTGGTGTTCAACACAGGAATGACGGGTTATCAGGAAATAATCACTGATCCTTCTTATTACGGACAAATTGTTTGTTTAACTTATCCCCTTATAGGGAACTGCGGAATAAATAACGAGGATTTTCAGTCCCATGAGCCCAAGGTGTGGGGATTGGTGGTTAAGGAGAACTGCAGAAATCCAAATAATTGGCGGATGAAGTATACTCTTGAGGAGTATTTAAAGGAACATGGTGTTATTGCTTTAGAGGGAATTGATACCCGAAGCCTAACCCAAAAAATCCGCAGCAAAGGAACTATGCTGGGTATAATTGCAGCAGGCGATTGGGATGTAGAGGAGCTTTTTTTGAAAATTGAAAAAGGAAAAATTGAGGGGAAAAAACTGGTTCCGGAGGTAACTGTTAGGGAACCAGTTTTTTAGGCAGTGAAGGACCGAGAATTGTAATATTGGATTTTGGAATTAAAAGAAACATAGTAAATTCTTTGGCTGCTTTAGGGTGCAGCCTGATAATTGTTCCAGCGGATACTCCTCCTCAGGAAATATTGGATTTTAAACCAAACGGGGTTCTTTTATCCAACGGTCCTGGAGATCCCAAGGATGCGCTGTATGGAGCAGAGACGGCTTCAGCTTTGATTGGGAAGGTTCCCCTTTTCGGTATATGTTTGGGGCATCAGCTTTTGGCTTCTGCATTTGGCGGGGATACCTTTAAGCTGCCCTTCGGGCATAGGGGAAGCAATCATCCGGTCAAAGACATGGAAAAGGGCAGAGTATATATAACTTCTCAGAATCACGGCTATGCAGTTAAAGCTGAAAGCCTGCCCAAGGAGCTTAAAATTACCCACTGCAGTTTAAATGATGGAACCATAGAAGGTTTAAGGCATGTTAAGCTTCCTGTTTTTTCAGTTCAATATCATCCTGAATTTTCCCCTGGTCCTGCAGATTCCTTTTATCTGTTTAATGAATTTTTAGCCATGCTTTAAACAGATGGCAGAAAAGAGGAGGGGGATTTTTTATGTCTGATTTAAAGAAAGTTTTGGTCATCGGATCGGGTCCCATAATCATAGGTCAGGCTGCTGAATTTGATTATGCAGGAACCCAAGCCTGCAGAGCTCTTAGAGAAGAAGGAATAGAAGTGGTTCTGGTAAACAGCAACCCAGCTACAATAATGACTGATACCAACATAGCCCACAGGATTTACATTGAACCCTTAAAAGCGGAGTATATTGCTAAAATCATACGTAAGGAAAAGCCTAACGGCCTTCTGCCTACGCTGGGGGTCAGGTGGGTTTAAATTTGGCCTGCGAACTGGCGGAAATGGGGGTTCTTGAGAAAGAAGGAGTAAGGCTGTTGGGTACATCTTTAAACTCCATACAAATGGCAGAGGACAGGGAAAAATTTAAAATAATGCTTAAAAGCATAGGGGAGCCTGTTCTTGAAAGTGAAATAGTTTCAACAGTGGAAGATGCTGTTAAATGTGCAGAGGAAATAGGCTACCCAGTTATTGTGCGACCTGCCTATACCCTTGGGGGTACAGGGGGAGGTATGGCTAAAAATGAAGAAGACTTAAGAACAGTGGCTGCAAAAGGACTGAAGTACAGTTTAATCGGCCAGATTCTTGTGGAAAAATCCGTTGTGGGTTGGAAGGAGATAGAATTTGAAGTTATGCGGGATTCTGCTGATAACTGTATTACCATCTGCAGTATGGAAAACATTGATCCCATGGGGATTCACACGGGAGACAGTATAGTTGTGGCACCTGTTCAGACTTTAACCGATAGAGAATATCTGAGACTCCGCAGTGCTTCCTTAAAAATCATTCGAGCATTGAAAATTGAGGGAGGCTGTAACATCCAGTTTGCTGTTGACCCCAATAGCTTTGATTACTATGTCATTGAAGTTAATCCCAGGGTGAGCAGGTCCAGTGCTTTGGCTTCAAAAGCTACAGGATACCCCATAGCTAAAGTGGCTACAAAAATTGCCATAGGTAAAACCCTTGATCAAATAAAAAATGAAGTTACGGGTAAAACCTTTGCCTGTTTTGAACCGGCAGTGGATTATGTGGTGGTTAAAATCCCCCGTTTTCCCTTTGATAAGTTTGAAACAGCTGACAGAAAACTTGGTACCCAGATGAAGGCGACGGGAGAAGTTATGGCAATTGATAGGACCTTTGAAGGGGCACTAAATAAAGCGGTTCGGTCTCTGGAGATTAATACCTTCGGTTTATATCAGCCGGAATTTATGAACTACTCACGGGAAGAGCTGTTGAAAATGATAAAGGAGGCTACCGACCAAAGGCTGTTTTATATAGCCTCTGCTTTAAGAAAGGGTGTTTCTGTTGAAGAAATATCAAAAGTGTCGGGCATTGATGCTTTCTTTGTCGGTAAGATAAATAATATTGTCAATATGAGGAAGAGGTTAGAAGAGGTTGCCCATTATAAAGAAAAAGAGCTTCCAAAGAAATTGATTGAAGAAGCTAAAAGAATGGGCTTTTCGGATTATGAACTGGCTCAAATTTTTAATACCAGTGAGACCGAAATTAGGCGTTTAAGGAAGCAGTGGAAAATTGAGCCTGTTTATAAGATGGTTGATACTTGCGCTGCGGAGTTCGAGGCTGAAACTCCTTATTACTATTCCACCTATGAAAAAGAAAATGAGGTTTCTTCCATAAAAGGAAGGAAAATAGCAGTTATAGGCTCGGGACCCATAAGGATTGGTCAGGGAATTGAATTCGATTACTGTTCTGTTCATTGTGTCTGGACTTTAAAGGAAGAAGGAATAAATGCAGTGATTATAAATAATAATCCGGAAACGGTAAGTACCGACTTTGATACTGCAGATAGGCTTTACTTTGAGCCGTTGGTTCTGGAAGATGTCTTAAATGTGCTGGAAGAAGAAAAGCCTGAAGGAGTAATTGTTCAGTTTGGAGGTCAGACCCCCATTAACTTATCTGGGGAGCTTCAAAGGCATGGAATACCCATACTGGGGACCTCCGTTGAGAATATTGACAGAGCTGAAGATAGGGAGAAATTTGATCGGCTGCTTAAAAAGCTGGATATTCCCAGGCCCCCTGGGGGTACTGCTTTTACAGTGGAAGAAGCATTAGAAATTGCAGAAAAATTGGGCTATCCGGTGCTTGTGAGACCCTCTTATGTTCTCGGAGGAAGGGCAATGGAAATAGTTTATAGCAAAGAGGAACTGTACAAATATATGACCACTGCAGTAAAGGTTTCCCCAAAGCATCCTGTTCTGGTAGATAAGTATATTGAAGGAAAAGAAGTAGAAGTGGACGCTATTGCTGACGGCAGGGATGTACTCATACCTGGAATAATGGAGCATATTGAGAGGGCTGGCATTCATTCTGGAGACAGTATTGCGGTGTTTCCTCCTTATTCTCTGGATCAAAAAACTGAACAAAAAATAGTGGATTATACAAAAAAACTTGCTATATCCCTAAAGGTAAAGGGACTTATAAACATACAGTTTGTTGTAAAGGATGATGTGGCCTATGTGCTGGAAGTAAACCCCAGGGCAAGCCGTACAGTGCCCTTTATGAGCAAAGTTACGGGTATTCCTATGATAAAAATTGCCACCAAAGCAATTTTGGGGAAAACCATCAGGGAACAGGGGTTTCTTCCCGGTCTCTATCATGGGAAAAATAAAACAGCTGCTGTGAAGGTCCCAGTTTTCTCTTTTGCTAAACTTGCAGAAGTTGATACCGGTCTGGGTCCAGAAATGAAATCAACGGGAGAAGTTATGGGAATTGATAGAAATTTTGAAAATGCTCTATATAAAGGTCTTATTTCTGCAGGAATAGAAATTCCTTCCCACTGCAGCATTTTGGTTACAGTTGCCGATAAGGATAAAGAGGATTGTGTGGAAGTGGTGAAAGGGTATGCTGAACTGGGATACAGCATTTATGCCACAGAAGGTACGGCAAAAGCTTTGATGAAGCATGGGCTAAAGGTGAAAAAAGTCAACAAAATTAGAGATAAAAGTCCCAATATATTAGATCTTATCAGGCAGGGGGATATACAATTTGTTTTTAATACTCTAACAAAGGGGAAGGAGCCGGAAAGAGATGGATTTAAAATTAGAAGGGTTGCCGTGGAGCATGGGGTGCCGTGCATTACTTCTCTGGATACATTTAAAATGCTTTTAAAGATTTTAAAAACAAAGGCAGGGGGAGAAAATACGAGCATCATGTCCCTTCAGGACTATTTTTCATAAAAGTAAAACACCTTAGTTTATAAAATAAATAATCTGTGCCGGGGATATTCTATATTGTTTTATATCCTCGGCACATTAATTTTAGCGGCTTGATTAAGCTTTTTGAAGGTGCTTTATTTTTTCCGGATCTGGAGTAACGCTGATGGTTTTATGGCTCTCATAAATAACCATTCCAGGTCTGGCTCCCTTAGGCTTTCGTACGTATTTTTTATAGGTATAATCAACGGGAACATTAGCAGAATTTTTACCTCGGCTGTAAAAAGCAGCAAGTATAGCTGCTTCAGCGATTGTCTGAGGAGGTATTTCACGATTATCATTTCTTTTTATAATTACATGGGCGCCTGGTATTTCTTTTGTATGAAGCCATAAATCATCATCTTTGGCTACTTTAAAGGTAAGATAATCATTCTGCCTGTTGTTTTTCCCCACAAGGATATCAAAACCGTCGGAAGAGCGGAAAGTAAGGAATTCTGGCGTGGTTTTTTTTCTGTCCTGCTGTGCTGGAGAAGGGGGAATATATTTTTGTCTGGACAGCTCTTCCATAATCTCTTCCAGTTCTTCTAATTTTTCTGCCTGTTCAATGGAAGCCATTACACTTTCAAAATATTTAAGCTCCTGGCGGGTTATATCAAGCTGTTCTGTAATTTTTTGTTTTTTTACCTGGGCTTTGCGGTACTTTTTAAAATATTTTTGAGCATTTTGTGAAGGAGACAACTGGGGATCCAGGGTTATTTCTATTTCTTTTCCCTCAGGATCAAAAAAATTTTGAGCTCTAAGAATCTTATCTCCTTTAGAAATTCTAAATATATTTGCTGTTATAATTTCACCAGCGGTTTTGTATTTTTCTGCATCTTCTGCTTCTTTCAATTCCAGTTCAAGCTCACCTATTTTATTTTCGCATCTTTTTATTTCCCTTCGAGTTATTTTTAAAAGTCTGTTTTCAAGTTCTTTAAATTTCTGCCGGTATTTTTTAGATTCGTAGAAAATTTCCAATGCTTCATTCAAAGTTTTAAAGAAGCTTTTATGACTTTCTGGATGCTGTTTTAGATCAAAGGGTGCAAAAGATGTATATTTACTGTCTGAGAAGTCATGTACAAGGGTGGGCTTAAGGTTTCCGGTTTTTACATCATGAAAGATCTTATTCATCTGCTGCCAAATTCTATTTAGTTCATATTCCCCGCATTCATTTAGGGTGGTTTCTGCTGTAAGTCCTGCTCTGATTACTATTTCTCTGCAGGTTTGGGGGCTTAAGCCCATTATTTTTTTAAGTATGATGTCAGGTAATTTATCATTAATATCTGCTTCAAACATCAGCTGATAAAATTTTTCTTCGCTAAGGCTTTCAGGATTAATTTTTCCCTGATCCGGGGGAGTTATATAGGGTTTTCCCGGCAGCACTTCCCTATGGGAGCTTACTGCGTGGGAGTATTTAACAGCTGCATCAATTATGGTGTTATCACTGTTAAGCAGGATAATATTGCTGTGTTTACCCATGATTTCACAGATCAGCAGCTTTTCTTCAGGTAATCCTCCTTCGCTTAATCCCCTGAAGTGGAAAACTAAAATCCTTTCCCATTTAGGCTGGTTTATCTCTTTAAGCTGTTTGCTTTCTAAATGTTTTCTTAAAGACATACAGAAAGGCGGAGGCTGAGAAGGATTAGGGATTTTGGATTTTATAAGATGAATTCTTGCAGCATCTGCTTCTGCAGATATAAGAAGGCTGTAAATTTTCGATTTTTCTTTTCCAAAGTTTAATACTATGGTTTTTTTCTCCGGCTGGTAGACTTTATAAACTCTGCTTCCTAAAAGAAGTTCTTCCAGCTTTTTTTTTACTGCTGTAAGCATTAGACCGTCAAAGGACATGGTTTCATCACCTTATGTTTAAGTTATCATGTTCTTTTAGCAAGTATAACATGGGTATGGAAAAGCATTCAAATAAAACAGCTTGGTCATTTTTGGTCTTTAAGATGAATATTTTTTATGTAAGTCCCAAAGGGAAAGGAGCGCATAATATGTCCAGCTGTACTGCAAAGTGGGCAGCCTTAAGAATTCAAGAAGTAATTAAATATTTCCACAGCGATTCCACATTTGGCTTGACTCATAAAGAAGCAAAGAAAAGGCTTAATATGTACGGATTCAATAAGCTGGTGGACAGTACTAGGGTCTCACCCATAAAGATTTTTCTATCTCAGTTTCAAGATGTTATGGTGATTATCCTTATAGGTGCCGCATTGCTTTCCGGTATGCTGGGAGAATATGCTGATGCCTTGACTATTTTTGCCATAATAATCTTAAATGCTTTTTTGGGGCTCATACAGGAATATAGAGCTGAAAAAACTATTGAAGCTCTGAAAAAAATAACATCCCCCACAGCCAGTGTTATACGGGAAGGAGAAGAAATAAAAATTTCAGCTGAAGAACTGGTGCCTGGTGATGTGGTTCTGCTTAAAGCAGGGGACCGGGTGCCAGCGGACATACGTTTGATTAAGTCAATGCATCTGGAAGTTGAAGAATCTGCTTTAACTGGAGAATCTGTGCCTGTTAGAAAAGATGCTCAATGGGCAGCGGATGGCAAAAAAGAAAAGCTAGCCTATCCTAGAAACATGGTTTTTATGGGAACCCTTGTAACCAGAGGTAAGGGGAGAGGAATAGTAGTAAGTACAGGCATGGAAACGGAAGTGGGCAGAATTGCTGAGCTGATACAGGAAGCTGAGGAAACAGAAACGCCCCTTCAAAAGAGGTTAGCAGCTGTAGGGAAACGCTTGGTAGTTTTATGTCTTGTTATCTGTTTCTTTGTGACTGCAGCAGGCATAATTCAGGGAATACCCGCTTACCGCATGTTTTTAGCAGGTGTCAGTTTAGCGGTTGCTGCAGTGCCTGAAGGTATGCCTGCAGTGGTAACTATAGCCTTGGCCATAGGAGTTCAAAAAATGCTTAGTAGGCGGGCTTTGGTAAGGAAACTTCCTGCAGTTGAGACATTAGGCTGTGCCACTGTTATATGTTCTGATAAAACTGGAACTTTGACAAAAAACGAGATGACTGTTAGGGAAATATGGGTTGACGGGAGAACTGTTTCGGTTACAGGGGAAGGTTATTCTCCAAGGGGAAAATTTTTCTTATTAGGAAAAGAAATTAGTGTTAGTGAAATTCCCGCGTTAAAAATGCTGCTTAAAATTGCTGTACTGTGCAATAATTCTAAATTATTAAGGAATGGTATAAATGTAAACGGTTTGCTGAGGCAGAAGGAAAAATCTTGGAAAATACAAGGTGATCCAACAGAAGGAGCTTTATTGGTAGCTGCTGCGAAAGCAGGAATATGGAGGGAATACATCGAAGAAGAAGAGGAGCGTTTGGGCGAAATACCATTTGATTCTGACAGAAAATGTATGTCTGTTGTTTATAATCACAGAGGAAGAAAGTTTATCTATGTAAAAGCGCTGTAGACGTTGTTTTGGAGCGTTCTTCGTCCTATATAGATGAAGGGGTAGTTAAACCTTTAACAAGAGATGGGAAGCAAAAAATTCTTTCACAGAACAGCCGAATGGCTGGCAGAGCGATGCGGGTTTTAGCTTTTGCATACCGTGAAATATCACACACTGCAGAATATGATGAAAATTTAGAAAATGATTTGGTTTTTGTGGGACTAACAGCTATGATTGATCCGCCAAGACCCGAAGCAAAAAGAGCAGTTCAAAAATGCATTGAAGCAGGAATTCGCGTGATTATGATAACAGGGGATCATCCAGACACTGCTCTAGCAGTGGCAAAAGAAATAGGAATGGTGGGCTTAGAAAAGGGAGTTATTACTGGACCTCAGCTGGATCAGTTATCTGACAGGGAATTCCTGAGTACTGTTGAACAGGTATCTGTTTTTGCTAGGGTTTCCCCAAAACATAAGCTCAAAATTGTTCGTGCTTTAGAAACAAAGGGAAATATTGTTGCAATGACCGGAGATGGTGTTAATGACGCTCCGGCTCTTAAAGAAGCTGATATAGGTATTGCCATGGGAATAACAGGGACTGATGTTACCAAGGAAGCTTCGTCAGTGATTTTAGCTGATGATAATTTTGCAACCATTGTTGCGGCTGTTGAAGAGGGTAGGATTATATATGACAATATACGCAAGTTTATACGCTATATGCTGGCATGCAATATAGGGGAAGCTGCTGCAATGCTGATTGCTGTGATGATGGGTCTGCCCCTTCCCCTATTACCTATTCAAATTTTATTTGTCAATTTGGTTACGGATGGTCTTCCGGCTATAGTCCTTGGACTTGAAAAGGGTGAGGCTGATGTTATGAAAAGGCCTCCCCGTTCTCCAAACGAAAGTATTTTTTCAGGGAGACTTTTTAAAAAAATTCTTTACCGTGGTTTGTTTATTGCTGCAGGGACGATTTTAGTTTTTACCCTTGGATTGTACTTAGGAGAGGGAGAATTAAATACTTCAAGAACAATGGCTTTCTGCGCCCTGGTATTTTTTCAGTTGTTTTACGTTTTTGAATGCAGAGCAGATAGAACTTCTTTGGTTCAATTGGGTTTATTTTCCAATCCCATTCTAATTTTAGCTGTTTTGTCTTCTGCTTTTATGCAGCTTGGGGTTGTATATCTACCCTTTTTGCAGAAGATTTTTAAAACAGTTCCTCTGAACAGTTTTCATTGGTGTGTGGTTCTTTTGGCAACGGGGCTGATAACTATTCTAAATATTTTTTGTCAATTTGCGTTTAAACCCTTAGCAAGAAGGGTTATTTCAGTGAGAATGTAAAGTTTTATTAAATTTCAAATATTAAAAAGGTTGGTGCGTGAGAAATGAATTTTACTAAAATGCATGGACTGGGCAATGATTTTATTTTAATAGAAGAAGATGAAATACCCTTGGACCTGAATCTTTCAGATCTTGCCAAAAAGCTGTGCGACCGACATTTTGGTATAGGTGCTAATGGATTGGTTATCGCAGCACCTTCAAAAAAGGCTGATGCTAAAATGCGTATTTTTAATCCTGATGGTTCTGAGGCAGAAATGTGCGGCAATGCAATACGGTGTTTTGCAAAGTATTTATACGAAAGGGGAAAAGTAAAAGAGACAAAAATGTCGGTGGAAACACTGGCAGGACTGGTGCATCCTGAATTGAAGCTAGAGAACAGCCAAGTCGCGGCGGTATGTGTGGATATGGGAGAGCCTCGGTTCAATCCCAGAGATATTCCTGTTAATCTTGAAGGGCAGAGAATTGTATCCCATCCTTTAAGAATAGAAAATAAGGAGTTTTTAATTACCTGTGTTTCAATGGGAAATCCCCACTGTGTAATTTTCACAGATAATGTTAAAGATGAGGATTTAGAGAAATGGGGACCCATTATATCTGAGCATCCCATTTTTCCACAAAAAACCAATGTTGAATTTATTCAGATTATAGAGCCTGGGCATATAAGGATGAGAGTTTGGGAGCGGGGTGTTGGGGAGACGCTTGCCTGCGGAACTGGAGCGTGTGCTGCTGCTGTAGCTGGAGCAGTTAATAGGAAATGCAAAAGAGAAGTTGAGGTTTCGCTTTTGGGAGGAAATCTTTTTATACAGTGGAATGAAAAAAATAATCATGTTTATATGACTGGACCTGCTGAGGAGGTTTTTACGGGAAAGCTGCGAAGTTTATAAAAAATTATATTTGTTGGAAATTAGATATTAAAGTGGGAGGTTTTTAATAATATGCAGGAAGCTCAAAGACTTCAAAAGTTACCACCTTACTTATTTGCTCGTATTGAGAAGAAAATTGAAGAGTGCAAAGCCCGGGGAGTGGATTTGATCAGCCTAGGTATTGGGGATCCTGACAAGCCTACTCCCAGTTTGGTAATTGAGGAACTTTATAAGCATGCCCTTGATCCAGAAAATCACAAGTATCCCACTTCTGCAGGTATGATTGAATTTAGAAAAGCTGTAGCAGATTGGTATAAAAAAAGATTTGGCGTTGAGCTTGATCCAAAGGATCAAATAGTAACCCTTATAGGTTCCAAAGAGGGTATTGCTCACATTTCTTTTTGCTATGTCGATTCCGGTGATGTAAACCTTGTCCCCGATCCAGGTTACCCTGTTTATGGAATAGGTACCATTTTAGCTGGGGGAGAACCCTATCTAATGGAGCTTTCTGAGGATAATGGCTTTCTACCTGACTTTGATGCTGTGCCCGAAGAGATAGCGAGGCGCGCAAAATTAATGTTTTTAAATTATCCCAATAATCCCACAGGTGCTGTTGCCGATATCGAGTTTTTCAAAAAAGCTGTGGATTTTGCTAAAGAATACGATATAATTATCTGCCATGATGCAGCATACAGCGAAATTTATTTTGAAGATAAAAAGCCTCCAAGCATCCTCGAAGTTGATGGGGCTATGGATGTGGCCATTGAATTCAATTCCCTTTCCAAACCGTACAATATGACAGGTTGGCGCATTGGTTGGGCGGCAGGCTGCAGTAAAGTTATTGAAAGCTTGACCAGGTTAAAATCCAACTTAGATTCAGGAGTATTTCAAGCTATTCAATTGGCGGGGGCAGCAGCTCTTAAGGAGGCAGAGGAAACAGTAGAAGAAATGCGGCAGATTTACAAGGAGAGAAGGGATTTAGTAGTTGATAGTCTAAATAAAATAGGTTGGAGTATTAAAAAGCCTGAAGCAACCTTCTATGTGTGGGCGCCGGTACCTGAAGGATATACTTCAGAATCTTTTGCAGAGTATATTTTAGAGAAAGCAGCGGTTGTTCTGACACCAGGAAACGGTTACGGGAAGCACGGGGAAGGATATTTTAGAATTGCTTTAACCGTTGAAAAGGATAAATTGGAAGAGGCTATGGAAAGGATACGGAAAGCTTTATAAAAAATTCTTAAAAGGATGGTTATTATAATGCTGCGAAGCATGACCGGCTATGGGAGAGCTCAGTATGACAGCGCAGAATATAAAATAACGGTTGAAATGAAAACCGTAAACAGCCGCTATTTAGAAATTAATGTAAGGCTTCCCAAGAAGTACTCATTCCTGGAAAAAAATTTTAAAGAAGTGGTTCAGGGAAAAATTCATAGGGGTCGAGTTGATGTATGGATTGGAATAGAAGAAATGAACAGATCCGGCTATAATGTTAAGGTTGACAAGGAATTAGCAATGGATTATTATAATTCCTTGAAAGAATTAGCGAATTTTCTAGATATTTCACCTCAAATTAGTATATATGAGCTTTGTAGGCTCGAGGGAGTTATAATCTTGGAAGAACCGGAACCAGATCAGGAAAAAATTTGGAAAAATGTGCTAATTCCCCTAGAGGAAGCGCTGGATCAGTTAATTGAAATGCGCGAAAGGGAAGGAGCTAATCTTAAAGCTGATCTTGAGAAAAGAAATGAGAATATTCTCCATATGATAGAAGAAATTGAAAAAAACATCCAAAAATAATAGAATCTTATAAGGACAAACTATCTCAAAGGATAAAGGAAATTGCTGGCAGTCAAATTGAAGTTGAGGAAAATCGACTGCTCACTGAGGTGGCGATTTTTGCTGAAAAAATTGATATTAGTGAAGAAATAACTAGGCTGAAAAGCCATGTGGATCAGATAAAAGAAAACTTAAATAAGATAGAACCGGTGGGAAGAAAACTGGACTTTATTCTTCAGGAAATGTATCGAGAAATTAATACCATAGCGTCAAAAAGCTCAGATGCTGCAATTTCCTATTTAGTGGTGGAGGTGAAGAGCGAAATAGAAAAAATGCGTGAGCAGGTTCAGAATGTGGAATAAAGTACTGCTTTTTTAAAATTTTAAAACATAAATAAAAAATAAAGAATTAGGAGGGTTAATTTTGGACATTAAGCTTATTAATATTGGGTTTGGAAACATTGTATCTGCAAATAGGATTGTGGCCATTGTTAGCCCTGAGTCAGCACCCATAAAAAGAATTATCCAGGAAGCAAGGGATCAAGGAATGCTAATTGATGCTACTTATGGAAGAAGAACCCGTGCTGTGGTTATAATGGACAGTGATCATATAATTTTATCAGCGGTGCAGCCTGAAACTGTTGCACATCGTTTGGCCACCAAGGAAAATACCCAAAGCTCATCTGAAGAGAGTGCAAATTAGTAGGGGAAAGGGTTTATGGATTTTGATGGGATTTTATTGGTTATTTCAGGTCCCTCTGGGGTTGGAAAGGGGACCCTATGTAAGGCTCTCCTGGAAGAGGTAAAAGATCTGCAAATATCCATATCAATGACCACCAGAAAGCCCAGGCAGGGAGAAATTGATGGAAAAGATTATTTTTTTGTCAGCGAAGAAGAGTTTTTAGAGAGAATAAAAAGGGATGAATTTGTGGAGTGGGCTAAAGTATATGGTCATTATTATGGTACCCCTTGGGAGGAAGTAAAAAGTGCATTGGAAAA
>LGEZ01000003.1 GCA_001508005.1 Clostridia bacterium 41_269
CCAGCACTAAACCTTAACTAACCAGGTCCAGTGCCTCTATGCCCACCTACACAGCTCCACTGTTCAGTTTTCAAAGACCCTTGTTTGAACAGCAATATTTAGTCTACTACGGATTTTTAATTTTGTCAATGCTGCTTTCTTAGAATTTTTTGCCCCTGGGGCTGTGCCTTCAGCCATCGCCCCAGAGGCATTGTAAATATAACATACTCCTTTTTCTTTGTCAAGCCGATTTTTTACCTCTTCTCCCTTTTAAATATGATAAAAGGGCATCTTTTCACTGCTGTTCTTGCTGCAGCTAATCAGCTTTTTCATCTTTTCTACGTTCAATAAGGATTGCGCAATCAGGACAGACCATTTCACAGGTTTTACAGGCAATACACGGCTCTCCGTGGCCCGGTTCCACCACTGGGGTCCCAAAAACCCCCAATTCTTTAGCCCATCCTATGGTTTTTACAGGACACTTTTCCATGCAGAGGCCGCAGCCTTTGCACAGTTCAGGGAAGAGATGAAAAACGCCCTTACCATCTATTTTTGTAATTACTTTGTATGCTGTTGTCAAGCTTGTACTACCTCCTCCGGTTAATATTAAATTACCGGTTCAGTGCCAGCTCTACACCTTTTTCCAGAGCCTTATGGTTCATTTCCCTAAGCTCAGGATTCTTCTCAAATTTATACTCCAATTGAGAATTAATAATCTTTTTAACCGTATCCACAGAAACGACATTTGTAAGACCTATGATAAATCCCATGATTATAACGTTGAAAACTTTGGGATGAAAGAGCTCCTTGGCAATTTTAATTGCTGGCACTTTGATAATTTCCCTGCATTCTTCGGGAAACTCTCCTTCAGCATCTGTAATTTCGCCTTCATAAAGAAAGATGGTTTCTTTATCACAGTATTTTGCAATGCGCCTAATGGATCTCTTGCTTAGAGCCACTGCAACATCAGCATCTTTAAACTTAGGCGATCCTATGGGTTCATCAGAAATCTGAATATAGGCAACGGAAACCCCGCCTCTTTGCTCAACACCAAAGTTGGGGATATAAAGGGCCTCACGCCCTTCTTCGTAGGCAGCTTCACTAAGCATGTTCGCTATGGTCTGCACTCCCTGTCCGCCCTCACCGGCAATTACGATCTTAGCCCCTTTACTCATTTTTATCCTCCTTCACCTGGCCCGGTACTTTAAATTCTCCTACTTTAAAATACCGGGTCATTTCATTTTCTAGAAAGTTCCAGGTTTCTTCTGCATTAGTACGCCAGTTCGTGGGGCATCCAGAGAGAACTTCAATAAACGAAAATCCTTTGCCTTCAATCTGCCTCTGCAGTCCTTTTTTGAAAAAGCTTTTCAGCTGCCCAAGTTTGGCAACCGTTCCCCTTGCAACATAAGCAGTATCAGGGGTTATAGCTGCCACCATTTCAGGGCCCAGGGTGGGATTTCCTGTCTTTTCGGGATCCCTTCCGTATGGGGTTGTTTCTGTTTTTTGATTTGGAAGGGTTGTGGGAGCCATCTGTCCCCCGGTCATGGCATATACCGTGTTGTTTGCCAGCACTACCATTATGTTTTCATTGCGCACCGCTGCATTCACAAGGTGCTGGGAACCTATGGCATAGCCCCCTCCATCCCCCATATATGCAATGCATATCAGCTCAGGACGAGCTCTCTTTATGCCCACCATAACAGGGGTGGTTCTGCCGTGATGAGTCTGTACCGTATCCAAATTAAAAAAATCCCACGCCAACAGCGAACAGCCGATGTCACAGCCAAAAATGGTTCGATCTTCTATTCCCAGTTCTTCAATGGCATAGGCCAGGGCTTTGAGCACCAAAGGATGCCCACAACCCGGACAGAATTTATGTGGTTTAGTTTCCCTGTACCAAAGTTTCGGCATTGGAGGTAGAACTGCCATTGTTTTCCCCCCTTCATAAGCCTTTTACGGCAGATATTATTTCTTCTACAGTTATGCTTTCTCCCGGACGGAAAAGGGTTTCAATGGGAGTCGTGCTTCCATATATGGCGTCGGTAACCAGTTTTTTAAGCTGTCCTTCAGCAGATTCTACAACCAGCATTTTTTCAGCCCTGTCAGCACATTTTCTAAGCTGTTCTGCTGGGAAAGGCCTAAGGGTTATGGGCCTAAAGGAACCAACTTTATAACCATCTTTTCTTAAGCGCGCCACTGCTCCTTCAGCAGCACGGGACACTATACCATGGGCTACGATAAGAATCTCAGCATCTTCTGTTTCCATTTCTCTGTATTCCACTATTTCGTGGGCAACTGCGTTGTAGGCATCTACCAGTTCCCTAACCACTTCATAGAGCTCATCTTCCATATTATAGGTATTCCTAAGATGAACAGGGGGACGATCTAACCCTGCCACACCCCCTTTACCTAAAAACGGCTCTGCGGGAACAAGCTCAATCCCTCTCTCCACAGGGTCATAAATGGTTAAAGATTCTCGCATCTTAGACTGATAGCCGTCTCCAAGAACAAAAGTGGGAAATCTATACTTCCATGCAGTATTAAAGGCTTTGATGGTATAGTCAAAAAGTTCCTGATGGCTTGCAGTGGAATATACGATTCTTATTCCTTCGCCGTTTCCTCCAAAACATGTAAGGGTGGTCTCCTGTTGGGAATAGATAACCGTCGCCGTTGATGGACCTCCCCTTTGGGTAATAATCATAACCGTTGGTATTCTCATCATTTCAGCCATGGACATAGAATCTTGCATTAGTATGTTTCCTGGTCCAGATGTGGCCGTAAAAGCTCTTTTTCCCGCCAAAACTCCTCCCACTGTTGCAAAACCCGCGGAAATTTCATCCTCTGTTTGTAAAAAACCTTTTCCGTATTTTGGGGCCAGCCGGGTCCAGTAATGCATAATCTCATTCTGAGGCGTAATGGGATAGCCGTACATTATATCAGCCCTGGCCGCCACACCAGCCCAGGCAACGGCTTCATTTCCTGTTATAAAAACTCTTCTTTCTTTTATTATTGGTTCAAGGTTCTTTTCTGCCACAGGCAACACCTCCGTATTTAATAAGAAGCCCCTTTTTACCAAAATGCCTTTTTCATATGAAGTTCCAGTATCTTTACGGGATTTCCCATGCAGTCTTTATCTCCCACAAGGTGGGCAAACTCTCGAGCCACTGTGGTAGCAATTACAGGGGTATTGAGCTTCTCAGCAGCTTTTGTAACTATGTATGCACCTTCATTTATAATCTCCTCATCAGTTTCTTCTCCAAGATGAGAATTATTTATGAGACCATCCACCTTCCCCAAGGTGCTTATATATTCAACTATTTCTTCAACGGTTGAAGTCATGGGACGAGCCACATTAATTACTGCATAAACTTTTAACGGCCTTTCATCTTCAAGCCCTTCTAAAAGATTAATTACTTTAACTCCTTTAACCCCATAACCTATGTCTAAAATGACATCACCTCCATACTTCAGGGCCCATTTCATTTCGGGTTTAAGCAGGGTTCCAGTTTCCCCAAGCCCTATGATTTCCCCCGTATTCCAAGCAATGACTTCAAGCCCCTTATCTTCCAGCTCCTTTTTTATAGGGCGCAGAGTATAAAAAGGCTCCACTAAATCAAGATCCACCAGACGGACTTTTCTTCCCTGTCTATGGAGCTCAAGAGCTCGGTTTATGGCAATTTCGCTTTTTCCGCTTGCATACTCGCCTACATAGGCTTCCCTCAGTTTGTCCACAGCTTGTCACCTTGTTCATCTTTATACTGTTATGTGCGGTCATCATTATACTTCTATAATAAATTTTACTTTTTTAGAAATTTACCTTTTTGTTATAAAAAAAAAAAGATACAAGTATACTCTATTCAGTATACTTCTTCAATTTTTCACCGTCAAGAAGGGAGATTTAATATCTTGACAGCTATCAACAAAATCAAACCTGGAATTCCTAAAAACCCTGTCGTTAAAATAGTCACAATGTTAACGGGAATGCTTATACCCAAAAAGCCTCCTATAAAATTAAAACCTAAAAGAAGCATTAAACCAATAAATGAATTAAAAATCACTTTGACAAGGAGTCTTAAGGGCTTGACCAACAAACGCGCAGCAATAAGCAGAAGAAACAAAATAAATGCTGCGGCAAAAATAAGCTGAGGAGTTTCTATGTTTGAAAAATCCATATTCATTCCCCCTAGTTATTTTTTGCATAGAAAAGTTAAATTATTTTAATTGCTTCCTTAACTTTTCTTTTTTAGCCAGATTAAGTAAGTAAATAAATTTCCTCTCACAGTAATTAATCTTATAAATCAAAGAATCAATATGATCCTTGTCTATAGCCTCATCAAACTGAGCCTTTGCATTCATCCATTCCTCCTTTACTTTTTCAATACATTGATAAAGGGAGCTGCAGAATTCTTCTCTGCCATCTTCCCCTTTTACTATGCACTGGCCGCAGCAGTCCGGGTAAAGCAACAGCTTCCCCTCCAAAGTTTTTTTTAATAAATCTATGCCTTAAAAATAAAAAAAGACCTAAAAACTTTAGGTCTTTTCAAACGGCTGACAAACCCTTCGCAGGCTGTCTTTTTTATTTTTAAATCTTCCGCCTTCCTTCAAAAGCCCTGGCCAGGGTAACCTCATCGGTATATTCCAGATCTCCGCCCACAGGTATTCCATGGGCAAGGCGGGTAACATTAACTCCCAGGGGCTTAAGGATGCGGGACAGGTAAAGGGCTGTTGCTTCCCCTTCAACGGTGGGATTTGTAGCCACAACAACTTCTTTTACGCTGCCTTTCTCCACCCTTTTAAGCAGCTTATCTATGGTAAGGTTATCAGGACCGATTCCGTCCACGGGAGATATTACTCCCCCTAAAACATGGTATAAGCCCTTAAATTCCCTGCTCCTTTCAATAGCCGCCACATCCCTGGCATTTTCCACCACACAAATGATGCTCTGATCCCTGTGGGGGCTTCTGCAAATTCTACAGGGATCGTCATCAGTAAAATTACCGCAGATAGAACAGTTTTTTATTTTTCTTTTTGCATCTAAGATTGCTTCTGCCAGCTTTTCCGCATCTTCTAGAGTTCCACCTAAAATATGAAAGGCCAGCCTCTGTGCAGTTTTGGGACCAATCCCAGGCAGTTTATTGAGTTCTTCAACGAGTCTTGCCAAAGCTTCGGGATACTGCATAAACCTCACCTAAAAAAGCCCGGGAAAATTAAACCCGCCCGTAATTTTTCCCATTTCTTCATTAACCATTTCCTGTGCTTTCTTCAGAGCTTCATTTACCGCTGCCAGCACCAAATCCTCCAGCATTCCAATATCATCGGGATCTACAGCTTCAGGATCTATTTTTAATTCCAGAACCTCCTGCTTTCCATTGACTTTAACCTTAACGGCACCTCCTCCTGAGGACGCTTCTACCACTTTTTCCTCCAACTCTTCTTGGAGCTTGGCTAAACTGGCCTGCATTTTCTGCACCTGCTTCATCATCTTATTCATTTTACCCATGTTCACAAAAAATCCCCCCTACTAAAGGTTTTCATCCTTCAAATCAATCAGTTCTCCCTCAAATATTTCCAATGCTCTTTTAACTATATAATTCTCATCGGGAACCCTTCTGTTTCCCTGTTTTGTTTCCTGTTCTCCTTTCTGCTCTTCCAGAATAAAGGATACTTCTATGGGGCAGTTAAAATATTTCTTTAAAAGAGATTCAATAAACTTTTTGTTTTTTCCCTGCTCCACGGTCTCTTTGTGGAATTTGTATTTATCATCAAAGGATATGGTTAAAACTCCCCCGCTGTAGCTCTTTAGCATACCTTCTAATAAGAGAGCATGGAGAGAGATCCTCTTTTTCTTTATTAGGCCCATAATTTCCGGCCATTTGTCTCTGATAGTTTCAAAGTCCAGATCTTTTTCCCTTTGGGGTTCAGCTTCTTTTTTATCTTGAACATTTAATATATCTCTTCCCGCAGCAGAAGAAGTTTCTGCCTTCCTTTCTACTAATGCTGCTTTAGCAAACTTATCTGCTGCCGAAGCAATTTTACCCTCTGCCTTGGGAATACAAAGTGCACACAGTTTGATAACAGCCAGTTCTAAAATCAGCTGGGGCTGATTTGACCATTTAAGCTTCCTTTCGTAATCTGCAAGCTCTTCTGCCATTTTAAAAAAAATTTCGGCAGGAAACAAATCCGCCTGTTTTTTTATTTCCTCTAAAATTTCTTCATCATAATTAATCAAAGGGAGCCCCTGGTCGCCTGCAGCAGCAGCCAACAGAAGCCCCCGAATGTATTCCATAATGTCATTAAATATGTAGCTTATGTCGCGCCCCTGAGATACTAAGTCTTCTATGATTTCCACAGCTCCTGCTGCATTTCCTTCAAATACATCTTTCATCAGGTTCATTATTACTGAGTCATCTGCTTTCCCCAAAATCAGCTCCACATTTTCCTTAGAAAGCCCGTTTTCAGAAAATAGGGCGCACTGTTCAAAAAGGCTCAAAGCATCCCTTAAACTTCCCCCTGACATTTTCGCAATAAGACTTAATGCTTCGGCATCCGCTTTAATGCCGCTGTCAGCAGCTGCTTTTTTCAAATAATCCTCAATTTCTTTAGAACTTATACGTCTGAAATCAAATCTCTGGCATCGGGATAATATGGTTTCTGGGAGTTTATGGGGTTCCGTTGTAGCAAGGATAAAAATGGTTCTTTGGGGAGGTTCCTCAAGGGTTTTTAGAAGGGCATTGAACGCTTCTCCCGTAAGCATATGTACTTCATCCACTATGTAAACCTTAAACTTTTCTTCTGCAGGAACCAGCTTAGCCTTTTCTCTAAGCTCTCGTATCTCATCAATGCCTCGGTTGGAGGCTCCATCTATTTCCACCACATCCAAAGAGCTTCCCTTTCCGATCCTAATGCAGCTGGAGCATTGATTGCAGGGCTCAGAACCTTGAGGATCCAAACAGTTAACCGCTTTGGCGAGAATCCTTGCGGTGGTGGTTTTCCCAGTTCCCCTGGGACCGCAGAACAAATAGGCATGATTAACCCTACCCGTGGCTACTGCATTGCTTAAGGTTCTGCTTATATGGGGCTGTCCCACTATATCTGAAAATCTTGGGGGCCTAAGCCTGCGGTAAAGGGAAATGTATTCCCGCACAAAAAACACCTCTTAATAAAAATTAACTTAAAAATTAAAAAATTAACTTAAAAATTACTTGAAAATTAACTTAATAAAAATAAACGGCCGTGCACCTGCCCTCGAATCTGCCTTCCAGGCGCTGTCTGTGCAGTTAACTCAAACCAGGCACCCCTGCGGCACACGGGGTCAATCACTTACCGCTGCTTCCTTCCGGACCTGACGGGGTTCGTGATCTCCCGTTGCGCAGGACCCAGCTCTCATAGCCACTTACACAGGGCTGTCCCCAAAAGACAGACCCTCAGACAGGAATTCGACCCTGCTGCAGCGGATTGCAGGTTACAGGGCACCGCTACCTCCCCGTCTAGCACGGCCAATTTTAACAAAGAAAACTTATCAGTGATTAAATGGCTAGCAGTTTACTGCTAGCCATTTAACCTGGCGGAGAGAGTGGGATTTGAACCCACGAGGCGGGTTTGTGACCCGCCTACTCGCTCTCCAGGCGAGCGCCTTCAGCCAGACTCAGCCATCTCTCCACATCTGCCCTACAATTTAAATATCTTTTTAAATACCTTCTGGCGGAGAGAGTGGGATTTGAACCCACGAGGCAGGTTTTTGGCCCGCCTACTCGATTTCGAGTCGAGCGCTTTCAGCCAGACTCAGCCATCTCTCCACCTTAAAAACTATTTTTTATTTTTACTATCCTGCCGCCTTTCTTTAAAAAATTCTTTTAGAAGGAGGCGGCACTCGTCTTCCAAAATTCCTCCCAAAACTTCCATTTGGTGGTTAAAATCTCTGCACTCTGCTAGGTTAACCACCGTACCGGCCGCTCCAGCCTTGGGATCGGGCACCCCAAAAAAAAGCCTTTTTATTCTTGCCTGTATCATGGCTCCCACACACATGGGGCAGGGCTCTAGGGTAACATAAATATCTCCTTTACAAAGCCTCCAGTCCCCCAGCTCCTCTGCGGCTTTTCTTATGACCAATATTTCCGCATGGGCCGTGGGGTCCTTCAGCTTTTCCTTTTCATTATGTCCCTTAGCCACTACCCTGCCGTCAACAACAAGGACGGCGCCCACAGGAACTTCGCCCTGCTTCCCGGCTTTTGCGGCTTCTTCAAGGGCAATTTTCATAAAATATTCATGTCTGCTCAAAAAAATCACCTGGTGCGCCTGGGAGGACTCGAACCCCCGACACGAGGTTTAGGAAACCTCTGCTCTTTCCTCCTGAGCTACAGGCGCACAATATTGGTGCGCCCGGGAGGACTCGAACCCCCGCACCCGGATCCGTAGTCCGGTGCTCTATCCACCTGAGCTACGGGCGCACATAATGGCGGAGAGAGAGGGATTCGAACCCTCGGTACAGGCTTTATACCCGTACAGTCGCTTAGCAGGCGACCGCCTTCAGCCTACTCGGCCATCTCTCCGCAGACCATCATCTTTAAAGCTTCCATAAACTGCACTTGATATTATACAATAGTCAAATCAAAAAATCAAACGCCATTTAAAACTTAACCGCATACATCAATATCAAATCATTCTTTTATACCATCAGGTGAGTACTTAATTATATCAACATCTTCAATTGTAATCAAGCCAGCGTTTACCATCTCTTTTATCTTTGGAAGTATTTTCATTATTTTTTCTTCTCTGTCCACAATTTTTACAATAACGGGGAGATCAAAGGATAATCTCAGTATGTCCGCACTGCGGAGCTTGCTGTTTGCACCAAATCCTTCTATTCCCCTAATAACAGTAGCTCCTGCAAGACCCTCTTTTTTAGCAAGCATTACGATTTCTTTATAAAGAGGATTCCTCTTGTATTTATAAGACTCCCCTATGTATATGGACAAAATCTTGCCTTTGCCCTCTGATAAAGCCAAACTTAACTCTCCCTTCTTGTTTTTTAAATGGACCTTGCAAGCAGTGCTCCAAGCCAAACAGCAAAAAACCCTATCCCCACGCTTCCCAACAAATTAAACAATGCCAGATCAAGCATTCCCGTTTCAAACAGACGCAGGCTTTCATATTCTATGGAAGAAAAAGTTGTAAAAGAACCCAACACCCCTGCTGTTATAAATATTCTCCAGTGGGGATCAACATTCATCCTTTCAACCATAAATGTGCCTAAAAATCCAATTAAAAAGGCACCGATGATATTGACAAAAAATGTTCCATAGGGAAAATGGGTGCCATGTATTTTCTGAATAAAGCCGGAAACAATGTACCTCATCACTGCTCCTACGATGCCTCCCGCTGCAACCATTATATATTCCATAAGATCCCCCTCCCAAATTAAAAAAAGCTCCCAGAAAAACTAGGAGCCATCAACCCTTCGTTTGGGTAATTCTGGCGAGCCCCATCGCCTTTTTTATATTTTTATATAAAATACAAAAATTGGCGGAGGGGGTGGGATTTGAACCCACGCGCGGGAGTTACCCGCCTGGTGGTTTTCAAGACCACTCCCTTAAGCCGCTTGGGTACCCCTCCAACCTTCCTCAGCAGGTTATAGTATAGCACGGTAAACCAAAAGCTGTCAAACCCAGAGCTTCAATCAGATTTTGTAATTTTTGATATTCCCCCCATATAAGGCTGTAAAACTTTTGGAACAACAACGGATCCGTCTTCCTGCTGGAAATTTTCAAGTATTGCTGCAACTGTCCGTCCCACTGCCAGACCCGACCCATTCAAGGTGTGAACAAATCTGGGTTTGCCTCCATTTTTTGGCTTAAACCTAATATTAGCTCTTCTGGCTTGAAAGTCTTCAAAGTTGCTGCACGATGATATTTCCCTGTAATTACCAGAACTGGGCATCCAAACTTCCAGATCATAGGTTTTAGCAGAGCAGAAACCCAGATCTCCACTGCAGAGAATAACCACTCTGTAAGGAAGCTCCAGGAGTTGAAGTACCCTTTCAGCATCAGCAGTAAGGCTTTCCAGCTCTTCATAGGAGTTATCAGGGTGAGCAAACTTTACCAGCTCCACCTTATTAAATTGATGCTGCCTTATAAGTCCCCGGGTGTCCCTGCCGTGGGAACCTGCTTCCGCCCTGAAGCATGCGCTGTAAGCTGCATGTTTAATGGGAAGTTTTTCCTCAGGAATAATTTCTTCCCGATATAAATTAGTTACAGGAACCTCAGCTGTGGGAATTAGATAATAGTCCGTTCCCTCAACTTTAAACATATCCTCGCAGAACTTGGGAAGCTGTCCCGTGCCCACCATGCTATCGCTGTTCACCAAAAAAGGAGGGAAAATTTCTATATAACCGTGCTCCCTAGTGTGCAGGTCCAGCATAAAATTTATCAGGGCTCTTTCAAGAAGCGCTCCCAATCCTTTATAAAAGGTGAATCGGGCTCCTGTTACCTTTCCCGCCCTTTCAAAGTCAATTATATCCAGTTCCTCTCCTATATCCCAGTGGGGCTTAAAGGAAAAATCAAAGACTGGGGGTTCTCCCCAACGACGGACCACGGCATTATCCCTATCACAGGTTCCTTCGGGAACGCTTTCATGAAAAATATTGGGTATATTTAGAAGGATTTTATTAATATTTTCCTCGAGGTCCCTCAAAACATCATCTTTTTCCTTTATGTTATTGGAAACTTCCCTCATTTCTAAAATTTTATCCTGGGCATCTTGACCTTCTTTTTTAAGCCGGGCTATTTCTTCGGAAACCAGATTCCTTTTATTCTTGAGTGCTTCTACTTCCGCTAAAAGAGAGCGCCTTTCTTTATCCAAATCCAACAGATCATCAACTAAAGAAGGGTCTAACCCCCTGGCTTTCATTACTTTTTTTACAATTTCTGGTTTGCTCCTTATAAATTTGAGATCAAGCATGCTAACCCTCCTGACTAACAACCCCTGGTAATTCTGCAGTATTTAAACCATTTTCGGTATTTATGGTATATTATGGACCTTATAAAAGACAGACAATTCCCCCATATCAAGTAAAGTAAAAAACTAATTTACAGATAGACGTACTTCACACCTAAGATTCCGTCCATTTTTGATATTTCTTCAAGAATATCTTCGGGGACTTCAGAATCCACCGACAGGAACATAATAGCCTGTCCACCAGCGGACTCGCGGCCCACCTGCATCCCCGCTATATTTATGCCGTGATCGCCCAGTATTGTTGCTACTGGACCTACAATTCTCGGCTTATCAATATGGGGGACTACCAGCATATGCCCTTGGGGAACAGCATCTATGCTGAATCCGTCATACCTTACAATGCGGGGCTCACTGCTGAAAACGGTACCGCTTATGGTCTTTTTATCTTCTTTTGTTTCTACAGCTACAGAAATTAAATTGGTGTAATCTTTAGCTTCCAGGGTTTTGCTTTCATAAACCTTTATCCCGCGCGATTTCGCTATGTATGGAGCATTAATAAGATTTATGGAACTGTTGAGCATGGGCTCCAACAGGCCCCTCAAAAAGGAATTGGTTAAAATCCCCACTTCATAATTTACAATATCTCCAAAATATTGAATCTCTACTTTTTCAATGCCCCTCATTAGCTGGGAAAGAAGCTTGCCCATTTTATGGGAGAGTTCTAAATATGGGTTCAGCCTCTCCATTACTTCTGGACTAACTGAAGGCGCATTAACAGCGTTTTTAACCGCTTCACCCTTGTAGTATCTAACAATATCCTTAGCCACATCCACCGCAACATTTATTTGAGCTTCTTTAGTGGAAGCTCCGAGGTGAGGCGTAACCACTACATTTTTAAGTTCAAAGAGAGGGCTGTCTGTTCTTGGCTCATTTTCAAAAACATCAATGGCTGCTCCTGCCACTTTTCCTTCCTTTAGGGCTTCATAAAGAGCCTCCTCATCCACAATTCCCCCCCTGGCTACATTGATAATTCTAACACCCGGCTTCATAACAGCAATGGCATCTTTGTCAATAAGGTGCCTTGTATCATCGTTAAGAGGCAGATGAATGGTTATAAAATCTGCTTCTTTAAACAGGGTTCTGAGATCCACCAGCTTGACACCCAGTTTCTCTGCCCTTTCTGAAGAAACAAAGGGATCATAAGCCAAAACCTTCATTTCCATGGCCAGGGATCTTTTGGCAACCTCACTGCCTATTTTCCCAAGGCCCAAGATACCTAAAACTTTGTTGCGCAGCTCTACACCCATGTAGCTTTTTCTGTCCCAGGTTCCATTAATTAGAGCATTGTGGGCCTGGGGAATGTTCCTTGCCAGTGCCAGCATCATTGCCATGGTGTGTTCCGCTGCAGCTATGGTATTTCCTTCAGGGGCGTTAACCACAATGATTCCCTTTTCCGTTGCAGCATCCAAGTCGATATTATCCACCCCAACTCCTGCCCTGCCGATTATTTTCAGAGAAGCAGCTTTATCTAATATTTTCCTTGTAACTTTAGTCTGACTGCGGACAATAAGAGCATCATAATCTCCAATAATTTCTGCAATTTCATCCTCAGACAGGCCGGTTTTTATATCTACTTTTATACCGGCTTCCTGCAAAACTTCTACTCCTTTCTCCGACACGGAATCCGTTATAAGTACCCTCATTTTTTAACCTCCCCTTCTAAGAACTTCCTCAGCGGCATGCACGCCAGCCCCAATTTCAATATCATAGCCGAGGCGGTAAAGAGTAATTTCCAGGGCTGTTATACCTGCCAAAAGATCAAGACCATCAACATACCCTAAATGTCCAATTCTGATAATTTTTCCGCTAAGCTTACCCTGACCCTTAGCAATAACCACATTATAATCCTCCAAAAGCCTGTTTACGATGTCCTTATCGCTGAGTCCTGGAGGAACTTTAATTGCCGACACTGCTGGAGATGCAGCCCAGCGGGGTGCCAGCATTTCAAGGTTTAAAGCTTCAGCAGCAGCCCACACCATATTTTTGTACATTTCATGGCGCTTAAATATATTTTCAAGCCCTTCCTCCAAAATAATTTTTAATGATTCCTTCAGTCCAAACATTAATGATAATGCCGGAGTGAAGGGTGTCTGCCCTTTTTCATAAAACTTCTTAGCAAGGCGCAGGTCAAAATAGAATCGGCTGGCTGTTGCTTTTTCCACCATTTCCCAAGCTCTCTCGCTTACACTGAGAGCTGTCAGTCCTGGAGGAATCATGAAAGCCTTCTGGGAGCCGGAGATTACAATATCAAGATCCCAATTGTCAACCTGCAGATCCGCAGCAGCAAGGCCGCTTATGGCATCCACTACCAGCAGTGCTGGATGGTTTCCCCTGGCTTCGCTCACTGCTTTTACATCATTGAGAACGCCGGTAGAAGTTTCATTATGCTGTAAAAATACGGCTTTAATAAGGTGCCCTTTATCCTTTTCAAGATGAAAAGCGACGTCGTCAGGATTAATGGGCTTTCCCCACTCGTATTCGATAACCTCTACATCCGCTCCAAAAGCCCTGCAGATCTGAACAAACCTTTCTCCAAAGGACCCGTTGGATACTATCAGAACCTTATCCCCAGGACAGATAATATTGGAGACAGCAGCCTCCATACCTCCCGTACCCGATGCAGTAAGAATAAAAACATCATTGGTGGTTTGAAAAACCTTTTTAACACCTTCTGTTATTTCAAACAGCAGCTCTTTGGCTTCTGGGCCCCGGTGATTGATCTGCTGAGCCGCCATAGCCCTCATAACCCTAGGAGGAACTTGGGTGGGGCCGGGAAGAAGCAATATTTGTTTTTCCCACATTTCCTTAAAAACCTCTCCTCTCCCTTAAGGTTGTACTAAATTAAATAAAACCCCTCGATACCCATAATATGTCCATGGGACGAGAGGTTTTTCCCGCGGTGCCACCCTGATTGCTCGTTAAAAAACGAGCCCCTTAATGCGTATAACGGCATTGCCGGAATAGCTTGTTTCGGCCTAAGGGCCGAATTTTTCGCTACCCGCTCCGGAATGCTTTTCAGAAAGCCTCCGTGTTGGTTCGCAGCTTCCACCAACTCTCTGTAACGGTAAACTTCCCTACTCTTTTCCATCATAGCGTTTCTCATAATTCAATTGTTAATTTTCATAAGGTTATAGTACAACAGGGGTTTTAAAATTTCAACATCCAAAGGCAAATTTTTATGGGGTTTCAATAATTTCCAGAAAATACTTATGTACCCTGGGATCATCTGTAAGCTCCGGATGAAAAGCACAGGCTAAAATTTTTCCTTTTTTAACCATTACTATTCTATCACCATAGGCAGCTAAAACTTCAACACTGCTGCCCACTCTCTCCACATAAGGAGCTCTAATAAAAACGGCCCTAAAAGGAGCTTCTCCCAATGCTTTTATCTTCAATTCCTCTTCAAAACTATCCACCTGTCTTCCGAAGCCGTTCCTTACCACTTCCATTTCAAGGAGGCCAATCCTCGGTTGGTCGCTGCCCTTAATTTTATCAGCTAAAAGAACCATGCCTGCACAGGTGCCGAGGATGGGAAGACCTTTTTGTCCCATTTCCCTTATGGGTTCCAACAAACCATATTCCGCCATTAGTTTGCCGATGGTGGTGCTTTCTCCCCCTGGAATTACTAGAGCGTCTATACCTTCCAGGTGTTCCGGCTTTCTAACTTCTGTGCTTGAAGCACCCAATTTATCCAGCATTATGCTGTGTTCCCTAAAAGCTCCTTGAAGAGCAAGTACTCCAATTTTTATACCCATATAAAATGCCTCCTACCAGCCCCTATCCTGAAGTTTTTCCTGTTCTGAAAGCGTTCCTATATCTATGCCTTTCATAGGCTCACCTATATCCTTTGACACTTCCGCAAGGATTTTGGGATCATTGTAATGGGTTGTAGCTGCAACTATTGCTTTAGCCCTGGCAGCGGGATCCTTCGACTTAAATATTCCTGAACCCACAAAAATGCCATCGGCGCCCAACTGCATCATCAGAGCAGCATCCGCTGGAGTTGCTATTCCTCCCGCGGCAAAGTTTACAACAGGCAGCTTTCCTTCTTCAGCAACTCTGCAGACCAGCTCATAAGGAGCAGCCATTTTCTTAGCTGCAGCCATAAGCTCGCTCTTGGGCATATTTTGAAGAGCCCTTATTTCGCTCATAATCTGCCTCATGTGCCTTACAGCTTCAACTACGTTACCGGTTCCTGCCTCCCCTTTGGTACGGATCATTGCAGCTCCTTCCCCGATGCGCCTGAGAGCCTCACCAAGATTACGGGCACCACACACAAAGGGAACTTTAAAGGCATGTTTGTCAATATGGTTTTCTTCATCCGCTGGGGTCAGCACTTCACTTTCATCTATATAGTCCACCCCAAGAGCCTCCAATATTTGAGCCTCCACAAAATGTCCTATTCTAACCTTTGCCATAACCGGAATGGTTACTGCATCCATTATTTCCAGAATAACCTTTGGATCTGCCATCCTGGCCACTCCACCTTCAGCTCTTATATCGGCAGGAACCTTTTCCAATGCCATAACGGCACATGCTCCTGCTTCTTCCGCTATTTTCGCCTGTTCCGGGGTAGTAACATCCATAATTACCCCGCCTTTAAGCATTTCAGCCAGTCCCTTTTTAACTGTCCATGTCCCTTTTTCAGGCACTTCCCATTCCTCCCGAAATTCATTAGTGATGCTGTAGTTTCTTTAAATAAAATACAGCACTATTCAGCCAGTCCCTTTAGCTTTGCTAAAAAATTTTACTACATCCCCATTAATTAAACAAGAAACTTATTATTCCCTCTGCTCCTCAACTTCCTGGGTAGTCTTGGGCATAAGTCTTGCAACGCTCACAACCCTATCATCATCATCCAGTCGTATCAGCCTAACACCTTGTGTGGAGCGGCTCTGCCTTGGGATACCAGAAATCTCCTGGCGGTTTATTATCCCCTTTTGGGTAATAAGCATCACTTCATCCTGTTCCTTTACAGTTTGAACAGCTGCCAGATAGCCGTTCTTATGGGTCACTTTTAAAGTGATGATTCCCTTTCCTCCCCTTCCCTGCTTCCTATAGTCCTGGGAAGGAGTGCGCTTTCCATAGCCCTTATGGGTTACCACCAAAATATCCGTGCCCGGGCGGATGAGTTCCAGTCCCACAACAGTATCCCCTTCTTTAAGGCTGATCCCCTTAACACCGCGGGCTGTTCTGCCCATAGCTCGAACTTCCTCTTCACTGAATCTTATGGCCAATCCCATTTTTGTGGCAAGGATAACATCCTGCCTACCGTCAGTAAGTTTAACTCCTATAAGCTCATCTCCTTCTTCAAGATTAAGGGCTCTGATTCCGTCCCGTCTAGAAGTGTTGTACTCCAGCAGCTCTGTCTTCTTAACAAATCCTTTTTGCGTTGCCATAAATAAATATCTGTCCTTAACAAATTGTCTGATGGGAATTACCGCCGTAATCCACTCATTCTGTTCAAAGTAAAGAAGATTTACTATGGCCTGTCCCCTTGCCTGACGGCCTGCTTCTGGAATTTCATGAACCTTAAGCCTGTAGCACTTACCCTTGTTGGTAAAGAAAAGGAGGTAGTGATGGGTATTGGCAATAAATATATGCTCCACCGTGTCATCCTGGGCGGTGGTTATACCAACAATTCCCTTTCCACCCCGTTTTTGACTTTTGTATGAGGAAAGGGGCATTCTCTTTATATATCCCTTATGGGTTATGGTTATCACCACATCTTCTTCGTGAATAAGATCTTCAATATCTATTTCGTTTTCCGCTGCAGTAATTTGGGTTCGCCTGGGATCTCCGTACTTTTCCTTCATCTGAAGGAGATCTTCCTTTATAACACCCATCAAAAGGTTTTGATCTGCTAAAATCTTCTTAAGATATTCAATGGTTTTTAAAAGTTCCTGGTATTCCTCTTCTAATTTTTCCCTCTCTAGTCCCGTAAGTTTCTGAAGCCTCATATCTAATATTGCCTGAGCCTGCTTTTCCGTCAAAGAAAACTTTTCCATAAGACTGTTTCGGGCAGTGGGAATGTCTTTAGAACTCCTGATAATTTTTATCACAGCATCAAGATTCATGAGAGCAATTCTCAGGCCTTCTACAATATGAGCCCTTTCCTCAGCTCTGCGGAGCTCATATTGAGATTTTCTGGTAACAATATCTTTTTGATGCTCAAGATAGTGAACCAGTATATCCTTTAAGCTTAGGGTTTTTGGTTCTCCGTCCACAAGGGCCAAAAGAATTATTCCGAACTTCTCCTCCAGCTGTGTGTGTTTGTAAAGCTGATTTAAAATAACCTTAGGATTTACTCCTCTCCGCAGCTCAATGGTTACCTGAAGACCTTTACGGTCGGACTCATCTCTGAGATCGCTTATTCCATCTATCTTCTTATTCCTCACAAGCTCTGCTATTTTTTCAATAAGCCTTGCCTTGTTTACCTGATAGGGGATTTCTGTAATATAAATGCAGGACCTGCCGTTCTCCAGCTCTTCTATGGTGGCTTTAGCCCGAACCACTATGCTTCCTCTGCCCTTTTGGTAGGCCTCCTCTATTCCCCGGCGGCCCATAATTATGCCGCCCGTAGGAAAATCCGGACCCTTGATGGCAGTCATCAGTTCTTTAGGAGTTGCATCAGGATTTTCTATGATCATTATCAGAGCATCAATTACCTCTCCCAGATTATGGGGCGGAATATTGGTGGCCATGCCCACTGCTATTCCCGATGAACCATTTATAAGGATGTTGGGTATCCTTGAGGGCAGTACCGTTGGTTCCTTTAATGACTCATCATAGTTGGGAACAAAATCAACGGTTTCTTTATCAATATCCCTAAGCATTTCCATGGCGATAGGGGAAAGTCGGGCTTCCGTATATCTCATGGCGGCAGCGGCATCTCCGTCAATGCTGCCAAAATTTCCATGTCCATCTATCAATGGGTAGCGGATGGAAAAATCCTGTGCCATTCTCACCATGGCATCGTAAATAGCCGCATCGCCGTGGGGATGGTATCGGGCCATAACATCTCCAACTACACGGGCTGACTTTTTATATGGCTTGTCAGGGGTCATCCCGGCTTCATACATGGCATACAGTATTCTTCGATGAACGGGTTTCAGTCCATCCCTCACGTCGGGAAGAGCCCGCCCCACAATTACGCTCATGGCATAATCTATATATGATTTTTTCATTTCATCTTCAAGGCGTATTGGAATTACCTTACCTTTATCCAGCAATTGACTGCACCCCTTTAAATAAATACAAAGCAATTAACAATATATTATACTAGAAATAAACATAAAAACATCCTGCTTTTTTATGTGTTCAGGTCTTCCCTTTTCTTTTGTAATCTTCTTGCTTTTCGATTCAGTGCTTCCCTTAATTCTTCCTCTGTATTCGACATTTCCCCTGACTGTATTCTTATGAGAAGATCTCTTAAAAATTTTTTAACCTGAGGGCCCTTACCCAGAACTTCTGCTGCTTCTTTCCCTCTAATGACAAGCTCCTCTTCATAAAAGGGAATGCTTTTTAAAACATTTTTTGCCGATTCCATAATTTCATCCAGCTGTGAAAAATTGGGATTCACCATCCCTCCCTTTATATCCGCTCTGCACAGCGTTAAAAGCTGCCAAAGCGCGGTGGAAAGTTCCTGTTGGGACTTAAAATTTAATGATTGCTTCCGAAGCCATTTTATTAGAGACTTTTTATCAGGGTTGGGAAGAGTCATATGATTTTTTACCAGCCAGCAGACCCTATTTTTTACTGACTGGGATACCTTTAGCCTGGTTAAAATCTCTTCCGCCATTTGTGCACCTTTTTTATCGTGCCCCCAATCCGAAAGCTCTCCACGTTTGTTTACTCCCCTGATTCCAGGAAGTCCTTTAGCTACATCGTGGAGAAGAGCAGCCCAGCGTAGGATAAGATCTGA
This sequence comes from Clostridia bacterium 41_269, assembly GCA_001508005.1. Lineage (GTDB taxonomy): Bacteria > Bacillota > DTU086 > DTU086 > DTU086 > 41-269. Next base: position 18,917 of record LGEZ01000003.1, read on the forward strand.
AGGGGTATTATCTATTACTGCAAGGGTGTGTTTCCATGCGTCCAGAGTATGATATCGTCTGCTCTGTTCAAGATCCACCAGATGATAAAGCTCCGGCAGCACATCCACATGCTTTTCCTCTCCCTCTCCCCGAGAAAGGCACTGGGTACCAGCTAAACCCGTTTTTAAAAGCATGTCCATTCCCTTGGAAGCATAAGGAGCCACAAGGATTCTTTCCAATTCTCCCCTTACCCGCTCGACGCTCAACCCCTTTACTCTATGAAGGGCTTTGGGAATGGCTCTGTATGTCTGCTCATCAATCTCAAAACCCAGCTGAGCAGCAAACCTAACAGCCCTGAAGGGCCTAAGACCATCTTCCTTAAATCTCTCCTCAGGATCGCCCACAGCTCTAATAATACCTTTTTCAAGATCCTTTCTGCCTCCAAAGGGATCTATAATATTTCCCTTTAAATCCATTGCCATGGCGTTAATGGTAAAATCCCTGCGGGAAAGGTCTTCCATTATATCACTTGTATATTCCACATACTCCGGCCTATGGCTGTGGCTGCCGTACGCTTCCTTTCTTGCGGTAGCCACTTCATAGGGTTTATCATCAACCACTAAAATCAAAACCCCAAAGGTAGCTCCTATTTTTTTTACCTTCCATCCCTTTTCTAAAGCAGTACTTTCAACTTCTTCTGGAGGTGCCAAGGTAAGAATGTCAATATCATGCTGGGGAAGTCCCAGAAGCAGATTCCTTACAGCACCTCCTACAATGTAGGACTTATATCCCCTTTCTTCCAATGCCTTTAATATAAGCTTTGCCCTTTCCACTTTTAACGCCCCTACTTTTATTTATTTCCATATACAACCCTATCAATAATAAAGAGAGCTTTCAAGCTCCCTTCTGCACAGCACATCAACCAAAACTGAATAATAAATTCTACACCACGGAAAAATATTTCTAAACATGGGTTAGGAGAAAAATTTTTATGGATGAAAAGGATTTGGTTTTACGGCTCAATTGGTTCTTCAGTCTGGAAATAACCCAAGTTGAAAATTACCTGGCCCAGAGCAGAGCTGTTAAAGACGAATATATCTCAAAAGGGCTGGAAAGGGTAGCTTCCATAGAAGAAGGTCATGCGGATAATATTAGAAGCCTAATAATTGGTCTGGGGGGAAAACCAAAAATCATCAGCGATGTAATCTTTCCCATTTTGGGTTCCGCAGCAGGAAAAATTTTATCTTTACCCAATGTTTCTTCAATGATGAAGAAAAATATAATGGTGGAAGCTAAAGCTGTCCAGGACTACCAGGAGTTAATAAACAAACTTGAGAAGCATAAGGAAAAATATCTTCATGTGATCCAAACGTTGAAATACAACTTAATTGATGAGGACCTCCATTCATCCTGGTTTTATCAGATAACTCAGCACCACAATAATCCCTGCTGGCCCCTAAGTCCCCAGCTTAACAAAATTCTTACTTAAATATCCAGGTTCTGCACTTCTTTGGCATGAGCCTCAATAAACCTTCTTCTGGGCTCCACCCTATCCCCCATTAAAATGGTAAATATTTCATCAGCCTTCTGGGCATCCTCCAAAGTTACCTTAAGAATGTTACGGGTCTCTGGATTCATTGTGGTTTCCCATAGTTGAGTGGGATTCATTTCCCCAAGACCCTTATACCTCTGTATTGAATACCCCTGCCTTCCTATCTCATTTAAAAGCTTTTCCAGCTCTTCATCATTGTAAAGGTAATATTCTTTTTTGCCCTTTGTAACTTTATAAAGAGGCGGCTGGGCAATATATACATAACCCTTTTCTATTAGAGGAGTCATATATCTGTATAAAAAAGTCAGAAGAAGAGTCCTTATGTGGGCCCCATCCACATCTGCATCGGTCATAATAATAAGCTTGTGGTAACGGGCTTTATCAATTTCAAACTCACTGCCGACTCCTGTGCCCATGGCTGTAATAATAGCCCTAATTTCTTCATTGTTTAGAATTTTATCAACCCTAGATTTTTCTACATTTAGAATTTTTCCCCTTAAGGGAAGTATAGCCTGAAACCTGCGGTCCCTTCCCTGTTTAGCAGAACCTCCTGCCGAATCTCCTTCCACCAGAAACAGCTCACATTTTGAAGGATCCTTAATGGAGCAGTCAGCAAGTTTTCCAGGAAGGGATGTTATTTCCAGCGCAGATTTTCTCCATGTAAGTTCCTTTGCTCTTCTTGCAGCCGTTCTTGCCCTCGCTGCCAATATTGCTTTATTTACAATTGCCCTTGCAACTTTTGGATTTTCTTCCAGATAACTGCTTAAAAAATTACCCACTATGCTGTCCACTATTCTTCTTACTTCAGGATTCCCCAGCTTCATCTTTGTCTGCCCCTCAAACTGGGGCTCAAAAACCTTAACGCTTACTACTGCTGTTAGCCCTTCCCTAATATCTTCACCTAAAAAGTTTTCATCTTTTTCCTTGAGGTACTTGTATCTTCGAGCATAGGAATTTATAACCCTTGTTAGGGCAGTTTTAAAACCTACTTCATGGGTACCCCCTTCTCGGGTATGAATGTTATTGGCAAAGGAAAGCACATTTTCCACATAACCATCATGGTACTGCATAGCAATTTCTACCAGCACATCATTCTCTTCTCCTTTTATATAGATGGGCTGATGGAGTACTTCTCTATTTCTGTTAATGTGCTTGACAAAATCAACTATTCCCCCGTCCTGCTTGTATACAACTTTAAAATTTTTTCTCTCATCTTTTAAAGTAATCCTAACTCCCCTGTTGAGAAAAGAAAGCTCTTGCAGCCTTTCTCCCAAAATGTCAGTATCAAAATTAATTTCATCAAAAATTTTTGGATCAGGATAAAAAGTTATTTTTGTCCCAGAATGATCTGCTTCTCCTACAATTTTCATTGGTCCAAGGGGTTTGCCCCTTTTAAACTCCTGACGGTAGACTTTTCCATCCCTGTATACCTCAGCTATAAGCCTTTCTGAAAGGGCGTTGACCACAGACAGACCAACACCATGAAGCCCACCGGCAACTTTATATCCACCACCACCAAATTTAGCCCCAGCATGAAGCATGGTAAGGGCCACTTCTAGTGCCGGCTTTCCGGTCTTCTCATGTATATCTACGGGAATCCCTCTTCCATTATCCTTAACGGTAACGGAATTATCTTTATGAATCATTATCTCAATGGTATCGCAGGCTCCGGCCTCCACCTCATCAATGCTGTTGTCTACTAATTCAAAAACCAAATGATGAAGACCCCTAATACCTGTACCGCCAATATACATGCCCGGCCTTCGCCTTACATGTTCTAGCCCCTCTAGTACCTGTATTTTATTGGCGTCATAAGCTGCCTTTTTTTCCTCGACTCCTGCCAAACAGGGCACCTCCCAAATTCAGCTGTTTTCACAAAGTATAATTCTAAGCAGAAATAAATAAATAATAACATAATAACAACATAAAGGAAGTATAACCAAAATCAGCTCACAATAAATCAAATAAACCAAATAAACAATAGCTAATTAATCATATTACTTAATATTTAAATTCCCTATCCCTTTTTGTAAGGGTACCTGATGAAATTGTCGATAAATATATCCCTTTGTCGGTGATTATGCAGGATTTAAATTTACCGTCTTTTTTTGTTTCCTTAACCATGCCGTCTACTTTAGCAAGCTGTAGAAACTCCCTGGTAATTGGAGAAGATTGAGCAGAATTGAGATTAATAATTGCAATAAGCTCATTTTTAGGAATAATTACATCCCCGCCAATGTGAATGAACATCATAAATCCTCCCTTATCCTGCTTATCTTTTTTATTGTACCATCAATAATTTCCCATAGATAAACATTTTTTAAAAATTTGTCTAATAATATTCCCGAATCTGCAGCCGTTATAAAGGCCTGTGAACTGGAAAGCATCTGAAAAAAAAGCCTTCTTTTTTCGGCATCCAGCTCCGACATAACATCATCCAAAAGCAAGATAGGGGACTCCCCTGTATTTTTCTTTATAAATTCAGCCTCCGCCAGCTTTAAGGCTAAAACAGCCAACCGCTGCTGACCTTGGGAGCCAAAATCCCTAATGGGTTTTCCATTCAAAAAAAAACTTATGTCATCCCTATGGGGTCCCACAGTAGTAAAGCCCAACTTCCTGTCTCTATCCCTATTTTTCTCAAGTTCCCGTAAAAATGCTTTTTTTATTTCCTCTTCTTCCATTAAAATTGAAGCATTCTTGAGGGACGCTTTATATTCCATTTTCAAAACCCACTGTCCCTCTGTTAAACAGCTGTATATTTCCGACACTATCCTGCTTAGAATTTCCACCACTTTCATCCGCTGAATAATAATTTTTGCCCCATATCGGGCCAGCTGTTCTTCCCAAACCCAAATATCTGTGTTTTTTACATCTTTTAAGAGGGTATTCCTATTTCTAAGAATGTTTTGGTACCTGCTGAAATAATGATAATAGGTTGGAATACCCAAAATCATCTGTCCATCAAGGTACTTTCGTCTGGCCGCAGGGGAACCTTTGACAATGAAAAGATGATCAGGATAAAAAATTACTATTTTTATTTTTCCAATCATTTGTGAAAGGTTTTTACATTTAATACCGTTTATGTACGCTTCTTTTGCTTCTCTATTTCTATCGTAGGTCAGCTTAACTTCAAAACTTCCTTCTAGTGATTCAACCCATGCCCTTATTGAGTAGTAGGAACTATTATAATTTACCAAATCTTTATCCCTTTTAGTCCTAAAAGATTTTCCAAAGGAACAGCAGTAAATGGATTCAAGAAGGTTTGTTTTACCTTGAGCATTTTTTCCAATAAAAAGATTTATGAAATTTCCAAATTCTGCTTCCTCATTTAAAAAATTTCTGAAGTTAATAAGGGAAAGTTTTTTTAAATACAAAAAAAACACACCTCTTATTTAAGGCTGCTTTTAAATTTCTTTAGGCGATCTCACAACCTTTAATTTCACATCATTGAACTCAACCACATCCCCCGGCTTTAACTGCCTGCTTCTTTTTTTTTCTATAACGTCATTAACTTTAACCAACCCGCTCTGTATGATCATTTTTGCCTGTCCGCCCGTTTCCACTATTCCTGACCACTTTAAGAACTTATCAAGGGAAATGGTTTCGGTATTTATCTCTATCTCCCTTTCTTCCAAATCAGATCCCCTTCCTTTTTCTATAATTTTTACTGTATCCTCACAGGCAGCACTAAATAAAGATAGCTGTCTCCTTCAGAAGGCTTTATCACCGCAGGGCTTAAAGGTCCTGTAAACTCAATTCTTGCTGTTTCAGAATTTAAAACCCTTAAAACTTCCAGTAGGTATCTCGCATCAAAAGCTATTTCCAGATCTTCCCCTTCCTTCTTTAATAGGGGAAGAAATTCCATAACCTCTCCCACATCATTGGAAAAAGAGAATATACTCATACTATTATCTTTTATATTGATTCTAACAATTCCTTTCCCTTTATATTCTCCATAAGAAACTAAAGAAGCTCTGCTCAAAGAATCATATAAACTTCCTATTTCTACCTCCACTAAAGTTTTATAGCTTTCAGGAATAACATCTCTAAAACTGGGAAACTGTCCATCAATGAGCTGTGATTGAACCACCACATCACCGCATTTAAAGCATGCTTTGGTCTCTGTAAAACCAATTTTTATTTCTTCTTGGGCTTCACCCATCAGCCTTGCTGCCTCATTAAGGGCTCGTGAGGGAACCACAACTTCACTTAGATCTTTGTTTAATTTTTGGATGTTTACGCTCACCTTTTTTAAGGTAAGCCGGTGGCTGTCAGTTGTAGCCATGGTAAGAAATTTTTCTTCACTATTCAGTTCTAAATGAATTCCTGTAAAAATGGGCCTAGATTCATCTTTCGCCACAGCTATGGAAACCTGCTTTATGCTTTCAGAAAATAGAAGGGGATCAACAGCTAAATTGTATTCCACAGGCTCCTTTTCATCCTCGGGAAACTCTTCCACTTCAAAAAGATTAAGTTTAACTATAGAATCGCCATACTTCATAAATAATCTCTTTCCATCATTTTCAAGTCCCAATTCAATCTCCTCATCGGGAAGCCTTTTAACAAGATCCACAAAATATCTAGCTGGAATAACAGCTTTTCCTTCTTCCTTTACTTGAGTACTTAAGCCGTATTTAATTCTAAGTTCCATATCTGTTCCTTCCAAATAAATTTTTTCTTTAGAAGCCTGAAGTAAAATACCAGTAAGAATGGGTATGGTGCTTTGAGAAGCCACAGCTCTATAAACGCTGTTAACTGCGTTTTGGAGATCTCTCTGCTGGCATATAATATGCATAAATTTCATCTCCCTTTTTTCTTTTATTTCAGGAAGGTAATTAAAGAAGAGTTAATTAAAGGTAATGTTGTGCTCTGGAATTTTTATGGTGTTTTTTGTTTTTTTCTTTTTTTACTTTAAGTTAGATAACAAAAGAGGAGTAGTAATAGTAATAATAGTGGTGGTGGATATGTGGAAAAAGGGGTATAAATTCTGGCTCTTTTGGCTTTAAGCATGTGAAACAAATGTGGTTAAGAATAAAAAACTAGGAGGAAAGCTTTGTGATTTGATCTTTTAGGTGATCAATTTCTTCTTTAAGTGATGGGTTTTTGAGAACCTCCTTAGCGATTTTATCACAAGCGTGAATTACAGTGGTATGATCCCTTCCCCCAAACTTGCTTCCAATGGTAGGAAGAGAAGCGTCAGTGAGTTCCCTTGATAGATACATGGCAATCTGCCTTGGAAAGGCAACGGAACGGTTTCTTTTTTTAGATTTTAATTCCGATACGTTGATCTTGAAGTATTCAGCAACTTTTTCCTGAATGAGATCAATTGTAATGGGTACTGGTTTTCTTTTTGGAATAATGTCCTGGAGAATTTTTGCTGCAAATTCCACGTCTATTTCTTCATTGGTTATGGAAGCATAGGCTGCTACTTTAAGAAGTGCTCCTTCAAGCTTGCGTATGTTTGTATGAATATTATCGGCTATGTATTCCATAACTTCATCGGGCAGTACTATTTTTTCAAGTTCTGCTTTCTTTTTTAAGATGGCCAGGCGGGTTTCATAATCAGGAGGCTGGATATCCGTAATTAATCCCCACTCAAAACGGGATCTAAGCCTGTCTTCTAAAGTTGGAATTTCTTTTGGCGGTCTATCGCTGGAAATAATAATCTGTTTGTTAGCCTCGTAAAGGGTGTTGAAAGTGTGGAAAAATTCTTCTTGAGTTCGTTCTTTCCCCGCTAAAAATTGAATATCATCAATTAGTAAAACATCAATGTTTCTATATCTATCCCTAAACTCGGTGGTTTTATCGTCGCGGATAGAATCAATGAGTTCATTGGTAAATTTTTCTGAACTGACATATAAAACCCTGTAGTTGGATATATTGGTGATAACATGGTGACCGATGGCATGCATGAGGTGAGTTTTTCCTAAGCCTACTCCCCCGTATATAAAGAGGGGGTTGTAAGCATGTGCAGGTGCTTCTGCAACAGCAAGGCATGCAGCATGGGCAAACCGGTTGCTGTTTCCAATAACAAAGGTGTCAAAGGTATATTTGGGGTTTAAATGAGCGGAAGTTATACCTTTAGCTTCCAATGTAAGGGAGCTTTTTGGTAGAGAAAAGTTCCCAGGTTTTTGGAGTGTTGTGAATATAATGTGTACTTCTTCCTTTAAAATTTTCTCAAGGGTGCTCTGAATCAAATTATAGTAGCGGGCTTCCAGCCATTCCTTCGCAAATTCATTGGGCACGAAAATAACTGCTCTGTTGTTTTCCAAGCTGAGAAGCTGGGTGGGTTTTAGCCATGTTTCGAAGCTTGTTCTGTTTATTTCCCTTTTAAGGATGTCAAGGGCAAGTTTCCAAAGGGTTTCAAGGCTTAAGGACATAAAAATTCCTCCCGGGATAGTTAGTGAATTATTTGTGAAGTATTTGGTGAAAAAAAATGAAGGGGGAAAGGAATGTTTAGCTTAAATGACTTAAAATAAGGTGTAAAATAAACGAGAATTTTAAGAAAGAAAGTCGATTTTGGATGCTCTTATAATAGCAAAATTTATCCACATATTCAAAGCAATAAGGATGTTGAAATTCAGGAAAAATGGAAACAATTTATTAAATTGTGGATAAATTCAAAGCCGAGTTTATGTTTTGCTTGACATTTAGATACAGCATAGATATAATTTTAGTGTATTTTTTGGGTAATACTGTATATTTGAGGATTAGAGGGGGCAAAAACCATGAAAAGAACATACCAGCCCAATAGAAGAAAGAGAAAAAAAGTTCACGGGTTTAGAAAGAGAATGAGAACAAAAAGTGGAAGAAAAGTCCTAAGTAGAAGGAGAGCAAAGGGAAGAAAGGTTCTCAGTGCATAAATAAAGGCCGCGAAAGTGGCCTTTTGGAATAATTAGGGAGTATATTGAGTAGATTATAAAAAATTGTTAAATGAAAAAATTTTTTAGATCCAGGAGCATGGGTTGTGCTTAAAAAGAGCTTAAGAATTAGAAAAAATGCTGATTTTAGGAGGGTTTACAGAGCGGGTAAAGCTGTCCCCGGAAAATTTTTAGTGCTGATATTTAAAGAAAATGGGGTCGGTATAACCCGTTTTGGTTTTTCTATATCCAAAAAAATTGGAAAAGCTGTGGTTAGAAATAGGGTAAAAAGAGTCTTAAGTGAAATATGCAGGCTTCATTTAGGAGAGGTTAAGGAAGGATATGATATTGTTTTCATAGGAAGAAGCAGTGTGGGAAAAGTAGGTTTCAAGGATTTGGAAAAGGAATTTTTTAAACTTATTAAGAAAGCCGGCCTTTATAGGGAAAATAAAGGCAATGGGAATGAAAAGGAATGAAAGATGCAAAAAAAGCAGTTATAAAAATTATAAATGCTTATCAGAAATATGTTTCACCCCTTTTTCCTAAAAGCTGCCGTTTTTACCCAAGCTGCTCCCAATTTGCTGTTATATCCATAGAGAGTTATGGAATCATTTTGGGTATTTACTTAAGCGTTAGGCGTATCCTTAAATGCCATCCCTTTAATCCTGGGGGTATAGATTTTCCTGAGGCGTATGAGGATGATTTTTTCTTTAGGATGATAGAAAGGACGTTAAGTAGGTTTAGAATAATAATGAGTGGTAATCATTCCCTTTAATTTAGATTGGGAGGTGAATTCTGCAGGGCATCCGGTGGGCAAATTGGTACTTGCCGGATCGCAGGAATAATATGATTAATGCCATAGTTGATTTTTTTGGGCGGCTGCTGCAGTTTTTTTATCTATTAACAAAACAGGTTGGTATACCAAACTATGGGCTGGCAATAATAATTTTTACTTTTTTTGTTAAGCTAATTTTATTTCCCCTTACAAAGAAACAGTATACTTCAATGGCAAAAATGCAGGAAATACAGCCAGAATTAAGAAGAATTCAGCAGAAGTATAAGAATAACCCTGAAAAGTCTCAGCAGGAAATGCTTAAACTCTATCAGAAGCACGGTGTTAATCCCTTTGCCGGCTGCCTGCCTATACTGATTCAGCTTCCCATTTTGCTGGCGCTTTTTAAGGCCTTAAAAGACTTTTTTGATCCCGTAAAACATCCTGATTTCGTCAATATTGAAAAGGCAAGTTTTTTGTGGGTTCCCAATCTTGGCAGTCCTGATCCAATCATTCTTCCAATTTTGGTTGGATTAAGCACCTTTGCCCAACAGCTGGTATCCATGAGGATGGGAGCAGTGGGCGGAACGGGAGATCAAACTCAGAGGATTCTTCTCTATTTTATGCCTGTTTTTATTGGATATATAAGCAGAAGTTTTCCTGCAGGACTGGCTCTTTATTGGGTTATGTACAGTTTATTTGGTATAATTGAACAGATATTGATAAAAAGAAAGACGGTGGTGGTAAAGGAGGAAGCCGGTAAAAAATGAACAGTGTTGAGGCAACGGGTAAAACCGTAGAGGAGGCAATAGAAGCAGGGCTTAAGATTTTGGGTGTGGAAAAGGATTGTGTTAATGTTGAAATTTTAGAGGAACCAAGCAGGGGTTTATTTGGGATAATTGGAACACGTCAGGCAAGGGTGAAGTTGAAATTAAAGTTGGATGCGAAACAGCTGGCGGAAGAATTTATTAAAGACGTTTGTAGCAAAATGGGTCTTGATGTTTCGGTGCAGCACGAAAAAAGAGGAGAATACCATTATTTTTACATCAACGGAAGGAATTTGGGAATTCTTATTGGAAGAAGAGGGGAAACCCTTGATGCCCTGCAGTATCTGGTAAATCTTGTTGTTAACAAAAGGCTTTCTAAAGTGGGTAACCGAGCAAAAATAATTTTAGATGCAGAGGGATATAGAAAAAAGAGGGAAAAAACCCTTATTAGATTGGCGAAGAAGCTTTCGGAAAAGGTTAAGAGGACGGGAACAAAAATCGTTTTGGAGCCCATGAATCCTCAAGAAAGGAGAATAATACATTCAGCGTTACAGGGAGATGAGAAAATACAGACTTACAGCGAAGGGGTTGAACCTTACAGAAAAGTGGTTATAGCACCCAGGAATAATGAGCGCAGTGCCCAGTAAAAAATACTGGGTTTTTTATTATTTATCTTTAGGAAAAGATGGTTTTAAAGGTATATTAAAGATGAGGTGGTTTATGTGGAATTTGACACCATTGCCGCCATATCTACTCCCCTGGGAGAAGGTGGAATAGGAATAGTGAGAATAAGCGGTCCCGATGCAGTGAAAATTGCAAAAAAAATTTTTAAACCTAAGGGTAGGGAAAGTATTGGTGAAGTTAAAAGTCATACCCTTACTTTGGGATATGTGGTATGCCCCAATACAGGGGAAGTTATAGATGAAGTACTTCTTTCGGTGATGAAAAGTCCAAGGTCTTATACAAGGGAAGATGTTGTGGAAATAAACTGCCATGGGGGAATGATGCCTTTGAAAAGAACCCTTGAGGCAGTTCTTGATGCTGGTGCAAGATTGGCTGAACCTGGTGAATTCACAAAGAGGGCTTTTTTAAATGGTAGGATTGATTTAGCCCAAGCGGAGGCAGTGATTGATATAATACGGGCAAAAACTGACGAGAGCTTAAAAGTTGCGGTGGGAAACCTTGAAGGATCCCTTTCAAAAGAAATAAAGAAATTTATGGATGGAATTACTGATATACTGGCAAGAATAGAAGCCAATATAGATTTTCCAGAGGAAGATCCTGAAGCTTTTATCACCAAAAATGAGCTTGAAGAAATGATTTTAAAGATGATGAAAGAAATTGAAGGATTCCTTCAGGAAGCAGGTAAAGGGAAAATTTTAAGGGAAGGGCTTAAAGCTGTAATAGCAGGAAAGCCTAATGTTGGAAAATCCAGCCTTTTGAATGCGCTTCTTAAAGAAAAAAGGGCTATTGTTACAGAAATCCCAGGTACCACTAGAGACATAATTGAAGAAATGCTTAACATTGGAGGCATACCGGTTAGGATTATAGATACGGCTGGAATTAGAAAATCCAGGGATAAGGTAGAAAGAATAGGTGTTAGAAGATCAGAAAAATCAATTGAAGAAGCAGATTTGGTGCTTCTGGTACTGGATGCTACCACTGGGATTGAGCGGGAAGATGAAATAATTATTGAAAAGGTAAAAAATAAAGAATGCATTGTTTTGATAAATAAGATTGATATTACTGGAAAGGTAAATATCCCTTATTATGAAAAAATTACAGGAAAAGAATGCATAGCCATATCTGCTAAAAAAGGCATTGGGTTAAGAGAAGTTGAAGGGAAAATAAGGGAAAGGGTTTTTGAAGGAAAAATAAATACCACAAGGCCTTTGATTACAAGGGTAAGGCATGAACAAGCTTTAAAAAAAGCTTTAAAAAGTTTAGGAGAAGGATTAGCTGCATGCAGGGATAACCTTCCTTTAGATGTTGTAGCCATTGATATAAGGGAAGCTTGGGAGGCCCTTGGGGAAATAACGGGAGATAAGGTGGACGAGGAAATACTGAACAGGATATTTGAAGAATTCTGTATCGGCAAGTGAGGTGCTTCAAATGCCTTTTAGTGCAGGAAAATATGACGTTATAGTGATAGGTGCTGGACATGCAGGAATAGAGGCAGCCCTGGCAGCGGCTAGACTGGGTTGTAAAACCCTGTGCCTTACTGTGAGCATGGAAGCAGTGGCTCTGATGCCCTGCAATCCAGCTATAGGTGGTCCGGGAAAAAGCCACTTGGTGAGGGAAGTAGATGCCCTAGGGGGACAGATGGCCATATCTGCTGACAGAACATGTATTCAGATAAGAATGCTGAATACAGGAAAGGGACCGGCGGTAAGAGCATTGAGATGCCAGTCTGATAAAAAGTTGTATCAGGCAGAAATGCTCAAGATTCTCCAACACCAGAAAAACCTACATCTTAAACAGGCTCTTGTTGAAGAAATAATCTTTAAGGGATGTAGGGTAGAAGGAGTAATGACTCAAACCGGAGCCATTTATTGGGCTCCTGTGGTTATACTGGCCAGTGGAACCTATCTTGGAGGAAGAGTTATCATTGGTGATGTAAATTACAGCAGTGGTCCTTCGGGATTTTTTCCTGCCAATAAACTGCCGCAGCAGCTTAAGGCCCATGGAATAAAAATGGTTAGATTCAAAACAGGAACTCCAGCGAGGGTGGATAAAAATACCGTTGATTTTTCCGCTATGATTGAGCAGAAGGGCGATGATGAAGAGCTTTATTTTTCGTTTATGAGTGAGAATTTAAAAAGGCCCAATGTTTCCTGCTGGCTTACCTATACCAACGAAAAAACCCACAAAATCATAAGGGATAATCTTCACAGGTCGCCTCTTTTTTCCGGAGTTATCAAGGGAGTTGGTCCCAGATACTGCCCCTCCATTGAAGACAAAGTAGTGAGATTTGCTGATAAGGAAAGCCATCAGGTATTTCTGGAACCCGAAGGACTGGGGACAACGGAAATGTATGTTCAGGGTATGTCCACCAGTCTTCCTGAAGATGTTCAGCTGGAAATGCTTCGATCCATTAAGGGATTGGAGAGAGTGGAAATTGTAAGGCCGGGGTATGCAATTGAATATGACTGTCTTGTTCCTACTCAGCTCTACCCAACCCTTGAGCACAAAGAAATAGAAGGGTTTTTCAGTGCAGGGCAGGTAAATGGAACTTCTGGCTATGAAGAAGCAGCTGCCCAAGGAATAGTTGCCGGCATCAATGGAGCAAGAAAAGTTCTGGGAGAGGAACCTGTTACCTTTATGCGTTCAGAAGCATATATAGGGGTGCTCATTGATGATTTAGTTACCAAAGGAACCAACGAACCTTATAGAATTCTAACATCACGAGCTGAATACCGCCTTCTTTTAAGGCAGGACAATGCAGATCTCCGCCTGACGGAAAAGGGAAGAAAAATAGGTCTTGTGAGTGATGAAAGATATGAAAAATTTTTAAAGAGAAAGAAAATGATCGAAGAAGAACTTGAGAGGTTGAGAAATTACAGGGTAAAACCAAGCAATAAAAAGGTTCAAGAGCTTCTTATAAGAAAAGGAAGTGCTCCCATTAAAAACAGCATAACCTTTGCGGAACTTTTAAAAAGGCCTGAACTGGATTATAGGGACATAGAAGAGCTTCTGCCGGATGAAAGGGCTGTTCCTAAGGATGTTCTTGAGCAGGTTTGGATTGAGTTAAAGTATGAAGGATACATAAAGAAACAGCTTGTCCAAGTAGAGAAATTTAAAAAAATGGAAGATAGAAAAATCCCTGAAAATATTTCATACAAAGAAATTAAAGGATTAAGGACAGAAGCGGTACAGAAACTTGAGGAGATAAAGCCTAAAACTTTGGGACAGGCTTCAAGGATTTCAGGGGTGTCTCCTGCAGATATAAGCGTGATAATGATTTACCTTGAGCAGAAGCGAAGAAGCGATAAGAAAGGTGTTCCAAATGGAGGAAAGGAAGCTTAGGGAAGGCAGCCTTCTAATGGGGATTAGAGTTGATGAAGAGGCTTTAAAAAAAAATAAAAAGGTATTTGGATATCCTATGGGAGTGGAATAAAAAAATTAATTTAACTTCAGCATCAAATAAAGGGGAGCTGATAAAGCATTTCCTTGATTCCCTTGGGGGAATTAATCTAATAAAAGTGGAAAAGGGAAAACTTGCCGATGTGGGAAGCGGAGCAGGCTTTCCTGGAATGGTGCTTGCGGTGTGCCTGCCTAATATAAATGTAACCCTCATTGAAAGCGTGCATAAAAAAGGGCGATTTCTAGAATTTCTGAAAAAAGAGCTGGCTTTGAAAAATGTATCTGTAAAGGTGGAAAGAGCAGAAGACTTGGGAAAAGAACCTGATTATAGGGAAAAATTTGATTACGTCACCATAAGGGCTGTAAGCAGGCTGAACGTTATTGTGGAATACGCTCTTCCCCTCCTTAAAATAGGCGGATTCTTCTTTGCATATAAAGGGCCTAAGGTTTATCAGGAAATTAAAGATGCGGAAAATGCATTAAGGGCTCTGGGAGGAATGATGGTTGAGGTTTATGAATATAAACTCCCCTATACAGGGGAATGGAGAAGCATTGCAGTTATAGAAAAATTAAGGGCCTGTCCTGATAAATATCCAAGGAGAACAGGTATACCTCAGAAAAGACCCTTGTAGAAAAATATTTCCACGGAAGGAAGTTATTTTTATTTTGTGGAATAGAAAACTTATAAGGTTTTTCGGTGGTGGTTGGGATTATGGGAAGAGTCATCGCAATAGCAAATCAAAAGGGAGGAGTAGCAAAAACAACAACAGCGGTTAATTTAGGTGCAAGCCTTGCTTTAAGGGGAAAAAGGGTGCTTGTGGTGGACATAGATCCCCAGGGAAATGCCAGCAGCGGTTTGGGAGTGGACAGACTAAAGGTCAAGGGCTGCATATATGATGTTCTAATAAACGGTGTGCCTATGGAACAGGTAATAGTAGAAACAAAAGTAGAGAATCTCTATGTGGTACCGGCTACCATACGCCTTGCAGGAGCGGAAATTGAGCTGGTTTCGGCTATTTCACGGGAGTTGAAGCTTAAAAAAGCATTAACCCCCATAAAGGATAAATTTGACTTTATCTTAATAGACTGTCCTCCTTCCCTGGGACTTCTAACCCTAAATGCCCTAACAGCGGCAGATAGAATTTTAATACCCATTCAGTGTGAATATTATGCTTTGGAAGGTTTAGGTCAGCTGATGAATACCATCAAGCTGATAAAAAAACATTTAAACCCCGATTTAGAGTTGGAAGGGGTTGTGCTTACAATGTTTGATGCCCGTACTAATCTTTCGATCCAAGTGGTGGATGAAGTAAAGCAGTATTTCAAAAACAAAGTTTTTAAAACGATTATTCCCAGAAATGTTAGGCTGAGTGAAGCTCCAAGCCACGGAGAACCCGTGGTAACTTATGATCCTAAGTCCAGAGGAGCAGAAGTTTATAAAGAACTGGCAGGTGAAATTTTAGAAAATGGCTAAACGGAAAGCCTTGGGAAAAGGACTTAAAGCATTGTTTCCCGATGCATTAATTGAAGATGAAACCAGGGAAGACGGTGTGGGAAGAATAGAAATGCTGCCGGTGGAGAACCTGGTGCCCAACAAGTTTCAGCCCAGAAGAGATTTTGATGAGGGTAAATTAAAAGAGCTTGCTGATTCTATAAAGGAACATGGAGTTATACAACCCATAGTGGTTAGGGCACTGGAAGGCGGTAAATATGAAATAGTTGCAGGGGAAAGACGCTGGAGAGCCTGCAAAATGCTGGGGATAGAAAAGATCCCTGCTGTGGTTAAGGAGTATTCCAATAGACAGCTCACAGAGGTTGCCCTCATCGAAAATGTACAGAGAGAGGATCTGAACCCCTTGGAAGAAGCCCATGCCTATGATATTTTAATAAAGGAGTTTTCTTTTACCCAGGAGGATCTTGCAAAGAGAATAGGAAAAAGCAGGTCCTTTATTGCAAATATGCTGAGACTCCTGCAGCTGGAAGAAGATGTACAGAAAATGGTTGAGGAGGGGAAGCTGAGCGCAGGACATGCTAGGGCTCTCCTGGGAGTAAAGGGGAAAGAACAGGTAAGACTGGCTGAAAAGGTAATAAAAGACGGTTTGTCGGTAAGGCAGACGGAAAATTTGGTAAAGCAGATTACAGCAGAGAAAAAGGAAGGCACGGAGAAAAGAAAAAGAGAAGAAAATTTGAAAAAAGAAGAAAAATCAGTTTACATAGAGGAATTAGAAGAAAGGCTTGCAGAGGTTTTGGGAACAAGGGTTAAAATTCAGGGAAAAGATAAGGGGAGAATAATTATAGAATACTACAGCTTAGAAGAACTGGAAAGACTGCTGGAATATATAGTGGGTTAAAAAGAAAAGAAACAGCTTAGTTTGCTCTCTTTAGCTTGTTGACAAAGGGCCTCTTCTGCAGTTTTCTCACTCCAGAACTCACACTGGACATCCCTAAGCAAAGGGTTAGGGGCAAAACGGACCGCCCCAAATTCGACATCCCATCTCAGTTGGGGCCGGCGCTCACCTCTATTCGCACCTCCCGGTTTTGCCTAACGCTTTGCAAAAGCTGATAAGCAGCGTTTGTTAAGTTGTTTTGCAAACTGCAGCAGAGACCCACCTAAGATTTACAGTCTGAAGAGAGCAGCTTAGTTTGCTCTCTTTTATGTTTCACGTGAAACATTTTTATTTTTTATTGTTTTTGATCATCACTTCAACTTGGCTTAAATCTTTTTCTATGCTTTTTTTCAGCGTGGAATCACCCTTAGCTTCTATCCCTTTGTTTATTTCTTCGCTGTACATATTGGTAAGATCGATAATTTTTTGAGCAGCATCCCTTAAGATTTTTGCCTCATTGGAATCGTTGCCTTCCAGAGATTGAGCTATCCTTTCTGAACTCTTAACGATTCCATCGGTTAAAAAGTTCCAGTGAAACTTGCTTATTTTTTTATCATCTTTTGCTTTTTTAGTTTCCAGAAGAGAATCATAGTTGCTTTTGAGTATTGCCCAAGCTTGATTTGTGGGAATCTGGCTTTTAGTTTTTTCCCCATTTCCTGTGCAGCCGAAAAGTGAAAGCATAAAAATTAGTATGATAAGTGCGATGGGTAATTTTTTCAAAAAAAAAACCTCCTCCGTTTTTCTTTGCGTCTATAAATATAGCAGAAAATTATACTGCTTACAAGATTGAGATTTACGGGCATGAAAAAATGAATTAAGGACCAAGGACAGTCAGATACTAAAACATAAGAAGGAATAGAAATAAAAAAGGAGGAAAAAGAAGTTGAAAAGGGAAAGATATATCAAGTATGGTGGAGTGGAATTTAAAGCCAAAGCGGATCCTAAAAAAATTAATGATTTTGTCAGAGGCCTTTCCCCAGATAAAAAGCTTTCGATGTACAGAGTTGTCTCAGAGCTCCAAAAGCATGGTTTGATTGAGCTTGGACCTAAACACAGCAGTATCGACGATGAAATGATCCCTTTTTTAGAGTAGCTTTTTTGCTGATCGGCAGGATGCCGATCATATTTATTTTTATTTTTTTACTTTATTATACCGAAAACTTATATTTGGTTTGTATTTATGGAGAAAACGGAGGGTTTAGGGTTGCTGGGTACCATCATTAATGTAGTGTCAATAATTTTGGGAACATTTATTGGGAGAATCCTTGGAAAAGGCCTTTCAAAAAATATTAAAACTACAGTTCTCCAAGGACTGGGATTGGGAGTCCTTTTGGTGGGCTTTTCCATGGCGCTGGAGACAAAAAAGCTGATAATAGTTCTTATCAGTCTGCTTTTGGGAGCCCTTATTGGGGAAGTTTTGGGCATAGAAGATTTTTTGGAGCGTTTTGGAAAGGCTTTAGAAAAGAAAATGAGCGATTTTGGTAAGGGCAGCGATATTGCCAAAGGATTTGTAAGCGCAAGCTTGATATACTGTGTAGGGGCCATGGCAGTAATGGGGGCTTTGGAGAGTGGACTTACAGGGAAGCACAGCATTCTTTTTGCCAAATCACTTCTTGACGGAGTGCTTTCCATTGTTTTGGGGTCTACCTTGGGAGTGGGTGTGGCCTTTTCAGCCCTTTCTGTTTTTGTCTATCAGGGTAGCATTACCCTTTTAGCCCATTGGTTGAGCAGATTTTTATCCCAAGGTGTTGTGGCAGAAATGAATGCAGTGGGAGGACTGCTGATTGTTGGAATAGCATTGAACATTCTTGAGGTTAAAAAAATAAAAATCGGAAATCTTCTTCCTGGAATAGCTGGGGCCTTTATTTTAGGTGTGGTTTTTCAGTCCTTGGGCCTTCTTAATTAAATTTGTTTGTTTTTTAGCAGCTTTACCGCTTCAGACTTTGCAGTATCATAAATTAATTTTAAAGGCACTCCGTTATCAGCCGCCAGCTTTTCGCACTGGGAAAATTCTGGGGAAAGGGTTTTTGTTTCAGGGCTGTACTTTACGTCCACATATCCATAGGGCGTTTTTATTTTAAGGATTGACCACCGGGCTTTATACCTTTTTTCTGTTCTCATGCGGCAGCCCAGGGTAGTTGTTTCCTTTAAGATAAGACTGCACAGCTTTTCCATATGACTTAAGGGGCAAAGAACTGTAAGTTTGGTTCCAGGCCTGTTTTTTTTCATATAAATGGGCGTTATATAGAAATCGAGGCCACCTTCCTTTAAAATTAATTTTTCTAAATATGTATAAATTTCTGGGTTCATATCATCAATGTTTGCCTCAATGATACCAATTTCGTCCTGATCCCATTGTTCATTTGTATTTTTTCTCTCAGCTTCACCCAAAATTATGCGCATTACATTGGGATGGGGAAGATCTTTACTGCCTGCGCCATATCCGCTGCCTGTTATTTTCATAGAGGGAATGGGACCAAAGCTTTCTGCAAGGGTGGTGACCAATGCGGCTCCTGTAGGCGTTACCAATTCTCCTTCCCAAGGGCTTTCCCTTAAAGGAATCTCTTTAACCAGTTCTAAAGTTGCAGGTGCGGGTACAGGAATTAGACCATGCTGGCATTTTACTGTTCCTCCTCCCAAGGGCAGTGAAGAAGCAAAAATTTTTTCTATTTTTAAAAAATAAAAGCTGTAAACTGAACCTATTACGTCTACTAAGGTATCCACTGCCCCCACTTCATGGAAGTGAATTTTTTCAACGGGTACCCCGTGCACCTTGGCTTCGGCCTCCGCCAGTCTTGAGAAAACTTTAAAGGAAATTTCCTTTACTTTTTTGGGAAGGCGGCTTCCTTTTATGATCTTTTCAATATCCTCTAGATTTCTTGAGGGATGTTTTTCTTCAGCTGTCACTTTAAATTGAGTAGCCATGATCCCCCTTTTATTTACCTTTTTATGCTCTATTTCATATCCGGAAATATCCACGAGGTTGAGACCTTTTTTTAACTCCTCAAAGGGCATCCCCGCATCCAGGAGGGCCCCAATCAGCATATCTCCGCTTATTCCCGAAAAACAGTCGATGTATGCTGTTTTCACTCTATACACCCCGTTTTTATTATTGAATAGGCAAGGGCAGCAGCACCGAAACCATTATCGATGTTGACAACCCCTACACCGCTGGCACAGCTGTTGAGCATGGCGAGGAGAGCAGCCAAACCGTTGAAGCTGGCACCATAGCCTATGCTGGTGGGAACAGCTATGACAGGTTTTTCCACCATTCCTGCTACAACGCTGGGAAGAGCTCCTTCCATCCCTGCCACAACAATGATTACCTGTCCCTTTTCTATTTCCTTAATTTTATCCAGGAGCCTGTGTATGCCCGCTACCCCAACATCGTAAAAACGGTTAACCTTAACACCAAGAAACTCCAGTGTTACTGCTGCTTCTTCAGCTACTTTTAAGTCAGAAGTACCAGCACTTATTACGCTGACAGTGCCTCCGCAAAGGGCTTCGGTACGTTTTACAGCAATGATTCCGGGCTTTTCAAAATACTCAGCATTAGGAATTTTTTGAACCACAGCATGATAGTGTTCCGGTCCTGCCCGAGTTATAAGAACACTGTTTCCTTTTTCCCAAAGGGAAAGGGCTATTTTCTGTACTTCCAGGGGAGATTTTCCCATACCCAGGATAACTTCGGGCATTCCCTTTCGTAAAGCCCTGTGATGATCTGTCTTGGCAAAACCGAGATCTTCATAGGGCAAATATTTAATGGCTTCCACAGCTTCATCTATGCTTAATCTGCCTTCCTTTACATCTATAAAAAGCCTGCGCAGCTCTTCATTTTTCATTGTTGCGGTTTTCCTCCTTCGGCAGCAGCCTGTTTAGACTTCCTGATCTAAATCCGGATAGATCTACTGCGGTGAAGGGAATCCCTAAAGATTCAAAGGCTGCAGTAATCTTTTTTCTTGTACTTCTGTGCAGGATTAGTTTAAAGTGCTCTTCAGGAATTTCTATTCTGGCGATGGGTCCGTGAAGCCTAACCCTCATTTCTGAAAATCCCATATTTTTTAGAAACCTTTCTGCCTGTTCCACTTGTCTCAGTTTTTTTGGGGTTATCTGTTCTCCATAGGGAATTCTTGTTGCTAGGCAGGCTTGAGAAGCCCTGTTCCAGTTGGAGAACTTCCATTCTTTTAAAATTTCCCTTATTTCCCCTTTTATTAGTCCCACTTCCCATAGGGGGCTAATTATTCCCAACTCTTTAATAGCTCTTAAACCTGGGCGGTAATCAAAGGAATCATCAGCATTTGTGCCGTCAAGAATATAGGGGATGTTTTTGTGCCGAGCAAGTTTTATAAGTTCTTCAAATAAATTTCTTTTGCAGTAATAGCATCGCTGGGGTACATTATTTTTAAATTCAGGAATAATTAATGGGTCAGCTTTGATAATCATATGCCTTATTCCTAAATTTTGGGCCAGCAGTTGAGCTTGAGAAATTTCTTCCCGCGAAAAAATGGGAGCATCGATGGTAACGCCTAAACACTTTTTCCCCACAGCTTCTTTTGCAGCTGCTAGAAGGAGGGTGCTGTCTGTTCCTCCGGAAAAAGCGACAAGAACACTGTCGAGGTTTTTAATTTTTTTTATGAGGGCATTTAGTTTATTTTTTAATAGATAAAGCATTGCTTCACATCCAAAACAGCTGTTTTCCCTTCACCAATGCTAAATTAATATTAGTATATGGTTCTAAATGCGTCAAATAAAAGAAGTACGCAAAAGATTTAAGCTGGCGGTAAAAAAGAAAAAGAAGGGAAAAGACTTTTTTCGTTGAATAAAAGTACTAGTTTTTTTGTTTTGTCAGGAAATGTGCAGCTTATAACATTAGAGGTGCATTAAAATGAACTATTCCTTTATTTTAGACCTTCTAAAGGAGAACTTGGTTTATGCAGTGATTGTTCTTTTTGTTTTAGCAGTGATGTTCCTTTTACTGTTAATGATTCAGGGTCTAAAAATAAAGGATTTAAGGAGGCAGCTTAAAAAGCTTCAGTCTGTTGAGATACCCGATTTTCCAGAAGATTTAAAGGATTTCAAACTGGAACTTGAAAGACTGGAAAAAATGATTGAAACTTCTCTGCGCCGTGTGGGTGTAGAGAGGTATAATGCCTTTGACGATGTGGGCAGCGATTTGAGCTTTTCTGTGGCCATTTTGGATGATCATGGAACCGGTGTGGTTATAACCTCCCTTTATGGGAGAAATGAATCAAGGACTTATGCAAAACCCATTGTTAAGGGCAGTTCTCAATATAAACTCAGCAGTGAGGAGGTTGCTGCCATAAGAAAGGCCATGGAGAAGTGATTGTGCTGAGGTGATGGGCTTTGAAAAGTAAAAAGCCTCGCAGAAAAGTTGAAAGGAATTTAAATCGCTTATTATACCCCATCCCTCTTCAGAAGTAACGAGCTTTAAGCTACCCCTTTGGCTAATCAAAGCTGTGGTGGTTTTAAGTGTAATTTTTGGGATTGTAAGTATAGGTGCATGTTTGTATTTCTTCAATGCCTACAATAATATGGTTCAGGAAACAAAAAGGCTGGAAACAGTAAGCAAGGTCAGCAAAATTCAGGAAAAGAAAATAAATGAGCTGGAAAAAAAGGCAGAAGATGTGGAGGAAAAAATTGTTGAGATTAATAGGCTTAAAGAACAGGTTTCCAGAGCAGCTGGCTTGAAGAGCAGGGAAAGCACCGCAGAAAAAACATCGGGAACCAGCAGCAAAAGCAGAAAAAGTTCTGCTGAAAATATTTCCAAAGGGGGAAGCGGGGGTGGAATGCCTGCTCCAGGTTTTTTAGGAGGGTTTGTTCTGTGTTTTAATAAAAAAGAGCCCTCTGGGTTTGAAAGGCTTGAGAACCTGGAAAGGGAAATGGCTTTTCTTGAACTTCAGCTAACTAGGGAGAAAAGGGCGCTGGAAAAACTTTTAGACGATGTAAATGAGAGAATGGCGTACACAAGGGCGCTGCCCAATTTATGGCCGGTACAGGGTCGAATTGCTTCTACTTTCGGATGGAGAAGTTCTCCCTTTGGAGGCGGAGAGGAGTTTCATGACGGTTTGGATATAGCAGCGCCCTATGGAACTCCCATAAAGGCTGCAGGTGAGGGTAGGGTTGTTCAGGCAGATTGGGAGCCCGGATATGGAAAAATTGTGGTTATAAACCACGACTATGGATATATTTCATGCTATGCTCACTGTTCAAAAATACTGGTTAAATCTGGCCAGAAAGTGGAAAAAGGAGAAATTATCGCAAAAATAGGTTCAACCGGTAGGTCCACCGGTCCCCACCTCCACCTTTCCATCAGATATGGGGGAAGACTGATAGATCCTCTGGAAATATTGGATTAGAAAATGCGAGGAGAATTAATATGCTGTCGAAGGGTAAAAAAGAAACTTCTCCGGATAAGATAGAAACCTTAATTGGTAAAGACACACAGCTTGAAGGAACAATTCACTGTAAGGGTTCCGTAAGAATTGATGGGAACCTTAAGGGAAAGGTTTGCTCTAAAGGAGATGTTATTATAGGGGACAGCGGTTGCATTGAAGGGGATATAAAGGCACGAAATATAATAATTTCTGGTTTGGTAAAGGGTAAGGTGCATGCTGAGGGCAGAGTTGAGTTTGCTTCCACAGGTAAACTGCTGGGAGATATGACAGCAAAGAAACTAATAATTGATGAGGGAGCAGTTTTTGATGGCAATTGCATTATGGAAAGCAAAGAGGTTTTAGATCAAAATTTAGATCAAAGCCCTGGGCATTCTTTTAATAAAAAGGGAAAATAATGAAAAGATAAAAACTCTGCATTAGCGGAGTTTTTTTATCTTTTTGGGTGTTCTATTATTTTAGGTGGAGAGTGATGGGAAGTGGTTTTTTTTGCCAACAGGCAGGATGCAGGAAAAAAGCTGGCTGTAAAATTGGAAGGGTTGAATAATGACGATGTTGTTGTGGTTGCAATACCCAGGGGAGGGGTTGTTGTAGCAGAGCCTGTAGCAGAAAAACTGAAAGCTCCTTTGGACGTGGTGGTTCCCAGAAAAATCGGTATGCCTGGTAACCCAGAATTGGCTGTTGGAGCTCTGTCCCCTGACGGATCCATTGTTTTAAACCATAGGCTTTTGTGGTGGTATGGGCTTGATGAAGAAGAGCTTAAACCTATAATTGAAAAGGAATTGGGTGAGATTAAACGCAGAATGGAGCTTTATAGACAGGGAAGGAAACCCTTTGATGTCCGGGGAAAGCATGCCATTATTATTGATGATGGAATTGCTACGGGATATACAATGTATGCTGCTGTGGAATTTTTGAAAAAGCAAGGAGCTGAAGAAATAACAGCGGCTGTTCCCGTAGCGCCTTCAGATACAGCAGAGGAACTATCAAAAAGGGTCCATAGGGCAGTTATTTTACATATACCAGAAGTTTTTTACAGCGTGGGCCAGTTTTATGGGAACTTTGATCAGCTCACAGACGAAGAGGTGGTTAATATTTTAGAAAAGTGGAAATAATAGCACAAGAAATAATAGCACAAGAAAAAAGCTGGAGGTGCCGCAGTAAATGGATAGGATAGTTGCCGTTGATGAGGATTTAAGCAGTTTGAAAGAAGCTCTGGAAGAACATGGTTATAGTGTTGTGGGCTTGGGAGAAGGTGATATTAAAAAGGCCCATGCTGTTGTAGTAAGCGGTATGGATCAGAACATTATGCTTATGGAGGATATAAAGACCAAGGTACCTGTATTCAGTGCTGAAGGAAAAACCCAAAGGGAGATAATTGAGGATCTTGAAGAATATTTTGAAAATCTACATTAAAATAAAAACCGCCTGTGAAAGGCGGTTTTTATTTTTTAGAAATATATGTATTTGAAAGGACCAGGAGTTGTTTTTAAGGAAGCAGGTCCCTTTGGGAATCTCCTTGGCAGGAAAGGGCTTTTTTGTAGCCATAGTAGATGCTTAGGGATATTTTTTGTGCCATTTTCATAACCAGGCTCAGCCGAGTGTTTTGAAGGACAAAATACTCCATAAATCCACCCACATTAATTATTCCTGTGAAGTGGATGTCTCCCACCTCTGGCAGTTCCTTATTTACTCCTGCACCGGGTTTCAAGGATCCAGGGGCAAGGGTAATTTTGCCGATACTTGAGGTTCTGCCTAAAGAAGCATCAACAGCTACAATCAGGGGTTTGAAATGTTTGTTTTTTATATGTTCTATTTTCTTTTTAAGGTTGTTGGCGTGTATGGGATCATCTAAGGTTCCATAAACTATGGGCTTTACATCTCCCATTTCCGAAAGCTTGGTACCTACCAAGGGGCCTAAGCAGTCTCCTGTGCAGCGGTCTGTTCCTATGCCCACGACCACCACGGGGCGGATTAACCCTGGATTTATTGTTAAGAGAAGATGGGTAAATCTGCTGCTCAGCTTTTGTACTGCTGTAGGTTCAAGGTAATGACAATAAATTTTTTGGGAGTCTTCTTTAATAAAAAGAGATTTGCTGTTAAAACCGGACATAATAATTCCTCCTATTCCTGCTGCATGCTTAAATTATTTGCTAGATTTAAAAAATTTATGCGTTTATCTGGGAAGTTTAAGCTCTATTTAAGATGGTCTTGAATATGTATTTTTTATGTGGGGCTGTGAAAGTAATGGTCAATTTTCTTATGCTTTTTCAGTGTGAGGATGGGAACTTGAGGTTTTTAGAAAAATAGAGATTATTTTGTGTTCCTTATTGGCATAATATTCCTAAAAGGAAATAGGGGAAAATTATAGAATTATAGCTAGACATGTCCTAACTAAAAAAAGGGGGGAAAGCCCTTGTTGCCTTTCTTTATGGGTGAGAAAAGAGTGAAATTGAATAAAATTTTTTTATCTGTGATAATAGGTATTTTCATTTTAATTGCGGCAGGATGCAGCAGCTTTTCTGCAAAGGCAAGGGTACCTTCCCAGGGACAGGAAAAGCAGGAAGTCAGTGAGGTAGTTTTTCCCCAAATGGTCACAGTTTACTTTTGCACAGAAGAAGGTTTTATGGTACCCGTTACCTATTCCGTTAACAAATCCAGCAGTAAAGACGCTGTAAAATTTGCTGTGGAAAAGCTCCTTGCAGGTCCGGATAGTAAATATCTTTTAAGAACTATTCCCGTGGACACAAAGCTTAGGAACTGGCATATTGACAGCCATACTGTTGTTGTTGATTTTTCAAAGGATTTTTTGAAAATGAATAAGCATGATCAGGTTGTTTTAGCAGTAAATTCTCTGTGCTTAACTTTGGGAAATCTTCCCGAGGTCAAAGACGTTCAGATTTTAGTTGAGGGGAAAATGGTGGATGAAATCTGCGGAGTAGCCACCGATCAACCCTTGGAAAAAAAGCTTATTAATTACAGAGGGGAAAATAATCCTGAAGTTACATATAAAGTGTATTATAGTGATCCCTATGCACTGCATATGATACCCATTACTTTGGCTGCTTCCTCCAATGAGGATCTTCCTCGAAAAGCCGTTGAAGATCTTATCCATGGACCATATGTGGAAGGTCTCGGGCCTACAGTTATGCGGGGAACAAAGCTTTTAGGATTGGAAGTGAAAGATGGTACAGCAACGGTGAATCTGAGCAGAGAAGCCATAGAGTATGGTGGAGGAAGCACGGCAGAAAGTATGTTTGTAAAATCTCTTCTTTTGACCCTAGGGCAGTTTCCGGAAATAAAGAGAGTTCAAATTTTAATTGATGGAAAAAAGATTGATCTTCTGCCTGAGGGTACTGAAATTGGAAAGCCTTTGGAACCTCCAAAATTTGCAAACTTGTATGAAGAGAGCAGGTAAACAGACTGCTAAGGATTCAGCTATCTTTTAAAAACGCTAAATAAATTATTATGGATAAATTTATATGGAGGTTTTAAAATGTACGGCTGGAAACAGTCTCTTTTAAGGCAACTTCCAAAAGTGGATAGGATTATGGAGAAGCCTAAAATAAAGAAGCTTCTTGAAGAATACCCTAGGGATTTTGTGGTGGAGACTATTAGAGAGGCTCTCAATGATCTGCGCACAGAAATTATGAGCATGGAAAAGCCAGGCAGTCTTTTGGATGAAGCATCCATTGTGGACAGGGTTGTTTATTTGGTAGAAAATAAATCCCGGCCTAATCTAAGGCCGGTTATTAATGCTACGGGAGTGGTGCTGCACACCAATTTAGGCAGGGCCCTTTTGAGCAAACGTGCTGTGAATGCGGTGATGAGTGCAGCCAGAAATTACACCAATTTGGAGCTGGATCTGGAAACTGGAGAGCGGGGATCCCGCTTTTCCCATGTTGAAGAACTTTTAAAAAAACTTACGGGTGCTGAAGATTGTATGGTGGTAAACAACAACGCAGGGGCGGTGCTCCTTGCTTTAAATACTTTGGCTGAAGGACGGGAAGTTGTGGTTTCCAGAGGCCAGCTTGTGGAAATAGGGGGTTCTTTTAGGATACCTGAAATAATGAAACTCAGCGGAGCCCATCTGGTTGAGGTGGGAACAACAAACAGAACTTATCCCTCAGACTATGAAAAGGCTGTTTCAGAAAATACCGCTCTCCTTCTCATGGTGCATACCAGCAACTATAAAATTATTGGCTTTGTCAGGGAGACAACTCCTTTAGAGCTTGTTGAGGTTGGCAGAAAAAGGGGTATTCCCGTTATGATGGATCTGGGAAGCGGATGCATTGGAGGTCTAGATGACCTTGGAATAACAGATGAACCTAAAGTTGAAGATATTTTAAAGTGTGGTGTGGATGTTGTAACCTTCAGCGGTGATAAACTTCTTGGGGGTCCTCAATGTGGAATTATTGTAGGCAGGAAAAAGTATATATCTCCTATGAAAGAAAATCCCCTTGCCAGGGCTCTGAGAATAGACAAAATGACAGTGGCTGCTCTGGAAGCAACCCTGAGGGAATATGTGGAAGGAACCCATCTGGACAATATACCTACCCTAAAAATGATTAGATTACCCTTGGAAGTTCTAAGAAAAAGAGCAGAAGAGCTTCAGTATAAGATTAATGTTTTTACCGGTCTGGATTCTTCGGTTGTAGAAGGTAAATCTCCAGTGGGAGGAGGGGCACTGCCTCAATGGGAGCTCCCCACTTATTTGGTGCGGCTAAAAGTACCTGGTATATCTCCAGAACAGATATTAAGAGATTTAAGGGGAAGCGATCCTCCCGTAATTGCGCTGATTAGGGAAGACTGTATAGCATTTGATGTACGCACTATTAAAGAGGAAGAGCTATCTCAGGTTGCTTCCTCTTTAGCTCGAATTATTCCGTGATTAGGGGGGTGATTTGTTTTTTAATGGGGTATGCCGTTGTGGGAACAGCGGGTCATGTGGATCATGGAAAAACAGAGTTGGTTAAAGCGCTGACGGGAATTGATACAGACCGTCTGCTTGAAGAAAAAAGAAGGGGTATTTCCATAGAGCTGGGCTTCGCCTTCATGAACCTGCCCGGCGGTCATACGGCGGCTTTTATTGATGTCCCAGGGCATGAGAAGTTTATCCGCCAGATGATTGCAGGAGCAGGGGGCATGGAAGTTTTTATGCTGGTTGTTGCTGCAGATGAAGGGATAATGCCCCAGACAATGGAGCATATGGACATAATAAATATACTGGGAATAAGGCATGGTCTTTGTGCTGTTACCAAAGCAGATCTGGTTTCTTCTAAGAGGTTAGAAGTAGTAGTGAATGAGGTGAAGGAATATCTTTATGACATTTATAAAAAAGAATTTCCTGTGATTTCAGTATCGGCAAAAACAGGCAGCGGTTTAAATGACCTAATAATAGAACTTGCTAAAATAATTGAAGGTCTGCCTCAAAGAGATCCAGGACTTTACCTGCGGATGCCTGTGGACAGGGTGTTTACGAAAAAAGGAGTGGGCACTGTTATTGCGGGTACCATATGGTCGGGAAGTGTTGGTCCTGGGGATATAGTAGAAATTATTCCTTCTAAGGCATCCGTTAGAGTGAAAAATGTTCAGGTGCACGGCAGAGATGTTTCCAAGGCTTATCGAGGGCAGAGGGCTGCCCTTAATATTACGGGTCTGTCCAAAGAAGAAGTAAAACGGGGGGTTACTGTACAAACCCCTGGATACATAGAAGAACTGAGCACATTGATGGATGGGGAGCTCACTCTACTGGAAGATGATAAAAGGCCCATAAAACCCATTAAGAATATGGAAAGGGTGCGTTTCTATCATGGAACAGCAGAAATTTTTGGAAGGGTTGTTCTTCTTGATAGGGATATGCTGAAACCGGGGGAAAAGGGTTACGTTCAGTTTTTATTGGAAAGCCCTCTGGCAGCTCTTCCCAGTGACAGGTACATAATAAGAACCTATTCTCCCCAAGTAACCATAGGGGGAGGTGCCATTTTGTTGCCTGGGGCACCCAGGAGAAAGCGGTATGATGAATTTTCCCTAAAAATTTTGAAAGCTCTGCACAGAGGATCTTTGGAAGAAAAGGCAGAGGCTTTGGCGGTAAGCACTCCCCATGGTCTTGTGGATTTGGACAGGGCTGCAAAACAGCTGGGAGTGGATGGAGAGCTGCTTCGCAAAAAAGCCTGCTCAGGGGAAAAAATCAGGCTTTTGGGTAGCGAAAAAAGGGAATTTTTGATGGCCCAAACATCATTTTTAAAACTGGTTAAGAAAGTTAAGAAAGAACTTTCAGATTATCACAAGACTTTTCCTTTAAGAGCAGGAATTCCAAAGGAAGAGCTGCACACCCTTCTTTTTAAGAAATATGGGGATAATGAGTACAATGTTTTATTGAAGGAATTGGAGAGGGAAGGTATTGTAAAAATTGATAGGTATATAATCAGTCTTAAAGAACACGAACCTTTTCCCACAGCAAAACAGCTTAAAAAAATAAAGCAGGTGGAAGAAAAGCTGCTTGAAAATCCCTTTAAACCTGTTCCATGGCCTGTGATTAAGCGCGAAATTTTTTATTTTAAAAGAGAAGAGGGAGAAGAGATTATTAATTATCTTGAGAGAATGGGAAGAGTGGTACGGGTATCGGAAGAAATATGTTTTCACCGCGACGCTGTGGAAAAGGCAAAGGAAATTATTAAGAAGTTTTTAAAAGATCATAATGCTATAACCGTTGGTGAAGCTCGAGATTTACTCGTAAGCTCAAGGAAGTATGTAGTTCCCCTTCTTGAATATTTGGATCGCGAAGGTTTTACCAAAAGGGTGGGAGACGTGAGGTATTTAAACAAGGGGAATTAAAAAATTAAATAGAAGTAATTAGGGGAGGTAGGGAATTGAGGAGTATAGTAAGAGCAGGCATAATTGCATCCATTTATGTGGTCCTCTGTATTGTGCTTCAGCCCATAAGCTATGGGGTAATACAGCTCAGAATTGCAGAGGCCCTTACGGTGCTGCCCATTTTATATAAGGAAGCCGTTTGGGCTATTTTTGTGGGTGTTCTTTTGGCTAATATTTATGGAGGGCTTGGTATAGCTGATATAGTTGTTGGAAGCCTTACCAGCCTTGCCGCAGCATACCTTACCTATATTTTACGGAATTCGTGGGCGGCATATCTTCCGCCCATAGTTCTTAATGCCTTCATAATAAGTATTTATCTGCATGCTCTTCTTAACTTCCCCTATTGGGCAACGGTTTTGAGCATAGGGATAAGCCAGACCATAGTTGTTTTTGGTTTGGGATATCCCCTTATCAGGTATCTCCGCAGGTATGAAGAGAAAAATTAAAAAAATGAAAGTTAAAGGCTTAGTTTGGGGGCGGATCGGGTCTGGTGGCCTGCACGGACTTCAAATCCGATGGGACGCAGGAAAACCCTGCGTTCGGTGGGTTCGATTCCCACACGCTCCCGCCAGATACAGGAGGCTGCTTGGTTAAGTTATTTTAGGGATTTTTTATTATATAAACCTTTTATTTAAAAAAGGAATAAAGACCCTTTTTGACGAATAAATAACTGGCTATTTGCCTTAAGTTTAGGGTTGGGGGTTATTAAAAAAGCAGTGGGCATATTTATTTAATAATTAAAAGGGTTGCTTTTTAAAGTTAAAATAATTTTAAGAAAGGAGTGGATGTATAGTGCTCATTTTAGAGACCATTGTGCTTTGTATTCTGGTCATGGTATTCTGTCTTTTTTTTGTTAACGCCGTTGAAGCCCTCGCAGAACAGATAGGCCTTTCCCAAACCGCTGCAGGAAGCGTTTTAGCTTCTTTGGGAACGGCGACCCCCGAAACCCTGGTTCCTGTTATTGCTATACTTTTCGGCAGCAGCGGAGGAGGTGGAGGGCACGGTCATGACATAGGGGTCGGTGCTATTCTTGGTGCTCCTTTCATGCTTACAACTATCGCCCTAGGAGTTGTTGGACTGACTGCAGCGATACAGGTCATGACCGGGAACAGGAAAACTCCATATCTGGATCTTGAACCCGGTATTCTCCGCAATTTTAAGTTTTTCTTTGTCTTTTATCCCCTGGCAATCATTGCTGCATTAATTGGTTCTCGTCCTCTCAACTATGCATTGGGTGTTTTCCTTCTCCTAGGATATGCCTACTTCGTATATACCACATTTAAAACTCCTGAGGAACAAGCTGAAGGCGAAGCAGTGGCTGCAACAGAAGAGGGAGCTGAAGTTTCCAGTTCTGGTCATGGTCATGGCGGGCATGAAGAGGAAGAACATGCTGACCTGTGGCTGAATAAAATCTTTCGTTTTGAGGAGCCCCCTGTGTGGCTGTCCGTTGTTCAGCTATTGGGAGGCTTTGTTTTAATGGCATATACAATTAAGGTTTTTGCTGACACGCTGGGGCACTTGTCAGATGCTTATGGAATTCCTGCTGCTGTGCTGTCTCTCGTGGTTGCACCATTAGCAACGGAACTTCCGGAAGTGGGCGGTGCCAGCGTATTCTGGACGGCAAGACATAAGGATACCCTTGCCCTTGGTAACATCACCGGAGCAATGGTTTACCAGAGTTCCATTGCTGTATGTTTGGGGCTCTTCCTTACGGAATGGAAGCTTACTGGTGATGTTGTAGCAAGTATTGCTGTTGCACTCATTTCCGGTGGTATTATCTTTGGTTATTATCTCATGAAGAAGCGTCTATCGGCATGGGTGGCTCTATCAGGCTGCTTCTTCTACATTGCATATCTCTGGTATGTGTTTTCCACAGGGGCAGGGGGGGGCTCACTGAGCTTCCGCGCAGTCCCTTTTTAATTTTTTGAGTTATGTGCATTAGGCAGATATATTTGACAAGAAATGGGGCGGCTCTTGAATTTGTCTCAAGGGCCGCTTTGTATGAAAGGTACCTTGCTTTAGGAATGTAAGACAAAATGCAAGATAATGATATAGGGTGATGGAAAAACGATATAGGGTGATGGAAAAACAAGGGGTTGTGACTCATGAGTATTCCAGCTGTCTTAATGAATCTGTTGGGTGGGCTGGCTCTTTTCATTTACGGCATGCGGACCATGGGCGAAGGTCTGCAAAAAGTTGCCGGGGACAGACTTAGAAAATTTCTTGAAGTTTTAACAGGTGTACCCATTATGGGTGTTTTGGCAGGAACATTGGTTACCGCCATTATACAGAGCAGTAGTGCAACCACAGTTATGGTGGTGGGTTTTGTCAATGCTGGTCTCATGACACTTAGACAAGCGATAGGAGTAATAATGGGTGCCAACATAGGAACGACAGTAACTGCTCAGCTTATAGCATTTAAGTTGGAAGAATTTATTTTCCCAATAATTGCCTTTGGATTTGGTATGTATTTTATTGCAAAAAGTAAAAACTTAAAGTATTTAGGCCAGGTAATATTGGGCTTTGGTCTCCTTTTTTTGGGGCTAGAAATAATGTCAGATTCCATGGCCCTCTTCAGGAATATGAGGGGTTTAAGGAGCTTATTGTCAATTTTGGAAAATATCCATTGATTGGAGTAATGGTTGGTACTATCATGACCATGATTATTCAAAGCAGCAGTGCCACTATAGGTATGCTTATTGCTGTTGCTTCCCAGGGACTTGTTCCGTTGGATGCTGCTATTCCCATTATGTTTGGAGATAATATAGGAACATGCATTACGGCGGTTTTGGCAAGTATTGGGACAAGCCTAACAGCACGAAGGGCAGCATTGGCCCATGTATTTTTTAATGTTATAGGAACAATTATTTTTCTATTGTTTCTTCCCTTTTTTAAGGAATTGGTTTTATATATTTCACCTGACAATGATATTGCCCGTCAGATTGCAAATGCACATACATCTTTTAATGTGTTGAGCACAATTCTATTTCTTCCCCTTATAGGTTTTCTAGAGAAAATGGTATGCTTAGCTGCTCCAGGGGAAGAAAAACAAATACAAAGGGGTCCTATGTATTTAGATGAAAGAGTGCTCAGCAGCCCCAGCATTGCCCTTTCCCTTGCCTCAAAGGAAATTATCCGCATGGGAAAGATAAGCAGAGATAATCTCGAGGATGCGGTGAAATCATTTATTAATAAGGATTATAAGTTAATACAACATGTATATGATATGGAGGATGTCATAGATGAACTGGAAAAGGAAATAACTTTTTATCTAGCTAAAATTTCTCAATATTCCATGACACCTTCACAGTCAGAAAAACACGGAGGGCTCCTTCATGCAGTAAACGATTTTGAACGAGTGGGAGATCATGCGGAAAATATTGCTGATCTGGCCAAGAAAAGAATTGAAGAAAACCTTCCTTTCAGCGAGCAGGCCATCAGTGAATTGGA
This sequence comes from Clostridia bacterium 41_269, assembly GCA_001508005.1. Classification (GTDB taxonomy): domain Bacteria; phylum Bacillota; class DTU086; order DTU086; family DTU086; genus 41-269. The sequence goes on from LGEZ01000003.1 coordinate 52,057, forward strand.
AAATATGCACAATTATGTTCTAAAAACCCTGGATCTATGTGTTCTCACGCTGGAAAAAGAAGATAGGAAGCTGGCAGAAGAGATTGTAAAACGGGAGCACCAAATCGACCTAATGGAGAAAAAGCTTCGCAAGAATCACATAGATAGATTAAACGCTGGTCTTTGTTACCCTGCTTCAGGAGTGGTTTTCCTGGATGTGCTCAGCAATTTGGAACGGGTAGGAGATCATTCACACAATATTGCTCAGGTAGTTTTAGGAGAGATTTATCCTGCGGTGGAATTAAGCATTGCTAAAGAAGAGGAAAAAGAAGAAGAAGAAAAGGAGGATATAATAGGAGAACAACGAAATTAGTATTATAAAAAACTAAATGCCCCTTTTAGTAAGGGCTTTTTGTTTTTTAATAATTACTTACATTTTAAAAATTTTTTTCGTTAAGAATAATTATAGTCGTATGTCCGAAATGATGTTATACTTATAATATAGAAACATTATAAAGATGCAGATTTAGTCCTAAAAAGGAAGGGGAGTGAATTTAATGAACACTGTAAGCTGTGAGTGTTTGTCCTGCGGACATATTTTTGAAGTGGAGCAGGATGATTTGAGAGCTGGTAAAAAATTTTCCTGTCCCAACTGTGGTTATGAGCACTGTATGCCGGAAGGTGCAAGAAAGAAAGAATTCCGCGAAGGACCCATACCTGTACACGGGCGCAGTCCCTATACAGGATACAGTTTTTGGCCCAGGCATTGAATAAAAAAGAGGAGCGAGAGCTCCTCTTATTGATTGTTGTTTATTTTTCTTCCCAGCCTTCTGGCTGCTTCTTCTCTTAACTTATACTTTTGAATTTTTCCATTTGCGGTCATGGGGAAGCTGTCCACAAAGAAAATATATTTGGGTATTTTATATCGGGCAATTTTGCCCCGGCAGTAGTCCTGAATATCGCTGGGTTCCATGGAGTATCCTTCTTTAAGCTGAACAAAGGCAGCCACTTCTTCTCCATATTTTTCGTCAGGCACCCCTACAATTTGGACATCTTTTATGCCTTCCATGGTGTAGAGAAAATCTTCAACTTCTTTAGGATATATGTTTTCTCCTCCACGAATGATCATGTCTTTTATTCTGCCGGTGATTTTATAATATCCCCTCTCATCTTTTATGGCAACATCTCCTGTATGCAGCCATCCGTCTTTGTCTATAACAGCTGCAGTTTCCTCCGGCATTTTGTAGTAGCCTTTCATTATGTTATATCCTCTGGCGCACAATTCCCCTGGCACATTGGGAGGAACTTCCTTTCCTGTTTCGGGATCAACAATTTTTACCTCTACACCGTCTAAAGGTTTGCCCACAGTGGAAACCCTTACATCCAGAGGATCATCGGTTCTGGTCTGAGTGATCACCGGAGAGGCTTCTGTAAGGCCATATGCAATGGTTATTTCCCGGCAGTGCATTTTTTCAATAACCTGCCTCATTACAGGCTCAGGACAAGGGGAACCTGCCATTATCCCCGTTCTTAGGGATGAGAGATCGAACATATCAAACATTGGGTGGGTAAGTTCAGCGATGAACATTGTGGGAACTCCATAAAGGGCAGTGCATTTTTCTTTCTGTACCGTTGCCAGGGTTTTTAGGGGATCAAAATATTCAATGGGGCAGAGGGTTCCCCCATGGGTGTATATGGCCATTACCCCCAGTACTATTCCAAAACAGTGGAAAAGGGGCACAGGCAGGCAGAGCCGATCTTCACAGGTGAATTTCTGCCTTTCACCGATATGATAGCCGTTGTTTATTATGTTGTAATGGGTAAGCATAACTCCCTTTGGGAAGCCTGTGGTTCCTGATGTGTACTGCATATTTATTACGTCATGGGGATCCAGCTCCTCTGCTGCCTTTCTGAATTTGGATTCTGAAATGGTGCAGGAAAGGGCTATGACTTCGTTTATGTTGTACATTCCTCGATGTTTTTCGGGTCCCAGATATATTACATTTTTTAAGTATGGAAAACGCTTACTTGTTAGGTGTCCCCGGGGACAGGTTTTAAGCTCCGGTACCAGGTCGTATATTGTCTGGATATAGTCTATGTCCCTAAATCCATCGATAATAATTACTGCTTTGGCGTCTGACTGTTTCAATATGTATTCAACTTCCTTAGGCCTGTAATTTGTGTTTACTGTAACCAATACTACTCCTATTTTTGCTGTGGCAAACAGCATTACTACCCAATCAGGAACGTTAGTGGCCCATATGGCAGCATGATCACCTTTTTTAAGGCCCAAAGCCATAAGACCTTTGGCCACCTTGTTTACCCTTTCATTAAGCTGAGCGAAGGTATAACGCAGGTTCCTGTCGCTGTATACCAGGGCTTCCCTGTCGGGATATTTTTTTGCGTTTTCTTCAAGAAGTTCTCCCAAAGTGATGTTAAAAAATTTGGTCATCATAGATCCCTCCACAGCTAAACCGGTGTATAAACCACAGCAATAAATTTAGCAGGTTTTCCGTTGCTGCGCACATTGTGGGGTACAACGGAATCATAGTAGATGCTGTCGCCGGGTTTTAAGATGTAGGTATCTTTTCCGTAAGTAATTACCAGCTCTCCCTCCAGCAGATATAGGAATTCTTCTCCCTCATGGCTTGACATCTGAGGATTGTTTTCGTTACTGGGGTCTATGGTAATAAGGAAAGGCTCCATGTAGCGGTCCTCTTTGTTGTAACCTAGGGACTCAAAGTTTAAATCTCCTACCTTTGTTTCCTTTGATGGAAACCTCATTACTCTGCGCTTATCCTCTTTTCTAACTACAACGCAATTTGTGGTTATTTCATCGTCAAGGAATGTACCAAGCCTTACTCCCAGTGCCCGGGCAATCTTAATAAGGGGGGGCAAGGGAAGGGTATGCTTGGGCATTTTCAATCTGTTCTACAAGTTCTGTTGAAAGACCAGCCCTTTCCGCAAGCTCTTCCACTGTTATGTTTTGAAATTCTCTAAGCTGTTTTATTTTTTTACCCACACTTACCTCCTTAGCTGCATCCATGGCTCGATCTTCTCCTTTCCCGCTTAAGTTTTTGCCTGTATCTTTTAATTAAAATACAGCTGTTCCATTCTGTCAATGAAGAGCAGCCCTTTTTTTCGTATCTTTTTGTTAGAAATTCTACCAAACAACCATTTCATATGGTGGGTTTAAAAATGGGAATGGAGGCATTACAATTTTTTGTTATAAGCGGTTTATGACCTTTAAAAAGATAAAGGGAGGCAGAAAAGGCTGATTGGATCAGCAGATCAGCTGCTACAGCTTTAATTTGCTGTATTGGCTTATTGGATGGGGGGAAAGGCAAATTGGACAGAGGAGGGAAAAAAGCAAACTAGCGGTATAACTTTTTTAAATTTCTTTGCATCATTATTCTTTTTTTTTCTTTTATTAAGAGCCTTTATACTGTTATTGTTAGGCTTTGTCCTCTTAGGTTTGCTGTCTTGGAAAATACGTTGGTCCCCGAATTTAACAATTATAAAGTTGCTGAGTATTCCAAAAAGGGTATGGCCCAAAAAGGATGTCAGGGCTGTGCCCGGGGAAACAGGGTATACGGGCTGATTTTTGCCGATGCTTCCAAGAAAGCCGTACATTGCAACCCAGAAGATACTTCCCGTTCCCATTCCCTTAAGAAACCAGCGGTCCTTTCCCGTGTGAGTTAAGAGATAAGCATTGACAACACCAATGGTTATAGCCGTTGAAAAGTCAGATAAAATTCCCACTATTCTGCCCACAGTAGTTTTTATATCCCTTTTTTTCAAGAAAAAACCTGCAGCAGTGTCAACAAAGCTTTTTTGAGAAAATCCCCTGCTTTCTGCATATCGGCTCACTAAGTTTTTACCTATGTTGGCTGCTATGCCGGACAATAATCCCAAGGTAAACCTATCTTTTATCTTCAAAGGGAACCACCCTTTGTGCCTGAAAATAAATGTGCTTCTTTTAGTGTTGATTTTTCCATTAAAATTGATACATAATAATGGAGAAATAATATAAATAATTTAAGTAAGTAGGGGGCCGATATGGCACCTGGCTTTGTTTTATATAAAAAGAATAAAAAGAAGCAAAAGTCATTAAATCCTCCTCGATATTTAGCCGTGGGTTTTTTGATTATTATATTTATTGGGGCCGTGCTTTTGAGCATGCCCTTTTGCTGGAATGAAGGGTGCCGGGTAGAATTTGTAGATGCTCTTTTTACGGCAACGTCTGCTGTTTGCGTAACGGGCTTAGTGGTAGTGGATACCGCGGATACTTTTAATATCTATGGACAGCTGATTATTCTTTTTTTAATCCAAATTGGAGGCCTTGGTTTTATGACCGCAGGGGTTTTGGTAGCCCTGCTGGTGGGTAAAAAAATATCCCTGCGCCACAAATTGATTCTACAGGAATCCATAAGTCAGCTTTCCATGCACGATTTAATAAGAGTAGCTTCTAGGATTGCCCTTACAGCCTTTATTATTGAGATTCTTGGAGGAATAATACTGGGGATAATATGGTTTAAGCATTTCGGCCTAAGATCCTTTTATCTGGGCATTTTCCATTCCGTATCTGCTTTCAATAATGCAGGATTTGATATTTTTGGCAATTTTCGAAGTTTTTCTTCCTATACCCAAAACCCAGCGGTGCTCTTGACCATTATGGCTTTAATTATATTGGGAGGTCTTGGGTTTACGGTAATTTGGGATATTTTATTTTATTTTAAAAACCGAAAGCTTACTTTCCACAGTAAAGTGGTGGTTGCTGTCACATCCATCCTTTTATTTATGGGAACTTTTGCAGCTCTTCTGCTGGAAGGCTTCAACAGATATACTTTGGGTTCCTTGCCATTGAGGGATAAAATTTTAAATGCGTTGTTTTTTGCTGTGACCCCAAGAACAGCTGGTTTTGCTACCCTGAACGTGGGGTCCTTTTCTGATGCGTTCCTTTTTTTTTATGATCATTTTAATGTTTATTGGAGCTTCTCCGGGTTCCACTGGAGGTGGTGTTAAAACCACTACCATCGCTGCTCTTTTAGCTTCTCTTTGGTCAAATATTAGGGGGCAAAAATCAGCTGTTATTTTTAACAGACGCATTCCTCAGGACAAAGTTGAAAGGGCAGTGGTTATAATCTTTTTGTCCCTTTTTTTGGTGATTTTTTGTACAATGATTCTAAGTGTTACCGAAAGGGCTCCCTTTATTGATGTTCTCTTTGAAACTGTTTCAGCTTTTGGAACTGTGGGTCTTACTACTGGATTAACTCCAAAACTTAGTGCAGTGGGCAAAGCTGTTATAATGTTTGTAATGTTTGCGGGAAGGGTAGGTCCCTTGTCCTTGGCCTTTGCTTTGGGAAGAAGGGATAAGCAGCTTTATGAATACCCCCAGGGAATTTTAAATCTTGGTTAGGAGGAAGCTAGGATGGGACAGTATGTAGTTATAGGCTTGGGGAGATTTGGGGAAAGTGTAGCCAGAACATTAAGCTCTTTAGGTCATGAGGTTTTAGTTATTGATAAATCTGAAGAAAAAGTGCAGGAGATTGCAGATTTTGTTACCACAGCGATAAAAGCCGATGCCCAAAATGAAGAATTTTTACGCAGTGTGGATATTGCCAGCTATGATGCTGTGGTTGTGGCTATGGCTCAAAGTGTAGAAGCAAATATTTTGGTTAACATGCTACTTAAGGATTTGGGAGTGAAATATATTGTTGCAAAAGCTCAGAGCAAACTTCACGGTGAAGTATTGGAAAAAATAGGAGTAAATAAGATAATTTATCCTGAATGGGATATGGGAGAAAGAGTGGCTAGAGCCTTGACTATGTCCCACAATATTTTGGATTATGTAGAGATTTCTCCTGAACATACCATAGTGGAAATTGCTGCGCCTGAGGAGTTTGTGGGCAAAACTTTAAGGCAGCTGGACTTGAGGGCAAGATGCAATATAAGCATTTTGGCTGCTAAAAAGGGTGATAATGTCGTAGTTGCCCCTGGGGGAGAGTATATAATTGATCGGGGCGATATTCTTGTGGCCATTGGATCCTATAGGGATTTAAGGAAGCTGGAAAATAAAATTTAAGCTGAGAGGGCAAAAGCCCTTTTTTAATTTCTTAAAATTTTTTGTCTTTATAGTTGGACAATCTATGTTTTTTTAAATCATTAAATATATATATAACTTACATATATTTTTATATTTTAAAGACATATTTCGACAGAAATTTGAAATGGTTTTTTGTATACTAAAAACTAGTGTTGGCTTTTTAAAAAAGGGGGGAGGAATTCTTATGATAAAAGTTAAATTTCCTATTTTCCCCGTTGCTGTTTCTGGGATTTTGTTTGCAGTTTTTTTTATAATTTCCCCATTAATCCCTATTAATTTTAACAGCTATGTTGTAGTACGTAATTTCATTGAATTTTGGGCTGCAGTTTTAATTATAATTTTGCTTTTGATGGCAGTATATGCATTTTGCTGTGATAGAACACTGCGCTATGGATTGGTTAGTGTATTTTTAGCAGGAGCTGTACTTTCTCAGATTTTTCACATCTTTTCCTGTCCCGGTATGCCTGATTTTATTACTCCAAATTCTATGAATAAAGGATATTGGTTTTTCTTATTGTCTAAATTTTTGCTGGGAGCAGCGTTTTTGGTTTTCGCAGCGGGTCAGTCAATGCAGATTAAAGATATTTTTTGCAGGTTTTATTTGATCCTGCTGGGCTTAGGGGAGGCAGCGGCATTGTTATTTATTTTATTAAGGCACAGAGCCCTTCCCGCCGTTTTCAGCGGGTTTGAAGTGAGACTCAGCCTTTATAGGATTATTCTGGAAGCAGCAGCCTTATTGTTATTTTTAGCTGCTGCTTATTTTTTATTTACTGATATTTCGTTTAAGGGGAATCACAGTCAGAATCCCAATGGTAAAACGGCTTATATTTTAAAGGGGGTCATATTTTATGTTCTGGCATATGCCTTTGCTTTCTTGATTAAACTGCCTGCTGAAATATATTTTTTGTTGAATCATGCTTTTTCGGCTGCAGCCCTTTTCTTTATGTTTTTGGGTATTTTGTCGGTGTCAAATATAAAAAATTACTTTATCGGCAATACCAGATCAAAGCAATTCTTGAAACAAGTGGAGAATCTTTCTGCCCTAGGTTATATAACTGCGGGTACCGTTCACGAAATTCGCAATTCTCTGACATCTGTTAGGGGTTTTTTGCAGGTGATAAAGAAAAATTGGAAAAGGGACAGGATTTGAAGGAATCCGACCTCAAGATGTATGCTTCATTAATGCTCAGCGAGGTGGACCGCACCCATTCCCTTTTAAATGAACTTCTTTTTATTTCCAAGCCCCAACCCCAGTCGGATTTAAAGACCTGTAATTTAGGCAGCATTGTGATGGAGGTTCTACCCATCATTAAAAACCACAGCATCCTTAAAGAAGTGGAGCTGGAAGTGTCAATTTCTAAGGCTCCCATGCTTGTGCAGATCAATCCCCAACAGGTAAAGCAGGTGATTTTAAACCTTACCAGCAACGCCTTTGAAGCTATGGATAACTGCTCAAAGAAAACCTTAAGCATAAAATGCTTTCCCCTGCCCTGCGGCAGCAAAATAAGATTGGAGATTTCTGATACCGGTAAGGGGATCCCCTGTCATCTACAGGAAAAAATATTTGAGCCCTTTTTCAGTACCAAAGAAGAGAAAAAAGGCACCGGCTTGGGATTGTATGTGGTTAAAAACATTGTGGAAGAACTGAATGGGAAAATATGGGTTAAAAGTGAAACGGGTGTGGGAACCTCCTTTTTCATTGAATTAACAGGCATTATGGCACACTCCAATGTAAAAAATATGAGCAGCCGAGCTGATATAATAACTGCTTCATGAAAAAATGATTGTTTTAGTTTAATGGTTTAACATTATAAGGAAGATATTATAAAAAAGAATTAGGAAGTGTTAGTATAGTTTATATATGTCTAAATACTAACATTGGCTGTGGGGACGGGGTGAATGTTTTTGTGGAAACTAGGGATAGATATCGAACATATTCAAAGTACCTTAAGGAAAAATATGGTGGTAGGGTGCATAAGATTTCCATAAATCTTCCGGGGACATGCCCCAACAGGGATGGAACGCGCAGCACAGGAGGGTGTATTTACTGTGATGAGGAAGGCTCCGGCTTTAATGCCCTCCCAAGCACCATGTCGGTAAGGGAACAGGTTGAAAAGAGCAGAGAATATTTAAAAAAGCGTTTCAAGGCAGAAAAATTCATCAGCTATTTTCAATCCTATACAAACACTTATCTTTCCTTAGACAAATTTAAAACTAATATAAGGGATGCATTGGGCCCTGATATAGTGGGGATAAGTGTGTCCACCCGCCCCGACTGCGTGCAGGAAGAGTATCTGGATGCCTTAGGGGAAATAAAGGATGAATGGGGTGTTGATATAAATGTAGAACTAGGGCTGCAGACAGTAAACTATAGGACCTTAAAAAAAATTAACAGAGGCCATACTTTAGCGGAGTTTGTTGATGCTGTAAACCGCATCAAACCCAGGGGCTTTGAAATATGTGTTCATATGATACTAAATCTTCCCTGGGATGATATTACGGATGTTGTGGAGGGGGCTAAATTTTTATCTGCTTTGGGGGTCCATTATGTTAAGCTGCATTCCCTGTACATAGTTGAAGGAACGCCCCTTGGGGAAATGTTTAAAAAAGGTGAAATTGAAGTGGCTCCCCTGAGTGAATATGTGCGAAGGGTAGGAGCTTTTTTGGAATATCTTGACCCCAATATAGTTATCCAGAGGCTTGCAGCAAAGGGCCCTAAGGGAAAGCTTCTTTTCTGCAATTGGGGCTTAAGCTTATGGGCTGTTAAGCAGGAAATAGAAAGATATCTTGAGGAGCAGGACATTTACCAGGGTAAAAAATTTAATTATTTAAAGAGAAATCTTTAAAAAAATTTTTTTTGGGAGCCAGCAGATGCGCTTGCAGCTACATTTTAAGGCCCCTTATGGTATTTTTGCTGCCGCTGTATAAGCCCACAGCAGAAAGCCCCATTACTAGGCCCAACAGCACTGCTTCCTTGGGTTGCCCCGGAGCAATATAGACAAAGGCAGCTGTAAATCCCAGGAGAAGGGATAAAAGGGGTGCAAACCTGGTAGGAAAGCCAAATTTTTTTGCCAGCTGAACAATACCCACTATTATGGGTATCAATGAAATGCCGTATACAGAAATTTCCATAAATTATACCCCCTTTTTCTGCTACTAAATAATTATGGAAAAAGGGGGCAGATTATCCTAAAAAGTTTTTGTTTTTAAATAAATCTGCTATTTCTGCGCGGCAAACAACTTTTTAAAAGAAATGACTAAAAGCAGTATAAAGAGGGAAAACATAATTATGGTGCCTCCGGGGGCCAGTGAGAAATAAAAGGAAAGCACCAGGCCTGAGACAACACTTAGGAGTGCTGCTGCTACTGAGATATAAACTGAAGCCTTAAAACTTTTTGCAATTTGCATGCTGGTTGCAGCGGGAATAATCATGAGGGAAGAAACCAAAAGGATACCCACAATGCGCATGGATACAGCAACGGTTATAGCTGTGAGCACGGTAAAGTAAAGGTTAATTTTGTTTACGGGAATCCCCGCTATTCGTGCTCCTTCCTCGTCAAAGGCAATAAAAAAGAGAGGCCAATAAAGTACAATAATGGAAACTACGACAATTAAACCCACAGCAGCCATTATAAAAAGATCCATTTTGGTAACAGAAGCAATGCTGCCGAAAAGGTAGCATAAAACGGAAGCGGTGTTCCCCCTTCCGAGGCTTATTAATATTACTGCAAGGCCCATCCCGCTGGACATTGTAATGGCTGTGGCCAGCTCCGCATATTTTGAATAGTGCCTTCTGAGATATTCAATTCCTAAGCTTCCTCCCAGGGCAAAGAGCATGGCAGTAATTGTTGCATTGAAACCTGCCGTCAAACCTGCAGCTACCCCTGCAAGGGAAATGTGAGAAAGGGTGTCCCCTATCAGGGACAGCCTTCTTAAAACTAAAAAAATACCGATTATAGGGCAGATAATTCCCACAATTATTCCTGCTGTAAGGGCTCTCTGCATAAAATGGTATTCAAATATTTCCACGGCAGCATGCCCCCTTAAATTTTAGTTTCAATGCAGATGATAAAGCTGGGTGATATAGCTGTGGGTAATTTTTTTATCTTTGTACAGCTGGGGATCGTGCTCCAAAATTTTATTTTGGTGGATACACACCATCCTATTAACCCGTTTTACTGTTCCTGATATGTCGTGGGTTACCATTACTATGGTTAACCCCTGCTCTTTATGGAGTTTTTCGAGAAGCATATATAGAGACTCTTGAGATTCAGGGTCAAGCCCTACCATTGGTTCATCAAGAAAAAGCAGTTCAGGTTCTGCCACCAAAATTCTTGCCAGCATTACTTTCTGCTGCTGGCCGCCGGAAAGCCTGCCCACCAAACAATTTCCCAGTTCTGAAAGTCCAACCATTTCCAGAGACTTTTCAACTCTTTCCCAATCTTTAGGCCTCATGGGTTTAAGAAATCCCAGGTGGGCACTTGCCTGGGCTCCCACCACTTCCCTCACTGTTGCTGGAAAGTGGGAATTAAAAAAAGCCGCTCTTTGGGACAGATAGCCTATTTTTTTCCACTGATTAAAAGCTTCCACTGGGGTGTTAAAAATTAATATTTTCCCCTTTTGGGGTTTTAAAAGCCCCAGTATCAGTTTAATTAGGGTACTTTTCCCTGAACCATTGGGCCCCACTACGGCCAAAAAATCCGACCGGAAAACAGTGAGGCTGGCATTTTCTAAAATTGTTTTACTGCCGTAGGAGAAGGTTATGTCTTTGACTTCTATTATTTTTTCCATTACTTTTTCTCTCTGCATTCCAACGCCACCTTAAGATTTTTGAGATTTTCCCTCATCAGATCCATGTAATCTTTTCCTTCTTTAATCTGTTCCTCAGTTAAGCTTCCAATGGGGTATAAAACCAAAAGCTTCGCTCCCGTTTCTTCTCCAAGGATTTCTGCTGCTTTGGGGCTGATAAAGGGTTCTGTGAAGATATACTTTATATTCTTATCTTTAAGCTGTTTTGCCAGTTCGGCTAAGCGTGCGGGGCTGGGTTCGCTTTCAGGAGAAATTCCCATAATGGATATTTGTTTTAAGCCGTATCTTTCAGCAAGATATCCAAAGGCGCTGTGGGTTACTACGAACTCTTTTCTGCTGCACTGGGAGAGAGCTTTTATATATTCTTCGTGGAGTGCATCCAGTTCCGCGGCAAGTTCACGATAATTGTTTTCATAAACAGTTCTGCTGTTTGGGTCTGCCTTAACCAGCAGATCCTTTATAGCTTCAGCAGCTTTTTTGGCCAGCAGGGGATCCAGCCAGAAATGGGGGTCCCTCTGATTTGAACTTCCTTTAAAAAGGGTGCCTGCTATTTCCAATGTCTTAACTCCGTTTTCCTGTAAAGAATTTGCTGTATCTCGGGCCCAGGGTTCAAGACCGGCTCCGGTGTAAATAAAAACCTGGGTTTCCTGAAGCTCTGCTATATCTTTAGGGCTGGGCTCCCAGCTGTGGGGATCTGATGCGGGGGGCATGAGTTCCTTTACCTCAGCCGCATTTCCTGCTATTCTTGAAGTAAGATAGTATAGGGGATAGATGCTCGTATACACCTGAATTGTCTCTTCTTGGGAAGAAGCTTCCTGGCTGTCCGCACATCCAAAAGCAGAAAAAATAAAAATTCCCAAAAGCATAATTACAGCGGTCTTTTGAAACTTCAACTTTGCTGCTCCTCCTTTCCATCCAGTTTTTTCGTCTTATTATATTTGCAGTTTCGGCAGTACCCATAGATTTCGAAGCTGTGATTTTCTATGGAGAAGTCTTGGGAATCAGCAGCCCTAAATATTTCACTGTTGAATGGACAAACCTGGATTTCAAAGGCAACTCCGCAGTCAAGGCAGATTAAGTGATGGTGGTGGCTTTTATTAAGTTCAAAGCGGGTCCTGCCGTCCTTAAAATCCAACTGATTGATAAGCCCCAATTCCAAAAGAATATTTAAATTTCTATAGACGGTGCCGAAAGAAACATTGGGCTGACTTTGTTTAATTCTTTCAAAAATTTCTTCAGCACTGATATGCTTTTCTTTACTCAAAATTTCCAGTATGAGCCTTCTCTGGGGAGTAAGTTTATAACCCTTTTTTTTGAACTCTTTAATCAGTTTTTGAAAATTCAAAACTTCATTCTCCTTTAACATTATTCTTATTTTATAACCATTCCTATTTAGAAGTTATTATCATATAATCATTATTTTTTCAAGGACTTATTGGAAAATATTCAAAAGACAATTAAAAAATTACTTTTGGGATATTTTTGTGATGTGCAGAATTTTAGCAGTTTATGTAAATAAAATAGGAAAAGAGGGGGTAAGATGACTTAGATATGGAGAGGAAAAGACAAAAACAGACAGCATATTAAAAGTTAACAGTAATTTACGGCTTGTATACGCTAGAAACAGCGATATATAGATTTGAGAAGCATGGAGAAGAAAGTTCAGAGAAACTAAACCCATAGGGTTTTTGCTATCTTTATTTGGGGAGTTGTAAAATATTTAAGATTTTAAAAATATGAAAAGGTGGTATGCATGACACAGAGGATTTTATTTTTGTACAACAGCGTTCCTATAGAAATTAGAAAGGGCAGCACTATTTTAAGCGAGTGCGTGAGCCCCCTGACTGTTGCTGCCATATACGAGGCACTCCAACAGACGGGCAGCGAAATTATTCCCGTTAATCTTATGAGCCCAAAACAGCTTGAGGAAACGGTGCGGGAGCATGGTCCCATTAACCTCGCCTTTGTTATTGCTGAAGGGTTTTTAGAAATCCCTGAAACCCTTTATAACGGTTTTGGGGCCATGGTAGTGCGGGAAGCCCTGATCAAGTTGGGAATACCTTCCACACATTCCTGTCCGGAAGTTATGAAAGTCTGCAGAAATAAAAATCTTACTTACCAGGTGCTGAGAAAGGCTGGTATTCCTGTTCCGGATTTTTTTGTGGTGGAGTTTGAGAGCGGCCGTTCCGTGAAGGAACAGGTGGAAGAGCTGGAATCGGCAATGTCTTATCCCCTTTTTGTAAAACCCATTGGGGGAGGCAACAGCATATGCATTGATAAGCATTCTATTGTTGAAAATAGGGAGGATTTATATGCCCGAATAGAGATTCTAAGGGCGGTTCTAGGGGATTTCCCTATTTTAGTGGAAACATTTCTGCCAGGCAGGGAATATACTGTAGGTGTGATGGGTAATGGGGACTGTTATGTTCTTCCCATAGTGGGATTTCCCACCGACACAGTTGTAAGATCAGCTCAGAGCAAAATATCATCTTCAGATGTTTCCAAAGTGGATATTCTGGATGTCAGAGATCCCAAGTGCAGTGAGCTTGTGGACATTGCATATCGCTCCTTTAAGACCATTGGAGCAAGGGATCTTATAAGAATTGATATTAAAGAAGATTCTTCTGGAGTAGGTCGTGTTATTGATGTAAATGGTACACCATCGCTAGCTTCGACGGCTTCAGTGGTTGCAATGGCTGAGGCAGTGGGTATTAAATACCCCGAACTCATAGGGATTCTGCTTTATGAAGCTCTGAAAAGGGCAGAAATGGAACCCACCGCTCAGCTTTTGGAGCTTGTTTCTGAGCCCTTAGCTAAACTTAGAACTTACCATAGGGATATGGTAGCCTAAGAATTATTTAAAACTATTAAAATATCTTTTTAATCTTTCCATGCCTTCGGCGATGTTTTCTATGGAATTGGCGTAGGAAATCCTTAAGTAACCTTCGGCATTGGGGCCGAAGTCGATGCCGGGCGTTACAGCAACTCCAACCTTTTCGAGAATATCGAAGGCCAAATTATAAGAATCCATTGAATAATCCCTGGCATTTGCCAGTATGTAGAAGGCTCCCGTTGGGCTGGAAGCTACTTTCAGCCCTGTTTCTTTTATTTTTTCAAGGGTGAATTTTCTGCGCCTGTCATATTCCTGCCGCATTTTCTCCACATGCTCACCGCAGTATTTAAGGGCTGCAATCCCTGCTTTTTGGACAAAGGAAGCTGCGCAGATAAAGAGATTCTGCTGCATGTTGCGTATGGGCCTTACCAGCTCTGGGGGCACTATTGCATATCCCAACCTCCACCCTGTCATGGCAAAAAGCTTAGAAAATCCGTTTATAACGATGGCTTTTGAAGAAAATTCAAGCATTGATCTTGCATTTTCTCCATAGGTCAGCCCGTGGTAAATCTCGTCCGAAACAACAGTAAGGGGAAGATCTGCCAAGGCTTCCAGATCTTCCGGAGGCATGATAACTCCTGTGGGGTTGGAAGGTGAATTTATAATAAGAGCGCGGGTTTTTGGACTAATATGCCTTTTGACTTCATTTATGGAAAGGCGGAAGCCGTCCTCTTCAAAAACCTTTATGGTAATGGGCTTTCCCCCTACGTAATTAATGAAATTGGGATAGCATGAATAATAAGGATCCGTTAAGAGAACTTCATCTCCAGGGTTTACCACTGCAGATAATACCAGAAGCATTGCAGGGGAGGTACCTGATGTGACGATGATCCTATCGGAATCTACCTCAACGCCATAGGTTTTATAGTAATAATGGGATATTTCTTCCCTAAGCTCCAGAAGACCCTGACTGTGAGTATAATGGGTAAATCCTTCTTTTAAGGCTTCTTCAGCTGCTTTTTTTATGGGCTCCGGCGTGTCGAAATCAGGTTCTCCGATCTCAAGATGTATTATCCGCTTACCCTTTCTTTCCATTTCCTTTGCTTTTTCAAGAACGTCCATTACAATAAAGGGGCTGATGGTTTCAGCCTTATCAGATATTTTGATAAGTTCCCTTTTGGGAAGCATGCAGAATCACCACCGAATTTTCTTTGATATGATTTAGAGATTATAGATCCGCATACTTAAATCCTGCTGAGCTTTAGCAAAGTTTTTTTATAAGAAGAAATCCTCCCCGAAATAGGGGAGGATTTCTCTTATTTTTATAATATAAAGCTTTTGCTATTCTTCTTTTTCTTCTTCCATGGAAAGTACATCTTCTTCTTCGTCTGCATTGGATATATCTTCGCCGATAATAGCGCTGGTGGGACAGGATTCTAATGCTTCCTGTACCAGATCTTCAAACTCTTTGGGCACTTCATCCACCTGGGCTTCGGCGATACCTTCCTCATTCCAGTCAAAAACCTCTGGACATAAATCGATACATGCACCGCAGGAAATACAGAGATCTGGATCAACGTAAACCTTCAGCGGTATCACCTCCTTAGGCAGTTATAGTTTTGCCTGTTTTTTTACCTTCATACCCTTTATTTCTCTGCAGCTAAACGCTTTATAAGCAGATTAAGATCTGAAGCGTTGGAAGTGGGCTGATGGCATTGGGCTTCCCGACATACGTATGCCCGGGCTTCTTTTTTTCTTCGCTGTTATTTGTTCCTAAAGGATTAACTGCTTTATTGGGAACATAGGGTTTTATGGCTGCAGCCCAAAGGTTTTGGAATGCGTCATCGTCAATGCTGCCTGTTATTTCAATTTTAATCCATGGATTTATGGCAGTATATACAGCTAATGCATATTCTGATGCTGTAATTCCATATTCCCGGTAGAAACCGCCAAATGCTTCCAAAGCAGCCACTGCAGCTTTCCCGTAGCGGTTATTTCCCGTTAGGGCTTCCAGTTCCAGCAGCCACTTGGCGGCATATGCATTCTGCTGAAGATCCATAAGAGGTGCAGACAGCATACCCAATTCATCGGAATTGGGTATGCTGTCATAAAAGCCACCTTCGGGGGACTGCAGTTTTTGGATGCAGAGCTGGGCTAGAATTTCAGCTTTTTTAAGAAATTTTTTGTTGCCTAGATGCTGATATGCTGTGGTAAATGCCTGTCCCATCATTACCTGGTCTATTAAAAGGCCAAAAACTTGAGCGGTGGTACCATCATAGAAGTGGGCATAACCCTTTTGGGGTCATAATTCAGTTTTTCCAATGACAAAAGGGTATCAAGGGCTCTTTTTCCCCACTTTTTTTCAAATACCTTAGAAATATAAAAAAGAGTATCTGCCAGCATTGCATTCCAATTGGTATAGATGTTTTTATCTGTCCTTGGATAGGTGGCTCTTTTTCTTTCCTGTATGCCTATTTTGCAGTTTTTTTTATTTTGGCATTTAGAAGTAAGGTCTATGTTATCTTTAAAATAAAAAAATTGGTTTTAGAAGATATTTATTTTGTGATCACAGGAATTTTTGCGAAAGAAATTTCAAAATGCTATGATAATAATAGTTTTTTTAATAATAGTTTCATTGAGCTTTGGGTAGGTGTGTCCTTTTGAGAACTTTTAAGTCTGTATTGGACAGTGCCCAAACCGAAATAGTCATTAAAAAATCTCGTTTTATTTCCCACGTATTTCCAGTCCACAGTGAGGAAGAAGCTAAAAACTATCTTATGGAAATTAAAGAAAAATATAGAGATGCTACCCATAATGTTTTTGCCTGGCAGGTAGGCATTGATAAAATTCTTCAAAGATGTGGGGATGATGGGGAACCCAGCGGTACTGCAGGAAGACCCATTTTAGAGGTGATCAAACAGAGGGGACTAACCAATGTTTTAATAGTTGTTACCAGATATTTCGGTGGAATAAAGTTGGGAGCAGGGGGCCTAATTAGAGCATACACCCAAGCTGCAAGGGAAGGCTTAGATAAAGCTGGTATCGCTTTAAAGGCTCTCCATGACATCTACTGGATTTCCGCTGATTATTCCCTGTGGGGGCAGCTGAGCCGAGAAATGGAAAAATGGGGTAAAATTGAAAAGGTTAATTACACTCAACAAGTAGAAACCAAACTGCTTGTTCCCACCAGTTTTTCCGGCGATTTTGAGAAAATCATATATGAGCTTACTGCAGGAAATGCAGTTGTTAAAAAAATAGGAAGCACTTATGCTCCTTTAAAATAAATTGTCTGAATTTGCTCAGAGATGTTAAAAGCCGCCCCTTTATGTAGAGGCGGCTTTTTATTTGAAAGAGCCCGCAGTGATCTTTGCTCCGGCTACTGCGGATTCCTGCATAGCCCACTGCAATCTTTCGACCACAGCAGACCATTACGAAACCCGCAATAACCTTTGCTCGACCGGCAAGAGTACCTTGTAAGCAGATAAAAGCCTCTCAACCCTTACCTACCTACAGCTATAACCTTAAAAAAGTTTAAGGAAATAACCTGCGGCACCCAAGCCGATCTTAGCTCGACCCCTATTCCATCCCTGAAGACCCAGCAGCAATCCTTGGAGTGCTGCCAAGCCTTTTTGAGACAGAAAGGGATCTGCCCTCCGGCTGGTACCGAGCCCCAAAGACCCGGTACCAACCTTCAGCCGACCGCTGCCAAGCCCCATCAGGGGACCTGACAGCGATCTGGGCTCGACCACTGCGAACCCTGTCGGTAAATATAGTTCCCTAAAGGTAGGATTAATATGAGAAGAATTATAAATAAATTTTAGGTAAAATTTGATAAAAAAACTAAGGGGCAGGCCGGGCGCTTGATTAGGTTTTATGGAGCCTTATATGGTTATATAAATTTAGAAAAATAAAGGGCAGTTGTTGATAAGAGCTGTTGGTGCATCTTAACTGGAACTTACTGCTCCATTTCAACTGCCCTATTAGTATTATTTCTAAATTCTTTAAATTTTATTTTAGAAAAAAGCGGATTTTTAGGTTTCTTTAGGGTACATTTTTTATTCTTAAAATACTGTTGTTTGTGATATAATTTTTAGAGGTGCTTTAGGGAGGGGCATTTTTTGAAAAAGTTATACTTTTTGTTTTCTGTCCTTGCAGCAGGAGACACAAGACTTTTTTTAATTATCAATAGGCACTGCCGGTGCTTTATTTTGGATGCTGTTATGTCCAAAATAACCCATCTGGGAGGAGCATTCTTTACCCTTTTTATCTGCTGGTTTTTAATTTTTTTCAATATTCACATGAGCAGATCTGCTGCCCTTGAAGCTCTGCTGGCCCTTTGTCTAAGTCAAACAGCGGTACAGATTCTAAAAAGAAAAATCGCGAGGCTCCGTCCCTATCTGGTTTTTAAGAATATACATGTTCAAAAACCTCTTTTGGATTTTTCCTTCCCATCGGGCCATACCACTGCTGGATATGTTCTGGCAATGTCCTTTTCCTATAATTGTCCGGTATTGTTTTATCCCCTTATGGGGCTGGCTTCCCTGATCGGCTTTTCCAGAACCTACCTTGGGTTCCATTACCCTTTGGATGTGGTAATGGGTGCTGTCATCGGAATTGGAACATCCTATGTGGTGCACCATATTATGTTCATTTTGTAATTATCTTTCCTGCAGCAGCTGTGGAGGAAGCATTTTTTCAGCTCTGATGAAAAGAAAGGAAAGGATAGCTGCTGCAGCTGCAGCGGCAGCTGCAGCAGTGAAAAAGGGGATTTTTCCTATTGTGGAAATAAAGCCGAATACAGGAGGTCCCCCTGCCACCCCAAAAAATCTTAATGAACCGTATAAACAGGTGATAAGCCCCCTTTCTCCAGAAGAAGCTGCACTGGTAATAAGGGTATTTGTTCCCGGCAGAACCATGCCCACTCCAGAGCCTAAGAAAATTAAAGCAGTAAAGAGAGCATAAATATTGTTTACGAAGGAAATTGCTGCCAATGAAAGGGTTATGGAAGAAAGCCCTGCAGTTATTCCTATTTTGAGGAATTTGGCTTTAACCTGCTGAAAAAGACTTCCCGAAAAATAGGAAGTAAGAGCCATGGTGCTCACAGGAATAGCAATTAGAAGGCCTGCATAGAAACCCTTAATGCCGTATTCCTTTTCAAGGATATCTGAAAGCCAGCTTAAAACGCCAAAAAGAATAAATAATGCGGTCATTCCTGATAAAAAGGAAACAATAAGGGATAATCCCTTTTCCTTAAAAATATTTTTTAACTGGCCCCAGTACTGGGTTAAGGACTGGCGGCCTTTATTTTTTAATGGGGGTTCCTTTACTAAAAACCAGACTGCAAGGGCAGTGGGTATGGCTAAAATCCCATACGCGAAAAAAGGAACAAACCAAGCTATAAGACCCAGAGCAGCTCCTGCAATGGGGCTTATCACTTTTCCCAGACCGTTGGATGCTTCAAGAATTCCAAGGGCTTTGGTGCGCTCTTTAGACTGGATCAAATCTCCTGTTAGCGCCATTGCCAGCTGATATGTTCCCCCTGCTCCAATTCCCTGAATGATTCTTCCTAAAATAATCATATTGTAAGGCTGTGCCAGAAGTATGGATGACACTCCTGATATCAACCCTCCAATCCCGTATATTATCAGCGCCGGCGCCATTATGGTTTTGCGGCCCAAATGATCCGATGCAAACCCGGCAAAGGGAATGGTAAGACCGGCGGGAATAGAAAAGGCAGTTATAATAAGCCCCACCTGAAAAAGAGAAAGGTTCATCGCTGATTTAACAGCAGGGAGGATGGGGATGAGCAGGGAGTTTCCTAAAACCATTATAAAGGGCACAGCATTTAATACGGCAAACCACAGTTTAAAACCCGGTTTCGAATTCATTTTATCCTCACTTTCTTTTAGCTAAACATGATTTTTCTAAAGGTATTATTCCCTTAGGTTTTTAAGATATGTTTTACTTCTAAACACCTAAGATATCTGCGTACAAATGTAATTAAGAAATAAAAATGGGGAGAAAAATATGTTTTTTGTAAAGGATAAATACGTTTTTGGAATGGCGCTGGTACGCTTTTTTTCTGCTTTCATGGAATTTTCTGCAGCAGTGCTTATGCTTAAATTAAACAGAGTGGATAAGGCAATGCAGGTTAATGCTTTTTTAGCTTTGGTAGGGCCCATTGTTCTCATTACCGCAACAGGGATTGGGCTTGCAGGTTTGGCGGGTAAAACATCTCCCTATAAACTAATACTTATTGCTTTGGGAGTATTCCTGATAGTTGTGGGGGCAAGAAAATGACTTTAAATAAAAAGGGGTGAGATCATTGGAGGATAAAGGAGCATATATTCACTGGACTGATTTTTTAAAGTTTCCCATTGCTGGGCGCAGCGTAAAGCCGAGAACAGCAGGGCTGACGATGGTTATTGATAAAGGTATGGGATTAACGCAGATAAGGGAGCTATTGGAGATGGCTTCGGAATTCATTGATTTGATCAAACTGGGTTTTGGAACCTCTGCTTTGTATTCCACTCCCCTTTTGAGGAGGAAGATAGATCTGGTTAGGTCTTATAAAGTGGATATATATCCGGGGGGAACCTTTTTAGAGGTGGCAGTGCTCCAGGGAAAACTTAAAGAGTATTTAAAATTCTGCAGGGAACTTGGTTTTTCAGCCGTAGAAATTTCGGACGGTACCATAAATATGAAGTATGAGGAAAGAAAAGATGCCATAAAGCGGGCAGCAGATTTGGGCTTTATAGTATTGTCAGAAGTAGGGAAAAAAGATGTTCGTCATCAGCTGGATGCAGAAAACCTTGCCCAGCTGATAGAAGAAGATCTTTTAGAGGGTGCATTTAAGGTAATTATTGAGGGGAGGGAATCGGGTCGAGGTGTGGTACTTTATGATAATAAGGGAAATATAAAGGAAGAGTTTATAAATACTCTGCTGCTTAGAGTAAGGGATTTAAACTCCATTATCTGGGAAGCTCCCTTGAAGAGTCAGCAGCAGGAATTTATTACCCGCTTTGGTCCCAATGTTAATTTAGGAAATATTAAACCTGATGAAGTTATAGCTCTAGAGGCTTTAAGGGTGGGCTTAAGAGGGGATACTCTGCGGCTGTGTGTAGATTAAATGGTAAGAGGGACTGGAGTGGTGATGAAACATTGGGGGTATTGCTTTGAAACTGGACATTGTTTTAAGAGCTGAGGATATTTCCCCAAAAGAATTAAAGGGCAAAACCGCTGTAGCTATTGATGTTTTTCGGGCAACCACAACCATAATAACGGCATTGGAAAAGGGATGCAGATCGGTGATACCAGTTGTTTCCATTGAGGAAGCAGAGAAAAAAAAGGAAGAACTGCTGGCTTCAGGACATGGAGTTTTTACAGCAGGTGAGAGAAAGGGATTAAAAATTCCAGGTTTTGATTTGGGAAATTCTCCCCAAGAGTTAAGGGATGTCTCCTTAAAAGATAAAATTATTATTCTAACAACCAGCAACGGCACCAGGGCTATCCGTAATTCTGAAGGGGCAGACAGGATATTGATAGGGGCTTTTATTAACTGCCGGGCTGTTGCTGAAGTTTTGGCTTCAAAATATGGGGATGTGATTTTTGTCTGTGCAGGCAGGCTTGGGGAATTTTCTCTAGAGGACTTTTTAGCTGCCGGGGCCATGACTTATTATCTGAGGAAAAAAACAGAGCAGGCTCTAGAAATTTCAGATTTGACCGCTGCTGCTGAAAAACTTTTTGAATGCACCAAGGGCGACTTGCTGGGATTTTTAGGTAAAACAAAACATGGAAAGTATCTTAAGGAAATAGGTTATTCGAGGGATATAGATTACTGCTGCACCCTTAATACATCCAGTATTGTACCGGAATATGCAGAAGGGGAAATAAAAATATAAAAATGTGAGCTTAACAAATAAAAAAAACTCCCCTGGTATAAAATAAGAAAAATCCAGGGGGGTAAGCAAATGAAGGATTTTTCCACGGACCGCAGCAGAAATATATGCCCTGTGTCCTATAATCAAATGGCACATTTTTGGGGCATTGAAGGGGTCTACCAGCTGATTGACAGGGAGCTTTTGGGAAGCGGAGGCAAATTTCAGAAGGAAATATTCCGCTACCTCTTGGAAAGACCTGGAAAGGGATTGAGGCCCCTGTTGGTTTTAATGTGTGCCGGCTTTGGCAGATGCAGGACAGATGTTAAACCTTTGGCAGCGGGACTGGAAATGCTGCACCTAGCAACTTTAGTTCACGATGATATTATTGACGGAGCGTACATAAGAAGGGGAAGGAACAGCATAAATGCTCTTTGGGGTGCAGGAGCAGCAGTTATAACAGGGGATATGCTTTTTGGGAAAAGCCTAAAATTGATAGGAAGATATGGAGACAAGGCTGTAAAGATTTATGCAAAAATTATTGAGCGGATGGTGTCCGGAGAGTTTCAGCAGATGGAAGCTCTGTTTGATTATTCCCTAGACGAATCTTCCTATTTCAGAATTGTTGGGAAAAAAACAGCGTATTTTTTTTCCCAATGCTGCAGATTGGGTGCTTGGGCTGCGGGAGTGAATCATGAGCAGATAAAGATTTTAGAGCGTTTCGGATTTTTTTTTTTGGAATGGCATTTCAGATACAGGATGATATAATGGACTGGTTTTCCAGCGAAGGGGAATTGGGCAAACCTGTGGGGCAGGACCTCCGCCGGGGTTTAATTACTCTCCCTTTGATTAAAGCGCTTAAATTGAGCAATAAAAAGGAAGAAATACAGAAAATAATAGATAGAAGAAAATTTTCATCGGAAGAAATGGACTTTATAAGGAAAAAAATTGTTCAAAGTGGAGCTTTGGCTTTTTCTAAAAAAACTGCTGAACTTTACCTCAGCAGAGCAGTTAAACTGCTTTCTTCATTACCTGATATAGAGGCAAGAAGCCATCTAAAAAATATAGCTGAAAATATGCTTGAACAGTAAAACTACTCTGTTTTTCAAAATGGTTATTGCTGTTGTTTTTAGGATACCAAAAAAAATTTTTAGAAGGAAATTGCAGTTGAGACTAGAAATATAAATGTGGGCAGCAGGTGAGGGAGTTTTTTAGATATATTATAGTAAGATTGGCAATGGAGGGGAGTAATTTGAAATTTGATCTAGAACCAGTACGGGTGCGTGAGTACAGCCCCATTAGAGAGGAAGTTTTTACTATGCTGAGAGAAGCCATCTTAAACGGCAAACTGAAACCAGGAGATAGGCTGGTGGAAAGGGAGCTTGCTGAACAGCTTGGTGTCAGCAGGACTCCTGTCCGGGAAGCCTTAAGAAAACTGGAGCTGGAAAACCTAGTAACCCACATTCCCCGCAAGGGAGTAGTTGTTTCTGAAATTTCCAAAAAAGATATAGTGGAAATTTTGGATATTCGTGCTTGTTTAGAGGGCCTTGGAGCACGGGAAGCTGCAAAAAAAGCTACAGAAGAAGATATCGGAGAATTGAAGGGTTATATAGAAAAAATGAAAGAAGAGATGAGCAATAACAACATGGAAGAGGTTAATAAGCTCCATAATCAGTTTCATAGAAAGATACTGGAAATCGCTGGTTATCCAAGGCTTTCTCAGATGGTTAGCTCCCTTGGGGATTATATCAGCAGATTTACGAAAATGGGATATACTATCCCAGGCCGACTGGATAAGGCAATGAAAGAGCATACGGAATTGATTGAAGCTATTATGCAACGCAATCCTGAACTTGCTAAACAAATAGCAGAGGATCATATTGATAATTCCAAGAGCGTTATTTTAAAGCAGTACGAAGAGACTCAGAAAAAGAGCAAGAAGGTTTAAGGGAATTATTTTTAAATTATCTTAATTTATCAAAATCCAGAAGGGCACGAAGGGCACTTTTTATCAGTGCCCTTCAGACTGTCAACAAACCCTCTTACTAAATCTTAGTAGGTCTCTGCTGCGGTTTGCGAAACGACTTAACGAGCGCTGGCTAACAGCTCTTAGCGAAGCGTAAGGCAAAACCGGGAGGCGCGAATAGGATGTGAGCGCCATTCCCAACTGAGATAGGATGCCGAATTTGGGGCGGTCCGGTTTTGCCTATAAGCTTTGCTTAGAGCTGTCCAGTGTGAGTTCAGGAGTGAGAAAACTGCAGCAGAGACCCTTTGTCAACAAGCTGGAGGGCACTGTTTATCAGTGTCCTTTTTATTTTTAAAGACAATACTTTTACCCCATGATACAGCATATAGATAAGCTATGAGAAAAAATAAATGGGAGATAAAAAGCCATGGACTGGCAGAGCCTTTTGATGTTTGCAATTTTTATTCTTGGAATAATGGGGCGTTCTGATATTATTGCAGCTGCGGCAGGAGTTCTTCTGGTGCTTCACCTCATTGGACTTAATGTCCTTTTTCCCTATATTGAAGAAAAGAGTCTTGAACTGGGATTATTTTTTCTTGTGCTTTATGTGTTGGTGCCTTTTGCAGCGGGCAGGGTGACTTTATCGGAAATTGCAAAGAGTTTTGTTTCTGTACAGGGAATAGTAGCAGTTATTAGTGGGGCGCTGGCGACTCATCTAAACAATAAAGGCTTAGAAATGCTGCAGCTGGAACCTTCTCTAATTATTGGGCTTGTGATGGGTTCCATAATTGGTGTGGTTTTTTTTTAATGGTATACCTGTCGGTCCTTTAATGGCTGGGGGAATTGCTGCATTGATTATGCAGATAATTCAACTTACTTCCTAACTTTTACTTAATTTTTGAATTTTATTTGAAATAAAGAGAGAAAATATAATTGAAACCCTTTTAAATTTTATAAGATAAAAATTTTAGGAGGTTTTAAAATATAAATGGCTGCAGTAAAAAGCAGATTGGAACCACCGCAGATGCCGGAGAATCCCCTTCCCCCAAATCAGACACCCCATCCTGATATGGTGCCTGATGAGGTTGAAAAACTAGATGGGCCTGAAAGAAGAAGACCAAAAAAGCAGCTTAATATAACTGCTCCTTTATAGGAGCTTTTTTCTTATAAATTATCATTTTTTGTGCATGCTTTTCAGGCTTCATACGCCCTTATATGCTTACATTGACGGTTTTTTTATTTAAGGAGTATAATTTTTGAAACAGAGGGAAAAAGCTGTGGGAGGTTTTTAAATTGGCAAAAAAACTTACGGTGCCTGATATTATTGCTATGAAGGCTCAGGGGGAAAAAATAACAATGATGACTGCTTATGATTATCCCACAGGCCTTTTGGTGGAAAAAGCCGGAATAGATACAATTCTGGTAGGGGATTCCCTGGCAATGACGGTATTGGGCTATGAAAGCACAGTGCCCGTAACTGTTGATGAAATGATTCATCATACTAAAGCTGTACGCAGAGGAGCAAGAAACACTTTTATAATAGCTGATATGCCCTTTGGCTCTTATAACAGCGGAATTACACAGGCTGTGGCCAATGCTGTCCGCTTTTTAAAAGAAGGAGGTGCCGATGCTGTAAAGCTTGAAGGAGGTACGGAAGTAGCAGATGTGGTGGAGGCTGTGGTTAGAGCTGGAATTCCCGTTTTGGGGCATATTGGGCTGACACCCCAAACTGTAACCCAGCTTGGTGGATATAAGGTACAGGGAAGGGATCAGAAAAGGGCAAGAAAACTGATTGAAGATGCTGAAGCTTTATCCAGGGCAGGGGCCTTTGCTGTGGTCCTTGAATGCATACCCAAAAACCTTGCTAAAGAAATAACAGAAAGGATTACCATACCTACCATTGGGATAGGAGCAGGGCCTTTCTGCGACGGTCAGGTCCTAGTATATAACGATGTTGTTGGCCTTTTTGAAAAGTTTATCCCAAAATTTGTTAAACGCTATGCTGAATTGGGCGAGATGGCTTTAAAGGGTTTAATGCAGTATAAACAGGAAGTTAAAGAGAGTATTTTCCCCGATGATGAGCATTCCTTTGATTAAAAGTGCGGTTTTTAGGATTTTAGGGGGTTTGGGTACGGTGAACCTGCTTGACTGGGCAGTTCTAATATTTGTTTTGTTGGGTGCTTTTAGGGGATACCGTAGGGGACTTCTAGCAGGGATTATGGGCTTTGTGGGATACATATTTTCTGCATCTTTGGCTGGTTATTTTACTCCCCAAGCTGTGGCATGGGCGGAAAAGAGAGGTATTTTTGTTAATTGGGCATTTCAGTTTTTTGAAAGCTGCTTTAACCCTACTTCTGCTGCGGGAACAGGTTTTTCGCAGACAGATCTTTCCTTGTGGTCCATGCATGGAGAAGGTATGATGGGAATTTTGAAATTTCTGCAGGAGATGTTTTCCAGACCACCTGGGGAGCTAGAGGCAATAACAAAAGTCTTTTACAGGGAAATTACAGCAGCAGCGGTTTCTATGATGGTTTTCAGCGTGCTTCTTGTATTTTTCATTTTTTTAGTGCGATTTATGATAAGGGTGCTGCAGAACGGCATGAGGGGTACTTTTTTGGGAACTTTAAACCGTATTGGTGGATTCATTGCAGGAGGAGCTGTAAACGCGTTTTTATCGCTTCTTTTCTTTTTTATTCTGACTCCTTTTTTAGCTGTGGGTGCTGCGGCCCATCAGGGTATTCTCTATAATTTTTATGAGCTGTTTAAAGAATCCGTATTTGTTTCGTATCTTTTTAAGTTTTTAAGTAGTGTGAAAGGAGGGTTTTAATTTGGATAATAGGAATAAAGAAAAAGAAAATCTGGAAGAACTGGCAGAAAGTCTGGTTTATAAAGGGAAAAATGTGTGGGAAACGGTAAAGGAAAAGGAAAAAGAAAAAATTTTTGCTCTTGGGGAGGAATATAAGGATTTTTTGGATAAATCAAAGACTGAAAGGGAGGCTGTGCGGGAAATCGTCCGTGCTGCCAGGGAACGGGGTTTTTTGAACTTAAAAGAAGTAAGAGACAGCAATCAGCTTAAACCGGGAACAGGTTTTTTTGATGTTTACCGGGATAAAGCAGTGATCTTGGGTGTTATGGGAATCAGTGAATTAAGCAGGGGAATAAGATTAGTAGGCTCCCATCTGGATTCCCCAAGGTTGGACCTAAAGCCTCAGCCCCTGTATGAAAAGTGTGATTTAGCTCTTTTTAAGACTCATTATTACGGTGGGATTAAAAAATACCAGTGGACGGCAATACCCCTTGCCCTTCACGGGATTGTTGTCCTTCAGGACGGCAGAAAAATAGAAGTGGTCATCGGAGAAGATGGGGATGATCCTGTATTTACCATTACAGATCTTCTTCCCCATCTGGCTGGAGAGCAGAATAAGCGCCGCCTGTCTGAAGCTATTAAGGGAGAAGAGCTCAATGTTTTGGTGGGAAGTATCCCTTTAAAGGGTGAAGGGTATAAAGAAAAAGTTAAACTGGCCGTGCTGGAGCGGCTCCACAGAACTTACGGAATAACTGAAGAGGATTTCATAAGTGCTGAGCTGGAAATGGTTCCTGCAGGAAATGCCCGTGATATTGGTTTTGATCGGGGGCTTATTGGGGCTTATGGACAGGATGACCGTATATGCGTCTTTGCTTCATTAAAAGCTGTTTTTGATATTGGGATTCCTGAAAAAACTGCTTTTGCTCTTTTTGTGGATAAAGAAGAGATAGGAAGTGTGGGCAATACAGGCATGCAGTCCAAGATTTTGGAAGAAACCCTCCAACATCTTATGGAAATAACAGAGCAGGAGGCTTCCATTTATAAACTGTTGAGCTGTTCCCAAGCCCTATCTGCTGATGTGAATGCTGCTGTTGATCCCACATGGGAAGATGTAATGGACAAACTAAATGCTGCCAAGCTGGGTTACGGTGTATGTTTAACAAAATATACCGGTGCCCGGGGTAAAGTAGATGCCAGCGACGCCCATGCTGAATACGTTGCTGAAATAAGGAGCCTTTTTAACAGGAATGGGATTATATGGCAGACAGGAGAGTTGGGTAAAGTGGATCAAGGGGGAGGAGGCACAATTGCTAAATATCTAGCTAACCTCAACATGGAAGTTATTGACTGTGGAATGCCCCTGCTGAGCATGCATGCACCTTTTGAGGTTTCTAGTAAGGGTGATCTTTATATGGGATACAAGGGGTTTAAAGCTTTTTTGATGGACAGCTAAAGGAAAAGGGAGAGAGGAATTTTGGTCTGGTCTGATTCGGATTCGAAACTTTTTGTGGATATGAGGGGTTGCTGGGATATCCAGAAAATATTCAGCGTTTTGAAGGATGTTGAAGAAGAGAGAATATCCCATGCTGTGGCAGTGCTGGATAGTGAAGGGAAAGCGGGGGCAGTTGCAGATATGGCCAAAGAAAGGAACCTCAAGGTAAAGGTACAAAAGAATCATCCTGACTTTTATGTTCATATTGACAAGATAGAAGAGGAGGAAGATTTGACCAGGCTTTCCCCTGAACTGGGGTCCGAGTTTCAACAGGTTTTTGTTGTTTCCTCTGCATTTCTAGGACGGGGTGATGATGAGCTGGGACGTCTGCTGATGGAGGATTTTTTAAGGGAGCTGTCCCACAGCGAAGTGGTCCCCCAGTCGGTGGTATTTATTAATTCTGGGGTTAAGCTTTTGTGTGAAGAATCAAATGTACTGCAGGAACTTATGTATCTAGAGAAAAGAAAGGTTGGGGTTTTTGCCTGCGAAAAATCCTTAGATAAGTACGGTTTAAGGCAAAAGCTTTGTGTGGGTACGCCCATAAAGATTTACAACCTTGTTAATTATTTGGCCAGTGCCAATAAGGTTGTTACTCTTTGCTGAAATAATAAGTAAGTTAAGTAAGTAATGTATGATGTCATTAAGCACTGGGAATTGGACATTCTATATGGGCTGCTGTTTTCAATTAAGGGTCAGGGCAGCAGCAGAATCAGCTGTAAGGGAATTTGCTGCCGTAGAAGAAGATAAATACAGCATAATTTAAGTTTAAAAAGAAGGAGGGCTTTCAGGATGGAACAGCAAAGCCCAATTTCCGAACTTTGGAAGCAGATGACTGCTTATTTTTCAGGACTAAATTATAAAGAGATTCTTGTAAATCTAATAATTTCATTGGGCCTTATAATCCTTGCTCGAATAGCGTCATTGGTTCTAAACAGAATTGTGGATAAGATTTTAACTCCTCCTAAAGACAGCGAGAAGTTTTTTATGAACGTTAAGGTGGCCCAGACCCTTAAGACTCTTATAAAAACGCTTTTGAATTATGCTTTAATTTTTTTAACTGCCCTTATGGTATTGTGGCTTTTTAACATCAATATTATACAAGTTGAAGATATAAGGAATTTTGCAGCAAAAGTTCTTCAGGTCCTTGTGATTATTGCTGTTGCAAGAGCTTTCCTCCATATTGGGGAATTGGCTATTAAAAATATATTTTTTCTGGGAGAAAACGGAAAAACTCTCATTGAAGAGAAAAGGGCAGCAACTTTAAGTGCCCTTCTGTTGAGTGTGCTTAGATATGTGGTGTATTTTATTGCAGGCATTATGATACTTCAAACCTTTGGAGTTCAGACTAGCTCCATACTTGCCAGTGCTGGTATTGCTGGGTTGGCTGTGGGTTTTGGAGCTCAGAATCTTGTAAAGGATGTTATTTCTGGATTTTTTATAATATTTGAGGACCAATTTGATGTGGGGGATTATGTAACTGTTGCAGGGATTACGGGAGTTGTGGAGGAGTTGGGTCTTCGGAGCACAAGGATCCGGGAGTGGACAGGGCATCTGCATACAATTCCCAACGGCGAAATAAAGATGGTTAAGAATTACAACAGAGGTTCTATTTTGGCTGTGGTTACGGTCAGCATATCTTATGAGGCAGATATAGATAAAGCCATTGAAGTTATGAGGCAGACATGTGAAAAAGTTTATAATGAGCGGGACGATATCCTAGAGGTGCCCGTGGTCTTGGGTGTAGAATCTTTTGGAGAATCCGGCGTTGATGTTCTAATAACAGCCAGTACTAAACCGGGTTCCCAATGGGCGGTTCAAAGGGAGCTCAGAAAAAGGCTTAAAGAAGATCTTGAAAAAGCGGGAATTGAAATTCCTTATCCCCATTTAGTTGTTTATCATCGCAGTAAAGAAAAAGGTGGAGCATCAGAGGAATAAATGGATAAGGAGGATCCGCCTTTGGATAAATTTATAAAAATTTATCTTGGAGACGTTGTGCGGACAAAAAAAAATCACCCCTGCGGTAATGATCAGTGGGAAGTGGTTAAGCTGGGGACAGATATAAAAATAAGGTGTTTGAAATGCGGCCGCAACGTTATGCTCCACCGCAGAAAATTTGAGAAAAGCGTAAAAGAAATTGTGAAACGGGGCTGTGAAAGCTGATTTCATTTTTCTTGTGGCTTTAGGAAACTTATGCTATAATTAAAAGTCGGTTGTCCCTGCTCCGACGCACTGTCGGGGCCAAAAAGTCCAGAGGGAGGTGTGAAGCATGCGCAGCTACGAAACTTTATTTATTATCAACCCTGAGCTTGATGACGAAGGAATAAAAGCTGTAATTGAGAAGTACACCAAATTATTGAAGGATCAGGGTGCGGAAGTAATTTCAGTAGATGAATGGGGTAGGCGCAGGCTGGCTTACGAAATTAAAAAGCACAAAGAAGGTTACTATGTGCTGATCAATTTTGATGCTGAGCCCCAAGCTCTAAAAGAGCTGGAACGTATCTTCCGTATAGACAGCAATATTTTAAGGTTTATTATTGTAAACCGCATCGAGCAGGCCAAAAAGAAGGCTGAAGAAGCGGAAAAAGCCGTTTAGGTAGGTGCTGATATGCTTAATCGTATAATCCTGATAGGCAGGCTTACCCAGGATCCCGAACTCAGGTATACGGGCAGCGGTGTTGCTGTATCCACTTTCACTTTGGCCGTGGATAGGCCCTTTACCAATCAGCAGGGTGAAAGGGAAACAGATTTTATCCGCATAGTGGTGTGGCGGAAGCTCGCTGAAATATGCGCCAACAATTTGGAGAAGGGTCGTCTGGTGGCTGTTGAGGGCCGTCTGCAAATTCGATCTTATGAGAACCAGGAGGGGCAAAAGAGACAGGCAGCAGAAGTTGTAGCCGATAATGTGCGCTTTCTCGATCGGCCTAAGGACAAACAGGATTCATCCATTGAGGATGACTTTGTAAGCCTTGATGAGGACCTTGATATAGGGGATGCCGATCTGCCCTTTTAGTTTTGTGATTGGGAACGGTCCTGGGGCGTGAAAAAAGCGGCGGGAGTTTATTTGGGATCTAAGGTGATGAGTGATATCAATTTTGTAAAGGAGGCAGAAAAAAATTGAGAGAAAGAAAACGCCGTAAAAAAGTCTGCAGCTTTTGTGTGGATAAAGTCGAAGTGGTTGACTATAAAGATGCAGATCGTTTAAGAAAATATATAACTGAACGCGGGAAGATTATTCCTCGAAGGATTTCGGGAAACTGTGCAAAGCATCAAAGGCAGCTGACAAGGGCTATTAAAAGGGCGAGGATTATGGCCCTTCTTCCCTTTACTGTGGAATAAACACAGTTTTTTTCGAGGGAGCGGCACCCGCTCCCTCATTCTAATTTTTCATTTAATGCTTCATTTTAGTACCAGCTCTAAGGAATATACTTCTTTTGACGGTAGAAATTAATGAAGAGTATTTTTAGGAATGCGCAGGAAAATCCTTAAAATTAGTGAATAACAGTTATAGACTTAATTTAGGAGGATTTTAGGGTGCAGCACTCTAAAGATCAAATAGATGTTGCTAAAAGTATTAGAATGATAGAATGGTTAAAAGCAGAGTTGGTCAGTAATGTTGGTTCACTTTTGAAGAGCTTTGTTAAAGGTAGTGAAGAGCTGATGCTGGACTGCCTTGCTGCAGTTATAATGACAGCGTACCTTTTGGGGAAAAGAAGTGGTATCCCATTCAGACATATAGATCAGAGGCTTAAGGAAAAGATTGCAGCAGGGATTAAAAGCCAGCACGAAGTTGAACAGTGGTATGGGGATCTTTCCTCCCTTGAACGATATATGGAAGAAAGAAAGAGGTGACAACAGATTATTTACCAGGAACCCTTGTCCCCTGTGAAGGGACTTGTCGCTGCTGCATTTATTACAGCAGGTTTTTGTGCAGTGGGGGTATACATACACTTTTTAGCCCCTATATGCTCCCTTTTGTGGGCTGTACCCACCATAGTGCTTACGGCAAGATGGGGTATTCCAATGGGGCTTATTAATGTGGGAGTCTCATGGCTAGTTCTCACACTGCTGATGGGACCGGTACTTTCTTTTTTCCCAGCGATTCAGTTTGGAAGCTTAGGTCTTACCAGCGGGTTGCTTTTTAGAAGGGAGAAAAGTTCTGGCAAAATCATTGCAGCAGGCGTTCTTGTTACAATGCTGGTTGTGGGGATTATATTATACTTTCCTTTGGTTATGGGAATATTTCATGGAGAGGGAATGGAAGCTTTTTACGGTAGGGCCAATGCTGTTTTGGAAGCTTGGGAGAAAGCAGGTCTTTTGGAACAATTTGAAGATCAGGGTATAAGCCGCAGTGAAATTGAAAAATCCCTTAAAAAGGCTGTTGTGTGGACATTTTATCTGCTGCCTTCAATTATTGCAACATATTCCGCAGCTTCTTCTTTCTGCAATTTTCTTGGGGCAAGAACTGTGCTGCTGCGAATGGGATTTAAAGTTCCAGATTTTCCTCCATTTTATGAATGGAGGATCCCTTGGTATTCTTCCTGGGTAGTCATAATAGGGCTTGGTTTGGCTCTGCTGGGAGATTATATAAAGGTTCAGCCCCTTTTTGTTGTAGGACTTAATCTTTTAATTATTTATCTGCCAATAGCTTTTATCATTGGTTTAGCAGTGGGAGCAGGGTTTTTTAGTAGGATTAAGTCCCATTTTATAAAGTTAATAATATTTACGACAGGCCTTATATATCTGCCTTTTACTATATTTTTGCTGCTGTTATTAGGGGTATTTGATCCCCTTTTAAATTTCAGAAAATTTCAATCCAATAATGGACAAGGGAGTGGAGGTTTATGAAGGTTATTCTGAAAGCAGAAGTAGAGAATTTAGGAAAAGAAGGGGATGTTTTAGAAGTTGCTGATGGTTATGGAAGAAATTATCTTCTTCCTAGGGGCCTTGCGGTTTTGGCAACTCCCCAAAATTTAAAACAGCTGGAGAAAAAGATTAAAGCAAGAGAAGAACAGAAAAAGCAGGAGTTGGAACAGGCAAGGCAGCTGGCTGCTAAAATAAACGAGACTACTATTGTTATAAGAGCAAAGGTGGGGGAAAAAGGAAAACTTTATGGATCTATAACCAATAATGATGTGGCAGCGAAGCTCAGCGAACAGGGAATTGAAGTGGATAAGAGGAAAATCGATCTTAAAGATCCTATTAAGGAAGTAGGTTTTTACACCATTGGAATTAAGGTTCATCCAGAAGTATATGCAGAACTGAGGGTTCAGGTAGAGGCTGAGAAAGAAGAAAATAAACAGGAAGAAGAGGAGCAGGGGGAAGAAAAATAAAAATGGTCTAGGGGAAGGGAGATTGCAGCAGTGAAAGATTTAAAAGAGGGAAAGAAAATAGCTAATTATACAGAAAAAGTTCTTGATATAAAAGATAAAATGCCTGAGGGACAGTTAGATGCTCTTTTGTCCCTTCTTGTTGAAGTGATGGGGGCTGATAAGCTGGTTCTTAAGACAAGTAAATTTGGGGCTTTAGAGCTTCTGCGTTCAGAATCTCTAGAAGAGCGAGCCCTGGGCTTGAAGAAAATTATAGATAGAAACCCTACCTTAAATACCCTTCCCCGAAGAGAAGAACTTCCCCTCTTTATCAATGAACTCCAAGATAAGACAGCAGAAATGATCGCTCGGCAGCGGGCAGAAAAGGAGCTGGAGCAGAAAGTTTTAGAAAAGCTTCAGCAGAGGCATGACCAATACATAGAAGAAATCAGAAGAGAAGTGCTTAAAAAAAGCTGCGGTCCAGAAAATGCTCAGACCTTAAAGCGCTTAGCCATTTTAGAAAAGGAAAATAGGAAAAAGGTCAACCGGACTATTCTCGAAATGCTGCGTCCCAGTAAACTTCAGGAAATTGTAGGGCAGGAAAGGAGAGTAAAGGCTTTAATATCAAAAATTGCCTCTCCTTTTCCCCAGCATGTACTTATATTTGGGCCTCCAGGAGTAGGAAAAACCACAGCAGCTCGTTTGGCACTGGAGGAGGCTAAAAAATTACAGCATTCCCCTTTCAGCAGAGATGCCCCCTTTATTGAAGTAAATGGGGCATCTCTGCGCTGGGACCCCAGGGAGGCTACCAATCCCCTGCTGGGGTCCGTCCATGATCCCATATACCAGGGTGCCCGCAAGGAATTTGCAGACAGTGGAGTGCCTGAACCAAAGCTTGGTTTGGTCAGTGAGGCCAATGGAGGAATACTTTTTATAGACGAAATTGGGGATATGGACCCCTATTTCCTCAATAAACTTATTAAAGTGCTGGAGGATAAACGGGTTAATTTTTCTTCGTCCTACTACGATCCTGATGATGAAAGGGTACCCCAGTACATAAAGAAGCTTTTTGAAGAAGGGGCTCCTGCAGACTTTATCCTTATTGGAGCCACCACCGGGGAACCCTGTGAGTTAAATCCAGCCTCAAGATCCCGTTGTGCTGAAATTTATTTTGAACCTCTGACACCAGAGGATATTAAAAGTGTTGTGGAAAATGCTGCTTTGAAGCTTGGGGTATCTCTGGACCCAGAGGTGCCCCACATTATATGTAAATATACTGTGGAAGGGAGAAAGGCAGTCAGCATTTTGGCTGATGCTTTTAGCTTTTCTCTCTTAAGATCCAGCTGTAGTGATCCAAATGGGGTAACCATAACTTCAGAAGATGTTTATGAAGTGGTCCGCAGTTCCAGGCTTGTTCCCACTGCAAAAAGTTTGGGGAGCAGCTCTTGCGAAATTGGAAAAACTTTTGGTCTTGGCATATCCGGTTTTATGGGAAGGGTTTTGGAAATCGAAGCGGCTGCTTTTGAAGCAAGGGAGCCTGGAAAAGGCAGGCTACATTTTAATGAAACGGCTGGGCCCCTGACTAAAGATTCGGTTTTTAATGCGGCAGCGGTAATCCGGCAGATTACGGAAAAAGAAATCACTGACTTTGATATTTATGTGAACATCGTGGGCGGTGCTGGAATAGACGGTCCCTCGGCCGGTGCAGCGATCCTTTTAGCTATGCTGAGCGTCATAACTAAGGTGCCCACTAAGCAGTCTGTTGCGATAACAGGGGAGATTTCCATTCGAGGAAGGATAAAGCCTGTTGGGGGAATAATTGAAGAAATTTATGGTGCTAAAATGTCTGGTATTAAAACGGTTTTGATTCCCTCAGAAAATAGGGCTGATGTACCTGTAGGTTTAAATGGAATTCAAGTTATTCCTATTGAAACCATCGAAGATATTATTTTACATGCTTGTGAAAAAAACTGTAATTTCTAAAATGAGGGATTTTTATGGAAATAGCTGATCGAATTATGCCTCAGAATATTGAAGCTGAGCAGGCTGTTTTAGGTTCTATGCTCCTTGACAGCGAATCTGTTTTTGTGGTTATGGAGATTCTAAAGCCGGAAGATTTTTACGAAAAAGCGCACCAGATAATTTATGAAGCTGTACTATCCCTTACAGAGCAGAATGAAGCAGTAGACCTGGTAACTGTTACTGAGGAACTAAGGCGTAAAGGGCTTCTGGAAAGTGTGGGAGGAGCTTCCTATCTTACATCTCTCGCCAATATTGTTCCTTCTGCTGCCAATGCAGAATATTATGCAAAAATTGTTT
Organism: Clostridia bacterium 41_269; assembly: GCA_001508005.1. Classification (GTDB taxonomy): domain Bacteria; phylum Bacillota; class DTU086; order DTU086; family DTU086; genus 41-269. The sequence continues at coordinate 87,550 of LGEZ01000003.1, forward strand.
TAGAAAAATCCACCCTTCGTTCCCTCATTAAGGCTGCAAATCACATTGCCAATCGGTGTTATGAGGAGGCTTATGATATTGAAGACCTCCTTGATGATGCTGAACAGCGGATTTTTGAAATAGCACAGCGGAGGAATCGTGAGGGTTTCAGCACTATAAAGGAAGTTATTAAGGAGACCTATGAGATTATTGAGCGGTTGAGTCAGCATAAAGAAGAAGTAACGGGAATTCCAACTTTTAAGGACCTGGACAAACTGCTCTGCGGCCTTCAGCAGAGCGATCTTATAATTTGTGCTGCCAGGCCGGGTATGGGGAAAACTTCTTTCTGTTTAAACATAGCTCACAATGCTGCTGTTAATCATAATTATTCCGTAGCCATTTTCAGTTTGGAAATGTCAAAGGAACAGGTGGTACAGAGGCTTTTGGCCAGCGAAGCAATGATAGATCAGCAGAAACTCCGTACAGGCAGGCTTAATGAAGATGAGTGGAAAAGGCTTATAAGGGCCATGGGTCCCCTTTCTGAAGCTCCAATTTACATTGATGATACCCCCATGGTAACAGCTTTAGAAATTAAGGCAAAAGCTAGGAGGCTTAAAGCAGATAAAGGGCTTGATTTGGTAATAGTAGATTATCTACAGCTTATGCAGGGACACCGCAGGGCTGACAGCAGGCAGCAGGAGATAGCACAGATTTCCAGAGCTCTAAAGGGATTAGCTCGGGAGCTTAAAATTCCTGTAATGGCCCTTTCTCAGCTGAACAGGGGTGTGGAGCAGAGGCAGGATAAGCGTCCCATTATGGCTGACCTGCTGGAAAGCGGTGCCATAGAGGCTGATGCTGATGTGGTGCTCTTTCTGTATAGAGATGAATACTACAATAAAAATACAGACAAAAAAGGGATTGCAGAAGTTATTGTAGGTAAGCACAGAAATGGTCCCGTTGGGGTGGTTGAGCTTGCCTTTCTGCCCCAATATACTAAATTTGTCAATTTGGCTAAGGATATGGTTCCTGAAGGGTAGTCAAAAAGGAGGGTGAAGGATGGACAAAATACTTTTAAATGTTGCGGAAATGATGGCTCTTTCTGCAAAAACAGCTCCTAAAACCAAGGGAGAGGATTATATCGCCATTAAGATTCTGGAAGGACAGGAAGTTAAAAACCTTGCAGACAAAATGGAAGAGTATGGGACAATTACGGGGAAGCCCAATTATGATCGTGATGCCCGGGGAGTTAAAAAGTCTTCAGCAGTTCTGCTTCTTGCTTTGAATAAGGCTCAGCCTGCAGGCTTAAACTGCGGGGCATGTGGATACAGCAGGTGTGATCAGCTCAAACTTAATACTGATGGTAATGAATTTGACGGGCCCATTTGTGCATGGAGGCTTGTGGACCTGGGCATTGCTTTAGGATCAGCTGTAAAAACAGCAAGCCTTTTTAATGCAGATAACAGGATAATGTACAGGATAGGAGCGGTAGCCCGCAGGGAAGGGATAATAGAAGGGGAAGTTATCATTGGCGTTCCCCTTGCGGCAGCGGGGAAAAATATATTTTTTGACCGATAAGAAAAGCGTATATAAAAGGCGCCTTCGGGCGCTAAAAAAATACCCCAAACCGACCCGCTGGTCAACAGTTTTTATATTTTTATAATGAGAGGAGCAGCAGAATTATGCCGGTTATTGAAGTTAAGGAACTTGTAAAGCGGTACAAAGATATAGAAGCCGTAAGGGGTATATCTTTTAAAGTGGAAGAAGGGGAAATTTTTGGTTTTTTAGGCCCCAACGGTGCTGGAAAGACAACAGTGATTAACATATTGAGCACACTTCTAAAACCCACTTCCGGTGAAGTTTTTCTGGGGGGATTTAATGTTGTTAAGCAGCCTGGGGAGGTAAGGAAATCCATCGGCCTTGTCTTTCAGGATACCACTTTGGATGAGCATTTGACGGCTTGGGAGAATCTTTATTTTCACGCTCTTCTTTATGGGGTGAATAGGGAAATAAGAAAGGAGCGTATAGAAAGAGCTTTAAAAATGGTTGAACTGGAAAACAGGAAAAGAGATTTGGTCAAAACCTTTTCCGGTGGAATGAAGCGCAGGCTTGAGATAGCCCGAGGTTTTCTGCACTATCCAAAGGTTTTATTTCTGGATGAACCCACTGTGGGCCTTGATCCTCAGACCAGAAATCATATTTGGAAATATATTCGGGAACTTAGGGAAAAGGAAAACATTACAATTTTTCTTACTACCCACTATATGGATGAAGCAGAAAACTGCGACCGCATAGCTATTATTGATCATGGTGTTATAGTAGCCGAAGGTACTACTGAAGAGCTTAAAAGGCAGGTAGGTGGAGATGTTATAACCTTTGCTACGGATTACCAATCTGATGCTGCTTTGTTCATAAAAAAAGAATTTGGCATTGAAGCAAAGGTTGTGGATAATAAGGTTGTTTTTGAAGCAGAAAATGGAGAAGAGCTCATTCCTCTCCTTGTTTCCCGTTTTAAAAGAAATATAAAATCCATATCCTTAAGAAGACCCACCCTTGATGATGTGTTTTTAAAAATAACAGGGAGGGCTTTAAGAGATGAAACCGTAGATTTAAAAGAGCAGATGAGGATGCGAAGGAGAGCTCGAAGAAGGAGGTAATTTTTGCCGTGCTTCATTGGCAGGGAATTTATGTTATTTGGCTTAGGGAGCTTATTCGCTTTTTTAGGGAGAAGCTCAGGATAGTGACTTCTTTAATTCAGCCTGTGGTTTGGCTTTTTATTGTGGGCAGAGGTATGGGAAGCAATTTCAGTCCCATGGGTTTGGATTATGCTGAGTTTATGTTTCCAGGTGTAGTGGGAATGACTGTTCTTTTTACTTCTATTTTTTCCGCTGTATCCATTGTTTGGGATAGGGAATTTGGCTTTCTAAAAGAGATTATGGTAGGTCCTGTTTCCAGAACTTCAATTGTTGTGGGCAAAGCATTAAGCGGAAGCACCACTTCTGTTCTTCAGGGAACCCTTGTCCTAATGCTTGCTCCCTTTGTTAATGTGGATTTAACGGTTTCCAGCTTTGTTTCAGCTCTTTTAGTTATGTTTTTAATATCCTTTTCTCTGTCTTCATTTGGTATTTTAATTGCTTCAAGAATGGAAACTATGCAGGGGTTTCAGCTGATTATGAATTTTTTAGTTATGCCCATGTTTTTTTTTTAAGTGGAGCTATTTTCCCCCTTAACGGACTTCCTCCATGGATGGATTTTTTAGCAAAGATAAACCCATTATCCTATGGAATAGACGCTTTAAAATGTACAGTTATCGGACAGCAGGAGTTCTCCCTATTCCTTGATATTGCGGTGATTGTGGCCACAGCAGTGGTAATGATATCAGGTGCTGTATTCTTATTTAACCGTGAGGGATAGCAGCAAATGCTTTGGGCCTCAACTCTTTGAGATAATTAAGGCAGTAAAAATGAGAAAATCAAAGCTAGGGATACGGTATACCAAAAAACCATGACATATTGGGCTTATACAGCTCGAAATCGTAGACATTTAACTCTGGTTATGTTAAAATAGACTTGAACTATTATAGAACATGTTTGGAGGGGGGATGTCTGGAAACCGGTAGTTTGTAAAGGGACAGCGTAGACAAATGTAGGAGGGGTAGAAAAATCTGCTGGCAGGCGGTGAGAATATGGGGAATACCTGTTGTCCGAGTAAAGAGGACACGTCCTGCTACCGGGAGCTTGTGGAAAATAACATTGGGCTGGTTGGGCATGTAGTTAATTCCTTTGCACCTAGAAATAAACAGGAAGACGAGGAATTTTACAGCCAGGGTTGTCTGGGACTTGTTAAAGCAGCAAGGACGTTCAATCCAGAAAGCGGGGTCCAATTTGCATCCTATGCTGTAATCTGTATAAAAAACGAAATTCGTCTTTTCCTGCGAACCCGCAGGCGTTATGAGAAAAGATTCTGCTATTTGGAAAATGAACTGCCGGGGCAGCAGGATGAAAAAAGTGAGGATCGCTTCAGCTATCTGGACTGTATAGCTGATGATTATAATCTAGAAGAAGAAGTTGAGCGCCAATGTGAAATTCAGTATCTGCGAAAGATGTTGGAGAAACTGTCGAAACTGGAACAGACCATATTGAAGAAAAAATTTGGATTTTTCGGGGAACCCCAAACAGAAATAGAAATATCTAGGGATTTAGGCATCTCCCAGGGCTGGGTATCTAGGCTTAAGTCCAAAGCAATAAAAAATCTAAGAGAAGAATTTTGCAAAATTGAACTTATATAGAGATTCATTAATAAATTTATATGATAGTCTTTAAATAAAAGCCGCTGTTTTAAGCGGCTTTTTTAAATTAGAGTTTTAATAAATAAGATATAAAGGGAAATTTTTTATTAATTTATTAATTTTATGATAAACTTTTTATGGGGATGTTTTTAGCTAGTAGATAATTGGCAGGTAAAATTAATCTAATTTTATTTGTTTTCTTGACTTCTTAAGACCCCTTTGTTATAATTGCTCTGCTTTTAATAACCTATATTTTGGAAATATTTTTTTTTTTGTATAACTGTTAAATTTAGCAAATAACAATATAAAATGGGTTTTAGGTTATGGGCTGGGAGGTAATAAGATGAATACTCGCAGCTATGATGTTATTATTGTTGGTACGGGCCCGGCTGGCATTTTTACTGCTATAGAACTCTGCAGAAATACTGAAAATCTAAGAATAGCAATGTTTGAAAAGGGTGGAACCCTTGAAGAGCGCATCTGCCCTCTTCAAATGGGAGAGGAAGGGTGCAAAAACTGCAGCCCCTGTGTTACCGTTTCTGGATGGGGAGGAGCAGGTGCGTTCAGCGATGGAAAATTAACCCTTTCCCCAGATGTGGGGGGTATGCTGGATCAGTATATGGACCTCAACAAAATGAAGGATTTAATAGATTATGTTGACAGCATTTATATTGAGTTTGGAGCACCAGAAAAAGTTTACGGTATTGGGCAGGAAGAAGAAATAGAAGAAATACGAAGAAAAGCAGTGCTGGCGCAGATGAGATTTATTCATGCTCCTGTGCGGCATATGGGTACAGGGAGAACTAAGGATATTTTAAAAAATATGAGGGATTATCTCCTTAAGCGGGGAGTGAAAATATACTGCCGGAAAAAAGTTGAGCGCATAATTACAGAGAAAAACAGAGCAGCGGGGGTGGTAACTTCAGATGGAGAACAGTATAGAGGAAGATATATTATCTGCGCTCCGGGAAGAGAAGGAGCCCAGTGGCTTCTCAATGAAGGAAAACGTTTGGGAATCTCAATGGCTGTAAACCCTGTGGATATAGGAGTGAGGGTTGAAGTTCCAGCGGAGATAATGAAGCATATTACTGATGTGGTTTATGAATCAAAATTTATTTTTTATTCCCAGACCTTTGATGATAAAGTAAGAACGTTCTGCATGAATCCCAATGGTGAAGTTGTATTGGAGCATATGGGTGATTTGGTTACAGTCAACGGTCATACCCATGCAGAGAGAAAGACAAATAATACAAATTTTGCCCTTCTGGTCAGCAAAACTTTCACCGAACCCTTTAAGGAACCCATTGCGTATGGTGAATATATCGGTCGCCTTGCCAATCTCTTAGGGGAGAGCGTGCTGGTTCAGAGGCTGGGGGACCTCTTGGCGGGGAGGAGGACTACTTGGGACAGATTGAAAAAATCCCCCATTGATCCCACTTTAACGGAAGCAACGCCGGGAGATATATCTTTAGTTTTTCCATACCGTCATTTGGTGGCAATAATTGAGATGCTCAGGGCTCTTGATGTTGTAGCTCCTGGGGTGTATTCAAAATATACCCTTCTTTATGGAGTGGAAGTAAAATTTTATTCTTCACGCTTTGAGGTTAACAACTTTCTGGAGACAAAAATCAAAAATCTTTATACTGCTGGTGATGGAGCAGGGATAACCCGCGGCCTTATACAGGCTTCCATATCAGGGATTGTTATTGCTCGCGATATTTTGAAAAAGGAAGAAATTTTTTAATACTTTTAATGGTTTTTACATGTAGGGGGTGTAACTGTGTCAACGGTAGTATTGGTAGGTGCCCAATGGGGTGATGAAGGAAAGGGAAAAATAACAGATTATCTTGCTGAGCAGGCAGATTTGGTGGTGAGGTATCAGGGCGGCAACAATGCCGGGCATACGGTTATAGTGGGTGAAACAACCCTACAGCTGCACCTTATACCTTCTGGGATTCTGTATGAAGATAAGCTCTGTGTAATAGGAAACGGTGTGGTTGTTGATCCTGAAGTCTTTTTTGAAGAACTTGAAAATTTAAAGGGCATGGGAATTTCAGGCGACAATTTAAGGGTGAGTGATATTGCTCATCTAATAATGCCTTATCATAAGATCTTAGATTCTTTTGAAGAGGAAAAAAGAGGCGAGTTGAAGCTGGGCACAACAAGAAGAGGCGTGGGTCCTGCATATGTGGATAAATATGCCCGCAGAGGAATAAGAGTTGGTGACCTATTTGAACCCAAACTGTTTAGGGAAAAGCTGAAAAGGGCGCTGGAATACCATAATTTCATACTGACAGGAATTTATGGGGCTGAACCCTTGAAACAGGCGGAAATAGAGGAGAAATATCTTGAATATGGCAGGAGATTAAAAAAATATGTAGAGGATACATCCCTTTTGATTTATGAAGCAGTAAAATCTGGGAAGAAGGTACTCTTTGAAGGGGCCCAGGGTACCCTTTTGGATATTGATCACGGCACTTACCCATATGTTACCTGCTCTCAGCCGATAAGCGGTGGGGCTGCCACAGGTTCAGGGATCGGTCCCAATTTCATTGAAAAAATTGTGGGTGTGACAAAAGCCTACACAACACGGGTTGGTGAAGGTCCTTTTCCCACTGAATTAAAAGATGAAATTGGCGATTTTATTCGCCAAAATGGCCGCGAATTTGGTACAACCACAGGGAGGCCTCGCAGGTGCGGCTGGTTGGATGGAGTTGTTTTGAAGTATGCTGCCAGAATTAACGGTCTTACAAGTATTGCCGTTACCAAGCTGGATGTTTTGAGCTCCCTCCCAGTGGTTAAAATATGCACTGGTTACAAGTTGGACGGCAGGTACATTGAGCATTTTCCCCACAGTTTAGAGGAGCTGTCCAGGTGTGAGCCTGTATATGAGGAGCTTCCAGGGTGGAAAGAAGATATAAGCAGTGCAAGAAAAATGGAAGACCTGCCTCCCAATGCACAAAGATACGTTAAGCGCATAGAAGAAATAACGGGTTTAAGAATTTCGTTGATAGCTGTTGGTCCTGCTAGGGAACAGACCATATCTCTTGAAAATGTTTTTTAAAACAGATTTTTAACCTGTTTTTTTATGAAAACTATTCGGAAATATTGAGCAGTTGAGAATTTAAGCAATTGTGATAAACTGAACTATAAAGGAAAAGAAATTAAAAGAAAAAGAAATTTTATGATTTTTACGGAGGAGGAGCAGGTTTTGGATTGGGAAGCCATAAGAAGGGAAGCCAGGTCTAAGTTTAAAGGCTACTGCAGAGTGTGCAAAGAGTGCAACGGTAGAGCATGTGCAGGGGAAGTTCCCGGAATGGGGGGTGCAGGAAGCGGGAATTCCTTTATAGATAATATAGAAGCTTTAAAAGAAATAAAAGTTAATTTGAGGGTTATACACGGAGCAAAGGAACCGGATACTTCCATTGAACTTTTTGGGCAGATCCTTCAGCTTCCCGTGCTGGCTGCACCTATGACAGGAATTTCCTACAATATGGGAGGAGCCGTTTCTGAAGAAGAATTTATAAGATCTATTGTTGAGGGAAGCATTGAAGCGGGTACCATTGCAATGACCGGAGATGGAGCGGATCCCGCTATGTATGATTCCGGAGTTAGCGCTGTAAAAAGGGCTGGAGGAAAGGGGATTCCCATTATAAAGCCCAGGGAACAGCAGGAGATATTTAAATATATTTCTAAAGCAGAAGAGGCAGGAGCCCTAGCTGTGGGAATGGATATTGACGGAGCAGGGCTGATTACTATGGCCTTAAAAGGGCAGCCTGTGGGCCCAAAAACCCCTGAAGAACTGAAGGAAATAATAAGCAGCACCAAGCTACCTTTTATTGTTAAAGGCATTATGACTCCTGATGAGGCAGAAAATGCAGTTAAATCAGGGGCATCGGCTATAGTGGTTTCCAATCATGGGGGCAGAATATTGGATTCAATGCCGGGTGCTGCAAGGGTTCTAGCGGAAATAGTGAATGCTGTAGGAGATGAAGTGATAATTTTTGCTGACGGCGGTGTCCGCTCGGGGGTAGATGTCTTGAAGTATCTCGCCTTAGGTGCTGATGCTGTGCTTGTGGGAAGACCTTTAGCTGTGGCTGTTTTTGGTGGTGGAACTGAGGGAGTAAGCTTTTATTTAAAAAAGCTTAAAGAAGAGCTTGTTCAAGCGATGATACTCACAGGTTGTGCTTCGCTAAGGGATGTTGGTCCCAAAATAATTTTTACAAAAGATAGCATTTAAATTTGTTGTGAATTTATGAATTAACGATTGAAGATCAGGGGTGGAGGTAAAATTGAAGTTTCAAACCATAAAGAAAACGAGGGTATATGAAGAAGTGGTTAAACAGCTTAAAGAACTTATATTAAGCGGGGAGCTGGGACCTGGGGAGAAACTTCCTTCAGAACGAGAGCTGGCAAAGGAGTTTGGAGTCAGCAGGGTTTCTGTAAGGCAGGCTCTTACGGTTTTGGAAACCTTGGGTCTTATTGAACGTAAAGTTGGGGGCGGTACTTTCAGCGTTGTTGAAAAAGTAAATTTTGATATTGATCCTATGCTGGAAAATATAATGAAGAATAAAGATCAGTTGAGGGAACCTCTGGAAATAAGGCGCATTTTAGAGCCCAGTTTGGCTCAGCTTGCTGCTGAAAGAGCTACTGAGGAAGATATAAAATCTTTGGAAGATTCATTAAAAAGACAGAAGGAACTTATAGAACAGGGAAAGCTGATAATTGAAGAAGACAACCGATTTCATTATTTAATAGCTAAGGCTGCCAAAAATGAAATTGCATTAAAAATTGTAGAAGTTATTCATGATATGATATGGCAGACGAGGGAAAAATCCATTAAGGCACGACAGGGTAGTGAACTTTCTTACCAAGGCCATCAAAAAATTTTAAGGGCTATAAAGACGGGTAAAGGGGAAAAAGCTTTTAATGCAATGCTGGATCATCTTGAAGAAGTAGAAGCTTTGATAATGACACACCTGGCGGAAGGAAATATTTAATGATTTTATTGATTTATTTTTAGTGGATACGCTTTTGAGGCATATTTAGAAAGAAGCCAGCTCAATTATAAAAAATTATATTTTTCATGGTATTGACATATTTCAATTTATATATTATTATACTAAAGTGTCTTTGGGGGGTAAAACCGCTTTTGTGGGCCATTAGCTCAACTGGTAGAGCACCGGACTCTTAATCCGGGTGTTGGAGGTTCGATTCCTCCATGGCTCACCATATTTTACCATGTCTTATACATACTACTTACACGGCCCGTTGGTCAAGTGGTTAAGACACCGGCCTTTCACGCCGGTAACAGGGGTTCGAATCCCCTACGGGTCACCATAAAAGCTGGGTAGGCTAAAGCCCAGCTTTTTACCATAAATTACGCAGCTTTCTCTGTAAAGGATAATTTCAACAAACTTTTATAAACTATAAAAATGCTTCTTTGAATAGGAGGAATTTGCATTAGGACACTTAATGATATAAAATATACTACGGTAAACAAAAATATAAAGAGTCCGTTGCCCTTGAAGGCAGCTTGGTGTCAGGAATGCTTGATTCTCTATGCGGAAATAGCTCAGTGGTAGAGCATCGGCTTCCCAAGCCGAGGGTCGCGGGTTCGAATCCCGTTTTCCGCTCCAGTCTTGAAAATCAAGGCTTTCACGGATTCACCCTCCCGAAAAAGTCCGTGGTTCCTGGGGAGGGTTTTATTGTGCCTAAGATAACCAAACTCAACCCAAAGGTATCCGATTTATCCCAAGCCCTGGAGGAGTTCCTTCTTGCCAGGCAAGCAGATGGCCTAGCTCAACGCACCCTGAACGACTACCGCTGGCATGTGGAAACCTTCCTCAAAGCCAGCCCCAACATTACCACCTATGAGGCACTGCAGAAAGCAGTGTTCCACTACTTCAGCCAGCCCTGTTCAGCAGGTTACAGAAACATTAAGCTGAAATACCTTAAAGCCTTCTTCAACTGGTGCGTATCTCAAGGATACCTTCCTGCCAATCCAGCAGCGGGGATCAAGAAAGCCAAGGAAGACTTAAGCAACATTCGCCATGTTCCCCTAGAGGCTCTAAAGAAGCTCTTGCAACAGCCAGATAAGCACAGCTACACAGGCTTAAGGGATTACTGCCTCATGCTAGTGCAAATTGACACAGGCGCAAGGCCAGGAGAGCTGTTCCAAGTGAGAGTAAACGACCTAAACCTGGAAGCCCGTGAGCTGTACATACGCCCTGAAGTGGCTAAAACCCGTGTTGGCCGTACCCTGGTGCTTTCGCCCTTCACCTGCCAAGCTTTGCTTAGGTTCCTCAAGATAAGGCCTAAATGGTGGAGTGAAGAAGTGCCGCTGTTTGCCACCGAAAATGGAAGACCTCTGAATGCTTCCTGGTGGTCGAAGAGGCTGGCGAAATACTGCAAAAAGGCAGGGGTTAAGGTTACACCCTACGGATTACGCCACAGCTTCGCCATTGAATTTCTTAAAGAAGCCAATGACCCGTTCGCACTGCAGAGAATACTGGGTCACAAAGACCTTACCATGACTCGCCGCTACATCCGCTACCTGCAGGACGATATCCGCGAGGCTCACGAGAAGGCTTCCCCTGTGGCTAAACTCCAGCAGTTGGGTAGAAGAGCAAGCCGCAAGCTGTGAAAAACCTTTGCCTGGCTTTTTGCGCCCGAGGGTAATGGGCTTCTCCACAGTGGGGGGCTCGCCTGCTTAAGAACTGAGCAAAACCTCCAGCCTCTTTTCGGGAATGGGTATCCCGTCTTTTTGGAGCGGTGAGTCAGTGCGTTGACGGGGCACCCCAAAGCATATTTACCCTACCCCCCACTGTGGAGCAGACCTGCTACCTGCAACAAAAGCCTTGCTGCCTGCACATTCCCTGCCCTTGCTTCATCAAGGAGAGCATCCAAAATCTCATCTACCGCCTCCTCAACCTTGGTGATTACTGACATCCGTTTTTCCTCGGACATCTCTTCAACACCTCCTCAGCACGTCTTACAAACTGCTTCAGCCACGCTTCAGCACCCTTAGGCCAGCGGTAGTAGCCGTTGCGCTTCCACGCTGCATAACCAAGCCTAAGGCACTTCTGGCACGCAAAACCATCCCCACGAGGGGGAAGGTAAAGTGTTGGTGTCTTTCTTCCACAGGTGGGGCACCTAAACCACAACACAAACCCGCCAGGCGCATTACCGCCGTAGGGGAGCTTAACCCGCTCAATCCGCTGAGCCAGTTTCCTGCCGGATACTACCCCCACAGCCTTCGGGCTGGCAGTAATCCCAAAACCCCTGCCCCCGCTCACCAGCCGCGTCTTGCCTTTATAAGGCACGTCACTGACGGTTAACTTAGCGCACTGTTCAACGGTTAACACTGGCAATCACATCCTTTTGGTCTAAATTTTAGCACAGCAATTGGAATTGTGCTATAATCCTGCTGAGGTGATAGCCTTTGAGCCTTCTAAAGCGTTCACCTTACGCAGGCACGCCCTTGGAAGGGCTTGAGGAGTGCCTCCCCAAATTCCGTCATAGGGATATAGTTCTCTACGACGGCAAACCCCGCGCAGGGGGCGGAGGAAGCCGCCGCAGGTCACGATACGGCAGCCCCCTGGCACGCAAGCTGGAGTTGTGGCAGCGGAGAAACAAGGTACGCTGACGCCCTGCCCTTCACAAGCAGTTTCAGGTTTTCTGTATAAATTTCAGCAGGGACGGCTTCCGCTGGGCAGTTTGCAGGGTCGTATTCGCTTAGGCGGTACAGCGTAGCGTCGTAGGGCTTCCAGCCGTATGCCTCCCAGTACTGCAGGCCGTCCTCCGTCTCCCTTACCAGCCGCCAGCCAATCACAGCGGACATGCCACCCACAGTTTTGGGTAGAGGCTCATCCTTCATCTTCAGCACCCTGTGCCTGCGAATCCATGCTACACGCTTAAGGCATTTGCCTGCCATGGCGAAAAGCACCTCCTTTTCTTTTCCACAGGTGTAAAAGGTTAAAGACCAGCACCACAGGTTTTGGAAACAAAACGCAAAGCAAAATCACGAAGAGGAAAACCAGCATAATCATGACCTCCTCCTTTTTGTGAATTGTCCCCCATTTGTGTCCCCACCCCAAAAATTGCCTTCAAACCCTTGTGGCACAAGGCTTTGCGGGTTTTTTATATAGAGGGGGGGTGAAAACATCTCCCCCTCTTATATAGAAATCGCTGAAACCCTTGTGGCACAAGGCTTAGAGCCCATTTTTTGCGTTGGGGACAGTTTTGGGGGCATTTTCGATATACTCGACAACCTTCGAACGCCCCCTCTTGTAAAGGCGAATCTCTCCTGCCCTCGCCAAGTTCTTGACGGCGGTTTCAAACATCCACATCCCATATCTCTCTGCGTGTACACGTTTACAGAGGTCGCGCCACTTCACACACCCGTGGGTTTTACAAATTCTTCGAATCTTCTCTTCCAATTCAGCGACGCTGTTAACAGCGTCCACCGGGTCGTGCAGAAGGCGCGCGGTGTACTGCCACTGCAAAATTTTTATAACAGCGGAAATTGTTTTTGCGTCAATCTCCTCCAGATTTCCCTGAGACACTGCCAACAGGATCGCTAAGCGAAGACCTATAGTATCCAGGCGTGTGGCATGTACATCCGCAGGACGCCTATGGTACCACCCCTCCCAGATGGCTTTTGCGTCGTTACTGAAGCGCAACCGAACAGCGAAAGGCAGTTTGGCGTTGTGGTTTCCCACTTTAACCACCCCCGTGGATTCATCAACGGCTTTGATGACGTCAATGAGCCGCTCTTTGAGCTTTGCTTGCGCTTCAGCCGGAATCTCCTCGACAAAGGGGCGGCTGGTGCGCGCCTCAGCTGGCACGATTAGCAGTCGATTTGGCAAGCCTATAGCAATGTTGTGGCTGTCCCAAAGAATTGCGTAGCTATCCGTGGTTGAAGCTGCCAACAACGACAGCGCGGCATCCCTAATTTTCACGGATTTAGATTTCGTTCGGTTGTCGTAAGCGCCGGTTTCAAATAGGCTTGCTAGCATTGGGGCAAGTACTGAGCCTTCAATACGTGTTTTACTAGCAAGTGCGCGGAATTCATCAGCGACTAGTAGGAGGTTGTTATGCTCCTTGAGCGCTTCAGCCAGTCCTTCCGCCGAACCAACCCCATATAACACCTGTGGGGCAATTCCGGCCTCCTCAAAGAACCGGATGGTGCGCCTTATAGCGGTGGATTTCTTTTCGATTCCTGAGCGCCCAAGCAGTATTGTGTAAAGCCGCGGCTCCGGCTCTAAGTCGCTTGCTAGGGTCACACGTCCAGCAATGAGGTGTCCCAAAACTGTGAGAAAGCTGAAAAACCAGAACTCAACCGGGGCCTCATAATAACTGGCAAAGAGCCTTGCGAAATCGCCAGCAATTCCGATAAGGCAGTCTTGTGGCAATTCCGTCTGTGGCTCGGGTGAAGGTATTCTACCCTCGTCAAGGACTTTAGCCAGTGTTAATTCGCCATACGTTTTGCCGTCACCGCTGTGGATTTCCTGCCATTTGGGGCGGTAAAGCCCAGAAAGTCGGTAGAGGAAGTCTAGTTCTTCTTCAGTTTGCAGATTGCAGCGGTTGTGTGCCATATTTAGAAAAGCAAGTTCGGCTTCAGATTGACTGGGATAACCCTGCCAATCCCCAAGAAAGAGTGCCTGAATGTCGTCGCCGAATTTGCCGGATTCTATTTGTGTGGCAATTTCTAAAACGTGCAGTTTATTTACAAGGTTATCGAGTTCTGTCTCACTAATTTCTGCCAAAAACTGTGGAGCATCCGAGAATTTGTTGCCAGTTATCGTAAAATACCGTCCGGCGGTATAAAGCTCGACATTTCCTTTCCGACGATTTATTTGGGCGCTCGTTTTAAAGAACACCTTAACGCCCCGACCGGAGGGCGAAATTTCAGTGTATGTGCGTGGAAGCAGACGCAACAACGCTTTCGCCCATTGCTTTAGGTTACCGGCTTCGTCGATGCACTCATCGAGGTCTATTCCACCGTAACCATCACCGAGCACAAAACCGAGGCCAGCAAATTTGCAACCACCTGTGGCGAGAAATTGTAGGGCTTCATCGAAAGCAAGCCAATTCTTGGCGTCCGTCACATCAATCTTACGGCCGCTGGGGCCGGCGGGCGGCTTTTTCGCGCCTTCAGCTTTCCACAGAACCCAGCGTGGAGCATTCTTTAATTCGTTTGGTATGTTTTTTACCCCAAAAACCGTGGACATGGGTCATCGAACCCTCCTTTCTTCTACTTCTTCGAAAAGTTCATCTGCCCGCTCAAGGGGCCAGCCCAGAGCCTTCGCTATGCGAAGACGCCAACCTCTGTAAGCCGGCACGACCCCTCGCTCAATTCGAGACAAATTACTGGGGTGAATGCCCGTAAGTGCCGCGAGTTGCATTTGGCTAATTCGCCGTTTTTTGCGTTCGACCGTCAAACGAAGCAAACCGTATCCCTCCCTTGCAAAATTTTTTATCAGTTGGTAAAATTTTTTCCAAAATGATAAACCGAACTGAGCGAACATACCAAAAATGATGGAAATTTTAACTGCACTTGTGCGCACGATTACCGCTCTACTCCACAGTGGTTTGGAGGAGCCGAAAAGGGGAATATGGCAGGAAGGTATAGGCGGTTGGCATTACAAACTGGTGCGTGTTGGAGGTGTGAAACCGCCTTACGTCTCATCACTAACCCTGTGGTGGCTTCAGCATAAGGAAACGGGTTACATGCTTTACCTTGCGCCTTTTGCGGGTTATAGGACATGGAAGTGGGAGGGTGCGCCTCAACCTATCCGTTGGACACGCGCCTGTCGCCCGAAGGGAAACTTGCCCCTTATCTTTGCCACAGGTAGGACGCCGGAGGATTCAATAAAAGCGCAGGCGGGGATAATGCTCTACCGCCAAGGCTGGCAGGATGAGGTTTTCCAAAAGTGGCTTCACAGGTGGGTTGCGGAGCGTTCTGGTGATGAGTTGGCGGGCTTAATCACCGTGCGACTGCTCCAGAACTACAACCCAGCAACCTGTTCACCGTCCGCTTACGTGCGTGCGTATGCTCGCAAGTCCCTGTTTACTGACAAACCACCTGTGGAATCAGTGTATTCGATTGCCGCAAAGCTCGGCATGAGCGATACAGGGCTTTACAAGGCTTTGAAAAGGCATGGAGCGGCTCAAGAGGTTTCTGGCAACATGCGTGTGCGGTACAGGTATGAGCCGACCCCTGAAGTGATAGAGGCAATAAAGCAAGAGCGGGAAGCTCGTGAAAGGCATAAGGCACTGGTTGATTTGGTAATGCTAAAGCGGGGAATAGGCAGGCGTGCTGCTCAAAGGTGGGTCAAGCGCAGGTTGGACAAAGGTATGAGCGTTGAAGACATCACTCGTGAGCTTTTGGGTAGGTAGCGAAAAAATTTTTCGCACTTGCAGGAAGGATTTTTAGTTTATGTGTCGGAATAAAATAAATCAAAAAAGGGTGAGTCCGTG
>LGEZ01000004.1 GCA_001508005.1 Clostridia bacterium 41_269
TTTACTAAATATTACGGCTCCCTTGGGCATTTTTTAGGTTTTTTCTTTATTAAAAAAAGACTGCCGAACTAGACTTTGTCGACAGTCTGGCTTTTTTGAATAAATTCAAAAAAGTCTTTGGCAATAAACTCATCCCTTAAAATCTCTGAATTGACTGCGGAACGAATGTCAGAAAACCTTCCGTCGGGCCCCATGATGCCGAATTCCTGGGTCTTTTTTTCAATTAATTGAATGTTTTTTTCCATGGATTTTCTAACGCAAGAAAGGTAATATTTAAGATCCATATCATGGGCATAGTTTTCCCATATCTGCATCCTTTCTAAAGCGCTGTATTTTGACGACAGCATGTCCCGCAAATTAAATGCTTCAGCAGTGTTAATAAATTTTCTGGACTTTGAAATTTTTTTGTCAAAGAATTTTGAAAATCCCATGCTTAGTTCTCCTTATTACTGTTTTAAAGCTTCCGTTGTTATTTTTTTATTATATTGTCTGTTAAAGTGCATTTAATAATGCAGATAAATTTAAATAACGTAGAGTTCACAGTAAAAAGGAAATGTTTCTATAAATATAGAAAAATAGTACGGCAGATCAGATATGACAGCATTGATTAGAGAAGGAGTGGGAATTTTGCGGGTAGATAATTTTCACCTTGCCAACAGCAGGTTGAAGGATATTGCTATTAGCCACAGAGGTAGAAAAATTACCTATGAAGAGATGGAGGAGCATGTACAGCGTTTTGCGGGCTATCTTAAATCCCTTGGAGTTAAAGAAGGGGATAGGGTTGCTCTTACAGCGCCGAACAGTCCGGAATTTATTTTTTCTTTTTGGGCTGTTAACCGCATAGGTGCAGTAGCAGTTCCTTTGAATTTATTTTTAACACTGGAGGAAGTGGGTTATGTTATTAGAAACAGCGGTGCTGAGACCCTTATAGCCCATCCTGTGATTTTAGAAAAAGCAGCTTCCGTTGATCTTAGTACTCTGGGACTTAAAAATGTTGTGGTTCTTAATCAAGATACTTTGAAGGATATTTATACTTCAGAAAAGTATACCCAGGGTTCTGCTCATCTGGGAGATGAATGTTTATCTGCAATACTCTATACTTCGGGTACTACGGGCAAGCCAAAGGGGGCAATGCTTACTCATAAGAATTTTTACAGCAATGTAATTTCATTGACCAAAGTAACGGAGATAACCCGGGATGACAACTTCCTGTGTGTTCTTCCCATGTTTCACAGTTTTGCGTGGACAGTTTGCGTTCTTCTGCCCTTGTACTGCGGGGGTACTGTAGTTGTTTTGGAAGGCTTCCAGCCTAGTGAAACCATAAGGACTTTGGTAGAGGAAAAGGTGACTTTTCTCCTTGGTGTTCCGCCCATGTATGCTGTTTTTCTTAAGAAAGCAGAGCCGGAGCATTTTAAAGAGGTAAGAATTGCTGTTTCAGGGGGTGCTCCCCTTTTCCCAGAGCTGTATAAAGCATTTACCAACAAATTTTCAGTGAATTTTATTGAAGGCTATGGATTAACAGAGGCTTCCCCGGTGGTCTGTATAAATCCAGTTCATGGGGTTAAGAAACCCGGTTCCATTGGACTGCCAATTCCTGGAGTATCAGTAATTATCGGTGATGAATATGGAAATGAGGCACCCCAGGGTGAAATTGGAGAAATTCTGGTAAAAGGCGATAATGTAATGCAGGGGTACTACGGGGATGAGGAAGCCACCAAACAGGCTTTTGTGAACGGTTGGCTTCGTACGGGTGATATGGCATGGGCTGATAAAGACGGTTATATTTATATTGTTGACAGAAAAAAAGATTTGATAATTGTAGGAGGATTTAATGTTTATCCCAGGGAAATCGAAGAGCTTCTCCTTACCCATCCTAAAATAGCAGAGGTTGCTGTGGTGGGGATTAAGGATACTTTAAAAGGAGAAGTTCCTAAAGCGTTTATTGTTCCAGTGGAAGGAGAAAGCCTCACAGCTGGTGAAGTTCTGGCATTTTTGAAAGGGAAGTTGGCACCCTATAAGATTCCCCGGGCTGTAGAGTTTGTTGAAAGTCTCCCTAAAAATCCGGCAGGGAAGATTATGAAAAAGCTATTAAAGGAAAACTAATTATTTTGTATTCGCGCCTCCCGGTTTTGCCTTACGCTTTGTCAAAAGCTGTTAGCCCGTACTCGTTAAGTCGTTTCGCAAACCGCGTCAGAGACCAACTAAGATTTACTTAAGAGGGTTTGTCGACAGACTGAAAGCTTCCATTGGGAGCTTTCTTTTTTGCGTTTTATTTTAATGTTAACTATTATAAAATTATGGGTTGACATTTTTATTTCTGTTAAATATACTGTACTAAAAAATTTTTATCTGAGGTGGTGGAAAATTTGAAAACAAAAGATATGGTTTATGCTGGGCTTTTTGCTGCTGTAACTGCTGCATTGGGTTTGCTGATTATTCCTATTCAGCCGGTACCCATAACGGGCCAGAGCATGGGACCTATGCTTGCGGGCTCCATACTTGGCAGCAGGGTAGGTGGATTAAGTCTTCTGATTTTTGATCTGCTGGTTGCAGCTGGGGTTCCGGTGCTGGCTGGAGGAAGAGGAGGACTTGGGATAATATTGGGTCCCACAGGGGGATATATTATAAGCTGGCCCATAGCGGCTTATGTAATTGGAAAGATTGTGGAACAAAAGCGGGAAAAGTCTCTCCTCTTTTATTTTATTGCAAATGTGCTGGGAGGAATAGTTATAGTTTATTTTATTGGGGTACTTTGGCTTTCTTTTCAGCAGGGGTTAGATTTTAAAACCGCTCTTTTTGAAGGAGCTCTGATTTTTATTCCCGGAGATATGGTAAAGGCGGCTGCGGCTTCCATTACTGCACGATCCCTTTCAAAGGTTATAAGTGTGAAAGATTAGACAAAGATAGAGTTGAGATGAAGTTAAGTTGGGAATAATTTATATTACGGCGTAAAAAAATAAATAAATAAATAGAAGTCATTTGGAAAAAGGTACATAATCATGCTTAAGAAAATGCTTGAGAGGATTAAAAGGAAAAACAGAAATTATATAAAAACGGCAGCAGATAATTCTAAAACAAGAATACGAAAAAATTTGGATGAAAACATTAAAATATTTCGCGAAATCCTTGGAGAAAGCAGTGATGTTATATTAAGAAAGATTAAAATTGGCGGTACAAATGCAGCGGTTTTGTATTTAGAGGGTTTGGCGGATAATGAAGTAGTAAACGATTTTATATTAAAACCCCTTCTTTTGGATGTCCGTCAGACAAAGCCCAGTGGAAAACTAGCTCCAAAAGAACTCTTCTTAAAAATTAAAGAAAATTCTGTTCCCATTGGGGAAATCAGCGAAGCTGAAGACTTTGATAAACTAGTATCTTTATTTCTTACTGGGGTTTCTGCGGTTCTTGTGGACGGCTTTCCCAAAGCCTTAATGCTTAATACCAAAGGATGGGAAAAAAGGAGCATTACTGATCCTGATATTGAGAAAGTTATAAAAGGACCCAGGGATGGTTTTACAGAGACTCTTAGGGTTAATACTACTTTAGTACGGAGAAGATTGAGAGACCCCAACCTCAGAGTAATTAATTTACAAATAGGCAGAAGAAGCAAAACCGATGTTGCTGTTATTTATATTGAAGATATAGCTAATCCGGATTTGGTTAAAGAAGTTAAAAAAAGGCTGGAAAAAATGACATAGATGTTATTATGGACAGTTCTTATATTTCCCATTTTATAGAAGACAGCTGGTGGTCTATTTTTCCCACAGTTCAGGAGACGGAAAGGCCGGATAAGGTAGCGGCCAGCGTTGCAGAGGGAAGGATCGCAATTTTAGTGGATAATTCCCCTTTTGCCCTTATAATTCCTGCGAACATTAATATGTTTATGGTTTCTCCGGAAGATGCATATATGCGCTGGTCTGCAGGATCTTTTATACGCCTTATAAGATTTGGAGGAAATTTTATTGCTATTCTGCTTCCGGCTCTGTACATAGCATTAACTTCTTTTCATCCTGAAATGCTTCCCACGGCGCTGGCTTTGTCCATTGCTTCTACTAGGGAAAATGTGCCTTTTCCAGCTTTTGTAGAAGCTTTTTTGATGGAATTGAGCCTTGAACTTTTAAGGGAGGCTGGAGCAAGACTGCCGGGCCCCCTAAATCAGACCATAGGTATTGTCGGAGGACTTATTGTGGGAACAGCGGCAGTTCAAGCTAATATTGTTAGCCCCATCATGGTTATTGTTGTTGCCCTTACGGCTATTGCTGCATTTGCAGTTCCAACTTATAGTTTTGGTGCAGCAATACGTCAGATACGTTTTTTATTTATGATTTTAGCTGCGTTTTTGGGAATTTACGGCATCATGCTGGGTTTATTATACTTGATTGGGCATCTTGCTGCTCTAAAAAGCTTCGGCATGGGCTACTTGGAGCCATTTTCTCCTTTAAGTTTGAGAGACTTAAAAGATGTTATGATCCGCTTTCCCCTTCAATCTATGCACAAACGTCCGCAGAGCTTAAGACCTAAGGATGTCAAGCGTTTGAGAAATAAAGATTAAATAAAATAACAAGAAAGTTCAAATATTTGTATTTCTTGGGAGGCTGAAGTTAAAGAACATGCCTGTGTTTAATAAAATTTTTAAGGCTGGGGTGATAATGGCATTTTTTGCATTTTTGTTTTTTTTTGCAGCCGGCTGCTGGAATAGGGTTGAAATCAATGAGAGATCATTCATTTTAGGGGTTGCCTTTGATAAACCCAAGTTTCTTGAAAAAGAGGACAGTTCTTTTCTTTCTCCTAAGGGCAGCATACCCAGATATGCCATGACGGTAGAGATACCAATAATACGAAACGTTCTAGGAGGAGGGGGACAGGGAGGTGGTGGAGGTGATTCTGGGGGAGGAGGTGGAATGCGGCAGGCCGGGAATAACTTTGTTGTTACTTCTACAGGAAATACCGTATGGGATATAGAGAGAGCTCTTACAAAGCGTTTAGGGCGGGAGAATTTTTACGGGCATATGAGGGTAATTATATTAGGAGAAAATGTGGCAAAAGAAGGTATAAAAGAAATCTTTGATTTTTTTATAAGACGGCGGGAGATTCACGGAAGAATAAAAGTTGCAGTTGCCCAAGGCGAAGCCAAGAAAATATTAATGGTTAAGCCTTTTGAAGAGAATTTTACAACCCTTTATCTTGAAAGACTTTTCAGTGAGCGCCAGCGTTCAGGAGCTAAAACTGAAGGTGACTTTTTAAAAATTTATACTTCACTTATTAATTCGGGGAATGCTGTTTTCCCAAGGGTAAGGGCTGCTTCTACTGAGCAGGTCGTTGTGGGGGGAGCCGCTGTTATAAAGGACTGGAAATTTGCGGGCTGGTTAAGCGAACTGGAAACCAGCGGAGTTAATATTGTCAACAATCAATTAATGGGGGAGAGTGTGACCGTTGTGGACCCTCAAACTGAAAGAGGGTTTATTGTGGTTAGAATTGAGCATATAGAAACAAAAAGAAAAGTTGAAGTAAAAAATAATAAACCCATTATTTTCCTAAATATGATTGGGGATGGGACAATTGTTGAGAAGACAAGCAGCAATATAACGGACAATGAAAGCTTTCTTGATCAGGTTGAAAGACGTGTTGAATTGGAACTGCAGAGAAGGGCCATCCACGCCTTTGACAAGCTTCAAAGAAAATATAAAGCTGACATTTTTAATTTTGGCCAGATGGTTGCCCAAAAACACCCTAAGTATTGGAAGAAAGTGGAAAAAAAATGGGATGAAGACTATTTTTCTAAAGCGCGGATTACTGTTAGTGCTGATGTAAGAGTAAGGGGTATGGAAACCATAAGATAAAAACTGCTGGAGGGAATTTAATGATTAATAATACAGACCGCATAAATACGTGGCAGACATTTATATTGATAGTTAGTACAATAAATGCAATTGAAGTGCTTATTTTTCCCCGCCAGCTTGCCATCAAAGTGGGGACCGATGGATGGCTGCCTCTTATAGTAGGCCATTTTTTGGCTGGGATAGCAGTTTTTTTCCTTATAAAATTAGGCCTTTTATTTCCCAATGAAACCTTTGCCCAATATGCTCCCAGGATTGCTGGAAAGATTGTGGGGACATTTTTTGTCCTTATGGCAGTGTCCTTTTGGGTGTTGGTTACTGCCAGGATTTTAAGAGAATTTGGGGATTTTATTCATTTAATTTTGGACAGAACTCCTCCGGAAGTTATCGTTTTGTCAATGCTTATTACAGCAGCTTCTGTTAGCTGGTTTGGGATTGAGCCCATTACAAGGGTTTGTGAAATTCTTTTTCCACTCTTTATTGGTTTAATTCTTACATTAATACTTCTTGCTGTGCCTATGAGTGATTTTTCAAACCTGCTGCCTGTGCTGACTTCAGATATAAAGGATATTTTAGTTTCAACTATTGATATTACTTTGGGACTGGAAGGAAAGGAAATTTTAACAATGCTGCTGCCTTTTATGACAGTTCAGGCACAGGCCTATAAAGCTGAATATGCTGCTTTGGGGTTTAATCTCTTTTTGCGTTTAGTTATTTACATAGTTACCATATCTGTTTTTGGAGCAGAAATAACAAAAATGTTTATTTGGCCAGTGGAAGATCTGGGGCGCATAATTGCAGCACCAGGACAGTTTTTGGGAAGGCTTGATGCTTTGTTTATTGCGTTATGGGTAAGTGCAACTTTTTCATCTATCATTATTTTTTACTATCTTGCAGGTCTTTCCTTTTCTCAGCTTTTTAAGTTAAAAAACCATCAAGTAGGAATGCTGGTGCTGTTTCCTATTATAATCTTTATATCATTACTACCGAAAAATATGGTGAAAACGGAGCAGTTCTCTGATATGGTGTCCTTTCTATTTGGAATACTGGTTTTTATAGTACCCCTTTTACTGTTGGCTGTAACATACATCCGGGGGCTTCATAAAAATGGGCAGAAGGTTCAAAGGGGAAAACCCAAAAAAAGAGGCAGAATGCTTAAAAATGCTTAAAAAGATGTTTTAGACTAAAAAGCTTATGCCAGGGAACCTTGTGTGTATTTAAGCTTGACACTATGTAATGTATGTGGCATAATGATTACTGCAGTTGTATACGATTCAACATGGGTGTAGACGATTCAACATGGGCCTATGGCGCAGCTGGGAGCGCGCTTGAATGGCATTCAAGAGGTCGGGGGTTCGAATCCCCCTAGGTCCACCAACAATTAGGAGGCATAGCTGAAAAAGGCTGTGCTTCTCTTTTTATTACAGGATTGATTATCAAAAATTTAAGATTAGTTGTAATGTTGATCTTCCACGGGAGCATAATTTTTTCAATTTTACTTATTTTTTCTCTTCCTGAGAAGATATTTACGGTACTATGATGGATAACCGGCCTTATCAATGTTACCAACCATTTAATAGGCCTTACAATGATGTTATCCCAAACCCAAAGTATACCTGCCGTATAAACCAAGCTCCAAATATAATCTGGAGTATAAAATAGGGTTCCATCCTTCACCGGCAACTTGGTCCACAATCTGAATACTAGAAGCAAAGCCGATGAGCACAAAAAGGATAGCAGCTATCCAGCAAAGAATATCCTTTTTTCTCATTCCGGTTGTAATTATTGCATGGTTGTATAAGTTAACAAAAAAATTAAGCAAATAGAGTTAATCATAGAACAGCTAATAATTATTGAAAAAAGAGATGATAAAAAGTATGCTGACAGCCTTGAAAGAAAGTATAAAGTCGTTGGCAAAATCTTAATAGTTAGGCCGAGCATACCCTGTGCAATTTACGCAAGAAAAAGGCTGTGCTTTTTTTTTTTGAGAAATATTCTGTCAAGGAAATTTTATGAGCAGAAATTTTTGTGCCGCAGGACTTGCAGCTCCAAATAAGGCCTCTGAAATATCCATAACAAACCATAAAAGGTATTTTTGTTTTTTGCCGAAGAAATTTATTAATGAGCAGTAAGAGGTTTAATAAGAGCAGTGTTGGGTGTGTTTGAGTTCATTAATATTTATGAAGGAGTTGGATTGCAAATGGGACGAGGAAGCTTTTTACTTTTATAGGAAAGAATAAATATGAAACGACTATATATTATTGGCGGGATAATACGCAGGAAGTAGAATGTGAAACCAGCTTATTTCCCATAGCTGCTGTGGAGTTTTTTAAACCTGATAAAGTGATTGTTTTGGTTACTGAAGAAGCTGAAAAGAGTGAGGACTTCACTAATTTACAGGAGGAATTAGGAGCTTTATTAGAAAAGGTTAGCATTCCCAGCGGAAAATCAGAAAAAGAGCTCTGGGATATTTTTGACTGTCTTGCTGATAGAGTTCAAAGTAGTGACGAAGTAATACTCGATGTAACCCATGCTTTTCGCTCACTTCCTTTGTTTTCTTTCGGGGTAGCAGTGTATTTACGCCGGGTCTACGATGATATTTCTGTAAGCAGAATTGTTTATGGTGCTTATGAAGCTCGTAAGGAAAATCGCAGCCCTGTTTTTGATCTGACCCCTTTGCTGGATCTCATGGACTGGACCAGCGGATGTGAGTTTTTCCTTCGCCGCAGTGATGCGGAAATTCTTGCTCAAAGGTTGAGAGAAAGCCAGAGCAGATTTTGGCGTAAGAAAAATGATGTTTCAGCTGAGGCTTTTCCGCGAAGATTAAATACCGTTGCCCAAAAGCTGCGCATACTTTCTGGAGCTTTACACCTGGGACGCCTCCGGGAAGTAATGGGTACTGCCCATGACATACTTCCCCTTCTTAAAGAGGTTGCCTATGAAGCAGAGCATTATGCAAAGCCTTTCCGGCGCATTTTAGATGAAATCAAAAGGGAAGTAGAAGATTTGGCCTATGAAAACCCCGATGTGCTTGATAAAAAGAATCTTGAACGCCAGCTGAAGATGATAGAATACTGCTATAAAAAAGGATTGGTGGTTCAGGCTGTAACCACTGCACGGGAATGGATGGTTAACTGGCTGCTGCTCAAGAAAGGCGAAATGAATTGGCTTAACAGAGACATTAGGGAAAAAGTAGAGGAAGAGCTTAATTGTGAAGCAAAACTGTTTATAAGTAATAAAACTGGACCGAAATATGCTGATATATGGGACAGGCTTAGGGTCCTCCGCAATGATGTGGCCCACTGCGGAATGAACGAAAATCCTTCTAGGATTGATAGAATATTAATGAATGCAGAAGAAATTATTGCGGAATTAAAAGAACTGCTCAAGGAAATTAAAAATTAAACTATTAGAATTACAGTAAACGGAGTTTTTTAAAATGCCTGAGACTGCTGTAAGCGTAACTTACTGCAAGACTGCTCTTGTCAAAACGGGTATTCCGGGGTACCGCTTCTGTTTGAATCCCTATGTGGGCTGCTCCCACGGATGCCGTTACTGCTATGCGGATACGGTGCTTCGTTTTTCAGGCTGCTCAGAAAAATGGGGTGAGTTTGCGACTGCTAAAATAAACTTTCCGGAGGTTTTGAGACACGAATTAACGCGGAAAAGGAGCTTTGAGGGGAAAATCATTGTAGGAACCGTCACCGATGCCTATCAGCCTGCAGAAAAAAAGTTCGGCCTTACCAGAAAATCTCTGGAAACCATTGCAGATCTTTGGCCCCATGCGGAACTTGACCTGCTCACAAAATCCCATCTCGTGGTACGGGATGTGGATGTGTTAAAAAAGCTTAAGAACTGTTCCATCGGCTTTACCATTACTCTTCGTGATGATGATGTAGCTTCTGTACTGGAGCCCGGAGCTGCAGCGCCATCCAAACGCTTTTCAGCTGCAGAAAAGCTGGCTGCTGAAGGTATAAAAGTATGGGCTTTTATTGCACCTGTCCTACCAGGATTAACCGATGCCCCTGGTGTTTTAGAAAATATTGTTCTCGATTTAAAGGAAGCAGGGGTTGAGGAAATTTATTTTGATTCTTTAAATCCTTACCCTGCTTCCATACAACGTTTAAAAGCAGTGTACCGTGAGAATTTCCCCGGTGCCCAGAAGCATTTGGAGTATTATCTCAGCAGTCCTAAAGGATACTTAAAAAGGCTTTTTCAAGAGTTGGCTTCTCTTTCTAAGAAAACAGGACTCAGCTTAAGAATGGGGTAAGTCATAAAACCGGCGTATTACTTTAGTGAAGCTATTGTTGTAATTTATTATGATGGGAAATTTTTTTTCGATGAAGTTCCTTAAATGCCAGTTCGATTCCCGTTATTTCGGCCACATCTTTATCAATGGTGAAAAGATCTTCTTTTGATAGTTCTTTTACTGATGTTTTTCCCAGTGCCCGGATGCCGGCTTTTATTTCATGAACTGTTGCGTTTAAAAAATTTGTTAGACTTTGAACCCCCTTTTCAATATTGAATTTATTTTTGAACCTTCCCGTTTCGTAAGCAAGCTGTATTGGAGGAGAAAAGGGTGTCGTCTTTATAATCTGATCATGGGTGGCAGCTATGAGAACAACGGTACCTAAATAAACTGCATCAGCACCCAATGCTAAAGCTTTTAAGCAGTCTCCTGGAGAGGTAAAACCTCCTCCTACCATCAGGGTTACTTTGTTTTTTAAATTTTGTTTTTCCCAAAATCTAACGGCTCTGGATAAAGCTATTAATGTGGGGAGCCCGAAATCGTCTTCGAGAATGGGAAAAGCGTTGTGAGTGCCGGCTTCAGCTCCGTCAATACTGATAAAATCCACTCCAGCATTAACAAGAATTTTTAAATCATCTTCTATATATTTTCCTGCTCCAATTTTGGCGCCAATGGGAACTCCCCCTGTTAGCTTACGTAAATAATCCACAAGGGATTTTAGGCTTTTGAGGTCAGAGGCTTCGTTCAGCCTGTTGTTTACTACTGCATCCTGTCCTTCTTTTAAACCAAGCCTTTTTCTTAATTCTCTGTTAATATTTTTTGCTTTTGTTGTTCGTCCTTTACCTGCATTGCCGCCCTGGCCGAACTGGATTTCGATGGCATCGCCCTGTTTTAGGATTTTTTCATCTTTGTTCCATGAGGCCCGTGGATACTGTATTATGAGTTTATCAGCTGCTTCTCTTTCAGTTTCGAGAAATGGTCCCAGCCCCGTGTTGGTTGCTGTACCTACCCTTGATGCAGCTTTGGCATAGGCAATTTTATACCCTTCTGTAAGGGCCAGACCGTATGCCATTCCCCCAATTAATATGGGGATTTTAAGTACTAAGGGTTTTTGGGCAAGGGGCCCGATGGTTGTGATAGTATCCACTTCCACTTCATCCGGTGTAGGCAGGGTTTCCAGCTGGGCTGTATTGAACATAATCTTTTCCCAATAACCAAATCTGCGCTGAGTACCTATGGGCCTTTCAATGTATGTATTGGTATGAGATCTGAGCTCATTTTCAATTAGTCTGTTGGGAGTTAATTTTTGAGTGGCAATGGAAAGTTCCCAAACATTTTTATCATATTTTCTGGTTATTAGAGAAAGGGTTATCTTATCTCCCAAATAATCAACAGCTTTTTTTGATAAAAAAAACCCACTTCCCAGCAGCAGTGCTGAAATTCCAAGTTTTTTAAGATTTTTCCAGCTGTCCAAAATCACAATGTTTTCCCACCATTAAGATTAAAATTCTTTTTGTTTAGTTTGGCGCATGGAGATTTTTTTTAATCGAAAAAACTGATTGAAAATTTTTATTTCAATTTAAAGGGAAATTAGAGAGTTTTGTAGAAAGGGAACTGGTCTTTTTTAATTTAAAAATTGGGGGATGTTCTGTTGATAAAAAGAATTTTTATCAAGATTCTCATACTTGCGTGTCTGGGGTACTTTTTGGGGACTAAAGCAGAAGCTGTAAATGCTTTGTCCTGGCCTTTAGCTAGGCATGATTCAAAAGACAGTGCTTGTTCTAATGCAGAAGGGCCTAATATCCCTCAGCTTAAGTGGAAGAAAAAATTGGATGGAAGAATTTTTGAGGAGCCCGTTGTTAATTCAAGAGGCTGGGTATATGCTGCTGCGGGAAATAGCCTTTATGGCTTTGATGTAGAAGGCAATGAATTGTTTTCTTCTATTTCCTTAGCTGAAGAGGTGTATTCTGAAAAGATTTATTCTTTGGGTTTATCAGCTGATGAAAGAGCTCTTTATGTGGGGTTGGAGACCAAAGAAGGTGCAGCTGTTGCTGCCTTTGATGCAGAACACGGATTTTTAAAATGGTTTTTTAGTGATATTGCTGGGGATGCTGTGGAATCTTTTAATGTAAGCGGCAACATACTTTACTTTGGGACAAAACTGGGACTGTCAGGAGAAGGTGGAAAATTTTATGCTTTAAAAGATGAGGGAAGCTGTGCTTCTTTATTGTGGGAAGTGGAACCTTTCAAAGATTGGAATTATATTTCTTTTCCTTTTTCTTCCCCTATTCACGGAGATGGCCTTTTTATAGCAGCTGTGGGAAAAGATAGCAAAGGGAAAGAAACCTCAGGGGTACTCGCAGTGGATAAAAATAGCGGAAGAAATTTATGGCAGGATGCATTTGTCAGATCTAACAACATTTTTAAAGGGCCCATCATTGTGGAAGAAAGCGGAAAATTTTTTTATTGGGTTGGTGATGAGTACTTATTTATTCATAACACTTCGGATGGGTCCAATTTTGGTTATTATAATTTAAAAAATAAAGGGATACTTCCTAAAACTGCCCCCGCTGCAGCGGATAAAAACGGAAACATTTTTTTGCTGGTAGACAGCAGCTTGGTTTGCCTGAACTCTAAAGGTGAACTTTTATTTAAAACTGAACTCCAAAATAATTCTTTTACCCTTTCTCCAAATTCACCGCCTATAGTGGACAGCAGGGGTCACATTTATTTTGGAGACAGTGTGTCCTATGGGGACTCTTATGGTTCCATATATGCTGTGGATGAAAAGGGCAGCCTTAAATGGCGTTTTGATACTGATGCTTTGATTGCTTCTTCTCCGGTATTGAGCCCGGACGGGAGCATAATTTTTGGAAACATTGGGGGAAATCTTTTTGTCGTAAGGGACCGTAAACCCTTTGATCTTCAGGTGATTTATCCCAGGGACGGTTCCTATGTGGGAGGAGCTGTGCCTTTTCTTATAGAAATTCGCGATGAAGGGGATTGGGAAGTTGATAAAGTGCGGGTTTTTGTTGATGGTTTTTTAAATGAGGCTGTTATGTTGGAAGAGGAAAGATATTACTGGGAATGGGATGCTTCAAAGGCTGTTACGGGAACAGTTTATTCTATAGAAGTGATGGGTGAAGATTATTCGGGTGCTCAGAAAAGTTTTAATCTGAACCTAACTATAGATAATGCTGTTCCCACAGGGAATGCTTTTTACGACGGTGAATACAAGGAAGGTACAGCAAGTATAACTTTAGGAGATACTGTTAAGGTTTACGGCAGTTCTTTTGACCAAGACAGCGGTGTGAAGAGAATTATATTGCTGGCACAGAATATTTACGATGGTTCACATAGTGTAGTGGGTTGGGCTTACAATGATGGTTTAGAAGATCCCTTTAGTTGGGAAATTATCTGGACGGAAATGCCACCGGGAATATTCAAACTGTACTGTTTAGTTGAAGACAGAACATATTCTGCTGAGAAAACCCTTTTTATTCCTGGGATAGGAATAAGGGGTAATTTTTGCCTTTTTGAAGTTCTTTCAAAAGAGGGACATCCCCTTCTTTTTAAGTGGGAGGAAAAAATAATGGATGATGATGATGAGGAGGATCAAGAATTTCCCGGCGACGAACCTCAAAATAAAAGTTCAAGGGGAAGAGGGAGAAATAAAAGAAAGGTTCAGGAAGAAAAAAGTTTTGAAGAAGATCTTTCTGAAATTGAGGATAATTTAAATTTAGAAATTCATTTTCCATTTGATGACTTGACAGAGGGTAAGGAAACTGAGATTGTGGGTTTTCTTTGGCAGTTGGGAGCAGTCAAAGGCTATCCGGGGGGTGTATTTCAGCCCCATAGATATGTGACACGGATGGAATTTATAAAGATGCTGGCAGTTTGTCTTGAATTAAAGCCGGAAGAGAATATTTCTTTGGATTTTAAAGATGCTCAAAATATTCCCTATTGGGGTAAACCTTTCATCGGTGCATTGGTAAAACGGGGTATTATCATTGGATATCCTGATAAAACCATAAAAATTAGACAAAATCTTAATTATGGTGAAATGGAATTAATACTAGAAAGGGTTCTTTCATGCCAAGGCATAGATAAAGAGTTAGGCTGTGGACATCTGGTAGATGTACTGCTGAAAGAGAAAGGAAATCTTTGGGGGAAAGACCCTAACGCTTCAGTTACGAGAATGGATGCAGCATCTGTTCTCTTTTACTTCATTGATATGGAGAAAAAATAAAAATTTTACATGGGAGCGGAGTATTATCGCCCTTTTTTTGTTTCAATTTTGGTGCCTTAAAATGTTTGTTTTTGTGGACAGATTAAAGGGAAAAAATCTGTTAACATTGAATAAAAAGTATTAAGGATTTACATAAATTTTTTGGAGGAGAAAAAAATGCCAGTGCTTGTTGAGGATATTATGACCCGCAATGTAATTACTGCAACCCCAGAACATTCAGTTATGGACACATTAAAAATTGCCAGGGCAAACCGCATCCGACATGTTCCAATTGTTGAAGGAAATATTTTAAAAGGTGTTGTTTCTGATCGCGATCTTAGGGATGTGAGCCCTTCGGTGCTGGCTTCTATGGATCTGGATCTTTTGGAGAAGACAAAGGTAAAAGACATAATGGTCACCAATGTAATAACTGTTCATCCCCTGGATACAGTGGAGGATGCAGCAAGGCTTCTTTATGAAAATAAGATTGGCTGTCTTCCAGTGGTTGTTGAGGGGAATCATCTGGTGGGCATTGTGACCGACGGAGACATTCTTTTCTGCTTTGTTGAGATGATGGGGGTTTTGGAACGAGGATCGGTTATAAGAGTCAATATTCCCGATAGGCCTGGAACTCTTGCCAAGGTCTTGGAAATTATTTCAGATCACAAGGTCAATATAATCAGCATTTTTATGTTCCCTGCGGATGAAAAGAAAAAAGGTGTTAGGGAAGTAATTTTAAGGCTGCAGACCATTGATCCCAGTGGTATTGTTAAAGATATTAAGGAACTGGGGTATGAAATTATTTGGCCTGAATTTTGGGGAGAAAGGAAATGACGGGAACCGCTGTCTTTATTTACAGTAATGATTACTTAAAATACAGCTTTGGGAAAGATCATCCCTTAAACCCCGTTCGGCTTCAAATAACCTATGATCTTTTAACTGAGATGGGGCTGCTCCATGATGAGGATATTGTAAGTCCGAGGATGGCAGAAAACGAAGAACTAGCCTTAGTCCATTCCCCAGAGTACATTAACGCTGTTATAGAAGCTGGTAGAAACCCCAAAGATGAGGATTTAATAAATTATGAACTAGGGACTGAAGATAATCCAATCTTTGAAGGAATGCATGAGGCAGCGAGTTTGATTGTCGGAGGTACTTTAACCGCAGTAGAAACAGTTATGGAAGGAAAGGCAAGGCATGCAGTAAATATTGCAGGGGGACTTCATCATGCCCAAAAGGATAGAGCTTCGGGTTTCTGTATTTACAATGATGCAGCGGTGGCCATTGCCTATCTGCGAAAAAAATATGATCTTAGGGTAATGTATATTGATACTGATGCTCACCATGGTGACGGTGTGCAGAACATTTTTTATGATGATCCTGATGTTCTTGTGGTTTCAATGCATGAATCAGGTCATTATTTATTTCCCGGAACAGGGGATATTTACGAACAGGGCACCGGCTTAGGGTATGGAACCACTATTAATATTCCCTTTGAGCCTTTTACTGAAGATGAATCCTGGATTTCGGCTTTTGAGAGAGTGGTTATTCCCAATGCCCGGGCATTTGCCCCCCATATTATCATAAGCCAGCATGGATGTGATGGGCATTACCTTGATCCCCTTACCCATCTTTCCCTTACCATGAAGAGCTATGAAGAAATTCCCCGCCTGGTTCATATGCTTGCAGAGCAGCTGTGTGAAGGGCGTTTGGTTGCCCTAGGGGGTGGAGGGTACAATATATGGCATGTAGTGCCCAGGGCATGGACTCTTTTGTGGTGCCAAATTGCCCAGAGAAATGCCCGTGAAGAGCTGCCCGAAAGCTGGGTGAAAAAGTGGGAAAACATAAGTGGGGAAAAACTGCCCAAAACCATGTCTGATCCAGCGGATTTGGTACCTCCCATACCCAGACGTAAAGAAATTATGGAGAAAAATTATATAACCATGAACAGGGTTTTGAGGCAGTCTGTTATGTTTTTTTAACAGCTTTTTATAAAGAGGGAGGCTGAAATGACCTCGGAAACCACTGGCTTGATAAGGGAAAGTGCAGTGAAGCTGCCGGAAGGTGAAGTGCGCATTTACGGTCCCGCTGCCCCAGAGGAAATCTGCAGTTATGAGATGGATGATACATTGGACTGCTTCAGGCATCCAGCTAAGCAGAAAAAAGCACTGAAAGAAATTGCTTCTCTTCCCAAAGGTCAGGTTTTTATAGCTTGTTTTGAAAATGTTATAGTAGGTTATGTAACCTTTCATCCACCGGAGCCTTTTGAAAGGTGGAGTGAAGGGAATATCCCCAGCCTTTTGGAACTGGGGGCTATTGAAGTAAGCAGGCGTTATAGGGGTTTTGGCCTGGCAAGAAAGCTTATGGAAGTAGCTTTTATGAACGATGCCATGGAGGATTATATAGTAATTGCTACGGAATATTACTGGCATTGGGATTTGGAAGGTACAGGGCTGCCCATTTGGGAATACAGAAAACTGCTGGAATCAGTTATGTCCAGCGTGGGTATGGAGCCTAAAGAAACCACCGATCCAGAAATAAATTCCCATCCTGCAAATGTCCTGATGGTGCGCATCGGAAAGAATGTCAGCAGGAGGGATATTGAAGCATTTGAAGCCCTGTGCTGTCGGAGGGAGGATGAAGAGTTTTCTTATTTTGATAACGTTTAGAGAACACAGGTAGGGGGTGAAGGGACTGGGAAATTATTTAAAGGAAAAAATCAGGGATTTTGCTCGCAGTATAGGGCTTCCCATTTTTGGTGTGACGTCCTCAGACCCCCTGGAATGTCTTGAGCCTGTTCTTGAAAAGCGTAGAGCTCTGAAATTGGATTCGCCTTTTGAAAAAAATTGGCAAATCGAAAAAAGGTGCCGTCCTAGAAAAAGTTTTCCTTGGGCTCGGTCTATTCTCTGCTTTGGCATGCCTTATGGAGAATATGAAGACGAAGATAATAGAGAGAAAATTTTTGCCCGCTACGCTTTGGTTAAAGACTACCATATAGTAATGAGGGAAAAATTAAAAAAGGTTGGTGCATATATAAAAAAACTTGTTGGAGAGAATTTTAGGTATCACATCTGTGTTGATTCTTTTCCTATCGTGGAAAGGGCTCTGGCATACAGAGCAGGCTTGGGCTGGTACGGTAAAAACTGCCTGCTGTACAACCCTCAATATGGTTCCTGGTTTTTCCTTGGGGAAGTTATTGTTAATATACCGCTGGAAGAAGATGAGCCTTTAGATAGGGATGGATGTAAAAAGTGTGAGGAATGTATAAAAGCGTGCCCTACTGGGGCTATAAGGCAGGCTTACTCCCTTGATGCTCGAAAATGCATCAGCTGTATTACCCAATCCCCAGGATATATTCCTTTGGAATTGAGAGAAAAAATGGGATATTGGATATACGGCTGTGATATTTGTCAAGAAGTATGTCCCCACAATGGGAAAAGAAGAAGCAATGATTCTCTATATTCCACGGATGACACTGCATATAAGCTCATTGAGCTTCTTAATATTACGGAAGAACAGTTCCGCGAAAAATATTCCGGAACTGTTTTGTGTTGGGCTGGGAGAAGCATTATCAGACGCAATGCTGCCGTTGCTCTAGGAAATACTGGAAAACAGGAATGTATTCCCCGGGTAGAACATCTTTTATATGATGAAGATCCTCTGGTTCGTGCCCATACTGCATGGGCAGTGGGAAAACTGGGAGGGGTTATTGCAGCAGAAATTCTGCGAAAAGCTTACGGAAGTGAGAAGGACAGTGCTGTAAAAAAGGAGATAGAGAATGCCCTTAGTATGACTTGATTCTATTTTTTTCTTTGTTTTTTTATTTTTTTTAAATTATTAAAAAAAAAGTACAATTATGTTATAATTTCTTTAGGTATCCAGTATCCCAAGAAAGGGTGTATTTCTGTGGCGCGGCAGGTGGACGAGCTTTACAAAAGAGAAATAAACGGGCAGCGGTTGAAAATGATAAATTCTAGAAATAAAAATATAGCCCATCAGCTGGCAATGCTGGGGCATGAAATAAAAAGCCCGCTGACCAGAATCGTTGTTCTTTCGGAATTTCTTTTAAAGGAGATTCCTGGAAAGCTTAACGATGAGCAGAAAGAATATCTTCAGGACATATACAACAACAGCTATATTCTTATGAATTCCATCAATTCCCTTCTCAGTTTGAGTAAAAGTGAAGCGGGGTATCTTTGTTTAAACTGTTCCCCTCAGAACATTAATGAAGTAATCAAAAGTGTTGTTTTAAAAGTAGATTCCATTGCTGCAAGTAAAGGTCTTCTTTTAGTTGTGGATGTTCCTCAGGAAGTTCCCACAGTAAATTTTGACCGGGACAAGATAGAGCAGATTTTGTTTAATCTTCTGGACAATGCTATTAAATTTACCCAAAAAGGTAGAATAGCAATTAAAGTCAAGGTGGATGATGAGGAAGAACAGTTGGTGGTTTCCGTTGAAGATACAGGGGTTGGAATTGAAGAGAAAAACAAAGACAGGGTATTTGAAAAGTTCTTTACTCAAAAGAGTCCTTTAAATCCAGGGGGGGTCAGGCCTTGGGCTGGCTGTAGTAAAGGATTTTGTAGAGCTTCATGGGGGAAAAGTTTGGCTTGAAAGTTCCGTGGGAAAGGGAACCCGCGTTTCCTTTACCATTCCAATTAATTCAGCCCCAGCAAGGGAGGGGTGTGCTTCTAATGCTGGTAGCGGCAGGTGATACACATACCGAAAAAATATTGGTAGTTGATGATGATGATACCATAAGAAAAATAGTTACAGCGTCTTTAAAGAGTGAAGGTTATATTGTTTTTTCAGCAGCTTCAGGACAGGAAGGAATGGAATTGCTGAAGAAGATACAGCCGGACCTTGTCATTCTGGATTTAATGCTTCCTGATGCTGATGGATATGACATCTGTTTTGCCATAAGGAAGGAGAGCGATATTCCTATAATTATTCTTTCTGCTAAAAGCGAAGAGCTTGACAAAGTGGTGGGCTTCCGTATGGGCGTTGATGATTATGTTACCAAGCCCTTCAGCTCAACGGAGCTGGCCCTAAGGGTCAAAGCAATTTTAAGAAGGTTCTATAACGGTCATGGGGAAAAAAATATACCGGGCAGAGTTTCTTATGGAGATTTAGAAATAGATCTTAAAAAGAGGGAGGTCCTTATTGAAGGAAAACCCGTAAAGCTCACCACAAAGGAATTCGATCTCCTTTGGTTTTTGGCAACCCATCCAAATCAGGTTTTTACGAGAGAAGAACTTTCCAATCAGGTTTGGGAGGATTATTACACTGGCAATCCTGGAACCATAAATGTCTTGGTTTGCCGCTTAAGGGATAAGATAGAGAAGAACCCATCAAATCCCCAATATATTCATACTGTTTGGGGAGTGGGCTACAAATTCGTTCCTGATGAGGTTTCTTAAGGAGCTGTGAGCGGTGCATGAAACAGCACTGATGTATGACATTTTAAGGACTTTGGAAGCAAGTGCAGAAGAAAACAACATAGAAGAGATTACGGAGCTCAAACTTGTTATAGGAAGTCTTTCTTCCATACTTCCTGATGCTTTGCGCTTTGCCTTTGATTCCTTTAAAGGCAGTCCGCCCCTTGCGAAGGACGCCGTTTTGGAGATTGAAGAAAGAAAGCCGGAAGCTTTGTGTAAAAGCTGTGGCTGCAGCTTTACCATAGAAGACCCGTGGAAGTTTTTCTGCCCTCAATGCGGTGGTGCGGACATAAAAATAGACGGCGGAGAAGAACTTTATATAGAATATTATAAAGGCAGGGAACGAACTGTTGACAGTAAAGAAAATTGATTTAAATACAAGCATTCTAGCAAACAACGAAATGTGGGCAAAAAGGAACAGGGAGCTTTTTGATGCCGAAGGGATTTTTGCTGTTAACTTAATGAGCTCCCCTGGTTCCGGGAAAACCACTATTTTAGAAAAAAGTTTGGATTACCTTACGCCCCAGCTTAAATTGGGGATAATTGTGGGAGACATTGCTACTACCGAGGATGCAAACAGGCTGAAGGGCCAAGGAGCTCCTGTGGTGCAGATAAATACCCACGGAGCATGCCATCTTGATGCCCAGATGATATCTGGGGCTCTCAGTTCTTTTAATTTAAAGGAGCTGGATCTCCTTATAGTGGAAAACGTTGGCAATCTCGTGTGTCCTGCAGACTTCAGCTTTGGTGAAGATCTAAAAGTAGCTGTTCTTTCAACCCCGGAAGGAAACGATAAGGTGCGCAAGTATCCCGAGATGTTCAGAAAATCTCATGCTGTGCTAATAAATAAAATTGATCTTATTTCTTTTGTGGATTTTGATTTGAACAGAGTGGAAGAAGATCTTAAAAATTTAGGAAGCAGAGCTGAGATTTTCCCGATGGCTGCAAAAACTGGACAGGGAGTAGATGTTTGGTGTCAATGGCTTATACGCCAAGTCAGAAAAACAGGTTAAATTATAGAAAAATGGAAAAAAAAATGGAAAAAGCTGAAAGAAAAGCACTTAAAATCTACTGCAGAGGAACTGTACAAGGGGTGGGTTTCCGCCCCTTTGTGTATAATTTGGCAGAAAAATTGGGAATTAAGGGATGGGTTTTAAACTCCACCCAGGGAGTAGAAATTCATGTAGAAGGAAAAGAGGCGGACTTAAAATCTTTTGTCAGAGAGATAAAAGAAAATCCCCCTCCTCTGGCTAAGATCACCCAATTCAGTGTAGAAGAAACCCAAGTGCTGAATTTCAGCGATTTCAGCATCAAAGCCAGCGAAAAAGAAGATAGGGGAAATGTTTTGGTGCCTCCCGATACGGCTGTATGCAGCGACTGCCGCCGGGATATTTTTGATCCCCAAAGCAGATTTTTCATGTACCCCTTTACCAACTGTACCAACTGCGGTCCGAGATTTACCATTGTCAGGGATTTCCCCTATGACAGAGTCAATACAACCATGAGCGCCTTTGAGATGTGCGATCAGTGCAGAAGGGAGTACAGCGATCCCACAAACCGCCGCTTTCATGCACAGCCTACAGCCTGTCCCCAATGCGGACCCAGAGTTATTTTTACGGACAGTAGCGGAAAGGAGCTATGCGGCAGCTGGAGGCAGAATTTTTTTGAAGCAGTTTTAGAAGGAAAAATCATAGCTGTAAAAGGTCTTGGAGGTTTTCACCTGGCATGCAATGCCCTTGATGCTGAAGCTGTGAGAAGGCTAAGGGATAAAAAGAATAGACCCTATAAACCGCTGGCGGTGATGGCAAGGGATCTTAGCGTAGTTAAAGAATACTGCTTTGTAAATGAGGTTGAAAAACGGCTCCTCTTAGGTCCCGAAGCTCCTATAGTGGTTCTGAATAAAAAACCGGGAACAGAACTTCCGGAAAACCTTTCTCCCAATCTGGGAACCCTGGGAGTTATGCTTCCCTATACTCCACTACACCTTATGCTTTTTAACGAAGATATCAAGATGCTGGTGATGACCAGCGGTAACCCCCAGGGCTTACCTTTGGAGAAGGATAACGGTGAGGCTTTGCAGAGTTTAGGTTCTGTTGCCGACTACTTTTTAATGCACAACAGAGATATTGAGAATAGAAATGATGATTCTGTAGTAAGGGTTGTGGAAAATAAAGTAACTTTTCTGCGCCGTTCCAGAGGATATGTTCCTAAACCCATTAATGTCCCTGTGGATCCCGTGCTGCCCAAAATTGTTATGGGCATAGGCGGAGAGATGAAGAATACCTTCTGCATTGTAAAGCCAAACGGCGAGGCTTTTTTGAGCCAGCACATGGGAGAGCTGGATACCCTTGAAGCCATGGGCAATTTACGGGAAAGCATTGTTAAGTTTGAAAAGTTCCTTGAGGTTAAGCCTGAAATAGTTGCCTACGACATGCATCCGGGGTACAACAGCAACCGCTTTGCCAAGGAGATTGAGGGATGTGAAAAAATTGCTGTTCAGCACCATCATGCTCATATGGCTGCCTGTATGGCAGAAAACTACATTAACGAGCCTGTAATAGGGGTAATTATGGACGGAACAGGGTTTGGTCTTGATGGAAACATTTGGGGCTGTGAATTTTTAAGCGGTGATTATATAGAATTTAAACGCCATGCCCATTTGAAATATATGCCCCTTATTGGAGGGGAAAGGGCTGTCAGAAATCCATGGCTTACTTCCCTTGCTTATCTTAAGCAGTATTTGGGAGAAAGAGGAGTAGAAATAGCCAAGCATAGATTCTGCAGAGACAAAGAATTAGATGAAGCTCTTAAAATTCTTGAAAAAAGGATTAACTGCCCCGAGGCTTCCAGTGCTGGAAGGTTATTTGATGCTGTTTCTGCCTTATTGGGGGTTTGTTTGGAGGCGACCTATGAAGGGCAGCCGGCCATTGAGTTGGGAGAGCTGGCAGGTAGAGGTATAAAAACGGAACTGAGTTACGGCAGCATGCTTAAAGACTGCTCAGAAGAGCCCTATATTCTTGACCCCAGAGGTATAATAGAAGGGGTGGTTGCTGACTGGGAAAGAGGTATTTCTAGGGAAGAAATAAGTACAAAATTTCACAACAGCTTTATTGAAACCATAGTTGATGCAGTTGAAAAGATCAGCCTCAAAACCGGCATAAAACTGGTTGTTTTAAGTGGAGGCGTTTTCCACAACGAGTACATTTTAACCCGGGCAAAAAGCAGGCTTGAAGAAAGAAATTACCGTGTTCTAACCCACACTGAGGTACCCTTTGGCGACGGTGGCATAAGTCTGGGACAGGCAGTGGTGGCTTATTGGAGGTGGCATAAAAATGTGTCTGTCAATGCCGGCAAGAGTTATAAGCATTAACGGAAACCTTGCGGAAGTGGAGTTTATGGGTGTTAAAAAGCAGGTAGGAACCACCCTTTTAAAGGATCTAAAGGTGGGAGATTATGTTTTGGTGCACGCTGGTTTTGCCATTGAAAAAATCAGTGCGGAAGAAGCTGAAAAGACATTAAAAATATGGGAGGAGATTGAAGCTGCGGGAGATATTGGATAAATTCCGCCAACCCGATGTGGGAAGAAGAATTCTTAATAAGCTTATTCCAAAGCTGGAACGCTTAAACGATAGGCTTGGCCGCAAACTCAATCTAATGGAAGTCTGCGGTACTCATACTGTAAATATTTCCCAAACAGGAATTAGGGAACTTCTACTTCCCTATGTTAACCTAAAGAGCGGGCCTGGATGTCCCGTATGTGTTACAGATTACGGAGAGATTGACTGGATGCTTGCCCTTGCCGATATAGAAAGGGTCATTATAACAACGTTTGGAGATATGATGCGGGTTCCCGGCAGCGGCGGCAGCCTGATGGAGCGGAGAGCAGCTGGAGCGGATGTTAGGGTTGTATATTCTGGGCTTGATGCAGTGAAAACTGCCCTTAATAATCCTCAGTGGGAAGTAGTTTTTTTAGGGGTAGGCTTTGAAACCACTGTTCCCACTGTTGCTGCTTCCCTTCAGGAAGCGGAATCTATGGGAATAAGAAATTTTTCGGTTTTTTCCGCCCATAAAGTTGTTCCTCCTGCCCTAAGGATTTTATTGGAGGATCCTGAAGTAAATATAGACGGCTTAATACTTCCCGGTCATGTGAGTGTGATTATCGGCAGAAGGGCTTGGGATTTTATAGCAGAAGAGTATGGATGCCCATCAGCTGTAGTGGGTTTTGAAGCTGTGGACATCCTTTTGGGTATAAATAATCTTGCGGATCAGATCCTTGATGGAAAGGCAGAAGTTGCCAATATGTATCCTAGGGCGGTCACGGAAGAAGGCAATAAAGCTGCTCAGGAGCTTATTAAAAAATATTTTAATTCAGCAGATGCTCAGTGGCGGGGAATAGGTATTATCCCCCAAAGCGGTCTTGAGCTTGCTGATGAATTTAAAAAATTTGATGCCAAAAATAAATTCCAGATAAATCCCGGAAAAAGCAGGGAAATAAGGGGCTGTTCCTGCGGTGATGTTTTAAAGGGTAAAATTTGGCCTAACCAGTGTCCTCTTTTTGCCAGTGTATGTACTCCTATGTCTCCTGTAGGTCCTTGCATGGTATCCAGTGAAGGAGCTTGTGCAGCATACTACCGCTTTCACAGGAACTTAAAAGAAGGTGATTTGGGTGGATAAAATTCTGCTGGCCCATGGTGATGGCGGGCTTTTGACCCATCAGCTTATTGAAGATATTTTTATTCAGGAATTTGGCAGTGATATCCTTGGAGAGATGGGTGATGCGGCAGATATAGAATGCGGAAAAAGGATTGCCTTTGCTACGGATTCCTTTGTGGTAAACCCAATATTTTTCCCCGGAGGGGATATAGGAAAACTGGCCTGTGCAGGTACCATTAATGATTTGTCAGTATATGGTTCAAGGCCCTGCTTTCTCAGTGTTTCCTTTATTTTGGAAGAAGGAATGCCCATTGAAGATTTAAGAAAGGTTGTCCGATCCCTTGGGGAAACTGCCCGCTCTGCCGGAGTGAAAATTGCTGCGGGGGATACAAAGGTTGTGGAAAAAGGAAAGGGAGATAAGATTTATATCAATACCACAGGGGTAGGAGAAATGCTCAAAAATTTTTCTCAAGCAAACAAAATTAAGGCAGGGGACGCGATAATTGTCAGCGGTAATATTGGAGATCATGGGGCAGCCATAATTTCCCGTAGGGCAGGAATTGACTTTAAAAGCACTATAAAAAGCGACTGTACACCTCTCAACCATATTATTGTTCCCCTTTGGGAAACATTTGATGGTATAAAGCTGATGCGGGATCCCACCCGTGGAGGAGTGGCAACCACGTTAAAGGAAATCGCCCTTAAAGCTTCTAAAGACTTTTTAATTCATGAGGAGCTTCTTCCCTTTGACCCTCAGGTTAAAAGTGCCGCTGAGGTATTAGGGCTGGATCCCCTTTATTTAGCCAATGAGGGAAAGTTTATAGCCGTAGTGGATAGAAAAATTGCTGAAGAAGTGGTGGATTTTATTCGCCGTTTTCCTGAAGGAAAAAATGCGGCGGTTATCGGAGAAGTTTTGGAAGGCAGAGGAGATGTAAAGCTGAAGACCCTCCTTGGAGGGACAAAGTCTTTGGATATGCTTGCGGGGGAACAGCTTCCCCGAATATGCTGATGTTTGACCGCAGGCCGATGCTTCTGCTAGTATAGAAGCAGGGCTTTGATGAGGAAGGAAAGGCAAAAATTTTTTGAGGGAGAGGATTTTAATGTGTCAAAATGGTATTGATTTCCGTGGGCTTGAACTGGCAGTAAAGCAGCTTTCAGAAAGGGAAAGTAGCTTGAGAAAGGAAATAGAAGCTTGGGCTGATTATTTTCTGGAAATGGGTGCAGCAGACATTGCAGCAGGTTTAAGCGGTGCTGTGGCGGATTTGGTAAAGGCAGGAGAAAAAATAGCCAAAGCAAAGCATCAGCTGGAGCACCTGCATCATCATGCTCATGAACATGATCATGATCACCATCATGTAACTGTCACAGAATTTTCAGGTTGATAAAAAACCAGGGTAAGCCTACCCTGGTTTTTTTATTTTTTTCTCTTTTAGAAACGAAAATTTTTGGGGATCTTCTAAAAATGCTTTGTAAAGGGTTTTCCCTTCTGGGATCTCTATGGGCTGATCCTTTTCTTCAGCTGGAATAAGTTTGAGCTCAGGATAATTTTTATAATTGGGGTTAGGTACGAATTCATGTTCTCCCAGATTGTTTTTGATGTAAAAATAAGCAGCTCCCTTTTTCCTTTCTATTGGTTTATAGTCTGATTTAAAAGTGTCTGCCACCAGGTTTGCCATAACCAGATGAGTTGTGCCTGGGTTTATTGATACATGCCCATAACCTGGGTCAATATACACTTTGTCTCCCTGCCTAGCAGTTACGATGAAGGTCTCTTCCACATCTCCATCCGGAGTGTTTTTCTGAAAGAGATAAAGGGCTTCTCCATACAGCACCTCATAGTATTCAGGATATGTTTCCTCTGAACCTGGCTTTTTGGGATGGAAATGACCCACGGTTTTTATATACTCCTGACCCATAAAGCCTGGAAGGAGAACGGTAATATCATGGCGGATATTGTTTTCCCTAAATACCTGCTCATCCCCTTGGCGGTAAACACCTCGGTACATATAATATATGGGAGTTTTATCGGGTTCTACCTTCTGATAGGGATAAAGAACTTTGGCCGCATCCTTAAATTTGCGTATTGCCGGCCTTGGAGCTTTGATATTTTCGGCAAATTCAAGGGTGCCGTTTTTGTTAATGGTAAAATCGATACCGTAACGCATTGATTTTCCTCCTTTTAACAGGTCCATATTAATTCCCATTATTTTATTATTTCTAAATTTGAAATATTCCTGAACTTTTTAGTTTTAAAGCAGACAAAAAAAGAACTTGTG
Source organism: Clostridia bacterium 41_269 (assembly GCA_001508005.1). Classification (GTDB taxonomy): domain Bacteria; phylum Bacillota; class DTU086; order DTU086; family DTU086; genus 41-269. Next base: position 26,679 of record LGEZ01000004.1, read on the forward strand.
AAAATTAAATTTTATTTTGGTTTTCTATTTTTAGTACTGAGAATCCTTTTTTAACCTTTGGAAATAGTCTGCTGCTTTTTTGGAGTTTAATTCATAAGGTGTTTTCCTTTTCATAAAAATTTATTGATAACAAAGAGCCTAATTAAGGGAGCTGGCTGGAGACATGGCGGATTTTATGCAGAAGATCAAGTCCCATAATAAATGGGAAGAAGAGCTTAAATGGGAAGGTACGTTTAGGGATTATCTTAAACTGGTTGAAAAAGACCCACGCATCGCCAGGAGTGCCCATGCAAGGGTTTTTGACATGATCATGGAAGCTGGGGTTTTAAAAAGCGGAAAGGAGAAAAAGTATAAATTTTTTGCTGGAGAGATTTTTGGATTGGAGAATACCCTAAAGAAAATAGTGGATGAATATTTGAGACCAGCTTCCTGCCATCTGGATACAAAAAGGCGCGTTCTTATACTGGTGGGTCCTGTGGGCAGCGGAAAGTCTACCATTGTTAATATGTTGAAGAAGGGACTGGAAGGGTACACAAAAACCCCCCAGGGGGCTTTATATTCCATAAAAGGATGTCCCATGCAGGAAGAACCCCTGCACCTTATGCCCCAAAACCTTCGGCAGGAATTTGAAAAATTATATGGAGTTAAAGTGGAAGGAGAGCTCTGTCCTTTCTGCAGGCTGATGGTGAAGGAAGTTTATGGGGATAGGATAGAGGATGTTTTGGTGGAAAGGATATTTATTTCCGAGCAGGACAGAGTGGGAATAGGAACTTTCAGTCCTTCTGACCCCAAATCTCAGGATATGGCGGAATTGGTTGGTAGCATGGATTTTTCCACTGTGGGTCAATACGGTTCGGAATCAGATCCCCGGGCATACAGGTTTGATGGGGAACTGAATAAAGCAAACCGGGGTATTATGGAATTTCAGGAAATATTTAAGGCTGATGAAAAATTTCTTTATATCCTTTTGAACCTTGCCCAGGAAGGTTGTTTCAAGGCAGGGCGTTATGCCTTGATTTCTGCTGATGAATTGGTTGTGGGGCACACCAATGAAGGGGAATTTAAAAAATTTATTGAGGAAGAGAAAAATGAGGCATTAAAATCCAGGCTGTTTGTGGTTCCTGTTCCCTATAACCTTAAGGTATCTCAAGAGAAAAAAATATATCAGAAATTGATTTCCCAAAGCCTTTGGAGAAGGGGCGGTGATAAGCACATGGCACCGCACACCCTGACCGCAGCGGCTTATTTTTCAGTTCTTACCCGTTTAAAGGAGACTAACAGGGCTGGAATAAATCTGGTGAAAAAAATGAAGCTGTATGATGGAGAGCTTAACGGTGGGTATACTTCTTTGGATGTGGAGGAATTAAAAAGGGAGTTTCCCAGGGAAGGCTTTGAAGGGATTGATCCCAGGTTTGTGGTGGACCGCTTATCCTATGCCCTGGTTTCTGCGGAAAAAAAATGCATCAACGTTCTGGACATTTTTGCCTCCCTTAAAGAGGGTATTGCCCAGCATATGACCTTATCTGCTGAAGAGGTGGAAAAGTACAGTAAGCTTTTGGATTTGGCTAGAAGAGAATTTGAAGTCCAGCTGGAAAAAGATATAAGAAGTATGGTTTTAAGTATAAATTCAAAAAGAGTTGAGGAGGAGATCCAGAAATATTTGAAAAATGTGGAGCTTTTTTTTGAACAGAAGAAAGAAACTGCATCATCTGATGAAAAAGGCGAAGCAGATGAAGAATTTATGGGTTTAATAGAGAGGGAGTTGGGAATATTATCTGAACAGGCAAAGTTAATTTTTAGAGAAGAAATTCATGCTCGTTTATCCATTTACGCCCAAAAGGGAAAAAAATTTAATCTTAAATCTCATAAGGGTATCAGGGAAGCTGTAGAAAAGAAAGTTTTTTGGGAAGAAATTTATGAGCTCAAGAGCGAGGATGAAAATCCTAACGTAAAACAGAGACTTTTGGAGTGCATGATCAGTTCTTTAGGATACTGCCCCATATGTGCTGAAGAACTTCTTGATTACTGGTTGAAGCTTTGGATTTAAAGGGGGCTTTTACCTTGAGAGACAGAAAAAGATTGAGGGTTTACAGTGGGAAATCATTTATTGTAATAGAAGGTTCTCGAGATTGGATGCGTCATCAGGAAATTTTAAAGGATCTGTTGGAGAAAAAATCATTTGAAGATATCTATGAAGAGGAATTTTTTGTGGAAAAAAATGGGAAAACCTTAAGAATTCCAGTTTCTTTCTTAAGGGAATATGGCTTTAGGTTTGACAGTATGGAAGTCTTTTCTGTAGGTTTGGACACAGAACTTAGAAAAAATGCTTCTAAAGGAAAAAAAGCTTCTCCCATTAGTTTCGAAAATTCTTATGATGGAGACTCTATTTTTTTTAATTTTTATCAGGAAGAGATTTTTTCTGAAGATATAAAGAATATTGATTTTAAAGATTGGGGATTTTCTCAGCTCAATGGTAAAGGGCTTTCCAATAAAGGTACGGTACAAGGTGGAGATATACAGATTGTTTCTCATGGGGGTGGCTGTCTGGATAGAAGGAGAAGCATTGTAGAGAATCTTAAAAGAAATGCCCGTGGGGGTTTACCCAGAATTGGTGGATTTTACCAAATAGATTTTAGATATAGGATGCCTTCTTTTATAGATAAGGATCAAAAAATTGGTTTTATATTTATTTTGGATGTTTCAGCTTCTATGGATCTGTATCATATGTATCTTGCCCGTATGATGTTTAATTTAACATCTCGTTTTTTGAAGACGAAATGCAAAGAAACAAAAATCATTTACATTGTACATAATACAAGGGCTAAAATTGTGGATGAAAGGATTTTTTTTCAATTTCCTTCTTTGGGGGGAACCAGATATTCTTCGGCTTATGAATTAGCTCTCAAGATTATAGAAAGAGATTTCAATAACAGGGAATACCGCATTTTTGTCATCCATCTAACAGATGGCAACAATCTGTCTTCGGATAACTCCAGGAGCCGACATTTTTTGGAACGGCTTTTAAAATTTACTGAGCAGTTTGGATATGGAGAAATTTTAAAAGAGAATCGCCAAATGATTTCTCCTTCGTTTTTTAATTGTTTAAAGGTTGTAAAAAGCAGGAAGCTGATGAAATTTAGAGTTGATGGGAAAAAGCAGGCCCTTTCTGCTCTAAAGCGGTTTTTTAATCCTTCCTCCAAAGGGTAGAGAGAGGGTGGTATTTCTGCTTGATTTTAATGTTCTTTGGCACAATATTGAAAGGATTGGTAATGCAGCACAGAAAATGGGTCTGGATTTTTATGATATGGAATTTATCCTCTGTACTCCAGAGGAGATGTCCTTTATAGGAGCGTACGGAATGCCCAGGCGTTTTTGTCATTGGACCTTGGGTAAGGAATTTTATAGGCTGTATCTTCGACAAAGGTTGGGTTTAATTAAAATTCATGAGTTGGTAATGAACAGCAATCCATGTACTGCATTTCTTTTAAAGGGGAATTCTTTATTGGAGAACAAAATATCAATGGCCCATGCCATAGCACACAGCGATTTTTTTAAAAATAATATTTTTTATTCCCATGATTCCAAAACTGTTGCTAGATTTTTTGCTGAAAACCAAAAGCTTTTTTCTGAATTTGAAGAGCGGTATGGAAAGCAGAAGGTTGAAAAAATTTTGGAAGCAGCTCTGGCATTAAGATGTATTTATTTTTCTCAGGGATTAAGCAAGGATGAAAAGAGTTCCCAAGATGCAGGGGAAGAGGATATTTACCTGTACATATGCAGGAATTCAAAGGTGCTTGAAGATTGGCAGAAGGAAATAATTTATCGTCTTCGGCACGAGCTCGAGTATTTTCGTACTCATGCCTGTACGAAATTAATAAATGAAGGTTGGGCAGCCTTCTGGCATACCAAAATTCTTCGAGAGCTTGATCTGTCAGCAGATGAAGCCGTGGAATTTGCTTTAATGAATGCCAAAGCTCTTTCCCATCAGGATGGAGAATGTAATTTATATCTTTTAGGTAGGGAAATATTTGCCGACCTTGAGAAATCAATGGGCACAAAGAAAATTTTTGAGATTAGAAGCAGGGAAAATGATTTAGGTTTTATTGAAAAATATCTTTCCCATAACCTTATAAAAAGGCTTGGGCTTTTTTTCTACAGCAAGAAAAAAGGAGGATTCAAAGAAATAATTCATGAACCTGCAGCGGTAAAGATGCACCTAGTTAAAAGAATAAAGAACTGCTGGTACCCCCATATAGTAATTGTTCAGGGAAAGGGAGATAAAAGCGGCCTTTATCTGCATCACCATTATGATGGATACCAGCTCAATTCTTTTTATGTTAAAAAGACTTTGGAGCGTATCTTTATGTTGTGGGGGGAGACTGTAAGTATTGAAACCTTCTGGAAAAGAAGACCGGTGGTCTTTGCATACAATGGAAAAGAACATATCTTAGCAGATCCATAGAAAAATAATTTTAAAAACCGGGGCTTTAAGGCACTAAAGAACTAAAAATTTTTATTGCCCAAAAAACTTTTAAATTATAAAATTTATACTATATAAAATTCCGCAGATGGTAGCCTAAAGGAGGTATTCTGCTATGTACTGGAACCAAAAATATGAGTGCCTTCCCCGGGAAGAATTAAAGCAGCTACAGCTGGAAAGGCTCAAAATAACTGTGGAGCGGGCGTTTTATAATGTTCCCCATTACAGAAGTGTTATGCAGGCAGCAGGAATTGAACCTGATGATATTAAAAGTTTAGATGATATAAGAAAGCTACCCTTTACTACTAAGGAAGACCTGCGCAACAATTATCCATACGGTATGTTTGCGGTTCCATTGAGTGAAATAGTACGGATACATTCTTCTTCGGGTACCACTGGAAAACCCACTGTAGTTGGTTATACCAGAAACGACATAAATGTATGGGCGGAACTTATGGCCCGGGCGCTTGTTTCAGGGGGTGCCACGCGGAAGGATGTTATACATAACGCTTACGGATATGGGCTTTTTACCGGAGGCCTTGGAGTTCATTATGGTGCTGAGCGTTTAGGTGCATCGGTTATCCCTATTTCAGGGGGTAATACCAAACGACAAGTAATGATCATGAGAGATTACGGCAGCACCATTTTAACATGTACTCCTTCTTATGCTCTGTACATAGCGGAAGTTATGGAAGAAATGGGAGTGGATCCTAAAAAAGACATAAAGTTAAGGTATGGTATTTTTGGAGCTGAGCCCTGGAGTGAAAACATGAGGCAGGAAATAGAGAATAAACTGGATATAACTGCCATTGATATTTACGGACTCAGTGAAGTTATCGGTCCAGGGGTAGCTGTGGAGTGTTTATATAAAAACGGACTTCATATTGCGGAGGATCACTTTATTGTGGAAGTAATTGATCCTGAAACCGGGGAACCGCTGCCCGAAGGAGAAAAAGGGGAGCTGGTTTTCACTTCGCTGACCAAAGAAGGGCTGCCCATAATACGATACAGGACAAGGGATATAGCAAGCATTACCACTGAGCCCTGTCCATGCGGCAGAACCCATGCCCGAATGAGCAGAGTCAGCGGCCGCACTGATGATATGCTTATTATTCGCGGTGTAAATGTATTCCCATCCCAGATTGAGAACGTTCTTCTGGAGATAGGTTATACGGAACCCCATTACCTTCTAGTGGTTGACCGGGAAAACAATTTGGATGTGCTTACTGTTTGGGTTGAAGTTTCATCTAAGCTTTTTGCCGATGAGGTTAGGAAGCTGGAGCAGTTGGGCAGAAAGATTCAGGAGGAAATCGAATCTGCTTTGGGTATATCTGTTCGGGTTAAGCTTGTGGAACCCAAAACCATTGAAAGAAGCGAAGGAAAGGCTAAAAGAGTTATTGATAACCGTAAATTTTAAGGGGGTGGCCTTTTAAAATGAAGGTTAATCAAATTTCAGTTTTTTTGGAGAACAAGTCGGGAAGGCTGGCTGCGGTGACAAGAATCCTTGCGGAGAACAATATAAATATTAGAGCTCTTTCCATTGCAGATACTTCTGATTTTGGGATTTTACGGCTTATTGTTGATAAGCCTGATACAGCATTTGAGGTGCTCAAAAAGGAAGGGTTCAGCGTAAGCCTCACAGAAGTTATCGGAGTAGAAATGCCCGATAGACCCGGTGGACTGGCAGGGGTATTGGATATTCTTGAAAAAAATAATTTTAATATCGAATATCTTTACGCATTTATCGGCAGAGGGGATAACGGAGCTTTGGTAATTGTCCGGGTAGAGAGACTGGAAGAAGCAGTAAGGTGCCTTGAGGAGAATGGTGTAAAGGTTGTAACGGGAGATAGGCTTTATCAGCTTTGATTATCAGTAAGAAATGGGGAGGAATTATTGGTGTTTAAAAAGCCTATATGCCGGCAGGAAATACTGGATATTAAGCCCTATGTTCCCGGAAAGCCCATTGAGGAAGTTGAGCGAGAATTTGGGATCAAGCAGGTGATTAAACTTGCTTCCAATGAAAATCCTCTGGGACCTTCCCCAAAGGCAGTGGAGGCCCTTAAATCAAAAATAAAAGATATTTACATGTATCCTGACGGAAGCTGTTACTACTTAAAGGGTGCCATTGCGCAAAAATTAGGTGCAGAAGAAGAAAATATTTTGGTGGGTAACGGTTCCGATGAAATAATAAAGCTTATTTCGGAGGCATATCTTTATCCTGGGGATGAAGTTATAATTCCCAAACCTTCCTTTTCTGAGTATGAATTTGGGGCAAAGGTAATGGGCGGAAAATGCGTTTTTTCACCCCTTAAGGATTTTCGCATTGATCTTTTTGATATGCTTGAAAAGCTTACTTCTAAAACAAAAATGATTTATGTGTGCAACCCAAATAACCCAACAGGGACCATAGTTTACCGAGAAGAAGTTGAGCAGTTTTTAAATGAAGTACCTGATCATATACTGGTTATTTTTGATGAAGCTTATTATGAATATGTGACGGACAGCCACTATCCCCAGACAGTGAATTATGTTTTAGAAGGCCGTCCCAATGTGGTGGTTCTTAGGACCTTTTCTAAAATTTATGGGCTTGCGGGCCTTAGGGTAGGCTATGCTGTGGGACCCAGCAGTGTAATAGCTGATGTAGACAGGGTGAGGGAACCTTTCAATGTCAATATGCTTGCTCAAGCAGCGGCAGTGGCTGCCTTAGAAGATGAAGAACATGTAAAAAGGAGCTTTGAAATCAACAACGAAGGAAAAAGCTTCCTGTACGATAAATTTGAAAAGTTAGGAATAAAATATTGGCCCACAGAAGCAAACTTTATATGGGCAGATATTGGGAAGAATGTAAAAGAAGTTTTTCAAGAAATGCTTAGAAAGGGAGTTATTATTAGAACAGGAGATATATTTGGTTATAATACTTTCGTACGGATTACAATAGGAACCCCGGAACAAAATAAAAGACTGATAGAGGTTTTGGAAGAAGTTCTTTTAGCCTGATCAGCTCAGCCCAAGAATTTTTCTTATTTTTTTTGCTTGGGATCTGCTTACGGGAACCTGGCTCCTTTCTTCATCATTTACTATAAGGGTTAAGGTTCCATTGTATTCAGGTATTACTTCCCTGGCTTGTTTTATATTGACGATATAGGAACGGTGGCAGCGGTGGAAAATATTGGAATCCAATCGTTTTTCCAGCTCTTTTAAAGTGAACCGGGTGAGATATTTGTTTTTTGCTGTTTTGACAAAGGTATAGTCATCACTTGCAAATACATAAATAATTGAATCCTGATCCAAAAGAAGGGTTTTCCCTTTGTATTCCACAGGAATGAGCCCCAGGTTTACATGGGGCTTTTCTGTTTCTTCATCCCTTTCGCTCTTTACCCCTTTCTGCTGTTCCCTTCTTTCTGCATACTTAAAAATTTTCTGCATGGTATGATCAAACCGTTCGGGGTCAATGGGTTTTAGAAGGTAATCCACTGCATTTACCCCAAAGGCGTCAATGGCATATTCATCATAAGCAGTGATAAAAACAATAAAAGGTATTCTTTCATTATTTTCCTGAGCGTGTTCATTAAGCTTTTTGGCAAGTTCCAGACCGTTTATTCCAGGCATGTTGATATCCAAGAAAAGCACTGAGTAATCAAGAGCTGTTATTAATTCCCAAGCTTCTTGGGAATTTGCTGCTTCTCCTACAATCTGAAGCTTATCTTCATATTTTTCCAGCAGGTATCGGAGTTCTTGGCGGGCAGGATATTCATCATCTACTATGAGAGCCTTTAACTTCATGAAACTTTCCTCCCGAAATGCTTTTAATAATTAAAACATTCTATTTTAGTAATATATCCTTTAAATTTAGTAATATATCTTTTAAAGCTTGTATAAGTATTATAGTACCTATCCGTAAAATTATAAAGAGAGGAGAGATAAAAAGTTGCTTAGAAGGCTACTTATGGGGTTTCTTATCGCTTTTTTGAGCCTTTTATTGCTTTCAGGTTGTGGAATGCTTGGAAAACAGGTTGAGCCTACAGTTGAAGCAGAACCTAATTTAGCTTCAGAAAATAGTGCAGTTGTGGAGGAAGGCAGCAGTGAAAATACAGAGGTTCCGGGAGAAACCATTGAAGTTGTCTTATATTTTGCAGATCAAGAAGGAAGGAAATTGGTTCCTGAGATTAGAAAAATAAAAAAAGTTGAAGGTTTAGCTAGGGCAGCTATAAATGAACTTATAAAAGGTCCCAACACAGGCAGCGGTCTTCAGCCCACTATACCCAAGGGCACCGTTCTTAATGATATAAATATTAAAGATGATGGGCTGTGTATTGTTGATTTCAACGAAAAACTCATTGAAAAAAAATTACAAACAGTTTCAGAAGAGCTTACAGTTTATTCCATTGTTAATACCCTTACCCAATTTCCTACTGTGGATAGGGTAATGTTTCGTATAGAAGGACAGGATCCCGACAGCATGGGTAGCGCTATTTTAAGCAGCAGCCCTTTAATAGAAAACAGCAGTCTTATAAAAGAATAGGAATATATTACCACCCCCAATAATTGCTTTTGTTAGAGGAATTCTACCAAAAATCGAGAAAAATTTTTTCAATATAGGGATATAAAACTAAACTTTACTTTTCATAAAAAAAGTGGAGCAGCTGCCATGGGGGTGGTCTTCTATGTGTCCATTAAATGTAAGGGTAAGAGGCATAATCTTTTGTGCAGTACTATTGCTTGTTTCCATTATTGCTTTTCCTGAAAACGCCGGGGCAGTGGGTATAAAGATTTTTGTTGATGGGAAGCAGATCAGTACTGATGTGGAGCCTTACATTGATTCCAATAACAGAACCATGGTTCCTTTAAGATTTGTTTCCGAAAGCCTTGGAGCAAAAGTTGATTGGACTCATGGAGAAAAAGAAATTTTGATAACTAAAGATGCTGTTCAGATCAAATTGTTTTTGGGAAAAGCAGTAATGGAGCGCAACGGTAAAGAAATTAAAATAGATACCGCTCCCGTGTTAAAAAACAGCAGGGCTATGGTGCCTCTGCGCTTTGTAAGTGAGCGTTTAGGATGTAACGTTAATTGGGATGATGTCCAAAAAGCTGTTTACATTTCAAGTAAAGTTTGTAAAGCTTCATCAGAGGAAAAAGATGCAGATAAAGAAAACAGCGGATCGGATGGGGGAACTTCGGAAATAAAGCGAGGATACGTTACAGGAAGTATTGTGAATATAAGATCAGGACCCGGAACAAATTATTCAATTGTGGGGCAGGTAAGGCAGGGAGCTCCTCTTGTTGTTTATGATGAAAAAGATGGTTGGTATAGGGTGAGTACTACCACCGGTATAAAGGGATGGATTGCCGGCTGGCTGGTATCCTTATCTGGCGACAGCAGTAGGGGAAGCGGAGGGGGTGGAGATAGGGATGATATCCCAACAGGGAATACGGATAATACTACAGCAGCTATTGTAATCGTTGGTTCAGCGAACATTAGGAGTGGCCCCTCAACAAGCTATCCGGTGACAGCAACTTGCTGCAAGGGAGAAGAGGTTCTTATTCTTGGGGAACAGGACGGATGGTTTAGGGTAAGAAAGGAATCAATAGAAGGATTTATATCAAAAGGGATAGTTGCTGTAAAACAGTCTCCTAAAAAAGTTTATCCTACTCCTCTTAATGGAAGGATTATAGTAATTGATCCCGGCCATGGTTCAGTTAAGTCAGGCGGACTGGTGGATCCAGGAGCTGTGGGACCTTCAGGACTTAAAGAAAAAGATGTTGTTCTCATTATTGCTCAACGTGCGGGAGAAATTCTTTCTTCTAAGGGAGCAACGGTGATATATACTAGAACGGATGACACTTATATGGGGCTGTCCCAAAGAGCTGAATTGGCCAACAATTATGGAGCTGATGTGTTTGTAAGCATACATTGTAATGCCAGCTTGAGTACAGAGGTTCAAGGAACATCAACGTATTATTATGTATCATTGAGCATGACGCAGGATAAGATAGATGCACGAAGAAAACTTGCAGCTCTTGTTCAGGAAGAACTTGTAAAAGAGTTGGGAAGAAAAAATCTTGGGTTGAAAGAAGGCAACTTTTTGGTTCTGCGAAATACAACTATGCCCTCAATACTTGTGGAAACAGCTTTTATATCCAATCCCACTGAAGAAAGGCTTTTGGCAGATCCCAGTTTCTGTAGACGTGCTGGAGAAGCTATTGCAAGGGGTATAATTAGATATTTTGAAACTGAATCATAAAATATGAAAAATAATAGTAAGCCACTGCTTTTCTTTTATTGACTGTAATTTTACTAAAGACTAAAATTATTAAAATAGATTGAAAAAGTAAATTTTTTATGAGGAGATGCTGTAGGGTTTGATACCCATATTGGGTGCTGTTTTGATATTTCTGGCACGGGTAGTCGATGTTTCCGTTGGTACCATAAGAATAATTCTTTTGGTGCGGGGTAAGCGTTTTGCTGCAGGATTTTTGGGATTTATTGAAGCACTGGTGTACATTTTTGCTCTTGGTTTTGTAATTAACAAACTTGATAGTCTGTTAAATATCATTGCCTACTGTTTAGGTTTTGCTGCAGGTAACGTTTTGGGCAGTTATATAGAAGAAAGAATGGCAATGGGGTATACCACTGTTCAGGTTATTACGCTGTCAAGACCCAGGGAGCTCTGTGTTCGCTTAAGGGAACTGGGTTACGGTGTTACTGTATGGGAAGGTGAAGGCAGGGAAGGAAGAAGGTTGGTTTTAAATATCATCTTGAAGAGAAAAGATCTGCCCGATCTTTTAAAAATAATTGGAGAATGGGATTTTAAAGCTTTTGTTACCATTCTTGATGCCAGAGCCACAAAGGGAGGCATTTTAACTGTAAGTGGAACAAAATAAGAAGAATAGTGCCTTTCTTTTTTTTTTGATCAGTTTGATAAAAATAATCCAAAAACATTAAGGAAAAATTGAAAAGGAGACGGACTGAAGTGGTTCTTGGAAGTAAAGAAGCATCCAAGCCTATTGGAATGTTTGATTCCGGAGTGGGAGGGCTTTCCATTGCTTTGGAACTGCTAAAACAGCTCCCAGGAGAAAGAATTATATATTTTGGAGATACAGCCAATGTACCCTATGGAGAAAAAAGTGAATCTCAGCTCATAGCCCTGGCAGATAGGATTACCTTTTTTTTGGTGCAGAAAGGGGTAAAGGCAGTGGTTGATGCCTGCAATTCCACTTCTTCTGTGGCTTTGGACTATCTTAAGGAACGGTATGAACTGCCCATTATAGGTGTTATAGAGCCGGGGGTAAGGGAAGCTATAGAACGGACAAAAAACGGCAGAATTGGAGTTATTGCTACTACTGCTACCATTATGAGCTCTGCTCATAAAAGGGCTGCCCAAAAGCTGGACCCTTCTGTAAAGGTGTTTGGTCAGGCATGTCCCAAGTTTGTTCCTCTGGTTGAAGCGGGAAAGGTTTCGTGTAAAGAGGCAGAAAATGCATGTTTTGAATATTTGATGCCTCTTGTAAAAAAGAGAATAGACACATTGATTCTCGGCTGTACCCATTATCCTTTTTTGATTCCAGTTATAAGAAGAATTGTAGGGCCGGAGGTGGCAATTGTTGATCCTGCTGTGGGCACCATTAGGGAATTAAAAGAAATTCTTGAGAAAAAGAACATGAGAAAATTATCCCAACCCACAGGGTTTAAGGAACAGGAATATTATGTAAGTGGTGATCCTATCCTTTTTAAAGAAGTGGGCGAAAAACTTATAGGAACTTCTTTGGGAAGAGTTTTTCGCGTTGCAATAGATGATAAAATAATAGAAAATATAAAAAATGGAAGTGCAGGGTAATTAATTTATTTTAATTGGGGGTATAAGGTTATGAGGATACAGGTATTGGGTTGTTGGGCTCCATATCCCCGTGCCGACCAGGCCTGTTCTGGATATCTTCTTAGTGCAGGAGGTAAAAATATACTTTTGGATTTGGGACATGGTGCTTTTGGGAAACTTGTTAATGTATTTAATTATTTACAGCTGGATGCTGTTTTTATTTCCCACCTTCACATGGATCACTGTGCTGATCTCAGTTGCCTGCGCCATGCCATTTTAGGCTGCAGAAGGCTTGGTAAAATTGATGATAATTGGAAACTACCCCTTTTTATTCCAAAGGAGCCGCAGCAGATGTTTGAAATTTTCAGTGACTATAATGATGTTTTTGAAATTACTCCTATAGACAGTTTCCTTAGTGGGCAGAATATAAAAATGGGGAGTGCAGCTCTTGATTTCCTTTCCGTTGAACATCCCATTCCCACATATGGAATAAAGGTTCTGGATGAGGAAGAGGGTAAAAAGTTCGTGTATTCTTCAGACACAGCTTATATGGAAGAACTAGTTGATTTTGCAAAAGAAGCGGATATTTTTCTTTGTGAGGCCAGCTTGCTGGAAAGGGATTCTCAGTATATTGATAAAGGACATCTTACTTCTAAATTAGCTGGAAAATTAGCAGAAGAAGCTCAAGTTAGGAAGCTTATTTTAACTCACTTCTGGCCGGAATATAATTTAAAAGATCTGACAGCTGAGGCAGAAGAGACTTTTACCGGACAGCTGGAAACTGCAGAGCAGTTTAAGGTATACTCATGTTAAAAGAAAAACTTAGAAAAAATTATGTAACAGGGGAAAGATGGGTATGGAGGAATTAAGCCACAAGGAGAAAAAGGTAGAAAGGATTGGAAATAGGCCCTTTGATGCCATAAGGCCTGTTAAAATAATCCGGAATTTTATCAGTTATGCCGAGGGTTCTGTACTTATAGAAATGGGAAACACTAAAGTGATATGTACGGCTACTGTTGAGGAAAAGGTTCCATCCTTTTTAAAGGGTGAAGGTATGGGTTGGATTACAGCAGAATATTCCATGCTGCCCAGGTCCACTAGGGAAAGGACTGTTAGGGAAGCAGCAAAAGGAAGGGTTGGAGGAAGAACTCATGAAATACAGCGTTTGATAGGCCGTTCTCTCAGATCAGTGGTTGATCTTACTGTTTTAGGAGAAAGAACACTACGGATTGACTGCGATGTTATTCAAGCTGATGGGGGTACAAGGACGGCTTCCATAACGGGCAGTTTTATTGCAATGGTGGATGCTCTGGAATATTTGAGAGAAGGAGAGTTAATATCCCACCTGCCGGTAAATGATTTTATGGCGGCAGTGAGTGTTGGAAAGGTTGATGGTGAAATTATGCTGGACCTGTGTTTTGAAGAGGATTCCAGAGCTCAGGTGGATATGAATGTGGTTATGACAGGGAAAGGGAAAATTGTCGAAATTCAGGGCACTGCTGAGCAGGAACCCTTTGAACGTTCTGAGTTGGATAAAATGCTTGAAATTGCTTCCAAAGGTATAAAGGAGCTTATAGATATTCAAAAAGAAGTTTTGGGTTCCACAGCCCAAAGGATTGGTCAGGTGATAAAATGCGAAAGCTTGTAATTGCTTCCAGAAATAAGGGAAAAATTTCTGAGCTCAAAGAACTTTTAAAAGAATATAATTTTGAAATTCTATCCCTTGATGATTACCCTGAAATTCCCGAAATCAAAGAAACTGGTAAATCTTTTAAGGAAAACGCACTGATTAAGGCCCGAATTGCTGCTCAAGAAACAGGTTGTTTGGCTCTAGCTGATGATTCTGGGCTTGAAGTGGATGCATTAGGCGGTGCTCCTGGAATTTATTCTTCCAGATTTGCTGGTCCCAATAAAGATGATGAAGCAAACAATAAAAAGCTTTTGGAGCTGCTGGAGGGAGTGCCCTTTGATAAAAGGACAGCCCGTTTTCGCTGTGTGGTAGCAGCTGTGGATCCCCAGGGAATTGAGATCACTACGGAAGGAGTATGTGAGGGAAAAATTGGATTTGAGCCTAAGGGCAGTTTTGGATTTGGTTATGATCCCATATTTATTGTTGATGGATATGGTTTGACTATGGCTGAACTTAAGCCGGAGATTAAAAATAGAATCAGCCATAGGGCAAAGGCTTTTAAAAAAATAGCGGCTGTATTGAAAGGATTATTGGATTAAAATTGGGGCACAATAAAAGAGAATTTCAAAAAATTTAAAAAATGATTTGGGATTGTGCTTAAGGCTCATTAATGGTATAATAAATTAGAGCTTGACGGAATTAAAAATTTAATATATACTTAGTCACTGCTGGTGGTTAAATGTGCGGGTGTAGCTCAGTGGTAGAGCCCTGGCCTTCCAAGCCAGTCGCGTGGGTTCGATTCCCATCACCCGCTCCATTGTTTTATTATGATGGTTTTTACAAGCGCCTGTAGCTCAGCTGGACAGAGCAACGGACTTCTAATCCGTGGGTCGCAGGTTCGAATCCTGCCAGGCGTACCAGGTTTTAATATTATTGAATTTTTAGCGGATTACCCCCTCAAAAGAATCTGTTGTCTAGGGAGGGGGTAATTTTCATATTTATGGATGTTATGGAATTAATTTATTTTATTTTAAAAAAGGTTTGCATATTTACTTATGGTTAGGTACAATATAAACCGTGAATGTTTTAAAGAATATAAAAACACAGCTTTTGGTAATAGGTGGGGAAATACTTAAAAAATTTTTTGCTAAGCAATATAAAAAATAAAAATAGATAACCAAGGGTGCTTGACAAAAAACCCATATCTCTGTTATATTATTTCTGCGCTGTGGTGGATGTAGCTCAGTTGGTCAGAGCACCAGATTGTGGCTCTGGGGGTCGTGGGTTCGAGTCCCATCATCCACCCCAAATAGAAGCTAAATTTTTTATTGCTCTGTTTATTGGGGCGTAGCCAAGCGGTAAGGCAGCGGGCTTTGGACCCGCGATGCGCAGGTTCGAATCCTGCCGCCCCAGCCATAATGGGAAAAGGAAGGAACGTTATGTGGGCCATTAGCTCAGTTGGTAGAGCACCGGACTTTTAATCCGGGTGTCGGAGGTTCGATCCCTCCATGGCTCACCATATTATTTTTTAAATGATTTTCTTTTTGCGGGAGTGGCGGAATTGGCAGACGCGCTAGACTTAGGATCTAGTGAGCAGTGCTCGTGGGGGTTCAAATCCCTTCTCCCGCACCATTTATTATCATTATTTTTGTTTTTTATGGCATATTTATTGAGGTACTTTTTTAACCTCGGCAAAAGGGTTTTTCCCGCTGCCGAGGTGTTATTCTATTTGGTTAAAAAATGTTTATGGTTTAGGGAAGTTTTATCAACCATTAAATGTAGCTAGGTTTGCTGATATGTGGTACACTAAGCAGGTGTATAAAAAATATTATTTTTAAATTTTAAAAATGGCACCGTTAGTTGTAAATTAAGAAGGGGGAGCATAAATGAAAGCTGAAGTGGAAAAGATAGAAAACAATTGGGTTAATCTTAAAATTGAAGTAGAGGCCGAAAAAGTCAATCAAGCTCTTGATAGGGCTTATCGTAAATTAGTCAAAGAGGTAAGCATTCCTGGATTTAGAAAGGGAAAGGCTCCAAGGAAGATACTGGAGAACTTTTTGGGAACGGAGCCTTTATATGAGGAAGCTCTGGATTTCATTATGCAGGAAATTTATACTGAGGCTGTGGAGCAGGCAAAAATTCAACCCATTGATGCTCCTCAAGTAGCTGTGGAGCAGTTTGAAGAAGATAAGCCTTTAATTTTAAATATTAAAGTAGAAGTTAAACCAGAAATTAAGCTTGGTGAATATAAAGGAATAAAGATAAAAAAACCAGTGGTTGAGGTGAAGGAAGAAGAAGTTCAGGAATATCTTGAAAAGCTTCAGAAACGCCATGCCAGAATAAAAACAGTTGTCGATGGAACCGTTGAACAGGGTGATATTGCCATTATTGATTATAAAGGATTTATAGATGGACAGACTTTTGCTGGAGGCATAGCAAGTAATGTTTCCATTGAAGTGGGCTCCGGCCGTTTTATTGAGGGATTTGAGGAGCAGTTGGTGGGAGCCAAAGTAGGAGAAACTCGAGAGGTAAAGGTTACCTTCCCTGAAGATTATCGAGATAAAAACTTAGCAGGAAAAGAAGCTGTTTTTAATGTTACAATTAAAGAAATAAAACGCAAAGAACTTCTGCCTTTGGATGATGAATTTGCAAAGGATGTAAGCCAATTTAATACTTTAGAAGAATTGAAAGAGGATATAAGGAATAAGCTAAAGGAAGAAAAGGAGAAAAAAGTCCGTCAAGAAATAAGGGATGAAGTTATAAAGAAAGTTGTTGAAAATGCTGAGTTAGAAGTTCCTGAAACTCTTATAAAACGCCGCATTGATGCTCATATTAAGAGGTTGGATGAGAGATTGAAAATGCAGGGGTATTCTTTAGAGGAGTACTGTGAAGCTGCAGAAACTACAGAAGAGGAACTTAGGGAGAAGTATAGGGAACAGGCAATTGAAAGTGTTAAAACAGATTTAGTATTGGAAGAAATTGCACAGAGGGAAAATATAAAAGTATCTGAGGATGAAATTTTTGAAGAAATCCAAAATTTAGCTAAAGATTATAATGAAAGTGTAGAAAATGTTCAGAAACACTTGAGATTAAAGGATAACCTGCAGGCATTAACCTATGGGCTGCTTATAGATAAAACCATCAAGTTTTTGGTTGATCACAGCAGCCCGGTGGAAAGCAGTAATGAGTGATCTTTAATTTTTTAACTTTTTTATTGAGTGAGGTGAAATGAATATGTCAATTTTAGTTCCAATGGTTGTTGAACAAACTAACCGTGGAGAGCGGGCCTTTGATATTTATTCTCGTTTGCTTAAAGATAGAATAGTATTTATAGGAGGACCCATTGACGATAATGTTGCAAATCTTGTGACAGCACAGCTGCTTTTCTTAGAAGCAGAGGATCCTGAAAAAGATATACACCTTTATATCAACAGCCCTGGGGGCTCCATAACTGCGGGAATGGCTATATATGATACTATGCAGTACATAAAACCAGACGTTTCAACCATATGTTTTGGGCTTGCAGCAAGCATGGGTGCATTCCTTTTAGCCGCAGGAGCTAAAGGAAAGCGCTACGCACTGCCCAACAGCGAAATAATGATTCATCAACCCATGGGTGGAGCCCAAGGTCAGGCTGTGGATATTGAAATACATACCAAAAGGCTTCTAAGAGTTAAGAAAAACCTCAACAGAATTCTTGCAGAAATTACTGGTAAAACTTTAGAGGAAATAGAAAGAGATACTGATAGGGATTATTTTATGTCAGCAGAGGAGGCAAAGGAATATGGTTTAATTGATAAAGTGATTTCTTCGAGGGAATTACCTCCTAAATAGTTGAATGTGAGGTGGAATGATGTATAAATACACAGATGATAAGGGGCAGCTGAAATGCTCCTTCTGTGGAAAAATGCAGGATCAAGTAAGAAAACTTGTTGCTGGCCCAGGTGTGTACATTTGTGATGAATGTATTGAGCTCTGTAATGAAATATTAGAAGAGGAGCTCAACGATGATTTTGGACAGGAAATAGGTGATATTCCTAAGCCTTCTGAGATTAAAGAAATTCTTGACCAATATGTTATTGGGCAGGAAAGAGCAAAAAAAGCACTGTCTGTCGCTGTTTATAACCATTATAAGAGAATAAATTTAGGCCTCAAAATTGAGGACGTTGAGCTTCAGAAAAGCAATATAATTATGCTGGGCCCCACAGGAAGCGGTAAAACGCTTCTTGCCCAGACCTTAGCAAAAATTTTGAATGTTCCTTTTGCCATAGCAGATGCCACTTCATTAACTGAAGCAGGTTATGTAGGTGAGGATGTTGAAAACATACTGCTCAAACTGATCCAAGCTGCAGATTATGATGTGGAAAAAGCGGAAAAGGGGATTATATATATTGATGAAATCGATAAGATTGCAAGGAAATCCGAAAATCCCTCAATAACCCGAGATGTTTCCGGAGAAGGGGTTCAGCAGGCGCTGCTGAAGATTCTTGAAGGTACCATTGCCAGTGTTCCTCCTCAAGGAGGACGAAAGCATCCCCATCAGGAATTCATACAGCTTGACACAACAAATATATTGTTTATCTGTGGCGGTGCCTTTGACGGAATTGATAAGATAATTCAGAACCGCATTGGTAAGAAAGGAATTGGATTTGAAGCTGATATACGAACCAAAAAAGAGACGCAAATTGGCAATGTATTAAAACACATTCTGCCCGTTGATCTTCTTAAATACGGGCTGATACCTGAATTTGTGGGTCGTGTTCCCATAATTGTTACCCTTGATGCCCTAGATGAAGAAGCTTTAGTTAGGATATTGACTGAACCTAAAAACGCTTTGGTTAAGCAGTATCAAAAGCTTTTCGAAATGGACGGTGTGGAGCTGGAATTTGAAAGGGAAGCTCTAATAACCGTTGCTAAGGAAGCTATTAAGAGGGATACTGGTGCAAGGGGATTAAAAGCAATTCTTGAGGATATAATGCTTGATGTGATGTATGAGATTCCTTCGAGAAAAGATGTGGCAAAGTGCATAATAACAGAGGATGTCATTAAAAAGAAAAAAGCTCCTATACTCATACTCAAAGACAGCGGCAAAAAAATGGAAACAGCATAATTAAAAAAATTTAAGGAGCAGCGGGAAACTGCTGCTCCTTTTTACGGTATACAGAAATTTTTTTCAGCTTTTTGCATGTTTAAGGGTTTTTCCATCGGGAAGAAGATAATCTGGTGCCTGCTGTCCTTTCATACGATATTGATATCTTACACAGCTTTGGTAGTCTTTTAAACAGTATCTGTTTATGTAAATATTTTTTAACAATTCTGTCTTAATTTTTTAACAATTCTGTCTTAAACTTGTTATAAATTTATAAATAGGGCAAATGTTATGATATTGGCATTTATCTTGAATATCCTTCATTTAAAACCCCCCATCATATATTTTACATATGTCCATTTTTTGGCTATTATAATATCATAATGAGATTCACTGTCAATTTAGCTTTTTTAATAATTTTTAGTTTTTGGTAGTTTTGGTATTATAAAATACGTCATTAGCTGTTTAGGATATTTGGCTTAAATTAAATGGACAGGGAGTGATTCTGTTGGGTAAAAATGTATTTACTTCGGAATCAGTAACGGAAGGGCATCCGGATAAAATGGCAGATCAGATATCTGATGCTATCCTGGATGCAATACTTGCTAAAGATCCCCTAGCCAGGGTTGCTTGTGAAACCATGGTTACTACGGGATTAGTTATTGTTACAGGTCAAATAACTACAGACTGCTATGTGGATATCCCAAACATAATAAGAAGGACTGTTTGTGAAATAGGTTATACCCGTGCAAAATATGGTTTTGATTGTGAGACTTGTGGTGTAATTACTTCCATTGATGAGCAGTCACCTGATATTTCTATGGGAGTAAATAAAGCTTTGGAAGCCCGTACTGGAGAAATGGAGGATGATGAAATTGAGGCGTGGGGAGCAGGGGATCAGGGAATGATGTTTGGTTACGCAACAAACGAAACTCCAGAATACATGCCTGCACCCATAGTTTTTGCCCATAAAATTGTAAAGAGGCTTGCGGAGGCCCGAAAAACAAAAGAAATTCCCTATCTACGTCCTGATGGGAAGTCTCAGGTTACAGTGGAATATGAGGGAGACAAGCCGAAGCGAATTGATACAGTTGTTGTTTCTGCTCAGCACAGTCCCGATGTGGATTTAAAAACCATTGAAGAAGATATAATTGAAAAAGTTGTTAAAAAAGCTCTTCCGCAGGAATATCTTGATGAAAATACAAGGTACTTAATTAATCCCACAGGCAGATTTGTTATTGGAGGCCCTCAGGCAGATACAGGATTGACAGGCAGAAAGATTATTGTTGATACTTATGGAAGTATGGGTAGACATGGTGGGGGATGCTTTTCTGGTAAAGATCCTACAAAAGTTGATAGATCTGGAGCTTATGCAGCACGCTATGTAGCAAAAAATATTGTAGCTGCCGGTCTTGCGGACAAATGCGAAATTCAAATTGCTTATGCCATAGGAGTTGCTAAACCTGTTTCCATAGCTGTACATACTTTTGGAACTGAAAAGGTTCCCAAAGAGCGAATAATTGAATTGGTAAAGAAGCATGTGGATCTGCGTCCTGCAGCGATAATCCGAAAGTTTGACCTATTAAGACCCATTTATAAGCAGGTTGCTGCCTATGGTCATTTTGGAAGACCAGATTTAGATCTGCCTTGGGAAAAAACTGATCTTGCAGAAATATTTAAGGCTGAAATATAAGGATTAATAAGAATATTGAAAAGTCCTGTACTGCACAGGACTTTTTTATTTTAGATCAGCTGAGTATAATGAGCAAAGATCGGATAGAAAGCAGATGTTGGGCAATAATAGTAAAGGAGAGTAAAAAAAGCATCGGATGTGCAAAAGGAGGAAGCTTGGGGTTGTGAGTGAGCTGACCATTGGCATATCAGGTCTTCTCAATTTTATTCAGATATTTTTCGCTGTGGTGATCGGTTTATATTTTTGGAATCTCCTGCGGAGTCAGCAGAATAATAAAGCTGTTATTGAACGGGAATCAAAAAAAGAGATGGAAAAGCTTCAAAAAATGCGGAATATAAGATTAACCGAACCCCTTTCTGAAAGGACCCGTCCCACAACCTTTAAAGAAATTGTAGGCCAGGAAGAGGGTCTTAAAGCTTTAAGAGCTGCGTTGTGCAGCTCCAACCCTCAGCATGTAATAATATATGGCCCTCCAGGAGTTGGGAAAACTGCAGCAGCCCGACTTGTTTTGGAAGAAGCAAAAGCAAATCCCAAATCTCCTTTCAATAAAAATTCCAAATTTGTTGAAGTGGACGGCACAACTGCACGGTTTGATGAAAGGGGCATAGCGGATCCCTTAATAGGATCAGTTCATGATCCTATTTATCAAGGTGCTGGTGCAATGGGCATAGTTGGAATACCCCAGCCTAAACCCGGTGCTGTTACTAAAGCCCATGGGGGTATTCTTTTTATTGATGAAATAGGAGAGCTTCATATGACTCAAATAAACAAGCTTTTAAAAGTCTTGGAGGACCGTAAAGTTATGCTGGAAAGTGCTTATTACAGCTCTGAAGATACCAATATTCCCAGCTACATACATGATATTTTTCAGAAAGGCCTGCCTGCAGATTTTCGGTTGGTGGCTGCAACAACAAGAATGCCCCATGAGATACCTGAAGCAGTTCGCTCCCGCTGCGTAGAGATTTTTTTTAGAGAGCTTACTCCTGATGAAATAGGTATTATTGCTTCCAATGCTGCAGAAAAAATTAATTTTGAATTGAGCGGAGAAGCTTTAGAAACGATAAAGAAGTTTGCAAAAAACGGAAGAGAAGCGGTTAATATAGTTCAGATTGCTGCTTCTCTTGCTGATATAGAACTGCGTAAGAATATTGAAGCGTCGGATGTGGAATGGATCATTAATCACGGTCAATATTCACCAAGAATAATAACGAAGGTTCCAAAACGGCCCCAAATTGGATATGCAAATGGTCTTGCTATGTATGGACCCAGCATGGGTGTTCTCCTTGAAGTAGAAGTAAGTGCTGTTTCTGCTTTTTACAAGAAAGGAATTATAAACATTACTGGGATAGTAGAAGAGGAGGAAATGGGTTTAGAAGGGAAGAAAATTCGAAGAAAAAGTATGGTTAAGAGTTCCTTAGAAAATGTGCTCACAGCTTTAAGAATCAATTTTAATATTGAGCCCAGGGATTATAATCTTCATGTAAATTTTCCTGGAGACATTCCCATTGATGGTCCTTCTGCAGGGGCAGCTGTAGCTGCTGCTGTGTACTCAGCGGTAAAAGGAATTCCAGTGGACAATACTGTGGCAATGACCGGGGAGGTTTCCATTAAGGGTTCTATTCTGCCTGTAGGAGGAATTGCAGCAAAAATTAATGCTGCTCGTAATGCAGGGGCAAAAAAAGTGCTGATCCCAAGGGATAACTGGCAGCATCTATTCCAAAAGTTTAAGGACATAGATATAGTACCCATTGATAATGTAAAAAACTTGATAAAGGAAGCATTGATTTTTCCTGCAGATGCATCTTTAAGTGCATTTGGTTTTGGAGAAAAAGCAGGGCTTTAATAAGCTGATTTTTAAACTTGAAAGGTGGGTATTTCCTTAAAATTTTATTGAATTTTAACAGCTTTGAAGACTTGAAGCAGTTGAGATAGCGTATATTGACAAATGTGTCAAATTGAATTATATCTTTTAAGTGGTGTTTTTTTTATATTTTATAATATTTTATAGGGAATGTATAGAGATAGAGAGCTGGAGGTGGGATGATGCCTAAATATGATTATAAGTGTGAAAACTGTGGAGTATTTGAAAAAGTTCAGCCTATTACTGAAGAGGCATTAAGAACATGTCCGACCTGCGGCGGGAAGGTAACAAGACTTATAAGCAGTAATGTAAATGTGATTTTTAAAGGAAAAGGTTTCTATAGAACGGAGTATAAGAGGCAGGAGCTTATGAATAAGATTAAAAAGCAGGAAGAAAAAACTCCAGGAACGGATAAGAAATCAGATAAGGCTGTGGGTTAAAATCTTAAACTAATGAGATTATTTAGGGCTAAAAAGTGGGGTTTCCTTTGGGAAACCCTTTTATAATTCCTTTTCAAGGGCTTTGTTTGCAATCTTGCTTCTTTTCTTGCACATGGGCTGCATAAATAATAGAATAAACCTTATAGGAGAACTAAGAATATATTTTCCTTAAGGGTAGAGAATAAAAATGTCTGTTTTTTAAAATGGGGGTGAAGGAATGGAAAACAAGATCAGCACAGAAAGTGGTCAGGTTCGAGAATTACCGCTGCTACCCCTGCGCGGAGTGGTGGTATTTCCATATATGGTTATACATTTGGATGTGGGAAGGGAAAAATCCGTCAAAGCAATAGATGAAGCTATGACGAACGACAGGCTTATTTTTTTAACTATGCAGAAGGATGCGCAGACCGATGACCCTGGAGAAGACGATATATATCACATCGGTACTATTGCTGAGATTAGGCAGCTTCTGAAGCTTCCTGGTGGTACCATAAGAATTTTGGTTGAGGGTTTGAGCAGGGCTAAAATAATTAATTTTGTTCATGAAGAGCCCTTTTTAAAAGTTGCTGTTAAAGAAGCTGTGGAATCAGAGGAAAAAACTGCTGAAATAGAAGCGTTAATGAGGGCAATTATAGATAAGTTTGAAAATTACGTGAAAATCAGTAAGAGAATACCACCTGAAACAGTAGTTTCAGTTGTAACCATTGAAGAGCCTAATAGGTTTGCTGATATTATTGCTTCTCAGCTAACTCTTAAGCTTAAGGATAAGCAGTCTATTTTAGAGGCTGTAGATGTTAAAAAGAGGCTGGAGCTGCTGTATGAAATCCTGACTAAGGAGCTTGAAATACTTGAGCTGGAAAGGCAGATAAGCGAACGGGTCCGTAAACAGATGGAAAAAACTCAAAAGGAATATTATCTCAGGGAGCAGATAAAAGCTATTCAGAAAGAATTAGGGGACAAAGATGACAGACTTTCAGAAGCGGAGGAACTGAGAGAAAGAATTGAAAAGGCAAAAATGCCAAAAGAAGTAAGAGAAAAGGCTCTTCAGGAAGTAGAAAGGTTGGAAAAGATGCCTCCCATGGTTGCAGAGGCTGCCGTTGTAAGAAATTATCTTGAATGGCTTTTAGCTTTACCATGGAATAAGAGTACCAGGGACAGATTGAACATTGAAAAAGCTGAACAAATTTTAAATGAGGATCACTATGGTCTTGAAGAAGTGAAGGAAAGAATTTTGGAATACCTGGCAATTCGCAAACTTGCCAATAAAATGAAAGGACCCATTTTATGTTTTGTAGGTCCCCCCGGTGTGGGCAAAACATCCCTTGCAAAATCCATAGCAAGGGCTCTTAACAGGAAGTTTGTTCGTATTTCTTTAGGTGGAGTACGGGATGAGGCTGAAATACGAGGACACCGCAGGACCTATGTTGGAGCTCTGCCGGGGCGAATAATTCAAGGGATGAAGCAGGCGGGTACTAAAAATCCAGTATTTCTTTTAGATGAAATTGATAAAATTGGAGCTGATTTTAGGGGGGATCCTTCGGCAGCTCTTCTGGAAGTTTTGGACCCTGAACACAATCACTCTTTCAGCGATCATTTCATAGAGGTTCCTTTTGATCTTTCTAAAGTGCTTTTTATTACCACTGCCAATGTTACTTACACTATACCTAGACCCCTTTTGGACCGCATGGAGGTAATTTATATTTCAGGTTATACGGAATATGAAAAGCTTCAGATAGCCTTAAGGCATTTAATTCCCAAGCAGATTAAAGAACATGGTTTAAAGGAAAATCAATTGGAAATATCTGAAAATGCAGTGCGCCGTATAATTAGGGAATATACCCGCGAAGCAGGGGTTCGAAATCTAGAAAGGCAGATTGCTGCTATCTGCCGAAAAGCAGCTAGAGAAATAGTAACGGGTAAGGCCAAAAGAATCCATGTGTCCTCCAAGACTGTGGAGAAGTGGCTTGGGGCTCCCCGCTACCGTTTTGGAATTGCAGAGGAAAAGGATGAAATAGGAGTTGCTACAGGATTAGCGTGGACTGAAACTGGAGGAGATGTGCTTAGCATTGAAGCTACCGTCCTAAAAGGAAAGGGAAACATAACTTTGACAGGACAGATGGGTGATGTCATGAAAGAATCTGCACAGGCTGGTATAAGCTACATTCGCTCAAAAGCTGAAGAATTGGGGATAGAACCTGATTTTTATCAGAACTGCGATATACACATTCATATTCCAGAGGGTGCTATTCCTAAGGATGGTCCCTCAGCAGGCATAACCATGGCTACTGCAGTTATTTCCTCTCTTACTAAGAAGCCCGTGAGAAGAGATGTAGCCATGACTGGTGAAATTACCCTGAGGGGGCGCGTTCTCCCCGTTGGAGGAATTAAAGAGAAGGTTTTAGCAGCTCATAGGGCGGGTATAAGAAAGGTAATTCTTCCTAAGGAAAATGAAAAGGATCTGGAGAAAATTCCAAAACAGGTGAAGCGGAAGCTGGAATTTATTTTAGTGGGGCACATGGATGAGGTGCTGCCCATTGCCTTTGGAGCGAATGAAAAAAACGGCGAAAAAGAAAAAAAAGGTGGGCACTCTTAAAGGGGTGCCCTTTTTCATGTAATTGTATGGGCTCATAGGGAATAGTATTTATTTGGGGTGGTTATATGCATTTTTACATAATGCTGGCAGGAACGGCAGCTTCTTTGGTTTTTTCTTTTGTTTTTTCATTAGTGGGAATATTAATTTATTATGTCCTTCCTGGAACCCAATATAATTTATCCTGGATGTTAAACGCTGTCCTTTATATTTCACCTTTTTTGGGAGGACTTACCGCAGGGTGGCTTGTGAAAAAAGGGGATGGATAAACGGTGGTTGGATAGGTTTAATTTACGGTATTGTTGTCCTAATTTTAAAAGTTTTGCTGTTGGGAACAGCGAATTTTTCTCCTCTTCTGCTTTTCATGGATTTTTGCTTGGGGTGTATGGGGGGAATTTGCGGAGTGAATGGATCACTTTATTATTATAAACGAAAAAAAGAATACAAAATGGGAAGATATTAAAAGTACGGTTTAAATAATTTACCCATTATCCAGTTAGCTAAGTATTGACATAGATGGAGCTATGGCTGATAATCGTTTTAAAGCTAACTGAAAAATATTTTGTTGTGTGAGAAGAGAAGAGATGAGATTTTGAGAAGAGAAGAGGTGAGCTGAGATGAGCTGACTGGTGAAAAAAAGGCCAGTGCTCATGTGAGCACTGGTTTGTTTTTTATCAATGGCTTTTGATTAAATCCTATTATTGGGGGTGCAGGGCTTGAAAAAAAGGAACTTGTTGAAAGTCATTGCTGTTCTTTTATTATCTATGCTGGTTTCTGCAGGTTGTGGGGGAAAAGGAGCATCTGAGGAAAGCAGCAGCAAGGAAGGGGAATCCATTGTTTTGAATTATGCTTTTTTTGCACCGGCCAATACCTTTCCTGCCAAACAAATGGAGAAATGGAAAGAGGAAGTGGAAAAAAGAACTAACGGCAGAGTGAAAGTTCAGCTGTTTCCTGGGGGGACCCTTCTTACGGAGAAAAATATGTATGATGGTGTAAAGAATGGTGTCGCAGATATAGGGCTGTCCGTAACTACTTACGAACCGGGAAGATTTCCGCTTCTTGCTATTTCGGATATGCCTTCAGGGTACCCCAATGCAAAAGTTGCAAGCCAGGTTGTTTATGACCTGGTGCATGAGTTTACCCCTGAGGCATTCAAAGATCTTAAGATAATAACAGTGTTTGCCACTGAGCCTTCCTACTTGCAGACTGTAAAACCTGTAAGAAATTTAGAGGATCTTAAAGGTATGCAGCTCAGAATAGCTGGTGCTTTGACACCTGTGCTTAAATCCCTGGGTGCTTCTCCTGTTGGAATGGCAATGGCTGAAGTTCCTGAAGCACTTCAGACTGGAATTATCAAAGGGTATGTAAGCTCTCGAGAAGTTCTGATGGATCTTAAGCTGGCAGAACAGATAAAGTATGTAACTGATTATCCTCTAACTATCAATACCTTTGTGGCTGTTATGAATAAAGATGTATGGGAATCCCTCCCTGAGGATATTAAGAAGGTCATTGATGACTTAAGCCGTGAAATGGCAGTCTGGACAGGGGAATATATGGATAACCATGTTAGGGAAGCTCTTGAGTGGGCTGTGGAAGAAGAAGGACTTGAAGTAATAAAGCTTTCTCCTCAGGAAAAAGAAAAATGGGATAGAATACTAAAGCCGATCCAGGATAACTATGTTAAAGAGTTGGAAGCAAAGGGTTATCCAGCGGAAGAGTACAGAGATAGGCTTTATGAGCTTATTGAGAAGTACAGCAGCAGTTAAATTTCACTCCACACAAAATTGGGGGTGTTTATATGAGCAGTGGCGGCAATCTTTCAGTGCAGAGGAACAACGAAGGCCTATTTAGAGAAGAAATCTTCCGTTCGTCTGAAGCAGTAAAGTCTGTTCCTCTTTTGGTTGTAGAGAGTTTAGATCGAATAAGTGTTTTTCTAAACACTTTTCTTGCAAAGGTGGCCGGAGTCTGTCTTATTCTCATGATGTTTACGGTGGTTTTGAATGGAATTATGAGGGTTGTATATGAGCCCTTTTTTGGAACAGCAGAGGTGGTTGGATGGCTTTGTGCCCTAACTACCTCTTTTTCCTTAGGATATACCCAATTGAAGCGGGGCTATGTGGAAATGGATATGTTTCTAAACAAGCTTTCATCAAAGTTTCGCAGGACAGTTAAGGGATTTATGCTTTTTGCTTCTGCAGTATTTTTTTCTCTAGTTTGCTGGCAGATAATAATCTATTCCATTAATGTATTAAAAAATGGAAATGTTTCTGAAACCATTGGAATTTCTTTCTATCCTTTGATATTTTTTGCCGCGCTGGGTTTTGCTGGATTATCCCTGGCACTCATTGTTGATTTTTTAAAGCATATAATTGGAGGTGCTGAGGGATGACATTAATAACCCTTTCTTTTGCTGGTCTGATACTGCTTTTTGTTCTTATGTTTTTAGGCATGCCCATCAGTTTTTCTATGTTTATTGTAGGCTTTTTGGGGCTTATGCTGACTGTTTCTCCTAAAGCGGCATTTACAGTTATAACAGCGGATCTTTGGAATGAGTTTTCAAAATACACCATGAGTGTAATACCCCTTTATGTTCTGATGGGGGAGATCGTTTTTAGAACTGGCGTAACGGAAAAACTCTTTCGGGCTGCATACAAATGGGTGGGTCAGCTAAAAGGGGGAATGGCAGGAACTGTTGTGTTGGCAAGTGCAGGTTTTGCTGCAATATGCGGCAGTAATTCTGCCACTGCGGCTACTATGGGCACTGTGGCCCTGCCTGAACTAAAAAAGTACGGCTATGATAATGCTTTGAGTTTAGGCACCATTGCGGCTGGGGGGACACTTGGAGTGATTATGCCTCCCAGCACAGTACTCCTCGTTATTGCTCTGCAGACAGAGCAGTCCGTAAGGTCTCTGTTTATTGCCAGTGTTATTCCAGCTATCATACTGACTTTGCTTTTTCTCCTGACTATATTGTTTATATGTCAGAAGAACCCTCAACTTGGTCCTGCGGGACCTAAAACTCCAATTAGAGATAAACTGTATTCTTTAAAGGATGTTCTACCCGTTTTAGGTCTTTTTGCCTTTGTAATTGGAGGGCTTCATTTGGGCTGGTTCACACCCACGGAATCAGCTGCCTTTGGCGCTTTTGGTGCTGTTGTACTATCCCTCTTGATGAGAAGCTTAAGTTTAAAGATGCTGGAAGAAGCAGCCCTTAATACTCTCAAATCTTCAACTATGGTAATAATGCTGATGGTAGGTGCAATGGTTTTTGGACGTTTTTTAGCTATAACACGGCTGCCTTATGAGATTGCTGCCTGGACTGCAAAACTGGATGTTGATGGAGTAATTATACTTCTTGCAGTTTTAGCTGTTTTTGTAATTGGGGGAGCCGTAATGGATGCTTTAGGCTTTTTGATAATTTCCCTGCCTATTTTTTATCCCACTATTATTTCTTTGGGTTATGATCCTGTGTGGCTAGGAGTGGTGCTCTGTATAGTTACCAGCGCTGGAGCTATAACACCGCCTGTGGGGGTTAACGTCTTTGTAGTAAAGGGCTTTGCTCCAGAGGTTCCCATGGGTTCCATTTTTAAAGGTGCTGTTTACTATTTGGGTGCCTATGCTCTACTGATTACACTGCTCATATGTTTCCCCAACATAATTACTTTTTTACTATAAAAAACTTAAAAACTTAAAAAGAATTTAAAATAAAAATTAAATTAATTTCCCATAAAATATGCGGCACTTGACTTTACTGAAGTTCACCGCTATTATAATTGTAGGTTGCAGCTAATAATTATTTAATAAAAATAAATATTAAAGCCGATGAACAGGAGTGGTAGCCTGTTTACTACCGCAAGAGAGGAAAACCCTTAGGCTGGAAGGTTTTCTCGGTGAGGGACGGGTGACGTCGCCTGGGAGAATCCCTGCTGAAAGGGCTTTATGCCTTAGTAAGGGGGACGGTGGGACCGTTAAACCCGAATGAGTTTTGCGTACTTAATGTACGAAATAAGGTGGTACCGCGGAAGAGCTCCTTCCGTCCTTAACGGGAGGGGCTTTTTATTTAGATAACAATCCAGGAGGAGGGCAGAATTTGATGAATTCAGGAGAGCACGAAATTCTGTCTAAAACCTATGATCCTAAAAAAGTAGAGCAGAAGTGGTATGACTTTTGGAAAGAGAAGGGGTTTTTTCATGCTGAAGTCGAGGAGGAAAAAGAACCTTTCTGCATTGTTATGCCTCCTCCCAATGTTACGGGTTCTCTTCATTTGGGACATGCCTTAAATAATACCCTTCAGGATATCCTGATCCGTTTTAGAAGGATGCAGGGCTATAACACTTTATGGCTTCCTGGGACAGATCATGCGGGTATTGCTACTCAAACTCGTGTTGAGGAACATCTGACAAAAACTGAAGGTAAAAGCAGACATGATTTGGGACGGGAAAAATTTCTTGAGAGAGTTTGGCAGTGGAAGGAAAAGTATGGTGGACAGATAACCAAGCAGCTTTCCCTGTTAGGATGTTCCTGTGACTGGGATAGGGAACGATTTACAATGGATGAGGGCTGTTCCAGGGCAGTCAGGGAAGTTTTTGTTTCCCTGTATAAAAAAGGCTTAATATACAGAGGCAATTATATAATTAACTGGTGTCCCAAATGCCAGACAACCATTTCGGACATAGAAGTTGAGCATGAAGAGCGGGAAAGCAGGCTGTGGTACGTGCGCTATCCTTTAAAGGATGGTACAGGGTATATAACTGTTGCCACAACGCGTCCTGAAACCATTCTTGGAGATACTGCGGTGGCGGTGAATCCAGATGATGAAAGATATACTGATATGATAGGCAAAACAGCTGTGCTTCCAGTGCTGGGAAGAGAGATCCCCATTATTGCTGATGACTATGTAGATCCAAATTTTGGTACTGGTGCGGTTAAGATAACTCCTGCACATGATCCCAATGACTTTGAAGTAGGCAGACGTCATAATCTGCCTCAGATTACTGTAATAGATCAAGAAGGAAAGATGACTAAGGAAGCTGGCAAATATGAAGGTATGGACCGTTATGAGTGCAGAGAGCAGCTTGTCCGCGACTTGGAAGACATGGGGCTACTTGTAAAAGCTGAAGAATATACCCATTCCGTAGGATGCTGCTATCGCTGTGGAACGGTTATTGAACCCCTAGTATCTGAACAGTGGTTTGTAAAAATGAAGCCATTAGCGGAACCGGCAATTAAGGCTGCTTTAGAAGGAAAGGTCAGGTTTATTCCTGAGCGTTTTACAAAAA
Source organism: Clostridia bacterium 41_269 (assembly GCA_001508005.1). Lineage (GTDB taxonomy): Bacteria > Bacillota > DTU086 > DTU086 > DTU086 > 41-269. The sequence goes on from LGEZ01000004.1 coordinate 57,555, forward strand.
TTTATTTAAATTGGCTTGAGAATATTAATGACTGGTGCATATCGAGACAGCTGTGGTGGGGACATAGAATACCTGTTTGGTACTGCAACCAGTGCGGATCTGAAATGTGTGAATACGAAGATCCTGAAGCATGTACAGCTTGCGGTAGCAGAGATATTTATCAAGACCCTGATGTTTTGGATACGTGGTTCAGCTCTGCTTTATGGCCTTTTTCTACTTTAGGCTGGCCCGAAGAAACGCCGGAACTTAAGCATTTTTATCCCACATCTGTTTTGGTAACAGGAAGGGATATTATTTTCTTTTGGGTTGCCAGAATGATCTTTATGGGCCTTGAATTTATGAAAGAAGTTCCCTTCCATGAAGTGTTTATTCATGGTTTGGTTTTAGATTCCCTTGGGAGAAAAATGAGCAAATCCTTAGGAAATGGTGTTGACCCCATTGAAGTGATAGATCAGTACGGTTCAGATATTCTACGATTTATGCTTGTGACGGGAAATACTCCTGGAAATGATATTAGATTTCATTTTGAAAGGCTTGAAGGAACCAGAAATTTTGCAAATAAAATATGGAATGCCTCACGCTTTGCATTAATGAATTTAGGAGATTACGAAGGTGGCGGAGAAGAAATTAAGCCTGAACTGGAAGATAGGTGGATTTTGAGCAGGTACAGCAAAACTGTAAAAGAGGTGACAAAAAATCTTGAAAATTATGAGCTTGGTGAAGCAGCCCGCAGTCTTTATGATTTCATATGGAATGAGTTCTGCGATTGGTATATTGAGCTAGCAAAAGATCGATTATATGGTAAGGTTTCCGAAGAAAGCAGGAGAAGGGCTCAGTTTACTTTGAGTTTTGTTTTAGGAAATACTATGAAGCTCTTACATCCATTTATGCCCTTTATAACTGAGGAAATTTGGCAGAAGCTTCCCCATGAAGAAGCAAGTATTATGATTTCCAGCTGGCCGAAACCCAATAGTGAATTAGAGGATGAAAAAGCAGAAGAGCAGATGAACCTAATAATGGAAATTATAAGGGGAATAAGAAACATTAGGGCAGAAATGAACATTAAGCCTTCTCAAAAAGTTGAGATAATCGCTTCTGTTAAGGATGATGCTACTGCTGATATCATCCATAGGGGTATGGATCATATTAAAAAGCTTGCTGGGGTATCAAAGGCAGAGATAGTGATAGATTTAAAAGAGAAGCCTCAAAAATCTGCTGCTGCAGTGGTATCAGGGGCAGAGATTTATGTACCATTGGAAGGAATTATAGATTTTGAGGTTGAAATAAGGCGTATTGAAAAAGAACTGTCAGAAATTAGTCAGGAATTGAAAAAAACAGATAAAAAACTCAGCAATGAGGGATTTTTGAAAAAGGCTCCTCCTCAAGTAGTAGAAAAGGAGAAAAATAAAAAGCTGGAACTTGAGCAGAAGAAAACTGCTTTAGAAGAAAGACTAAAAATGCTGAGGTAACTGCTATGAATTACTTTGAAGCCGAGAAATATCTTTTAAATCTTGATTGTTTTGGAATAAAACCGGGGCTTAGGAGGATTAAAGTCCTACTGAACAGACTGGGGAATCCCCACTTAAATTTAAGATATGTTCATATTGCTGGGACCAACGGAAAAGGGTCAACGGCTGCTATGATTGCAGCGGTTCTAAATGAGGCGGGGTATAGAGTGGGTCTTTATACCTCGCCTCATATTTATAGTTATCGGGAACGCATTTCCGTAAACGGAAAAATGGTAACGAAAAAAGAGTTTGCTGAAATTCTTTCTCTTATTAAAGGGGTTTCTGAAAAACTAGATGAACATCCTACAGAATTTGAAACTTTAACAGCCCTTGCTCTTTTTTATTTCAATAAAAGAAATGTTGATATTGCTGTAATGGAGGTGGGAATGGGTGGGCGCTTTGATGCCACTAATATCATTCCTTTACCGGAAGTAAGCATAATAACAAATATAAGTATGGATCATACCCAGTATTTAGGAGATAATATAGAAAGGATTGCTCGGGAAAAAGCTGGAATTGTAAAAAGGAATGGTATTTTGGTAACAGCTGAAGAATCGGAGAAAGTGCGGGAAGTTTTTAAGCGTGAATGTAGTAAGAGGAATGCTTTATTTTTGTATGTTGGTGACAAAATTTTTTTTAAAAAAAGTAGGATTCTAACAATTAACGGTCTTTTCATGCAGGAATGTCTACTGAAGGGTAGAATATTTTCAATGGATGACCTCCTTCTTTCTATGATCGGAGGTCACCAGATTTTAAATGCAGCCACTGCTCTTTTAGCCTTAGAGGTTTTGGTTGAAAAGGGGTTTTTTATCAAAGAAATTCATATTAGAAGGGGTTTTGCCAAGGCAAAATGTAAAGCTCGCGTGGAAATTTTAAGTGGAAAGCCCCTTGTGGTTTTGGATGCTGCCCATAATAATGCCAGCATAAAGATGCTGAAGAATATTTTGATGGAAGATCTGAAGGTAGATAAACTCGTCCTGGTTACGGGAATGCTGGAGGATAAGGATAGGCTGGGTGCTGTTAAAATTTGGGGAAAATATCCCCGTGCTGTAATAGTAACAAAACCAGATAGTAATCGAGCTGGAAATTGGAGAGTATTAGGGGATTATTTTCATAAATATATCAAGAATGTAGATATATGCGAGGAAATTGAAGACGCTGTTTTTAATGGTTTTAAGCTGGCACAAAAGATAAAAGGCTGCCTTTGTGTTGCAGGGAGTTTTTATATCATAAGAAATGCAGAAAGAAAACTGCAAAAGCTTTTAAAGAACAGCCAATAAATGTATAAAATAGGGTATTTATGGAGCAAAAATCTATAATTCTGTAAGAAAAAATAAATAATTTATTAATACTTGACTTGAAAAGATATGCTATACTACAGTTATGTGAACTGTGTTTTTTTTGAGCATATATTTTAGGTCTTTTCTTTAAGTTTGATGTACTTGGTTTTTAAAGGTAAAAGAGCCATTGAGTTTTAAAGGGGAGGAGGTGAAACCACAGCTTATCGGTGGTAGGGTTTGAAGTATAAAGCATTTAGATTTCCACCGAGAGAGGGTGAAGTGCTATGGTATCTCAGCTGTTATTAGTGCTGTTGGTTTTGGGTATATTCTTAGCGGTTTTTTTGAAGGACTTATTATACTCTGCATTGTCGCTTGGTATTGCAAGTATTATTTTGGCAATAATTTTCTTTCAAATGGAATCGCCATATGCAGGGGTATTTGAATTAAGTGTTGGTGCAGGAATGGTTACAATTCTCTTTATAGCGGCTATCTCGTTGATTAATTCAAAGGAGGGACAGCAGGGTGAGTAGCAGATATGTACCTCCGTCCATACTGGGTGCGGGAGTAATTGTGATAGGACTTGTGGGTTATTTCATCTTCAGTGCGGTGGTAGGCAATCCTGCGAGTTTTGAATCAGTTGCTGCCCCAACCGCTGATTTTCGCATTACCCTTTGGATCGGTAGGGCCTTAGATGTTTTAGTCCAAGGCGCATTGGTTCTTTCTGGCGTAATGGGAGTGGTTGCACTGTTAAGGGGGATTAGGGTATGACACTGACCTTTAATTTTGCTGTTGCGGTGGTAATTTTTGTGTTGGGTTTGTTCTGTATTGTAGCAAACCGCAGTATGATTAAGACTCTTATCGGTATAGAAATTTTGAATAGAGCAGTCACCCTTACTTTTATTACCAGTGGTTACTTTGGAGGCAAAGCTGCTTTAGCACAGTCTGTTGCGGTTTTGAGTATTACCATTGATGCAGTTGTTGTTGCTGTGGCGCTGAGTATAATCATTAACGCCAAGCGCCTGTATGGTGATATCAATACTGAATTGCTGACAAGACTAAAAGGGTAAAAGGGTGAAGGAATGGGGGAATGAGCTGTGAATAGCTATGCATGGGTCGTAGCGCTGCCATTTATTGGCACTGCTCTAATGCCTCTGATGAAGCTTGGAGGCAAGCGGGCTGAAAGCTTTTTTGCAAACTTGATCTGTTTTGGTACTGCAGTTTTTGCTCTAACGCTTATTCCTACAATTAGAGAAGGAGAAGTTGCCATAGTTGAGTGGATACCGGGGTTAGTTAAATTTACTGCCTTTACAGACGGGCTTTCAATATTCCTTACAACTGTTGCAGCATGTATAGGCGCACTTATTGCTCTTTATTCCGTTGAATACATGAATGAAGAAAAGGACTTACTGCGTTATTGGGCTATGTTTACATTGTTTGTAGGCGGCATGATTGGTTTGGCACTAACAGCCAACCTCTTGATGCTCTATGTGTTTTGGGAAGTTGTGGGTCTTACCTCCTATGCTCTTATTGGTTACTATTATAATGACCCCAAAGCTGCTCGTGCTGGTTTAAAGGCTTTTCTAACTACCAGACTTGGTGACGTGGGTCTTTTAGTAGGTATATTGGCTCTGTATTTTTCTATGGAACCCCATACTTTTAATTTCTTAGAAATAGCTGAAGCTATTGAGGCAGGAGAAATCTCAGGGAATATCCTGGCGATAGCAGCTTTTGGAATGCTTCTGGGTGCAATGGGTAAATCTGCACAAGCACCGCTTCACGTTTGGTTGGCCGACGCTATGGAAGCTCCTACAACAATTAGTGCTTTAATTCACGCTGCTACAATGGTTAACGCTGGTGTTTACCTTATGGCAAGAACATATCCTATTTTCCATACAGTACCAGGGTGGGCTAATACGGTATTGCTGGTTGGAGCTATAACTGCTTTCTTAACCGCTACTCTGGCTTTGGTGGAACCTGATTTAAAACGCGTTCTTGCTTATTCAACGGTAAGCCAGCTGGGTTATATGTTTGCTGCAGTTGGAGCGGGAAGCATTTTTGCAGCAAAATTCCATTTGATTAACCATGCGCTGTTTAAAGCCCTTCTCTTTCTCTGTGCCGGAGCAGTAATTCATCACCTTCATGGTGTAAGGAACATGTACGAAATGGGCGGCGGCGTAGGTAGACAGATGAAGTTTACGGGGACCTGTTATCTGATTGGTACCCTTTCATTGGCTGGTATTCCCATATTTAATGGATTTTGGAGCAAGGACTTAGTAATAGGGGCTACTTTGGAGGCAGGAAATGTTCTTGGTGCAGCACTTCTTGTACTTGCAGCAGTTCTAACCGTTATTTATTCCTTTAGGGCTTATTATTTGGTATTCTGCGGTACTTCTGATAAGCATTTGCATGATCCTGGTGTGGTTATGAAGATACCTCTGGGACTGCTGGCAATTGGTGCTCTGGTTTCATGGCTAGGCGTGGGCTTTTTCTCCACCAAGATGCACGACAGTGGTCTTGAAGTACATGCCATGAGCGTAGGAGAACTTCTACATCATACAGTGACCAGTGTAGCATTACTTCTTTCCCTTGGAGCAGTAGCATTAGGATTGCTCATTTACTGGTCGGTGAAGGATTCCGGAAAGGCACTAGAGAAAGCAGCACCAACACTTGCCAATATACTTAAAGCAGGATACGGAATTGAAAGCATTTACCTGACGGTATTCTATGGAACAAGAGAGATTGGAAAGTCCATACTTTCAGCTATTGACGAGTATGTATTGGAGAAGGGAATAAACCAAGGATTGGCTTCATTATCGTTGGGTGCCGGAAAAGCCGGAAAAGTGATGCACCCAGGGGATGTTTCATACAACGTTGTGGGCATTATCACGGGTATGTTGCTGGTACTTATAGTTATGTTTTTAGCAGTGTAAGGGGGGAAATGAGTTGGCTGATACAATAATGGGCTTAATTTTGCTTATCCCCATCATTGGAGCGCTTGGTGTACTGTTTGTTAATCCGTCTAGAGTTAGAGCCTTTTCAGGAGGAACAGCAGCTGTTGTTACAGTGCTTTCACTATGGCTGACATTTTTACAATGGGGAAATGCTCCAATAGAAGTTTCCTGGCCGTGGATTGAAGGATTGGGAATAGATTTTTCCTTTAGAATTGATGGGCTTTCAACAATAGCAATGGTTGCGGCATCTGCTCTTACAGCTCTTGCAATAGCCTTTATGCCTCACGAATATAAAAGCAAAGAAGTTGAGCAGCCATCATTTTACGGCTGGATGATGGTCTTTTTAGCAGCAATGAATGGTGTAGCAATGGCAGCAAACACGATTCAATTTTATCTATTCTGGGAAGCACTACTTATTCCATCCACTGCAATGCTTGCATTCTGGGGCGACCGTGAGGATAGGGGTAAGATAGCTCTTAAGTACTTTGTATATACTCACGTCGGTGCAGTGTTGATACTCCTAGCGATTTTATGGGTTTTCACAGTAAAAGGAGTTACAGATATCTATGCATTTAGAGAAGCTCTAGCTGACGTAGATCCTTCTATTTTAAAAGTATTGGTATGGTTGTTCGTGTTGGGATTTGGATTTAAGCTTGCAATGTTTCCGTTCCACAGCTGGCTTCCAGATACTTACGAAGCTGCACCTCTACCAGCTGCCATAGCTATGTCAGGCGGTATGATGGGAGTAGGTATTTACGGTATTATTCGATTTGTATTTACACCATTCCCAGTGGAAATAATTTCTCAGTTAAGCGTTCCCATAATGACCTTTGCTCTGATTACCTTATATTACGGCGGTATTATGGCTTTTGCTCAAAAGAATTTAAGAAGATTTCTTGCTTATTCCAGTATGAGCCAAATGGGATATGTACTGTTTGGTATAGGTTCGGCTCATGGACTAGGTATTGGAGGAGCTGCATTCCATATTATCAACCATGGTGTAGCAAAAGTTTTGCTGTTCATGGTTGTAGCAGTAATTATCTATACAACTGGAAAGAAAAGCATTGATGAAATAAGCGGGTTATGCACAAGGATGCCGGTTACAGCATTTTGTGCTTCGGTAGGTGCATTATCATTATGCGGTTGTCCACCGCTTTCCGGCTTTCAGAGCGAGTGGATGATTTTTGCAGGTGTGGCTTCCAGCGGAAATACCCTGTTTACAGTTGTAGCAATTGCCGGTGCAGTTTTAACCAGTGCTTATGCATTATCCTTTGTAAGGTATGCCTTTTTTGGAAGGCCTATGCAGGGAGCTGAAAATATTAGAGAGGTTCCCCTGAGGATTCTTGCTCCGATGCTTATTTTGGCCCTTGCAGCAATAATTGTAGGTGTTTGGCCGGCACCCTTTGTTGAATGGGTAAGCGGAGCATTGGGTTCGTTGCAACTGGGTATTTAGGAGGTGCAGACCATGACAGGACAGTATATACTTTTGATGTTCGTTGCGCTGTTTGGAGGTAGTCTTGTTTCATATATAGTGGGTCACTGGTCGAAAAAACCATGTAAAGCTTCTGGATTAGTAGCTTTAATTGCTCTGCTGTTAACTCTAGCTGCATTTATTCCCCTTGCTCAGCAGGTGGCTGCTGGGGAAATTCCTGCAGCAGCAATTGGGGATGGGCTTTTTGCCATTGTTCTGCAGGCTGATGCCCTTTCGGTCTTTATGATAGCAGTAATACTACTCTTAAGCCTTGCTGCAACAATATATTCCTGGAATTATATGGAAGAAGATGAGGGTGTAGAGAAATATTATGGGCTGCTTCTATTAATGATTGCTGGAATGATCGGAATAACTCTCTCTACTGATCTGTTTAACCTGTATCTGTTCTTTGAATTAATGGCAGTATCATCTTATGCTTTGGTTGCATTTAGAAAGGAAAATTGGGAGCCCATTGAGGCAGCATTTAAATATCTTGTAATGAGTGCGGTGGGTTCAGCATTTGTTCTTCTCGGAATTGCAATAACTTTCATGTATACAGGTAATCTTCAGTTTGCTGCAGTTGCACAAAATATTGCTGATGTTCCAACACAGGTAGTTCTTCTGCTTGTGGCAATGTTCTTAGGGGGCTTTGGAGTTAAAACAGCTATGGCACCCTTTCATACATGGCTTCCAGATGCGCACTCAGCTGCGCCCACGGGAATTAGTGCTATGCTGTCTGGCGTTGTGATTGAAACAGGATTTTTTGCAATGCTTAAGGTTTTATTAAATATTTTTGCTGGAGTAAACTTGACCATGGGTTTGGTTCTTGCACTGTTTGCTGTAGTGACAATGTTTGCTGGCAACCTGCTTGCTTTGGTGCAGAAAGATATTAAAAGAATGTTAGCTTATTCTAGTGTTGCACAGATAGGATACATTTTAATGGGAATAGGATTAGGTATATATTATGGTGCGGTTTCAGGTTTGACGGGTGGGCTTTTCCATATAATGACCCATGCTTTTATGAAGGGATTAGCATTTCTGTGCGCAGGAGTCATAATTCACCAAATTGGAACTAGGGAAATTGCTGATATGAGAGGTGTAGGAAAATATATGCCACTTACTGCAGCAGGATTCACAATAGCAGCATTAGCACTTGCTGGTGTTCCCCCATTTAGTGGATTTATGAGTAAATGGTTAATTTACAATGCTGGTGTTGAAGTGGGTTCAACTGTGGGTATAGTTTTCGCGGCAATTGCAATTGCCAACAGCATTCTTTCACTGGGTTACTACTTGCCTGTAATAAGCGCATTTTATGCAAAGGATACAGCTACTGAAATTCATCTCCATGATGCACCCACATGGTGTGCTGTTTCCATAGCAGGATTAATTGTATTGACTGTTGCACTGGGAATTTTCCCACAGGTTGGACTGAAGTTTGTTTATCCAGCGGTTAATGTTATTGCAGGTTTGATTGGATAATGGTTAAGGGTTTACGATTAACTGTGGAAATGGAGGAGGAGAATAAATGGACGGAAACTTAAGCCTGGCACTGCCGCCAATAGCGTTTATTATCTTCACGATTGTGGCATACCTTCTCATGGGTATGGGTAAGATGATGGCAGTTCCTTTCAAAGATGTAGAAGGAAAAACGGACCCTTACCTCTGCGGTGAGGATTTGGCATTAGGTATGATTGTGCCGAGCTACTGGCAATTCTTCTCCATTGCTATACTATTTACAATTCTGCATATTGCAGTTTTTATAGTTGCCTTGATGCCCAGCCCAGCTGTGTTATTTACAATTATCTACATTATTCTGATTGGTTCAGCTGTAGGTGTTCTTATTGGGGAAGTTAAGCTGACCATACCTCCAAAAGAAAAGGCTGTGGCAAAACTGCAGGCTAGGGCTAAAATCATTGACAGATCAGCCACAGAAGCTGTGGAAAGCGGCGGAGCTCAAGTTGTTAATTAATGTATTGCTAATTAATATTGATTCCTGTTATTATTAAAGGAGGGAGTTTGATGTTTCAGTCGTTGGTTAACTGGGCTAGGGTAAAGTCACCATGGATTTTGCATTGGAATACAGGCGCATGTAACGCATGTGATATAGAGGTACTGGCAGCATTGACCCCTAGATTTGATGTTGAACGTTTTGGTGTTTTGCTTCAGGGAACACCAAGACATGCAGATGTGATCGTATGCACTGGCCCCGTCACAAAACAGGTTAAAGATCGCTTAATAAAGGTTTATAACCAAACTCCTGATCCAAAATTCGTAGTGGCAGTAGGCTCTTGTGCTTGTTCCGGAGGAGCCTTTAGAGGATGTTATAACATACTAGGGGGTGTTGATCAGGCAATACCTGTGGATGCATATATACCCGGATGTGCGGCAAGACCGGATGCGATAATTGATGGTGTCGTTAAGCTTCTTGCCAAGCTTCAGGGTAAAGCTGGATAGGAGGGTGGAAAACTGAATGGAAAGAGAGTACAAAAACAGTGATGTTAAGCTGAAGGAAAGTTTAGAAAGTGCTTTTGGAGAAAAAGTAAAAGTTGAAAATACTAGACCGCACCGTTTATTTGTAACAGTCAGCAGAGACGATGCATTAGAAGTGGTAAAGTTTCTAAATGAAAAACACGGTTTAACTTATGTATCAACTATTACAGGTTTGGATGCGGAAGACCATTATGAGGTAATATATCATTTTCTGATTGAGAACACTTCGCTGAGCGTAAGAGCTGTTATACCCAAAGAGGATAAACCTTGGGTGGATTCCATAGTGCATATAATTCCGGGAGCAGACCTTTATGAAAGGGAAATTAAAGATTTATTAGGTATATATCCCAAGGGACATCCCAATCCAAGTAGACAAACGCTCCCCGATGATTGGCCTGAAGATGAGTATCCCTTGCGGAAAGATTGGCCTGCTAAGGAAAGGGGGATAAGATAATGGCGGAAGTAAAAATTCCTATAGGGCCGCAGCATCCTGCTTTAGAAGAACCGGAACTATTTTTACTCACCGTTGATGGTGAGCAGATAGTTGATGCTGAAATGCGTATCGGGTACAACCATCGCGGTATGGAAAAGTCAGCCGAGTTTAGAACCTTTATGCAGACACTATACTTGTATGAAAGAATATGCGGTATCTGCTCCCATTCACACACCACATGTTACATTCAAGCAGTTGAAGAAATAGCAGGACTTGAAATACCTCCAAGAGCTAAATATATTCGCACCTTGATTGCCGAATTAGAGCGCATTCACAGCCACCTTCTGTGGTTAGGTATTGCAGGTCATGAAATTGGATTTGATACACTATTTATGTACAGCTGGAGAGATCGTGAGTTTGTTCAGGATATATTAGAAGAAATTACAGGTAACCGGGTTAACTACGCGATTAATACCATTGGCGGTGTAAGAAGGGATATTCCTGAGAATAAGATCGATGACTACTTAAAAGCATTGGATATACTTGAGGAACGCTGTGGTTACTATACAAAAGTGGCTTTTGAGGAAGGAACACTTGCTGCAAGGCTTGGTGGAGTGCACTATTTAAGCAAAGAAAAGGCAATTGAACTTTGTGCCTGCGGACCCTTTGCAAGGGCATCTGGAGTTGCTACAGATGTGCGTTTTGAGGAGCCATATTTGGCTTATCCTGAAATTCCCTTTAATTTAATAACATATGACAGCTGTGACATTTTTGGAAGAGCTGTGGTAAGAATTTTAGAAACAATAGAATCTATTAAAATATGTAGGTACATTTTGAAAAATCTCCCCCCAGGAGAAATTAAACTGGAAAAAGTTCCAAAAAAGATACCTGAAGGAGAAGCAGTAAGCAGGTATGAAGCACCTCGGGGAGAGGATATTCACTATGTTCGCAGCAATGGTGGAGAAAAGCCATATAGGGCAAAGGTACGTGCTCCTACAATGCAAAACCTTCCTGCAACCATGGAAAGCCTAAAGGGCAGCTATATTGCTGACGCTCCTATAGCCATTGCATCCATAGATCCTTGTTTCAGCTGTACGGACAGAATTGCTGTTGTACGGGATATCCGTTCCGGTAAGGAAAGCCGCGTGAGACTGAGAGATCTCAGCAAGTACGGCAAAGGGGGGAGACGTTAATGACTGCTGAATTGGTTCAGATTTTGTTATTTCCCGGCTTTGTCTTCTTGTTTGCCTATGCTATGTTTGTGGAGTGGTTTGACCGCAAAGCATACGCATTGATGCAGAACAGAGTTGGACCTCCGTGGTTCCAGCCCTTTGCGGATTTTATAAAGCTTATGGCTAAGGAGTATATTATTCCCAAACGAGCAAATCCGGTATTTTTCCTAGCACTTCCCACGGGAATATTGGCTTTTGTCCTGACAACTATAGTTTGTATACCTGTGGCAAGCAACAAAGCAATGTACTCCTTTGAAGGAGATATTTTGGTTGTAGCGTTTCTTCTTACAGCTGCAAGTATGGTAATTTTCCTAATGGGTTGGTTTTCCAATAACCCATTTACTATCGTTGGTGGAACTCGTGCTATAAGCCAAATGATTTCATATGAAGTACCCTTGCTGTTTGCACTGCTGACTCCAGCAATAATGGCAGGAAGTTGGAGCATTGCTGAAATTACAGCGTTTTTCCGTGCAAATCCCATTCTTCTGATCTTCCAGATACCAGCATTGATAATTGCACTAATTGCCCTTCAGGCTAAACTAGAAAGGGTACCCTTTGATATACCTGAAGCAGAAACTGAAATTGTAGGAGGTCCTTTAGCTGAGCTATCGGGAAGGGGACTTGCTCTGTTCCACCTTGCTACCGATATCGAAATGATAGTAGGAGTTACCCTTTTAGCTAACTTATTCCTTGGAGGTTTTTCGTCAAACATTGCCATTGGGCTAATTGAGTTTTTTGTAAAAACTTTAGCGCTTGTGTTTATTTTGACAGCAATGCGCACAGTTATGGCGAGAGTTAGAATCGAGCAGCTGGTACTGTTCTGTTGGCATAGACTGGTTCCTGCTGCGCTTGTTCAAGTGCTTATCGCTGTTTTAATAAAAGGGTGGTGGCTGACATGAAAAAATTTGGCGTTATGATAAGTGAGGTACTGCCGCACTTGGGTAGAAAACCTGCAACCATTCTGTATCCTTTTGAAAGGGTTCCTGTTCCTGAAACCCTTAGAGGTAAGCCTGTTCTAGATACTGAGAAATGTAGAGGCTGCAGGGTTTGTGTTTGTGAAATGGTCTGTCCAGCAGAAGCTTGTAAAAAAATAACCATTGGAGAAGATGTTGAGCGTCTGGCATTCTGGTATGATCGCTGTGTTTTCTGTGGTGAATGTGCTGAAAGATGTCCCTATGGTGCAGTTACTATGACAAAGGAATTTGAGCTGGCAGCATATGATTTGGATTCCTTATATGCGCACCCTGAATTTCCAAAGTCAGAAGAAGCCCTTCAGTATATTGAAAAATTGCGTGAAAGAAGACGTATGAAGGAACAGAGAGAGAAGGAAGGAACAAAAGTTCAGTGTGATAAGAAAGCTGATGGAAATGAAAAACAGCAAAACTAAAAAAAGCGAATATGTAAAAATTATTGAGGAATTAAAGAAATTTTTTAAAAATGCAGAAAGGATTGCAGTTGTGGGTGTGGGACAAGAATGCAGGCAGGACGATGCTGTAGGAATTATCACAGTGGAAAGACTGTATAAGGAGCTCAGTGGAAGCTTTAAGCTTCCACTGAGCATTTCTGAAAAAAATTTTTGTATAGGTAACAAAATAGTAAAATTTTTTATAGGTGCTGAAACCCCTGAAAGTTTAACGGGAAAAATTAGAAAATTTAAAGCTACCCATGTGCTTTTTATTGATGCTGCACAGCTTGCAAGAACGCCTGGAGAAATGGAATTGGTGCCTTTAGCAGAGATACAGGGTGAAAAAATTTCAACCCATAATATTCCCCTTTCTCTTTTGGGAAAATTTTTAGAGCTTGATATGGGGTGTAAAACCTTACTTTTAGGAATACAGCCTAAAGATATGGGTATACTTTTTGAAAGAAAGCTTTCCGAAGTTGTTGATAAAGCTGCATCAAAAGCAGCTTCAGCTGTTCGAGATGCTTTAATTGGGCCGTGAATTTAAACGTTCACGGCATTTTTTAGTTAAATAACAAATATTATCTTATATCACCTTAGAAGGATTTTATAGGGTGGTATATTGTAATAAATAATTGAACAATTTTTTTTATTTAGTAGTTAATGTAGAAAATGAGGCGGATTTACAATGGTCAAAGTAATTTTAGCATCAGCATCACCTCGGCGTGCAGATCTTTTAAGCAAATTGGGAATTAACTTTATCCAAAAGGAAAGTTCAATAGTAGAGAATAATGTTAAAGAAAAGTCCCCTGAAAAGTTTGTAAAAAGACTTGCCTTATTAAAAGCTCAGGATGTTGCAGCGAATTTCAAAGAGGGTATTGTTATTGGTGCAGACACTGTGGTTGTATATTACGATCAAATTATGGGTAAACCGAAAGATTTCCAGGATGCTGTAAGAATGCTTGAAAAGCTTAATGGATCAGTTCATTTGGTAATAAGCGGTGTGGCTATAGTGGATGCTAAAACAGGGAAATTCCTAGTTGATTCAGAAACAACAAAAGTATATTTTAGAAAACTTTCAAAAAGGGATATTTTAAAATATGCTGCTACAGGTGAACCTATGGACAAAGCTGGGGCTTATGGAATTCAAGGGCTAGGAGGCATACTAGTTAAAAGAATAGAGGGGTGCTACAACAATGTGGTGGGTCTTCCTTTGGGAAAGCTGGTTGAAATGATGAAAGATTTTGGGGTGGATTTTTGGGATGTGGTAAAGAAGGAGGAGTAGGATTTGTCAGAAAAACCAGAGTATCATTTAACCATAAAAGATATGCCCCCAGATCAAAGACCGAGGGAAAGATTATTTGTGGTGGGACCAGAATCTTTAAGCAATACGGAACTCCTTGCCATATTACTGAGAACAGGTACAGTAGAGGAAACCAGTTTGGATTTGGCTAAAAGGATTTTAAACCAAAACGGCGGCCTCCGTTTTTTAGCAGAATCAGATGTGGAACAGCTTAAAAACATACATGGTGTAGGTACTGCCAAAGCGGCACAAATTAAAGCTGCTGTTGAACTTGGCAAAAGGATTTTTTCCATCAGTAGTTGGGAAAGCCCCAGCATAAAATCGCCGCAGGATGCAGCTAATTTGCTTATGGACAGCATGAGATACTTAGATCGGGAGCACTTTAAAGTGGTTTATTTAAATTCGAAGAATCGTGTTCTTGGTGTGGATTTAATTTCAATAGGTACCCTTAATGCATCCCTTGTGCATCCAAGGGAGCTTTTTAAAAAAGCCGTTGTAAGAAGCGCTGCTGGAATTATTTTAGTTCATAATCATCCTAGTGGAGATCCCCACCCTAGTGAAGAAGATAAACTGGTTACTAAACGCATGGTAGAAGCTGGAGAAATTATAGGAATTGAAGTGCTTGATCATATAATAATTGGTGATGGAATATATGTAAGCTTGCGGGAGATGGGATGTTTTACAAGTTAGGATATATATTATAATATTATTGTTTACAAAAATATTATTGTTTAATATATAATATTGGGCGTTTATGGCGATTTAATAATTTTTTTCTTTTAAGGAGGAGCTAAGAATGATATTTGCACGGGATATAGGAATAGATCTTGGTACAGCTAATACCTTAGTTTATGTCAAGGGCAAAGGTATTGTTATTCAGGAGCCTTCAGTAGTCGCTATTCAAAGTGAGACTGGGAATGTGCTTGCTGTGGGTATTGAAGCTAAACGGATGATTGGCAGAACTCCAGGTAATATTATTGCCATTAGACCAATGAAGGATGGAGTTATTGCTGACTTTGACGTAACCCAGAGTATGTTAAAGTATTTTATAAGAAAAGCTGTTAACACCAACAGTATTTTTATAAAGCCCAGGGTAGTAATATCAGTTCCTTCAGGAGTTACTGCTGTAGAAGAAAGGGCAGTGAGAGAGGCTGCTCTTCAGGCTGGAGCAAAGGAAGTTTTTTTGATTGAAGAACCCATGGCCGCTGCCATAGGAGCAGGAATGCCTGTTCATGAGCCCACGGGCAATATGATTGTAGATATTGGTGGAGGAACCACAGAAGTAGCAGTTATCTCATTAGGAGGTATCGTAACAAGTAAATCCATAAGAGTTGCAGGCGATGAAATGGATGAGGCTATTTCACAATATATTAAAAATAAATATAATCTTGCTATAGGAGAAAGAACAGCTGAGGAAATAAAAATAAATTTGGGAGCAGCATATTTTGATGATTCTGAAGAGGGAAGAGAAAGACAAAAGAGAACTTTTGAAGTTAGAGGAAGGGATTTGGTAACGGGTCTTCCAAAAACTCTGGAAATCACAGCGGAGGAAATACATCATGCCTTAAGCGATCCTGTGGAAAGTATTTTGGGAGCTATTAAAGCCTGCCTTGAACAAACACCACCGGAACTGGCAGCTGATATTATGGACAGGGGCATTGTGATGGCTGGTGGAGGGTCGCTGCTTTTTGGATTGGATAAATTGGTTAGCGAAAAAACAGGAATGCCGGTACATTTAGCTGATGATCCCTTGACTGCCATTGCCTTTGGAACAGGAAAAGTTCTTGAAAATATTAATTTGCTGCAGAGGGTACTTATTCCAAGTAAAAAGTAACGTATTGTTCTATAAAGGTTGTGGTCTGCTTGCGGAGACTAAGTAAATACAAAACATTTTTTTTAACCGTTGTTGTGGCACTGGCTTTGATTTCGTTAATAAAATATACTGGATTCGAAAGGCCTTTTTTAAACAGTACAGAGGCATTTTTTAGAGAGTTGCTGGCTCCAGTTCAGGGTGCTGTTATGAAAGCAGCTTCTAAGGTTGACAGTTTCTTTAATGCTGCTTTTTCTTTTATGAAATTGCGTTCTGAGAATGAACGGCTAAAAAAAGTCATTGAAGACTTGAAAGAAGAGAATGCAGTATTAAAAGAATATCGAGAGGAAAATATTCGTTTAAAAAGGCTTTTGGATCTTAAGGAGACTCTTAACGAGCATTATAGTTTAACTGCAGCAAGAGTAATTGGGAGAAATCCTGAAAACTGGTACAGTACATTAACCATTGATAAAGGTTTTAGGGATGGGATAAGGAAAAATATGCCCGTAATTAGTGATAGAGGTCTGGTTGGTCGAATAGCCAGTGTTTCTGCTAATACGTCGGAAGTTCTTTTAATTACGGATCGGGAAGGAGCCGTGGCTGCAATGATACAGCAGACACGCACTCCTGGAGTAGTGGAAGGATTGGGACCCAATACAGATGAACTGCAGCTAATACATCTACCCTATGATGCACCTGTGGGAAAAAATCAGGTTGTTATTACTTCTGGTCTCGGAGGGGTTTTCCCAAAGGGACTTAGGATTGGCTATGTAAAGGGTGTTTACCCTGAAGCCAACGGTTTAATGAAGCGTGCCGTTATTGAGCCCTTTGTTGATTTTGACAGGCTGGAAGAGGTCATGATTATTACTGGAGTGGAGAACTTGTGATTATGCATCGTTTAGCTTTTTATGGAATTCTGTTTTTGGCTTCCGTTGTGCTTCAGTCTACTCTGTTTCATTTCTTTAAAATTTGTGGAGTAAAGCCCGATCTTATCCTCCTTATTGTCATAATTTCATCTTTTTTTAGAGGGGAAAAATTTGGAGCAGCACTTGGTTTTGTTTATGGTATTTTTGAAGATTTGATTGTGGGTAGGTACATAGGAATTCAGGCTTTAACTAAGATGGCCACGGGATATGCTGTGGGAATATTGGGAAAAAAATTATTTCATGATAATTTAATTTCTCCAACAATTGCGGCTTTTATTGGTTCCTTAATCCATGGTTTTCTTTATATAATTGTTCTTTTCTGCTTAGGTTTTTATTCCAACCCCTTTCGCAGTTTTTTCCCAGTCATTAATGTTGCGTTTTACAACATGCTTATAACCCTTGCTGTTTTTTTAGTACAGCTTTATTCCTCCAAAAGAAAACTATTTAGAACGTTAGGAAGGTAATGCGTTGTGGCTGTAGAGTTTTTTAAACTGGAAAAACTGCTAAGAAAAAGGGAACAGGACTTACGTATCACTGTTTACTTTTTTTTAGTTGCGTTTGTGTTTTTTATCCTAGTTTCACGCCTCTTTTACCTTCAAATAATTCATAATCAGCAGTTTAAACAGCTTTCTGAAAGCAATCGGTTGCGTTTAATTCAGATACCAGCTAGGCGGGGAGATATACTTGATTCAAAGGGACGGGTTATTGCTACCAGTGTCCCGGTTTTTTCTATATCCATTACACCTTCGGAGGATCTTGATCTCGAAAAAGTCGCTGAGAAATTGGCTGATATTATAGATGAATCAGAAATAACTCCTGAAAAGATAATTGAAACAGTAAAAAAACAGCCCAGAAGATATGAACCAGTTGAGATTGCCCGGCTTAAATGGGGCGAAAAGGTATGGGAGATAATGGCAAGAATTGAGGAAAACAGAAAGGAACTGCCTGGGGTAAGTATTGAAGAACAGCCTCTGCGCTATTATCCCCATGGTGAACTCCTTGGAAATATATTGGGATATGTGGGCAAAATTAGCGAAGATGAGCTTGAGAAATATTCAATGTATAAGTACAGCATGCAGGACTGGATAGGGAAAACGGGTATTGAGCGATTTGCAGAACTTATTCGCTATAAAGATGGCAGAATTATTGGCCTTAAAGGGCAGGATGGGGTGCGTCAGATAGAGGTAGATGCAAATAACAGGAAAATACAGGAGCTTGTATCAATTTCTCCCACGCCGGGATATGATGTGGTACTTACAATTGATTTGGATCTGCAGCAGGCGTTAGAAAAAGCAATGGATGAGGTTATTGCTGATGTCAAAAAGGCAAATCCAAAGGCTATGGCTGGAGGGGCAGTGGTTTTGGATGTGAGGACCGGTAAGATACTGGCTGCTGCCAGCAGGCCTGCTGTTAATCCAAATGACTTTGTTGATGGTTCCTTCTCTGAAAAAAGGGATTATTATAATGATCCCAAGAAAAGGCCTCTGTACAATAGGGTATTTCAGGCTACATATCCTCCAGGATCCACTTTTAAAATGGTAACGGCTATGGCTGCTTTAGAAAAAGGTGTTAATCCCCAGGATAGTGTAATATGCAGGGGAGCATACTGGAGGCCTCCGCATATTAAATGCTGGGATGTACATGGCAGGGTTAATCTATACAGCGCCCTTGCAAAGTCGTGCAATACTTATTTTCAAGAAGCGGGACGCAGGGCAGGTATAGATAAAATTGTTGAGATAGCAAAAGAATTTGGTTTAGGAGAAAAAACCAATACTTTAGGGATTTTAAATGAAAGCAGCGGTATTTTGCCAAGTCCTCAGTGGAAAAAGAAACAGTACCAATCAATAATTGAAAACAAATATAAGGCTGAACTTGATGCGTTGAAAGAAGAATATGATAGTATGTTGGAAAAAGCGGATAGTGCTGAAGAGCAGGAAGAGATCAAACAAGAATATGAAAGCAGAAGAAAAATTTTAGAATCTCAATATGAAATAGATCTTAATTTCTACACTAAATGGCAGCCTTTTGATACATACAATACTTCAATTGGACAAGGTTCCAATAATTATACTATTATTCAGCTGGCGAATTATGTTGCTACTATTGCCAATGGAGGGAAAAGATATCGTCCTTACTTGATTGAAAAAGTGGTTTCTCCCGAGGGTAGGGTGGTATTGGAGTACAAGCCAGAATTGATTAATAAAGTCAAGGTTTCGGATGAAATTCTTGCTCATGTCAGACGGGGAATGAAAGCTGTTACGGAACCAGGAGGGACAGCATATTTTCTGTTTAGTGATTTTCCAGCAAATATTGGAGTGGGAGCAAAATCGGGTACTGCACAGACAGGAAGAAGCGGTGACCGTAAAGATAAAGATTTTCATGGAGTGTTTGTAGCTTTTGCGCCTTACGACAATCCTCAGATAGCGTTTGCATGCATTATTGAATATGGAGAGAGCGGCGGCAGTTCTGCAGGTAGAGTAGCCAAGGCAGTATTTGAAGAATATTTTGGATTGAATGATAAAGAAAAAGAGGAAAGGGAAGATATGTCGTAAAAAAAACGAAATTTGATGGAAAAATCCAGCTTATTTTTATTTTTAACCGGCAGGATTTGGTGTTTATTCGTAGAATTGTGAAAAGCAAAAGCTGCACCTAAATTCGCTGTTAATGAAGGAGAAAAGGTTATGAGAAAAGATATTGATAAAATACATATGCTTATGCAGCTGCTTTCACCTAGTGAGGTTTTGCAGTATAATAAGCCTCCTGAAATTTATCCCCATCTGTATGCAGATGATACTCAATCGGAAGATTTTTTTATAGAAAAGAAGCACAAGGATCAAGATTATTCTCGCTGCAGCGGTAGGGAAAACAATGAAGTAGAAATACCTTCTGATATGACCATATTAATACAGCGCACCCTCCGTTCTGGGCAGAGCATTCGATATCCAGACATGTTGTTATTTTAGGGGATGTAAATCCCGGCGCTGAAGTAATAGCCGGTGGAAATATATTGATTTTTGGAACCTTACGGGGTGTAGCCCATGCAGGGGCTTATGGGAATACAAGAGCAGTGGTAGCAGCCTTTAAATTAAATCCAACACAGCTTAGGATTGCCAACTATATTTCAAGGGCACCGGACAATGCTGAGGATGAATATGTCTCCCAGCACCCTGAGGTTGCGAGAATTTGCGAGGGTAATGTTGTCATTGAAAAATTGAGCTTGGGGGCTAATAAGGTTTCAACCCAATAATGGTTTCAGTATTAACTGTCAGTATCAACTGTAAGGGGAGGCATTAGAATGGGAGAGGTTATTGTTATTACTTCAGGAAAAGGTGGGGTAGGAAAAACCACAACTGTGGCTAATATTGGTACAAGCCTTGCCAAAGAAGGTTACAGTGTGGTTTTAGTGGACACAGATATAGGGCTTCGCAATTTGGATGTGGTGCTTGGCCTTGAGAACAGAATTGTATATGATATAGTGGATGTTACCAACGGTCACTGTAGATTAAAGCAGGCACTCATCAGGGATAAAAGATTTGAAAGCTTATATCTGCTTCCCGCAGCTCAAACAAAAGATAAAACTGCGGTAACCACGGAGCAGATGAAAGAGCTGTGTCAAAATTTAAAAGAAGAGTTTGATTATGTTATAATTGACTGTCCTGCGGGTATTGAGCAGGGGTTTAAAAATGCCATTGCTGGTGCTGAGAGAGCAATAGTGGTAACCACACCTGAAGTAGCAGCTGTTAGGGATGCTGATCGAGTTATTGGTCTTCTTGAAGCAGCGGGTTTAAAGGAACCAGATTTAATCATTAATCGTATTCGTCCTGATATGGTAAAACAGGGGAATATGATGGATATAGATGATATTATAGATATTTTAACAGTAAACCTTATAGGGGTTGTTCCTGAGGATGAAATGATTGTTATTTCAACCAACAAAGGTGAACCTGCTGTACTAGATCCTCGGTCCAATGCAGGGGAAGCATATAGAAATATTGCAAAAAGAATAACTGGAGAAGATATACCCATTATGCCCCTGGAAGTTAATGAGGGGATTATGGCACTTTTTAAACGTCTTATAGGCAGGAAAAAGTAGGAGAGGGTGAGGGGCTTTTGTTAGAATTATTACAAAGGCTTTTTGGTAGAGAAGAAGCAGATAAGAGTAAAAATGTGGCTAAAGAAAGGCTGCGGCTCGTGCTGGTTCAGGACCGCTGCAGCATATCTCCCCATATTTTAGAATCCCTTAAAGAAGATATGATTGGTGTAATTTCAAAGTACTTAGAAATTGACGAAAAAGGTCTTGAGGTAAATCTCAGCAATGAAGATAACTACCTGGCTTTGGTAGCAAGTATACCTATTTTGCGGATGAAGAGGACATATGCTGAAGAAAAATAGCAGAACCAAAAAACAAGACTGCTTCTTAGGAAGCAGTTTCAGATTGTTGATAATAGGTCTCTGCCGCAGTTTTCTCACTCCTGAACTCACGCTGGACAACTCTAAGCAAAACTTAAAGTCAAAACCGGACCGCCCCAAATTCGACATCCTATCTCAGTTGGTGCTGGCGCTCACCTCCTGTTCGCGCCTCCCGGTTTTGCCTTACGCTTTGTTAAGAGCTGTTAGCCAGCGTTCGTTAAGTCGTTTCGCAAACTACAGCAAAGACCTATTAAGATTTTAAGATTTATTTAAGAAAGTTTGTCAACAGGCTGGGGCTGCTTCTTAGGAAGCAGTTTTTTTATTGTTTTCATTTGTTCATAGATAAGCCCTATAACATGTTGTATAATTTAAAAGAAAGCTTAAAGCATTAAAGCTTTCCTTTTTACAGCTCCTGGAGGGATAGGATATGGAGAGAAAGATGTATCTGAAAAATATAGATTATGTTTTTTTAGCGTGTGTTATCGGCATTTTAATTATGAGCGGTTTTGTTCTCAGCAGTGCAACCCTTAATGTAAGCAGCGATCCCTTTTTTTATGTCAAACGTCAGGTAGTATGGATAATTTTGGGATTTATATCAATGGTATTAGTTACTTTAATTGATTACAACAGCCTTAGAAATTATGTAAAGTTTCTATATGTTTTTAATATACTCATTTTGCTTTTGGTAATTGCCATAGGAAAGCAGAGAAGCTGGATAAACCTCGGTCCTTTTTTGCTTCAACCATCAGAATTTGCAAAGGTAATAGTTATCATTACCTTTGCAAAATATCTTTCTGACCGTCAGGGCAAACTCAACACATTAAAGGATCTTATACCATGTTTTATTCATGTAGGAATTCCCATGATCTTAGTTATGTTTGGTGATTTGGGAACCTCTCTGGTTTTTGCGGCTATATTGTTTGGAATGCTTTTTGTGGGGGGCGCAAATGCAAGACTTCTCCTCTATATTATCGTCATGGGGCTTCTAATAATTGTTTTGCTGCTGGTTGCTCATTTTAATTTTGGACTTCCCCTTCCTTTAGAGGAATATCAGCTTATGCGGTTGGTTGTTTTTTTAAATCCTTACAACGATGGTTTTAACGGCCAGGGGGCTGGCTATCATATAATTCAGTCTCAGGTTGCCATTGGTTCCGGAGGTTTTTGGGGAAAGGGGTTGTATAAAGGTTCCCAGGTACAGCTGAACTTTCTTCCTGAGCACCATACGGATTTTATCTTTTCTGTAGTAGGAGAAGAATTGGGATTTGTAGGAGCCTGTGTTCTCCTGGCTCTGTATTTTGGGTTGATTTACCGAGGATTAAATATTGCTTCGAGGGCTAAAGATATGTTTGGTACCCTTTTGGTAGCAGGTGTGATTTCCATGATATTCTTTCATGTAATGGAAAATGTGGGAATGACTGTGGGGCTAATGCCCATAACGGGAATACCTCTTCCCCTGTTCAGCTACGGGGGAAGCTCAATGCTGGCGACAATGACTGCCATTGGACTTGTGCTGAACGTTAATATACGCAGACAGGTAATTAGATTTTAGGAATTTTATAGTTTTCTCCTTTTCGGGTCAGGAAGATAACAAAAGTAATATCTTTTTCTAGAGAAGCATATATTCTTAAAAAGCAGCCTGTCCCGGGAGGAGAGAGATTTGAAAAAATTTTTTAGGCTCAGCAGAAAAGCTAAAACCAGCGTTTCAAGCTTGGATGACTTTGATTTTCTAAAAAAAAAGTAAGCATGCAAAAAGAAAAAACATATTTATTCGCTCTGCAGCTGCAGTAGTTTTATTTTTGATGATTGTCGGCTTATCTTTCATTTCAGGTTCTAAAGTTTCCAGGATAAAGGAAGTATTTACCTATTACTTGATTGATGAAAAGTCTGATTTAAGCCACCATATTTCAGAAACTGTAAAAAATGGAATTTGGATGGATCCCTTTGAAAAGGGAGTACTAAAAACCTTTCTGCACAATGCAAAAGAGGACAGAGACAGCTTAGATGGTCGAGAATTCGTTATACCGGTGTCGGGAAAAATTCAGAGGGAATTTGGGTGGGAAACGTCGCCACAAGGAGATAAGCTGCTTCATCCGGGGATAGATATTTTAGCAGAGAAACCGGGTGCCGAAGTAAAGGCTGCCCTTGGTGGAAAAATTAAATCAGTAGGAGAAAGCCGGCGTTTAGGAAAATATGTGGAGATTGACTGCGGTCAGGGACTTATTACTATTTATGGTAACTGCTGGGAGATTGCTGTGAAAGAAGGTCAGAGAGTCGAACAGGGAGAGGTAATTGCCAAATTGGCTCCCCATTCTGGTGCTTACCTTCATTTTGAAGTTAGGAAGGACGGAGAAATTATTAATCCCGTTGAAGGATTTATGGGAGTTGATAAAGAAGTATGGCACTTTTTCTTTATATTTCTGTTTATATCTGCTTCATTTAAGTTTTATAAATAAAGTTTTATGAATAATTTTGGTATACTATTGGACAAGCATTCAAAATAAAAATTTGATTTCTATGCAGCTTTGAATGGAGGATAAAAATGCTTAAGGAAAAAATATTTGCTGTACTTTCCCAAGTGGAAAAGCCGTCCCGTTATATTGGCAATGAGTGGAATATTATTAGAAAAAATTGGGATGATGTAGCTGTTAGAATGGTTTTTTCCTATCCTGATATTTATGAAATAGGCATGTCCCATTTGGGGCTTCAAATACTTTACGGACTGGTCAACAGCAGAGAAGACTTTTTAGTGGAAAGGGTTTTTGCTCCATGGATTGATATGGAAGAAAAAATGCGTCGTTTGGGCATACCTTTATTCAGTCTAGAGTCTTTTAGACCGGTAAAGGATTTTGATGTTGTGGGCTTTACCCTTCAGTATGAACTTAATTTTACCAATATACTTAATATGCTTGATCTTGCGGGAATTCCCTTAAAATCTTCAGAAAGAGGAGACAATGATCCCCTTGTGATTGCAGGAGGTCCCTGTGCTTTTAATCCCGAACCCCTATCCCAATTTTTTGATTTTTTTTTAATCGGAGATGGAGAAGAAGCTTTACTGGAAGTTTTAGATATAGTCAAGGAAAGCAAAGATTATAGTGATGGAAAATTTGATAGGGAACAGCTTTTAAGAAAAGCTGCAGAAGTTGAAGGTGTATATGTTCCTAGGTTTTATTCTTTTGAATATAACCCCGATGGTACTGTAAAATATTTTTCCTCAAAAATTTCTTTAAAAAAGATTACCAAAAGAGTAGTCAAAAATTTTGATGAAGTTTATTTTCCCACAAGACCCCTTGTTTCCATTACTGAGATAGTACACGACAGGATGATGTTGGAAGTGGCAAGGGGATGCGGGAGGGGCTGCCGTTTCTGCCAAGCAGGTATTATTTACCGCCCAGTTCGGGAAAAATCCAAAAATATACTCCTAAAGCAGGCAGAAGAAATGGTACAGAGCACTGGGCATGGTGAGATTTCCCTCGTTTCCCTTAATACTGCAGATTATTCTTCTATTAACAGTCTTGCCCAAGAGCTGGCAGAGAAGCTTGAAAGTAAAAGGATAAGTATATCTCTTCCTTCCCTTAGGGTGGACAGGTTTTCTGTAGACCTTGCACGAGCAGTACAGAGGGTTCGCCGGGCTACTCTTACCTTTGCTCCAGAAGCTGGTACGCAGCGGCTAAGGGATGTTATAAATAAAGGGGTTTCTGAAGAAGATCTATGGGAAGCAGTGGCTGCAGCCTTTGAAGCGGGCTGGGACAGAATCAAACTTTATTTTATGATTGGTCTTCCTACGGAAACAGAGGAAGATATTGAAGGAATTGTTCGTCTTTCCCGCAGAGTACTTGAATTGGGCCGCAAAATAAGGGGTAAAAATGCAGGAAGGGTTAAAGTAACGGTGAGCGTTTCATCTTTTGTCCCCAAATCCCATACACCTTTTCAATGGGCAGCACAGGATAAAATGGAAATACTTAAGGAAAAGCAGGATTATTTAAAAAAGAGGCTTTTAGGAAAAGGTCTGATTTTTAATTGGCATGATGCTGAGCAGAGTTTTATTGAGGCAGTTTTGGCAAAGGGCAATAGAGAAACAGGAGACGTGCTGCTTTCCGCCTGGTTAAAGGGGTGCAGATTTGACAGTTGGGCGGAAAGTTTTGACTTCAGCAAATGGATGGGTGCCTTTAAGGAACAGGGATATGACCCATTCAGCCGTGTGAATTTTCCGTGGGAAACAGATGCTGTGCTTCCCTGGGATCATATTGATACAGGAGTGTCAAAGAATTTTTTAATTCGAGAATATAAGCGGGCGCTGGAAGGGATCCCTTCTGAGGGATGTATTAAGGGACGGTGTACAGGCTGCGGTCTCTGCCCGACTCTGAAGGTTTATCCGGAAATAAAAGGCGGTGGTTAGGTGCGGATTAGGTTTGAATTTTCCAAAGGAGATGCTGCCCGTTTTCTTTCCCAGCTGGATATGGTAAGACTATTTGAGAGAGCTGCTCGGCGTGCAGGTCTTCCCATAGCCTATACCCAGGGTTTTAATCCCCATCCTAAAATTTCCTTTGGGCCAGCTCTTGCTGTGGGAATCATTGGTGAGAGGGAATATGCTGACCTTGAATTTGAATCTCCTGTGGATGTAGAAAAAACAATCTTGGATTTAGGAGCTCAAATGCCAAGCGGTATAAGAATTCGAAGTGGCAAGGAGGTTCCTAAGGGGAGTCCATCCATTAATGCAGTGGTGGATAGAGGGGAGTATGTAATATTCTGTGTTCTTGGCACTTCTTTCTCTAAAGAAGAAATAAATAACGCAATCTTAAAAATTCTTTCTCAAAAGGAAATACATGTGGAAAAGAAAACAAAAAAAGGCATGGAAATTAAAAACATACGCCCGGGAATATATGCTTTAGAAGGGGAAATTAAAAGTGGAAACTTACTAACAGTAAAAACTCTTCTTAAGCTTAGTTCTTCAGGTTCAGTTTCTCCATTTTCTGTTTTTGAGGTGTTTTTAAAAGAACTTAATGTTTCTTTGGAACAGGGTTCCCTTAAGATTGTACGCAAGGGAATTTTTGCCTATCAAGGGGGGAGGCTTCTTACTCCCCTGGAAATACTGCATTGAAAAAGAGGAATGATTTAAAATGGAAAAAGAAATTTTAATTCAGTCAGATGAAGAAGATACCAGAGTTGCAGTGTTGGAAGAAGGGCGACTGGTGGAGATATATTTTGGGAAGTATGGAGGACTTGTGGGAAATATATTTAAAGGAAAAGTAGCCAATATAATTCCGGGAATTCAGGCAGCATTTGTAGATATTGGTCTTGAGAAAAACGCATTTTTATATGCTGGAGATGTGGTTGCCAATAAAAGTGTTTCCCTTAAGCATAAAAACGACTTTAGCAGTATAGAGTATCTGCTGAAACCAGGGCAGGAAATAATGGTACAGGTTACTAAGGAACCCCTTAATAAAAAAGATGCACGCCTTACCATGCAGATTACAATTCCTGGAAGGTTTGCTGTTTTGATGCCTTATTTAGACCACGTGGGGGTATCCCGTAAGATAAAGGATGAAAAGGAAAGGGAAGGGCTTAGAGCTGCCGCAGCGGAGCTTAAGCCTGAAGGTATGGGTATAATAGTTAGGACAGTTGCAGAAGGAATTTCACCAGAAGAGCTCTATGATGATATAAGGCATCTTACAGGCATGTGGCAGGAAATACTTGAAAAAAGTGAAAAGGTGAGTGCCCCTGCGGTTCTTTATCAGGAAAGGGATTTAGTGGAAAGGACTGTAAGGGATCTTTTTAACGAAGAAGTGGTTCGCCTTCAGGTTAACGACCGTAATATCTATGAAAGAGTCTGCGGTATTTTAGGAAGTAATGAGCATCAGTTGAAAAATAGGATTTTTTTGTGTGAGGATGTGGACCTCTTTGAAAAATACAATATAACCCCTCAGGTAATGAGAGCTTTAAGGCATAAGGTATGGTTGAAATGCGGGGGCTTTATTATTATTGAACATATGGAAGCCCTAACGGCAATAGATGTTAATGCCGGCAAATATACTGGAAGCCGTGATTTAGAGGAAACCATTTTTAAAACAAATTTGGATGCTGCTGTGGAAATAGCAAGGCAGCTTAGATTAAGGAACATTGGAGGCATAATTATAGTTGATTTTATAGATATGGCAGAAGAAGAGCACAGGCAGAAAGTGCTTGAAGTACTTGAGAGAGAGCTGCAAAAGGATAAAACCCACACTAAAATTATGGGAATTACGAAACTTGGTCTAGTAGAAATAACCCGTAAAAAGGAATATAGACCCCTGGAAGGGGTACTTCTTCAAAAATGTCCCTGCTGTGACGGGAAAGGTAAGATTTTTTCCCAGGAAGCATTAAGTTTAAGTACAAAAAAGGAGATTGCAAACCGCTTAAAAAAGATCCACTCACCAGCCCTGATAGTAAAAGTTAATCCTTATATTGCAGCGGTTCTCTGCAGGGAGGGAAATGGTTGGCTTAAGGAAATGGAGCAGAAAACTGGAAAACGAATAATAGTGGAGTCTCAGGAGAACCTTCATGAAGAAGATATAATTATGGAGGAGCTTTGGGATAATTGATAAATAATTAGGATTTTTAGGAGGTATAATATGAAGACCGGTAGTGTTAACCTTCCCCTTCACGGCGGGAAGTGCCCTCCTTGGCTTTTTAATAAAATGAAAAAGCTCAGCGGCGTGCTGCTGGAAGCGGTAGTGTTGGAATACGGTCCCACGGAGGTTTTGAGAAGATTTTCTGATCCTTTCTGGTTTCAATCCTTTGGATGTCTTTTGGGTTTTGACTGGCATTCATCTGGTTTAACTACTACGGTTTGTGGCGCAGTTAAAGAGGCATTAAAGGAGAGAAATTGGGATTTGGGAATTTTTATTGCAGGAGGAAAAGGAGGAACTTCTAGAAAAACTCCTATGGAAATTGAAGAATGGGGAGAAAAGTTTGCTTTTCCCCAGGAAATTTCAAAGCTTATTTATGCAAGCAAAATGGCTGCAAAAGTTGACAGTGCTGCTGTTCAGGATGGATATCAGCTTTACCACCACACCTTTATTTTTACACCAGAGGGCAGCTGGGCTGTTGTACAGCAGGGGATGAATGAACAGACAAAGTATGCCCGACGGTATCACTGGCTCAGCCGCAGAAACCTTAAGTTTGATAATGAACCCCATGAGGCCGTATGCTGCGATCAAAAGGGCAGAGCACTTAATCTTGTTGCTTCAGAAAGTGAGGCTAACAGAATAACTGCAGTTGCACTGAGCAGGGAAAAGCCGTACAAAGTTGTAAGGGAATTCAAAAAAATTTTTACCCAGAGAAATCTTGATATGCCTGCTTTTCACAATATTCCCAAAGCAGAAAGTCTGGAAAGGACACTTATTAAAACTTATGAAAGATGCCCTAAGGATTTTGAAGAGCTTTTGTCTTTGAATAGAGTAGGGCCCAAAACCATTCGGGCCTTAAGCCTTGTAGCTGAAATAATTTATGGGGCTAAACCCAGCTACAGGGATCCTGTGAGATACAGCTTTGCCCATGGAGGCAAAGACGGCACTCCATACCCTGTGGACCGCAATCTATACCAGAACACTATAGATTCTTTAAGAAATATAGTTGAGGAAGCAAAAATGGACAACAGAGAAAAAATAAAAATGCTTAAAAAACTAAGCTTGTGGTCAGAAAAAATAAATTCTACTTCAGTTTGAATTTTTTAACGATGTTTTCCAAGCGCTTTACATATTCAAAAAGATTGTTGGCACCAGCACTTATTTCCTCATTAGAAGCTGCCTGTTCTTCAAGGGAAGCAGCTATTGATTGGGCAGCTTCTGCAGCTTCTATGGAAAGGTTAAGCACCTTTTCTATATCTTCCAATAGTTCTTTTCCTTTTCGATTGATTTCTTCTGCTGCTGCCATATTAGATACTGTTTGTTCTTCTGTGAGTTTAACAACTTTAGTAACTGCTTTTATACAGTTTCCTGTGTTTTCAATAACCCTGCTTCCCTGTTTAACCTGTTCATTTCCTTTATGCATAGCTGAAACCGCTTCTTTGGTCTTTTCTTGAGTTTCTGATATTATGGTCATGATTTCTTTTGCTGCGGCGGAACTTTCTTCAGCAAGTTTTCTAACTTCCTCAGCCACCACAGCAAATCCCCGTCCCTGCTCCCCAGCCCTTGCGGCTTCTATGGCAGCGTTTAGAGCCAGAAGATTGGTTTGTTCCGCAATATCTGTTATTGTGGCGATAATTTTTTCTATCATCTGGGACTGTTTGTCCAGCTCTTCCATAACAAGGGTGATATTGTTTACTGTTTCTTCTATGGCCTGCATCTGTTTGATTGATTCATTGAGGGAATCTGCTCCTATTTTTGTTTCCTTTGATGTTTCCTTAGCCAGATTCATGGCTTCCCTGTTGTTTTCCAGCATCATTTCCAGCTGTTGACACATGGACTGGGCCAATTCCTTGGCATTTTCCATGGCGGAGGTCTGTTCCTTCGCTCCTGCCGCTATTTCTTCCATGGTTGCACTTATGGTTTCACTGGCGGAAGCAACCTCTTCACAGGCTACTACCTGTTCCTGCCCCAATTTTTCAATATTAATGGTAATTTCTTGTAGGTTTTTGATAATAGAACGCAGAGCCTGGATCATTTTGTTTATTTCAAAAGCCTGCTGCCCCAACTCGTCCTTGGAGCGGGGCTGGAGCATCTGTCTTAGGTCTCCCATTGCTACTTTTCGAGCACCTTCTTGCACTGAATTTACAGTATCTTTTATAGTTTTGTTTAACCAAAAAGCCGCTGCTAGGCCCGCAGCTATGGGTATGCTTGATAAAATTAAGCTTTTTGTAATATCTTTAATAAAAGCAGTTATTACAATACTTAGCAGGACGGGGACTAAGGTTGCTGCTAGGATCTTGTTCAAAATTCTGCTTCTTAAAATTACCTGTCCGCATCTAATACCATATAAATGCTTCCCCCTACAAATACCGGGCAGGAGGTCTCAATGAGAAGTTCTCCGGTTGCCCTTGGATAAAGCTGAGCAAGGGGCTTGCTGCTTCTTAAAGACCTTAAAACGACTTCGTTGTCAAAAACCATTCCTTCCCGGAGGGGGTTTGAATGTACCACAGCAGTTCCGTTTTTATCTCCAAGAACAATATATTCGTAATCTTCCAGCTCCTTCAAAAAAAGTTCCTGAATCTGCGGCTTTGCTTTTTCTATATTATTTGATGATAAAATTGCTTCCACTTTTTTGGCAAGGTCAGCAGCTTTTGACAAGCCCCTTTTTGCTAGGGCTGAGTTCAACAGTTTGTGCTCATCTTTGGCCAATGAAGTCCCCTCCCTAGCTTAAAATTTAAATTAAGTTTAAAAATAATG
Organism: Clostridia bacterium 41_269; assembly: GCA_001508005.1. Lineage (GTDB taxonomy): Bacteria > Bacillota > DTU086 > DTU086 > DTU086 > 41-269. The sequence continues at coordinate 88,133 of LGEZ01000004.1, forward strand.
TTGCAATTTTTAATGAATTGTTAATTCTATGCTGCAGGTATAAAACCCTTTTTGTAATAATGAAAAATTGATAGAACTGGTTTTTTTGGATTCCATTGGCTGAAAACTATCATAAACAATCATACTTTCTTTAGATTTCTTGACACTTGAACTTTAGTGTGCTACAATCTGCTGTGCGATCCTTTGATCGTTTTAGCCGCTCAGCATCTGGGTTTAAAAATTTCTTACCCAGGCTGGCGAGTTTTAATGTGGAGGTGCAGATTTATGTACGCAATTATCGAAACAGGAGGAAAGCAGTATAGGGTTAAAGAGGGAGATGTAATAGACGTGGAGAAGCTCCCCGTTGAAGAGGGTGAAACAGTTGAAATAAGCGAAGTTCTGGCTGTGGGGGAAAAAAGTGACTTAAAGGTAGGAACCCCATATGTTCCAGGAGCAAAGGTTAGACTTCGTGTTGAGAAGCACGGCAAAGGTGATAAAATTATAGTGTTTAAATATAAGCCTAAGAAGGGATATCGGCGCAAACAGGGACACAGACAGCCTTTCAGTAGGGTTAAAGTGGAAAAAATTGAGGTTTAAAATGGCTGTTTAAAATGATAAAGGTAGAGTTTTTTGTAGATGCTGGAGATAATATAAGAGGCTTTTCTATAAAAGGTCATGCTGAATATGCTGAATACGGCAGAGATATAGTTTGTGCTGCAGTGTCAGCTGTGTCCCAAACGGCAGTAATTGGACTGCAGAAGCTTTTGGGGAAAAAACCCGAAGTTTTTCAGGAAAAAGGAAAGCTTGTATGTATGCTTCCCAAAGATTTGGATGGGGAAGAAAGAAAGATTGGAGAGGTTGTTTTTAAAACCATGTATTATGGATTAGAGGCAATTAAAAATGAATATGAGGGATATTTAAGTCTGATTTGGAGGAGGTGTGAAAGTTGATTAGAATGGATTTACAGCTGTTTGCACATAAAAAAGGTGTAGGTAGCTCAAAAAACGGTAGGGATAGCGAATCAAAGCGTTTAGGAGTAAAGAGATTTGACGGTCAGTATGTAAAGGCCGGAAGTATAATTGTCCGTCAGAGAGGTACAAGGATTCACCCAGGTCTCAATGTGGGCAGAGGCGGAGATGATACCCTTTTTGCCAAGGTATCGGGATATGTAAAGTTTGAAAACAAAGGAAAAAACAGAAAAATAGTTAGTGTATACGAAGATCTCCCTTCTGTTGTAGGTTAAGACGGCTGTTTGTTTAACGTATAAAATATTAACACCCCTGGTTGTGCCAGGGGTTATGTTGTTTTTGGGGAGGGATACGGTTGGCAAAAAAGATCTACATAGGTGTAATAGGTTCAGCGAAATGTGATAAAAACACAGCCTATACTGCAGAGCGGGTAGGAGAACTTTTAGCGAAAGAAGGAGCTGTTATAATCTGTGGTGGATATGGGGGAGTTATGGAAGCCTGTTCCCGGGGAGCTTCTTTAGCTGGCGGAATGGTAATAGGTGTCCTTTCGGGAGAGGACAGAAAAGGAGAGAATCCATATTTAAGTGCTTCCATTGTTACGGGGATGGGAGAAGCCCGCAATGCTGTGATTGTGAGGAGCAGCCATGCGGTAATAGCTGTTTCAGGTGGGTATGGTACTCTATCGGAAATTGCCCTGGCTCTGAAAATGCAAAGGCCAGTTGTAGGTATAAATACATGGAGAATTGACCAAGGTGATGGTAATAAGCACATTATCTATGCAGAAAGCCCTGAAGAGGCAGTAAAAATTGCTTTGGATATGGGTAGGAAAAGCAGTGAGTTTGTGGAAAATGATTTTTAAAGGGAAAAAAATTTTTAATTAGGAGGAAAGATGTCAACAAAAAATACTCAAGGCCTGTTTACTGCTGAAGAGGTGTTGGAACTTCTTCGCTTTCAAAAACATGACAATCTAAATCATTTTCAGGTTATATTAGGGTTTCTGCAGCTGGGAAAATTCGATAGAGCTCTAAATTACGTCAAACATACCATAGAAAATATAAGTCAAAATGGGAAAATAATGCTTTTAGGATGTCCTTATTTATCTGTAACTTTGTTAAAAAAACAGCTTTATGCTCAAAGAAATAACATTTATTTAAATTTTGAACTTACAGATAGGTTCCTGAAACAGAGGTATATAAACAATTCTTTTGTTCTTTGCTGTGAAAGGCTTATTAATCTTGTAGAAGAAAATAAAAGTATGGATTTGGAAAGAAAGGATGTTCTCCTTCGCTTTGACAGGCTTAACGGGCAAGTAATTTTGGAATTGTCCGTAAAGCCATGTTTTAATAAAGAGAGGGAAGAGATGGCTGATGGCGTTAGACTTCTGCTAAAGGAGTTGGATAATAAAGGTTTGATTAAGGAAAGATACTGTGATGAGAAACTAACGCTTATAATAACTCTTCCTGAAAAAAGTGAGGTCGAATAGGGGTGTTTATTGATAAAGCAAAGATTTATGTTCGGGGTGGTGATGGAGGAAATGGTGCCGTTGCCTTCAGAAGGGAAAAATTTGTTCCCAAGGGAGGGCCCAGTGGAGGTAGCGGTGGAAGGGGCGGTAATGTAATTTTCAGGGCTGATGAGGGTTTGAGAACTTTAATAGATTTTAAATACCGCCGCCATTATTATGCGGAGCGGGGAGGTCATGGAGAAGGAAAAGACCGTCACGGAAGAAATGGAAAGGATCTTATAGTAAGGGTTCCTGTGGGAACGGTTATTAAGGATGCAAAAACTGGTGAGGTTATTGCGGACCTTATTTATAACGGTCAGGAAGTGGTTGTTGCTCGAGGCGGCAGGGGTGGCCGAGGGAATGCCAACTTCGCCACTCCCACTAACCAAGCTCCTACCTTTGCAGAAAAGGGGGAGCCCGGGGAAGAAAGGGAAATTATTTTGGAACTAAAACTTTTAGCGGATGTGGGATTGGTGGGTATGCCCAATGTGGGAAAGTCCACCATCATTTCTAAGGTTTCAAAGGCCAGACCCAAAATTGCCAACTACCCTTTTACCACACTGGTTCCCAATTTAGGTACTGTTTATCTTTCTGAAAATGACAGTTTTGTCATTGCGGACATACCAGGGCTCATTGAGGGTGCTCATCAGGGAAGCGGGCTTGGGCATGAATTTCTGCGTCATGTGGAAAGGACTAAGCTCTTAGTACACGTTTTAGATGTTTCTGAAAGTGAAGGACGTGATTGTATAGAAGATTTTGAAACCATTAATAGAGAACTTTATGCCTATAGTCCGGCTTTGGCAGGGAAAAAGCAGGTGGTGGCTGCAAATAAAATGGACCTTCCTGGTGCTGAAGAAAATCTTAAAAAACTCAAATCTTATTTAGGGGACAAATATGAAATTTTTCCCATATCAGCCCTTACTGGAGAAGGACTTAAGCCTCTTATTTACAGACTGGGTGAACTTCTTAAAGAAATAGAAGCCCATACTAATGAAAAAGGGCCAAGTTATATCATGAGCGAACAGGTGGTAATTAAAGCTGAGGAAAAAGAAAAGTTTAAGATCGAAAAGGAAAATGGGATTTTTGTGGTTTCAGGTAAAGAAGTAGAAAAACATGTTGCAAAGACAGATTTAAATAATGAAGAAGCTGTAAGGAGGCTTCAGCTTATTTTTAAAAGGATGGGACTGGAGGACGCTTTAAAAGAAATGGGAATAAAGGAAGGGGATACTGTAAAGATAGGCAATGTGGAATTTGAATATTACGATGTATAGCCGTGAGAGGTGGTAATAGTGGTAATAATAGGTGAGAATGAAGAGGGCCACAGAAAAATATTAAAGGGAATAAAAAGAGTTGTTGTAAAGATTGGGACCAGTTCCATCACTCAAGAAAACGGCCTTCTAGATATGAAAAAAATGGAAAAAATAGTTAATGATATTATCGCAGTAATGGATCGAGACGTAGAAGTCATATTGGTTTCTTCAGGCGCTGTGGGTGCCGGCACAGGTCGTCTAGGCTTAAAGGACCGACCCAAAACAGTTCCCGAGAAACAGGCGGCAGCTGCTGTGGGACAGGGTGTATTGGTGCATTCATATGAGAAGCTTTTTGATAAATATGGAAAAATTGTGGCACAGATACTTTTAACTAGGGAAGATATAGCTGACAGAAATAGATTTCTCAATGCCCGCAACACTTTTATAACACTTTTGGGATACGGAGTTATTCCTATCGTTAATGAAAATGATACGGTAGCTATTGAGGAAATACAGTTTGGAGATAACGATCGCCTATCAGCTTTAGTTGCCTGTCTTGTAGATGCAGACCTTTTAATAATTTTGAGCGATATAGATGGGGTTTATACTTGTGATCCCAAATTAAGTAACGAGGCAAAATTGATATCAGTTATTGAAAATTTGAACAGCTTTGAAAAAGCCACTAATTTTTTGGGAATGCCAGGCAGCAAATTCAGCACAGGGGGTATGATTACTAAGTTTCAGGCGGCAAAAATTGCTGCTCAATCAGGTATTCCTGTGGTAATTGCTAATGCTATGAGCGAAAATGTTCTTTTAGATATTTTAGAGAGAAAGTCGGTGGGTACTCTTATCCTTCCCATTGGAAGGCTTCATGCTAAGAAAAGATGGATCGGCTTTGGATCAAATATATGCGGGAAAATTTATGTGGATAAGGGGGCAGAGAAGGCCATTGTTGAAAACGGTAAAAGTTTGCTTCCATCGGGTATTATCAGAACGGATGGTTCCTTTGTGGTTGGTGATGTAGTAAGTGTTGTGAATACTGATGGGAAGGAAATTGCTAGAGGGATAGTGAATTATAATGCAGCGGAAGTAGAAATGATTAAGGGAAGGCACAGCGATGAAATTGAAGAAATTCTGGGCTACAGGGTTTGTCCAGAGGTTATACATAGGGACAACCTTACTGTAATGGTGTAAAATGTAAAGAGTTATTTTTTAAATTAAAAATTTATATTTTTGTTGAGAGGAGTGGGGGCATTGGTTCAACAGGAATTAGAAGTTATGGGAATAAAAGCCAAGGAGGCCAGCAGAATTTTAGCTTCTGCTCCAAGCAACCAAAAGGATGCGGCTTTGGAGAGTATGGCTAAAGCTTTAAGGGAAGGGGCAAATATGATTCTAGAAGCCAACAGCAAGGATATGGAAGCTGGTAGAGAAAAGGGCCTTTCGAAGGCTATGCTGGATAGACTTCTTTTGACCCCAGAACGCATTGAAGAAATGGCTAAAGGACTTGAAGCTTTAATAGCCTTACCCGATCCTGTGGGGAAAATTGATTCCATGTGGACCCGACCCAATGGACTGCAAATTGGGAAAATGCGTGTGCCGTTGGGAGTTATAGGTATAATTTATGAATCAAGACCCAATGTGACTGTGGATGCTTCAGGTCTCTGCATTAAGACAGGAAATGCGGTTATATTAAGGGGAGGGTCAGAAGCTTTTAATTCCAATGTAGCTATAGCTGGGGTTATAAGCAGTGCATTGGGCAAGGTGGGGCTTCCTGAGGAGGCTATACAGCTGGTTAAAACCACCGATAGGGAAGCTGTAAATATTATGCTAAAGATGAATAAATACCTTGATGTTTTAATCCCTAGAGGGGGAGCAGGACTTATACGTCTGGTAGTTGAAAATGCCAGCGTGCCGGTTCTGGAAACAGGTGTGGGCAACTGTCACGTTTATGTTGATGATGCTGCTGATTTGGAAATGGCAGTAAGAATTGCTGTTAATTCAAAAGTTCAGCGCCCTGCAGTATGCAATGCTGCAGAAACCCTTTTGGTTCACAGTGGCATTGCTGAAAAATTTTTACCCTTGGTAGCTGAGGAACTGCAGGCCCATGGGGTAGAACTTAGGGGATGTGAAAGGACAAGGAAAATACTCCCTAATATAAAGGCAGCTACTGAAGATGATTATTATATGGAATTTTTGGATTTAATTATGGCAGTTAAGATAGTGGACAGTCTGGAAGAAGCAATAGATCATATTCATACTTATGGAAGCGGGCACACTGAGGCTATTGTAACTGACAATTACCATCATGCCAGAGCTTTTGTTCAAAAGGTGGATGCTGCTGCTGTTAATGTTAACGCATCAACCCGCTTTACCGATGGATATCAATACGGATTGGGGGCCGAAATTGGTATAAGCACCCAAAAACTTCATGCCCGTGGTCCCATGGGTCTAGAAGAGCTGACTACATCTAAATTTGTTGTTTATGGAAATGGGCAGATTAGAGAATAAAACATCGACGATCTAAAAAATAGCAGCTTAGTTTTTATCAGCGGCATTACTGCCGCTGTATTTTTTGTAAAAAGCTTCTTTTTCATCAGGTTTGAGGCTCCGGTCTATAACAGCTGCTATAAGCAGGATAGCTGGTATGTTTATGAGCCAGCGGGTAAGGGCAAATTTTACCCCCAGGGCGGACATTTCAAATATAAGCATAGGTATCTTAAGGGTTGACCAGGCACATAGAAAAACTATAATGTTATAATACTTTACTCCTTTTTTTGCCATAACTTCTGCAACAGGAAACGCACCGTACAGAGGACCTGCGGCAGCAGCACCGAGAAGGATGCTTAAAACAGGTCCTTTTAAGCCTGCATTTTCTCCCATGTACCTCATAACTGTTTTTTTGGGCACCCATGTATCCAGAAGTCCCAATAGTATAAATACAGGAGGCAGTATTCCCAGCATTTCCATAAAGTTGGAAAAGGTATGGTGAAAAATCATTTTTCCCTTTTCAGGATCGAGGAAAAGAATTATCAGATCAAATGAAATGATCAGCAGAAAAACTTTGTAAATTTTAAGGAATTTTTTCATGGTTTTACCACCATTCCTAATATTAAAGCTGCAATGAAGGAATAGATATAACTTAAACCGTTGCGAAGTAAAGTTTCTTTCTTGCCGAAGTATTTTATTTCAAGGGGTGCGGTGACAATTCCTACCATCATTAGGGTGGAGACAAATACTGCTACCTGCATAATTCCTGCTCCCCTATCCAACACAGATTTTGCTAGCGGGAAAGCTATAAAGCCGGGTATTAAAGTGATGGAACCGACTATGGAGCTTAAAAACATTCCCCCAAAACCCGATTTTTCGCCTAAAAATTTAACAATAAGCTGAGGGGAAATGTATGTCAAAAGTATTCCAACCAGAGCAAGGACGCTGGCAAAATCAGGTAAAATTGAGGAAAAAGATTTATATGCCTTGGCAAGGGAAGTTTTTGTTTTTTCTTTATCTTTAGTGAAGGAAAAGATTAGTGCACTTATGGCCAAAATGTATGCAATAAGGGTAAACATTGTTATTCCTCTCCTTGTACTATAGAGTTAGTTTTAATTAGCTCCAAGCCAATAGACTTGATCCTTGACAACCACATAGGAATTCCCGGGGCAACTCAGATAAATATTCTCGTAAAGGCAGGGGGCTTCGATCAACCTCCTTAGGAAGCTTTCGCTGTCCTGAAGTAAAGAGTGAAGCCCTGCCCATACCAGAGGACTCGAATGAGCACGTTGTGGATACAGCTTGCTGTATGCCGCGAGTTACGCGCAAGGTTGAGTGGCTCGTAAGGGTTGCGGGGACCCTGCCTAAATTCAATGAAAGTAGGGATATAGAATGTTCTATGGTGGCGTTGATGTGGCCAAGTATTGTCATGAGGTATGCCTTGTTGATGACGCTGGCGATGTTGTACT
>LGEZ01000027.1 GCA_001508005.1 Clostridia bacterium 41_269
AGCAAAAGACCTTTTTGCTACATATTATGGAGCGCATAATATTATAACGTCCTTATAATGCCCTTTAATTAGAAGAGAAGGAGTTGAAAGCCATTTGAAGATAAATGGAAAGGCAGTCCATTTTATTGGAATAGGCGGAGCTGGAATGAGCGGCTTAGCAAAAATAATGCTGGAAAAAGGATACAAAGTTTCAGGCTCTGACATAAAAGATTCCTACGTAATTGAAAGGCTTTCCCGCTTAGGCGCCTTAACCTATATTGGACATAGTGAAGAAAATATCCCTCCCGAAACGGGTCTAGTGGTGGTTTCCTCGGCAATACCTGAAAATAATCCCGAACTCTATGAAGCCCGACGCCGGGGATTAGAAATTATTTCAAGGGGCGAAATGCTGTCCAGGCTCATGGAAGGATTTAAGGGGATAGTAGTAGCGGGTGCTCACGGAAAGACCACTATCACTTCTATGATAGCCCTAAGTTTAGAAAAAAATGGTTATGAGCCCACTGTTGCAGTAGGGGGAGAATTGAACGATATAGGCGGAAATGCGAAGCTGGGGCGGGGTGAATATTTTGTGGCTGAGGCAGATGAAAGTGATGGTTCATTTCTAAAATTAAAGCCTTACATAGGTGTGGTAAGCAATGTGGAAAATGATCATCTTGATTATTACGGAAACTTTGAAAACATTTCAGCGGCTTTTAAAAAGTTTATCGCCGGCATTCAAAGAGATGGTTTTCCTGTTTTATGTGCCGATGATCCCTTCTTAAGGGAAGTTGCTTCTAACCCATCGCGAAGTGTAATCACATACGGCTGGCATCCGTCAGCGGATTACAGAATTGGGTTTCATTCTTTTCATGGTTATTCCAGCTTTTGTGAGGTTTTTTATCGTAAAAATAAACTTGGCACATTGGAACTTAAAGTCCCCGGCCGGCATAATATGGTTAATGCATTAGCTGCTGTAGCAGTAAGCCGCATTATTGGAATAGATTTTTATGACGCGGCCGAAGCCCTTAGAAATTTTAAAGGGGCATCCAGGCGTTTCCAGATTCTGGGGAGTTTTAGGGGGGCAATGGTAGTTGATGACTACGCCCATCATCCAACGGAAATTGCTGCTACTTTAGGTGCTGCAAAACAAGGAAAGCCTAAGCGTATAATAGCTGTTTTTCAGCCTCACCGCTATACTAGGACAAAATATCTGCACCAGGAGTTTGGAAGGGTTTTTGGGGATGCCGATGTGGTCATTGTTAATGAAATATATTCTGCTGGAGAAGAGCCTATTCCGGGAATCGATGCTTGTTTAATCGTAGAGGAAATAAAAAAACAAAGCAATAAAAATGTTATTTATATTCCGGAGAGAAAAGAGACTGTTGAATATTTAGAAAAAATTGTTCAAGAGGGAGACCTGGTTTTAACCATTGGTGCTGGTGATGTTTGGAAGGTTGGAACAGAATTGCTGAAGAAAAAAGCTTCTGCAGGGGGATAGGTAGTGATTTTTAAAGATTTTGCAAAAAAACTGGAAAATGTCAGCAGAGGTAAGGTTCTTATAAAAGAGCCTCTTTTTCGTCACAATTCATGGAAAATTGGAGGCCCTGCTGATGTGCTTTTTATCCCCAAGACTTTTTCTGATCTAAGAAAAGCCGTTATGCTTGCTGGAGAATACAATATTCCAGTTACCATTCTCGGCAATGGGACCAATGTTTTAATACTGGACGGAGGTATTGAGGGGCTGGTTATAAAGTTATCTGAGCTAAAAAGGACAATTATAAAAGGCAGCAGGATAACGGCATCCGCAGGGGTTTCTCTACCTTATCTTGCCTTCCTTGCACAGAAAAATGGGCTTTCTGGTTTGGAGTTTGCTGTGGGAATACCGGGAACTGTGGGAGGAGCTGTTTTCGGCAATGCAGGAGCCCATGGCAAAAGCATTCAGGATGTGGTTTCTGAAGCTGCAGTAATGGACATTTCTGGAAGAATATTTAGGCTTAGAAGGGAAGAATTGGGACTCGGCTACCGAACCAGTGCCTTTACTGATGACAGGATTATTCTATGGGCTTCCTTTTCTCTTAAAAAAGAAAACGGTTCTGTAATTAAGGAGACTATGGAGTATTATTTAAGATGTCGTAAGGAGACTCAACCTCTTGGTGAAGCGACAGCAGGCTGTGTTTTTAAAAATCCCCCAGAAGGTTCGGCAGGTTATTTTATTGAGAAAGCGGGTTTGAAGGGTCTAAGGGAGGGAAATGCCAGGGTATCATTGAAGCATGCCAATTTTATAGTAAATGAAGGTGGTGCCAAAGCTTCTGATGTATTGAAGCTCATTGAAAAAATAAAGGAGGAGGTATTTGAAAAATTTGGGGTAGAGCTTAAATGCGAGATTAAAATATTGGGACGGGGACCGTAATGGTCTGGAGGTGAAAGCTTTGGGGGGTAAATTTATTATTGTAGGAGGTGCTTCATTAGAAGGAGAGGTTTCAGTTAGCGGAGCAAAGAATTCAGCACTTCCTATTATGGCAGCAGCACTGCTGTCGAGAGGCAGAACGGTACTTTACGGTATCCCGCGCTTAAGGGATGTTATGGTAATGAAGAAAGTTTTGGAATGCTTAGGGGCTGAGGTAAAATATCAAGGACACTGCATGGAAATTAATGCGTCAAAGCTAAGCAGCCACGAGATACCCCCAGACCTTACGAGAAAGTTGAGGGCTTCCAATTTAATAATGGGTGCGCTCCTAGCTCGGGTGGGAAAGGTTACCGCTGCGTACCCCGGAGGCTGCGATATAGGATCAAGACCTATGGATCTTCACCTAAAAGGGTTTCAGCTTTTAGGAGCTGCGGTGGAAGAAAGGGGAGGCTTCATTCACGCAGAATTCAAAAAGTCTCCTGTGGGAACAGAAATTTATCTTGATTATCCCAGCGTAGGAGCCACTGAAAATATAATACTTTCAGCAGTGTTTGCCCGAGGAAAAACGATAATAAAAAATGCCGCAAGAGAACCTGAAATTGTGGACCTTCAAAATTTTTTGAACAAATTGGGGGCTGTGGTAAAAGGAGCAGGGACGGGAACCATTGTAATTGAAGGTGTTGACGAGCTCATGGAAGGGGAACATGAAATTATACCTGATAGAATTGAGGCTGCAACATTTATGGCTGCAGGAGCCATTACCAGAGGCAGGGTAAAGATAAACAACATCATTCCTGAACATTTAGAAGCTGTAATCATAAAGCTAAAAGAAACAGGGGTGTCAGTAAATGTGGGATGCAGCAGTGTTGAAGTGCATTGTGAAGGACCTGTTAATGCGGTTAATATAAAGACCCTTCCCTATCCGGGATTTCCCACAGATATGCAGCCTCAGATGATGGCCCTGCTGTCCCTGGGAGAAGGAACGAGTATAATTTCGGAAACCATTTTTGAAAATCGATTTAAACATGCACTGGAGCTCAGCCGAATGGGGGCCGATATAACTGTTGAGGGAAGAATAGCAGTGGTTAAAGGTGTTCAAAAATTGAGCGGTACCTTTGTAGAAGCCACTGACTTGAGAGCAGGAGCTGCCCTAATTCTTGCCGGCTTAGCTGCCGAGGGTGTTAGTGTGGTAGAAAACATAAGGCATATCGATAGGGGTTATGAAAATATTGATCTAAAGTTAAGGACATTGGGGCAAAAATTATTAGACTTGATAAATAAAATGCAGCGTTTATGCTGCTTTTTTTGGGTATATGGGGGACATGCTTTCTGGAGGTGTAAAGTTTGCAGCTTATGGGCTCTCAGCATAAAAAGAATATTAGATACAGCAAAAGCCGCTATACCATGAAAAAAGTATTTTTATTTTTGCTTTTAGTTTTGGCCTTATATTTTATTTTTCACTCAGAAATTTTTAATATTGACACTTTAACTGTCAAAGGAAATAAACTGTTAAGCAGGGAAAAAGTTATTAAACTGTCAGGAGTCAAAAAGGGTACCAATATATTCAAAGTCAATGTTAGGGAAATTGAAGAAAAAATAGAAGATCATCCGGTGGTTAAGAATGCTTCGGTTAAAAGGATTTTCCCCGACACCCTAGCCGTAGAAGTTCAGGAGCATAAACCCTCAGCTGTGATTGCGGTGGAAGGGGGGTTTGTGCTGCTGGATGCTGAGGGGTACTGCATAGAAAGGGTGGAAAAAGTTTCTTATATGAGTCTTCCCATTATAACTGGAGTTGAAGTAGAAGAAAAAGTATCTCCTGGAGATAAAATTTCCAATAAAAAACTTGATTTAGCTCTCAAGGTGCTTTCAAGTTCTAACCCCAATGATCTTAGTTTTGCAGCAGAAATTGATGTAAACAACCCTGTATGTATAAATTTATATACCCGATCTGGAATCAAGATAATTTTGGGAGAAGCAGAAAAAATAGGCGAAAAAATTGAAACTGCAAAAAAGGTCCTTTCTCAGCTTGACAGGCAGATAGATTATATTGATCTGAGATATCCAAAATCTCCTGTAGTAAAATATTTTAATTAAAAATTTTTGCGGTAGAAGTATTGAATTAAAAGGAAAAGAAATATCTTTGTTGAAATTTCTGTTAAGTAAAATTTTAGAGTACAGCAGTTGATAGTTTTTTTTTAACTGCGGCCGGGGGTGCTGTATTTTGCCCAGTGGAAATGTAGTAGTGGGTTTGGATTTGGGAACCAGTAATGTTGTGGTAATAGTTGCTAAAGTTAAAAGGGGCGGTCAACTTGATATATTAGGGGTAGGAAAAGCTGAATCCCTAGGAATGAGAAAGGGAACCATAGTAGATATTGAAAAAACTTCAGCAGCTATTCATAAAGCAGTGGAAGAAGCAGAAAGAATGAGCGGCTGTAAAATAGACCGCGTTTTTGTAGGTATTACGGGCCCCCACATTAGTTCAGTAAACAACCATGGTGTGGTAGCAGTATCCAATGAAAAGGGTGAAATAACCCCTGATGATGTTCAAAGGGCTCTTCAGGCAGCAAAGGTAATTGCAATTTCCCAAGATAAGAGGATCATTCATATATTACCCCGTCAGTATATTGTGGATGGATTTGACGGCATTTCAGATCCCGTGGGTATGTTTGGAAATAGGCTGGAAGTTGAAACCAGCATCATAGTTGGTGCCAGAGCATCAATCCAAAACACATTAAAAAGTGTTGAGAAAACAGGCTTGAAGGTGGAAGCCTTAGTTTTTAATGCTTTGGCTGCTTCGGAGGCTGTACTTCAGCCGGCAGAAAAGGAACTGGGGACTGTTTTAGTGGATATTGGTGCAGGAACGACGGAAATTGCCATTTTTCGAGAAGGAAGTTTGGTTTATGCTGCCGTAATACCTATTGGAGGCGATCATATAACCAGCGATTTGGCTGTGGGGCTGAGGACGCCCATTTATCAGGCTGAAAAAGTAAAAATCGAAGAAGGCTGTGTTCTGGCTGATTTGATGCCCGATGATAGATACATAGAAATACCAAGCGTTGGTGGTCAGGAAGTTAGGAAAGTTTCAAGAAAGATGCTTGCCAGTATTATAGAACCTAGGGTATCGGAAATTTTGACTATGACCAAAGAAAAGATTAAATCTTCTGGCTGTTCCGATCTGCTGCCGGGTGGAGCTGTAATTACTGGTGGAAGTGCTTCGCTGCAGGGTTTAGCTCAGCTGGCAGAAGAAATTTTGGAGCTGCCGGTAAGAATTGGCACTCCCCAAAACGTGGGAGGCCTTGGGGATATTGTAAATTCTCCTGCTTATTCTACTGCCATAGGTCTTGTATGTTTTGGAGCAAAAAGATTATCTTTTGGAGAAGAAATGGCCAGTGATGAAGATGAACCCATGTTGGGCGGATTTTTCTACCGGTTAAGAAATTGGCTTGTAAACTTTTTTACTCAGTAAAGAGAGGCTGGAGAAGGAGGTCATAGAATGATCGAATTTGAAGATGCTGATTTAGGGCAGTGTGCAAAAATTAAAGTGGTTGGTGTGGGAGGCGGGGGCAGCAATGCAGTTAACAGAATGATAGAAGCCAATCTGCAGGGTGTTGAATTTATTTGCATAAATACGGATGTTCAGGCTCTGAGACTTTCTAAAGCGGAAAATAGGCTGCAGATAGGAGCTAAATTGACCAGGGGATTGGGAGCAGGGGCTGATCCGGAAATAGGTCGGAAAGCAGCTGAAGAATCTAAAGAAGAAATTAATCAAAATCTTCAAGGGGCAGATATGGTTTTTGTTACAGCAGGTATGGGAGGAGGAACCGGTACAGGAGCTGCACCCATTGTTGCTGAAATAGCTAAGGAACTTGGGGCTCTAACAGTGGGAGTTGTTACAAGGCCCTTTACCTTTGAAGGAAGAAAAAGGGCCGAGCAGGCAGAGCAGGGAATTCAGGAGCTTAAGGATAAAGTTGATACTTTAATAGTTATACCCAATGATCGACTTCTTCAGGTTGTGGACAGGCAGACTTCCATAACTGAAGCCTTTAGGGTTGCGGATGATGTTTTAAGGCAGGGTGTCCAGGGAATATCAGACCTTATTGCTGTGCCGGGACTAATAAACTTAGACTTTGCTGATGTTAAAACCATTATGAAAAACACCGGTTCAGCACTTATGGGTATAGGAAGGGCATCTGGTGAAAAGAGAGCTGTGGAAGCAGCAAATATGGCAATCTCAAGCCCTCTTTTGGAAACATCCATTGAGGGTGCAAAGGGAGTTCTCCTCAATATAACAGGAGGAAGCGACTTGGGACTGTTTGAAGTAAATGAAGCTGCGGAAACCATAGCAGAAGCTGCAGATCCCGATGCCAACATAATTTTCGGTGCAGTTATTGATGAGAGCATTGGGGATGAAATCGTTGTGACGGTTATAGCTACGGGATTTGACCAAAACTCTTCAAAAAGAAAAGAAGCTGTTGGAGAGATGGGAGATTTAGATTTTAAACCGCTGACTGCGGATGATTTAGACATCCCGGCTTTTTTAAGAAGGAAATAGTTTAAGGCATTCTTTTGCTTTACCCGCTCGAGGAATTCTCTATGAATTCCTCTTTTTTTTTGTCTTATAGGAGCATTAATAGACATATTTCTATGGGCAGGATGAGTATAATTAATTCTGACTGGTAATATTCGGAATTCATGTCTCAGGATTAGGATTCATATAATGGTAATAATTACTGCAGCAGGATTTTCGGCTTCTTCTATGAAGGAAGGTGCCGCTTTTGGAAAGGGAATACACCATATATTTAGATATGGTGTTTCTTATCAACTTTTTGATGGACTATATCCTCCTTTGGGCGGCAGCACGATTCAGTCAGGTAAATACAAGTTTTCTTAGGCTTGCTTTAGGAGCTTTAGTGGGAGCTTTTTATTCATTGGCTCTGCTTCTGCCTTCCCTTAACTTTCTGCTGTCCATATCGCTGAAAATACTTTTTTCAGTTGTTATGGTTCTTACAGCATTTCCCTATCAGGGTTTTAGAAGATTTATCCAGTCCTTAGGATATTTTTACATCGTAGCATTCACCATGGGTGGTGCAGTGCTGGGTGCTCTTTATTTGCTCAGCGAAGAGACGGATATCTACCAGATCGTTAAAGGCATCTTTATTTTTATCGCCAATATAAAATTCACCTGGCTGTTTGTAGCAGCGGCAGCAGCATTTTTTCTGGTAAAGTACGGCGTAACTTTTGTTAAAAGTAATTTTTTAAAAAGTTTTTTCAGCGTGCCTATAATTATACGTTTTGGAAATAAGGAGGTGTCTGCCCGGGCCTTAATTGATACAGGAAACCAGCTTAGAGATCCCCTGACTCAAAGGCCTGTAATGGTTGCTGAATATGATCTGCTTAAAAAAATTTTACCTTCAGAGATCTCAAAAGTGTTTGATGAAGGAAATGATATTGATCTGGAAAAAATTACTTCTGTCTTGGAGAATACCAATTGGGTTTCCCGGGTAAGAATAATACCTTATTCATCCATTGGAAAATATCGGGGTATGCTTTTGGGGTTAAGACCTGATGAAGTTCTTGTGATTACCAGCGATGGTATTGTCAAAATCAAAGATATTATTGTAGGCATCTATCACAAAAAATTATCACCTGAAGGGAATTATAGGGCGCTTCTTCATCCTGAGGTGCTTCATTCAACAATAGGATATTAGATTATTAAAGGAGGGAAATGCACATGGAAAAATTTATCAAAGCAAAACTTTTAGTTTATTTGTCCTTTATAAAAGCTTATAAAAGAATAACTGAGTATCTAGCAGAGATACATTATGTTGGAAGCAGTGAAGCTTTACCGCCGCCTTTAACCCATAATGAAGAGGAAGAGCTTTTGGAGAAATTGAAGAATGGTGACAGCTCGGTAAAAAGCACCCTAATAGAAAGAAATCTCAGGCTTGTAGTTTATATTGCCAGAAAATTTGAAAATACCGGCGTTGGTATTGAAGATTTGGTATCCATAGGAACCATAGGGCTCATTAAAGCGGTAAATACCTTTGATCCCAAGAGAAAGATAAAATTGGCAACCTATGCTTCCAGGTGTATTGAAAATGAAATATTAATGCATCTGCGCAGAAATAATAAAACAAAAATTGAGGTTTCCTTTGATGAACCTTTAAATATTGATTGGGATGGAAATGAGCTGCTTTTATCCGATGTTTTGGGAACGGAAAACGACATAATTTATAAGTCTATTGAGGAGGAAATAGATAAAAAGCTGCTCAGAATGGCGATGAAAAAATTATCTCCTAGGGAGAAGAAAATTATGGAATTCAGGTTCGGACTGCGTGATGGGAATGAGAAAACCCAAAAAGAAGTTGCAGATATTTTAGGTATTTCCCAATCCTACATTTCAAGGCTTGAAAAAAGAATAATAAACCGTTTAAGAAGGGAAATTGTACGTATGGAGTAGTTCGATTTGAATAATAAAAATAAGTAGGCAGTTTTAAGGAATGGGGTAAACCCATTCCTTCAGCTTGTTGACAAAAAGTTTCTGCTGCAGTTTTCTTACTCCTGAACTTGCACTGGACAGCTTTTAAGCAAAGGGTTATGGGCAAAACCGGACCGCCCCAAATTCGACGTCCTGTCTCAGTTGGGGCTGGCGCTCACATCCTATTCGCGCCTC
>LGEZ01000019.1 GCA_001508005.1 Clostridia bacterium 41_269
AAAAAAAAAAAAAAAAAAAAAAAAAAAAAAAAAAAAAAAAAAAAAAAAAAAAAAAAAAAAAAAAAAAAAAAAAAAAAAAAAAAAAAAAACTGCCGCCTGCAGCCGTGATGATCGGTTTAGTTCCACCACTTTGATCCATTTGCCACCCAAGATACCATCGAAGAAAGAACGTTTCACCGGCTCTACCTCATAAAGTTTCATTACTATCTCTTTGGCTTCCAAAGCATTCTTAAAAATCTCATACTGCATTGTTGGCCCTTCCTCTTTGTTATACCCCCCCATCTCCCCCTGCGCTGGTCTTTTCCCGCAAGCTTTTTGGGAAGCAAATAAATCCTTTTTAAAATTTCCCAGTACTTTACTGCTTCCTGCTGGCAAAAAATCCCGTGTAAATATCCATCTCAATCTCTTGATTGTAAGAGGGAGAACTGCTTTCTTCCTTCACGTAAATTCTTGTCCCCCTTATCTTCATCGCAACTTTGGAACCCCTGCGGGTAATTCCGGCTGAAAGGCCATCGATCAATCTGAAAAACCTGTACATTGGCAAAAGATGCCCCGGAAAATCAAACGGCAGTTCATTTTCCACATGATGGTGATACTTTATCAACCAATACACCTTGTCGTCTATGTTATATAACGCCCTGCTCAAATCAGCTCCCCGAAACGCATGAAGGTGACTCTTTTCAAATACTTCTTTCGGATTTACCATGTCTCCTATTTTTAAATCCGGCTGCACCTTTCCGATATCATGCAGAACGGTAGCCTGCACAAGTGCATTCTTATCCATCCCCGGCAGTTCCATCAGCCCTTGCCTAGAGGCGTCTGCGATCAGTTTGAGCATGTTTATGACGTGCCTGAAACAGCCGTTTTTGATCACGCCGGTTATTTTTATCATATCTGTACTTTCGTCGTACTCGTCCATATACTCCACTATGGATTTTAACCTTGTCTCTATGCGCTGATCCGGAAGCATTATCGAAAATGCCGCTTCCACTTCACTTTGACTACTTCTCAATTTTTCCACCATGGTGTACTCCGCCGTTATATCGGCAAAAGTAACAAGAAAATAATTTGCTTTCCGTAAAATATTCGAATGTGCCCTGTAATAGGTTCCTGCTTTGGTTGTGAATACCTTTCTTTTATTATCCTTAATTATCGCCTTCATTTCTTCAGTGCCTATTGAGCTTTCTGACATTATTTCCATCGCGAGCTTATTGGCCCTTATGACCTCGCCGACCTCCGATACCAGCGCAACTCCAAAGGGAAGGAAGTCTATTATTGCCTCTATTAAGTACTCAGCATCTTTCCTTTTTTTCCTTTCCTCATCGTGCCACTTTGCAAGTTCGCCCATTAGCTTATCCGGCGAAAGTCTTCCCGTTATTCTTCCCTCTTTACCAGTAAATAATGGCAAACTTCCGCATTTATTTATCCTTTCAACAACGGCTTCTACGTCCATGGACGATTCCAGTTTATCCTCGTCTTTTATCAAAACGGCAATGTCCTTGGTTTTAAATTTTGAACCTTCATCTCCCATGAGAAGCCATTTTATTATCGATTTGCCGTCAAAGTATCCATAAACACCCTCTTCCTTCTCTACAATTACCAGGGCTCCTTCACTTTCAAGCAGTGCTTTCGCAACTTCTTTTAAACCGGCATCTGGTGGAACTACAGGCAAATCGCATCGGTCCCCTAGTATATCCCCCATTTAAGCACCCCTCCCTAATTTTTGCCGTCCAGGTAGCTGTAGAAAACGAGCCTGTTTTTACCTTTTGCTTTAGCTGCGTACATCGCCGCATCTGCAAATTTTATGATCTCCTCCATACTTAAGGGACAGTCATCCGGATATACCGCCGCACCTATGCTGTTATGAGCAGATGGAATAACAACCTCTCCATTTTTTGAAATTTAAGTTGCCTTCTATTGCCAGAACCTTCAGCCGACATATACCCACCATGAGGAATGATCCTAACTCGTATCCCAGACTTACACCTCCACGTTGTAAAGGGTGTAGGCGAGCCAATCAGCCAGACTCTAGAGTGCATAAATAAATTTCCCTTTCCTTCCTGCCGGTGAGAAATTTTGCTATCCTTTTTGGAACTCGGAAAATTTTTCTTTAAAGTCGGTTTCTAATTTTGCGATCAGCTCGTCCGGATTTTTCCCGTCCTCGGGAAAAGTAGCCGAACCCATGACCAAGAGCAGTTTCTTTCTTTCTTCCTCAGGAATGAGGACGTTATATATGTTTTCCAGTTTCTTATGGACGGTTAAAACTCCCTCTTTGTCGGTAAAAGGGAGAATAAAT
Source organism: Clostridia bacterium 41_269 (assembly GCA_001508005.1). Taxonomy (GTDB): domain Bacteria; phylum Bacillota; class DTU086; order DTU086; family DTU086; genus 41-269. The sequence goes on from LGEZ01000019.1 coordinate 2,297, forward strand.
AAATATTCGCTGGGGGAAAGGTTTATTATGCTGTCCGTCTCCCTCATTACGCCGCGCAGCTTATCGGGATACTTGCTCTCAAGGTCGACGATCCGGCGATAACTGCTTTCCTTATAAAAAGCATGCAGGGTGTCGGCAGTAAAAATACCTGCCAGGACCAAGCTTAAAAGATAATTTCCCCTCTGGGCCCGCTTGACTTCATTTCTAATCCGGTCATAGTACTCCCTGACCGACTTTCTTTCTTTAAAGCTGTACTTTGAGGATAAAATGTGGTCTATTCTTTCCTTAAGCCTGTCCAGATTTACGGGCTTAGCCATGATATCCTTAGCCCCTGCCCGAAGGGCCTGGACAGCTTTGCTGCTGTCAATGCGCGCGCTGACGACGATAAAAGGTATTTCCTTTTCGCCGGAAATCTCCCTGTACTTCTGGATAACCTCCAGGCCGTCACCGTCAGGAAGAAAAATGTCGAGAATGATCAGCAGTAAACTGCTTAGTCCAAAGGTACTGAGGTAACGGGAGAACTCCCGAGCCGAGGTAATCTCCTCAACCTCCAGGGAATAGCTGCTGTTTAAAAAATTTTTCAGGTAAGACCGGAAAAGAGGTGAGTCATCTACCACCAGGATCTTACCATCTTCTGATGACTTAGGCATAGCTTTTCTCTCCTTACCTGTGTTTTTTACAGGCCTTTTGCCCTTGGACGTTTTAAAAATTAGTTGACACGAGGTCAATAAAACCGGAGCTTCTGGCATGGCAATTCCAAACCTGACCCCGGCTGTCGGGCCATTTTGGAAGCGGAACCACAGGTAAATAGCATTGGTCCTTAAGTATATCCTTCATTTAGGTACTTTCCTTATTTTTACTGTCCAGGTGGCTGTAGAAAACGAGCCTGTTTTTACCTTTTGCTTTAGCTGCGTACATCGCCGCATCTGCAAATTCTATGATCTCCTCCATACTTAAGGGACGGTCATCCGGATACACCGCCGCACCTATGCTGGCAGTAATTTTAATCCTGGCTTCTGTGAAAACTCCCTCCTCTATTCGTTTTCTTATCCTCTCAAGGGGGGTTTTAGCATCGCAGCTATCCGTTTCAGGCAGCAATATAAGAAATTCCTCGCCTCCATATCTCATAACTACATCCTTATCCCTTAGGCATGTCTTTATAACAACGCTTACTTCTTTCAAAAGTTCGTCTCCGATAACATGGCCATATTTATCATTAACATCTTTGAAATTGTCTATATCAAGCATCGCCACTGTAAGAGGTGTTTTTGATATACTCGCATTCGCCCAAAACTTCGAAAAAATTCTCTCAATTGCCAACCTATTGTAAAGACCTGTCAGGGGATCTCTTTCGACATTCTCCCTTAGAGAAAGGAGTAAAGCATCCGTTGCTATAAGTATTTGGGCTAAAAATTCTGTGGATCTCTCAATGTAGATCCATTGGACCACATCGTTATCCTGCTTTATATTAAGAATATCTTTCAGAACTTGATTATGAATGTCCAGAATATTTGCGGCCTGGGCTGAAGACACATCCAGTAATCTAATAAGGTGCTGGTATGCCTCAAACAGTACTTCATCCTGCCCACCTTTTAAAAGATACTCTGAAAGGTAATTCTTATATTCCATCATAAAGCCTCTAAGATTTTTCACTGCCCCATTCCCCCCTTGCTACCAGTGCGGTAGCATCATCTTCTTTTATACTGAACTCCGTCACTATCTTTAAAGCGGCCTCTCTGGTATTTAATGTTCTGATCCATCCCATATCTGGTGTCGGGATAAACTGATTCTTTATTCCATCGGTACAGACTACTAATGTAGAATAAAACAGCGACACGGGTTCTTTAAATATTTTAAGGCTGGTAGGCATCCTCCCGATGACACCGCCTACTCCCATAATTCTCCTTGCAGACCCAGCATCGACGAGCCAGGCCTTTATATTGCCCACGTTTATGTATTCTATCATAGATTCAGAAACCAAAGCAACAAAAGCAGCACAGCCGCGGGTATCTCGTAAAAGCCCCTGAAGGTCCGCATATATCTTTTCTATTTTCTCCTCCGCTGAATTCTTTACGTAAAACTCGATCAGTTTTGCAACTTCGTGCGCCCTTCTGCCGTGGCCCAGGACATCGGCCACAAATAACATATATTTCTCGCCCATCTTCTTCCATAAGCACACATCTCCGCTCTCTTCCTCCAGATAATGCGGCTTTGATGCCGTTCCGACTTGCAAAATAAAATTCTTCCCCTTTTGCTTTGAAGGCTTAAGGATAGCCTTTACTCTTGTACCTCCGCCGGGTTTTCGCTTGATTTCAAGTTCATTGCTGCTTTTTTTTACCACTTCAAGGCCTATACCAAGCCCACCGGATAACTTATCTTCGTTGCTATTCCCCATAACCCTTCCTATATCTTCGGCCACGATGCGAAGACCATCCTCGCCAAGTTCTATCTCTATGAAGCCCTTTTTGCCGCATTTCAAAATATTAGTGGCCAATTCTTTGGCCACGAGCAGGGTGGAGGGTATATCCAGGTTAATTTTTTTCAAAAATTTTTTCAGGAGGTGTTCGAGAATAAAAAGATCGGCTTCAACAGCAATATTGACCTTCAGCCTCTCTGTCAATATGCGTGCCTCCTTTTTTCAACGATAACGGCCGTTCCCTTCCCAACTTCAGACTCAATATGAAAACTGTCCATAAGCCTCCTGATCCCCGCAAGGCCCAGCCCCAGGCTCCTTTCTGAAGTCGTATATCCTCCGCTTACCGCAAGTTCCACATTTTCTATCCCAGGTCCCTCGTCGCACGCCAAAATCTCTATGGTTATCGCCTTCTCGGGACCTGCTTCTTTTTCTCTAATGTAAATGTATCCTTCCTTTGCATACCTGTATATATTTCTTGCCAGCTCCGAGACGGCCGTGGCTATTTTAGTGACATCCGCCAGAGAAAAATTCATTTTCTGTGCAAAATTTTTTGCCATCTGCCTGGACACCGCTATATCGCTTTCATCTTTTATCTTCAGCACTATATCGTAGTCCTGGGGATTCACTTCTATCACCCGGTATCACTCCCCCAACGCAAAAACATTGAAAAAGCGCCCCTTAATCCAGCTCATCCAGAATATCTATAGCATCCTCAAGGCTCCGGGCAGTGATTATGTCTTTCAACCTGATGCCCATCTGGGCCAGCGTAAGCGCTACCTGCGGCTGAATCCCGCATATAACAGTATGGCATCCCATAGCTTTAGCCATACCAGCCGTCTCCGACAGGACAAAAGATATGTAGCTGTCGATTACATCTACCATACTGACATCGATTATTATCCCCCGGACGTCATTCTCGTGTATCTCGTGGAGTATCTGCATTTGCAGCCTCTCAACCGTATTGTCATCAAGTTCGATCTGTATTGGGACAAGCAGATAATCATAAAGCTTTATGGTCGGCACTACCTTACTCTTCATCGCCGTCCCCTCTTTTTCGGCCATGTTTTCTGTCGCTTTTATCAGGCGCTATACCAATGGCATACTTGAGAGCGCTTTCTAGGTCCCTCTTTATAATTACCATGTTGAAATCGACGCCCAGTTTTACAAGAGTATGGGCTATCTCCGGCTTTATTCCTGTCAGAATTACATCGCTGCCGAGCAACTTTATCGCGTTAAACATTTCTATTAAAAATCCTCCGACAATTGTATCGATCATCGGCACTCCCGTCACATCCACGATGACTATCTTTGCCCTGGTGCTTGCTGTTCTTTCAAGAAGTTTTTCGGCCATGTTCTGGGCTCTATGGCTGTCAAGGGTACCGATAAGAGGCACGAGGAGTATATCCTGCCAGATCCTTATTATGGGAGTCGCAAGTTCGGCGAGTATGTCATTAAGTTCTCTTAAACGCGTTTCTTTTTCTTTTCTAATTCCGTCCAATGCCTCAACTGCGAACTTCAACATCTCTATGAAAGGAAACCCACCTATTCTGGAATTTAAAAGCTCTATCCCCCTTATCAGAGCATCCGCATCAGCAAAATCCAGCAAATTTTTGAAGAGTTCTTTTATTCTTTCATCCTTGTCCTCGCTGCTGAAAGCATCGGCGAGATTAACCAGAAAATCCTCCCATTCCCTTTTAAGATCGTCCGAAGCTGCTAAATCTTCCACAAGCTCTTTCAAATTATAAATGATAGCCTCCTTCATAATACCCACCCTTTCTTAAAATTTATTTCCATATGCATAATATTTTTTAGCAGAGCACTGCGCCAGAAGCAGAAATATTATCATGGAGTGCTTCTTTCTGTCCTTTACAGCATAGACTGTCTTTTCTAACGGCATTTCTTTTATCAAAATACGGTTGAACACTATTTCACCCGCATTATCTCCTAAAAAACCTGTTCCAAATTTGCAGAAGAATCTCAGTGAGCCATCACTACCAACTTATTTTTACATTATTTTACTTCAACACAGCGTCATTTTTCCCCTTCATGATTTTACTTGTCAATACTAATTCTTAATTTTTGAATTCTTAATTATAGATGAGCCAGAGTTTCGTTCACAAAAGTTTAAGAAATTAAAAAAGCCATTGAAAAAGGTGGGTATCCCTGAGGTATTATCAATATGGCGCAACAACAAAAATACCTCGACAGGGGGACCCACCTAATGTCATTGTACCACCAATTGAAGCATTCCGGAAACCCCCAGGCTGCTGTTCAAACTGTTATCTCTTTGCTGGAAAAGCATTCCCCAAAAGAAGTCGCTGAAATTATGGGTATTTCAGTAAGCCTCTTTGATATTTCTAAATACCTTGGGATTACTCACCTAAAAATAAGGTTGTGAACGAAACTATGGCTCAGTATAGTTTTCAGTCGAAATAGGGATTTGGTACTGCTTTATCGTTTGCGCAGCTTAAAAGCGGTTACTGACTTACAGGTTCAATATTGAGTTTATTAAATATTTTGTATAGGGATGCCGGGGCATGGAAAAAATCTGCTCCGGCTCGCCCAGTTCCACAATTTTCCCTTTTTGCATGATGGCAATCCTGTCACTGATGGCCCGGACTACTTCCAAATCATGCGATATGAACAGGAAGCTGATTTTATACTCCCTCTGCAGCTTTTTTATTAACTTAAGGATTTGAGCTTGAACGGATACGTCCAGCATGGAAGTGGGTTCATCCGCTACAACAAATTTGGGTTTTAAGGCCAGCACGCGGGCAATGGCAACTCTCTGGGCCTGGCCCCCGCTTAATTCATGTGGATACCGTTCAAGGTGTTCTTCTGTTAGCCCCACGGTTTCAAGAAGCTTTAAAATTTCTTCTTTTTCCCTTGATTTGCCGTCTGCAAGGCCGTACAGGCGAATAGGTTCGGCCATGCTTTCATATATTTTCATCCGGGGGTTGAGGGATTCTTGGGGGTGCTGAAAAATTATCTGCATATCCTTTCGCAGATTCTGCAGCTCCTTTTTTCTTAGCCGGGTTAATTCCTTCCCGTTAAAATAAATGCGGCCTTCTGTCGGCTCCAACAGCAGGAGCAGCAGTCTTCCCACGGTTGATTTTCCACTGCCGCTTTCACCTACAAGGCCCATTATTTCCCCTTGATTGATCGAAAAACTCACGCCGTCAACGGCCCTGATACGGCTCTTATTTAATCTTCCTTTAAAGAATTCTTTTGATAGGTTTTCAGCCATTAAAAGCATACATTAAAGCACCTCACAAAATGGTCATCATTCAGTTTAACCAGCTCTGGATGTGATGCGGTACATTTCATGTTAGCCCTGCTGCACCGGGGATGAAAGCGGCAGCCTTCAGGCAGGCTGATAATACTAGGGCTTGAGCCGGGAATGGGGTTGAAGCCCTTGCCGGGAAGTGAATTTAGGAGACCTGCAGTGTAAGGGTGCCTTGGATTTCTTAGAACAGCTGCTGTTTTTCCCATTTCAACAATTTCACCTGCATACATTACGGCTATCCTGTGCGCCAAGGCCGCTGCAACCGAGAAATCATGGGTTATCAACAGCATGGAAGTACCCGCTGCTGAAGCTGTTTCCTTCAGCATCCGGACAACTTCGATCCTGAGCACTGCGTCAAGTCCTTTGGTCGGTTCGTCCACAATAATCAGTTTCGGATTGCATGCCACCCCCATGGCCATAAGCACCCTCTGCTTCATACCGCCGCTTAGCTGGTGAGGGAAGTCCCGGAATTTCCTGGGAGGTTCCTGCAGCTTTAATTTGCTGAAAAGATCGAGCACCTTGCTCACAGCTTCGGATTTTTTTAAATTATGATGGCGGATAACAGCTTCAAGGACCTGGCAGCCGATCTGCATCAGAGGATTCAATGATGTAGAAGGGTTCTGGGGGATCAGGACTATTTCCTTACCCCGGAGCTTTCTCATTTCGGCTTTGCTGAGGCTTAATATTTCTTTCCCCCGGAAAAGCAGGTTTCCTTCAATTTTGGCGTTTTCAGGCAGTAAACGCAGTATGGATAATCCCAGAACCGATTTCCCGCAGCCGGTTTCGCCGATTAGGCCCAAAATTTCTCCATTAATTATTTTTAAGGATACGTTGTCCACTGCCTTTACAATGGAACCGTTTATTTTGAAGTAAGTTTTAAGGTTGCGGATTTCAAGCAGCGTTTCTGCGGTTTTTGCCTTCTGTTCGCTGTTTTCCATTGCTGTCTGCACCAATACCAATTAAAACACTCCTCTGCCTTCAGCTTTTTACTCGATACGGCCTTCCCTCAGCCGTGGGTCAAGAGCGTCCCGCAACCAATCTCCCAGCCAATTAAAAGCCAGTGAGGTTATCATTATTGCAAGTCCGGGGAAAATTGTTAAATGGGGTGCAGTCCGGATGAATTCCCGGCCGTCATTGACCATTGCCCCCCATTCGGGAGTCGGGGGCTGTGCTCCAAGGCCGAGGAAGCTTAAGCCGGATGCCGAGAGAATAACATGGGCGACATCCAAAGTAGACACCACCATGACCGGGGCCATGACGTTTGGTAAGATGTATCGAAACATGATCCTTAGCTGGCTGTTACCCATGGCCCGTGCCGATTCCACAAATTCCTTTTCTTTGATTCTCAGCACTTCACCCCTTACCAACCTTGCGTAACTTGTCCAGTGTACCAGGGTAAGTGCTAAGATTACGTTATTTAGCCCGGGCCCCAGGGCTGTTATAATTGCCAGTGCGAGAATGATACTTGGAAAGGCGAGCATGATATCAACAGCTCGCATAATCAGTTCGTCGGTTAAACCGCCGAAGTACCCCGAAACAAGCCCGAGGAGAATGCCGATGGAAGCACTGATGCTTACTACTATCAGGGATACTTTGAGGGATTCACGGGTGCCGTAGATGACCCGGCTGAATATACACCGACCCAGGTGATCCGTGCCGAAGGGGTAGTTTAAGGAAGGGGCTTTTAATTTGTTTGCCAGATCTACTGCAACTGGATCGTGGGGAGCGATAACAGGCGCGGCGATAGCGGTAAAAACCAAAAGCAGTATTATTAGTGCGCTCAAAGCCGTGATTCTGCTGTTTGCTGTCCTCAATGAGAACGTTGAAAATTTTTTAGGCACCATGACTGTGTCGTGCATCTATAATCCCCTCCCGTAACGGATTTTAGGATCGAGTAGGGCATAGAAAAGGTCAACAAACAAATTGATGAGAGCGTAGGCAGTCGCAATGAGCAAAATACATCCCTGGATTAGCGGAATATCCCTGGCAAGAATCGAATCCACCAGGAGCTTACCAACCCCCGGCCAGGAAAATACCGTTTCCACAATCACGGATCCTCCCAGAAGATGACCGAACTGTAACCCCGCCACGGTAATCACTGGGAGCAGCGCATTCCGGACGGCATGTCGAAAAATAACAATTGTTTCGGAAAGGCCTTTGGCCCTGGCAGTGATAATGTAGTCTTGATTTAAAACTTCAAGCATACTGGAGCGCATTACGCGCGTAGTAACTGCTGCCATGCCTGAGCCAAGCGTTAAACAGGGTAGAACGAGGTGTTCCAGTTTTCCGTATCCCGTAACCGGAAAGAGGTCAAGTTTTAATGAAAAAATGATAATGAGGATAAGCCCCAACCAGAAGTTGGGCATAGATACGAAAAACAGCGATCCCAGCCTGCAGAAATGGTCTATTAAAGTGTTTCTATTAATTGCCGACACTATTCCAAGAGGTATTGATATTACAAGGGAAAAGACGGTACTTGTTGCAGCGAGCAGAACCGTGGCCGGAAGCTTGGAAAGCAGCAAAGTGCTTACAGGTAACCCGTACACGTACGATGTTCCTAAATTTCCGCCCAGCACTTCCATTAGCCACCGGAAATACTGCTTGTATAAAGGATCGTTTAGATTAAAGCGCTCAATAATTGTAGCAATTTCGGAATCGTTTGGTACTTCTTCCAGCCCGATAAATGCGTATTTTAAAATCATAATAGGGGTAACGCCAGGTATAAGGTTTAAAATTAGAAAAGTGAGCATGGAGGCAGCTACGATCACCAGGACCGTAGCCGCCAGACGCTTTGAAATATAGAGCAGCATATGTCCTTACTCCTCAACGAAAACTTCTGTAGTAAGCATATAATCATGGGCTGTTGGGTTAAACTCATAACCCTTGACCTTATCCTTCATTACCACGGCGACACCGTAATGGGCTATCGTGATTACCGGGAGCTCATCTTCTACAATTTCCTGTACCTGCTTGGACAATTCGTATTTTTCCTGTTTGTCATAGGACGACATGCAGGCTTCTATCAACTGGTCAACTTTTGCGTTGTGGTAGCCGGTATCAGGATTGTTTTTGGAATAATACAGCACCTGCAGGTAGTAGCTGGGAGTGGGAATCATAGCTGTGGCCGATGCACCGAGCTTCATATCCCACGCACCTTTTTTAACTCTTTCACTTATTGCGCCCCACTCCATAACTTCAATCTTCACATCGATTCCAACTTTCTTTAATTGAGCCTGAAGAGATTGTGCCATTGGGGGCAGTCCCGGCCTCTGGGAATAGGTCATAAGGGTTACCTTAAAAGGCTTACCGTCTTTATCGATTACCCCGTCACCGTTGGTGTCCTTCCAACCTGCATCAGCCAAGATTTGTTTTGCCTTTTCCGGATCGTAAGGGTAGCCCTTTAGATTTTCATTTGTCCATGCCATTCCGGGCATAAAGGGGCCCTTTGCCGGAGCGCCGCAGCCAAAGAGCACATGCTTAACGATGGCTTCTCTGTCAATGGCATAGCTGATTGCTTTTCTTACCTTAAGGTCGCTGAACGGGGCCCTTTTCAAATTCATTTCGAGTATGTAGTTTCTGGCTGTTTGGTGAAATTCAACATTTAAATCATCCATGGAGCTTAGCCTATCCAGTTCGTTGTATGGCGGGTCGCAGGTGAAGTCGATTTCCCCTTTTTCCACCGCCAGTGCCCGCGTATTTGGGTCGGGAAGCGGACGAATCACGATTCTGTCAAGTTTGGGTGCTCCACCCCAATAATTTTCATTCTTAACCGCTTCCAGTTCCCCGGTACCCGGATCCCACTGTTTCAGCTTAAAAGGCCCTGTCCCGATTGGCTTTACCAAATTACCTTTTTGATCCACCGAATTGGGGCTGATAATGGCAGTATTTGAATAGTGGAGTGAAGCGGGAAGGTCTGCGTTGGGCTCTACCGTTTTTATTATCAGCGTGTAATCGTCAGCTGCTTCAATAGATTTGATCTTGGTGAAGGATTGATTCTTCGGATTAATACTCAATGCCCTTTCCAGGGACCACTTAACAGCTTCGGCGGTCATAAGGGAACCGTCGTGGAACCTGACGCCTTTCCTGAGTTTTATTTTCCATGTTGTGCCGTCAACATTTTCCCAGGATATTGCCAACCCCGGCTTCAGCTCAAAATTGGGCTTGCATTCCACCAGGGTTTCAACTATAAGTGCTTTTTCCTTTAAAAGTGTACCGTCAGCAGCCGGGTCGATATTGTCTATAGCCCACATTTCCCCTATAGTCAGTACCTGTTCTTTCTTATTTTGTGAGCTTTCTGTATCGTTTTGACCGCATCCCGTTATGAGGAATAACGAAACCGATATAACTGCACAGAGAAATCCGAGTAAAAGTTTTCTAAACATCTTGAACCCTCCCATTTGGTTTTACTCCAATAACTACAAATCTTTCATAGTGGCCGTATTTAAGGTAATTAAGGAAATTATGAGTATGCGGATCTTTAAAGCCAAATGCTTTCGCCTGCAGTCCCAAACCATTTAAGATTTCAAGGTCAGCCTCAGGGCGCTTCTTATGCCTCAAAGGCAAATGTTTTTCAAATTGACAGAATTTATTGTTTTTACTCCAGGGGTTTCTCATTTCTGTGACCAGTATCAGGAACTTGGCCAACTCTCGCCATATTTTTTTGTAGTATCTGCAGTTGTCCCAGTCGCCATCAATTATTACCAGCTTTCCCCCGGGCTTGAGCACTCTTACCCACTCTGCTGCGGCCCTTTCTGGGTCGGGCATTGTCCAGAATACGTGCCTGTTGATAACGATGTCGAAGGCTCCATCGTTAAATGGAATGTTTTCAGCATCACCCAGCAGAAAATTCACCGGTATACCCATCTGCTCTGCCTTTTTTCTTGCTCTTACCAACATTTCCTCTGCTAAGTCTATTCCTGTGACTTTATGGCCCATTTCCGCAAGCATAAGAGCAATAACTCCTGTGCCGGTGCCCACATCTAATACTTCCAGAGGTTTTTCCCCAAGCAATTTTGCCAACAGCGTCTGCCAGATCTGCTTTTCTTGTGCAGAGTGGATTCCGTGCCCGGGAGAGTTATCAAACCCTTCTGCCGCTTCATTCCACCTTTGCTTCACCATGGCTTTTAAATCCAGTGGCTCCGTGTTCACAATTTTCCCACCTCCAATATTATTTTGTTAACAAAAAAAGACCATGGGGTTAGGGCTTGCTTTTCATGCAAGCCGCAGGTCTCCATGGTCCTGGACTAAAGCTTTTTGCGTAATGTTATTTTAACTCACTTTGAAAAAAAACAAAAAACCACCAATATCCTCTCGTTCCGACAGGAGAAAGACCTTCATGGTCTTCAACTAAAAAATATACTGTAAATTTAAAATTTAAATTTATTTAAACTGCCTTCATGGCGTTCGTTCCAAAAAAGGTATATTCTACAAATGCATATAATTGATAAAAAACGGAAAAATGCTAAAAAAACGTTAAAAGGGCCATGAAAGTTCAGATCCGGCACAGGGCAGCCGCCACTGCCGCATTTTTTAGGAATTAATCCCGAATACCGCCACGGTAACCGCAATGGCCAGCTCAAAGTCGGTAATGAAATATTGTGATAAAATTTTTATGCAAGCTGTTACTCACTTTTCACACAATTCCTCCCAGAAGCCTTCGCTTCATAAAGCATCTCATCTGCTCGTAAAAGAATGGTATCGATTGTATCCGATGGTCTATAACTTGCTACACCAAAGCTTGCCGTTACACGCCCAACTTCTGGTAATGTCATGCTACTAACTCTTTCCCGAAGTTCTTCGGCTAAACCTACCGCATCTTTTATAGAAGTCTCAGGCAAAAGAATTATAAACTCCTCTCCGCCCCATCGGGCAAAGCAGTCTGTTTTGCGTATCCTCTTTTTTACTATATCAGCAATGCTCTTTAGAACCATATCCCCCGCAGCATGACCGAAACGATCATTTGTGCTCTTAAAATGGTCTATGTCAAACATAATAACTGAAAAAGGTTTGCCATTTCGCCGTGTGCGTTCTATCTCCTGTTCCATCATCTGCATGAAAAAGCGGCGATTATAAATATTTGTCAATGGATCAGTTATGGATTGCTGATAAAGCATTTCTTCAATTTTCTTGCGTTCAGTTATATCACGGACAATTCCTACTGCATGCCACGAATCCTTTATTCTTACAGCAGATAGCGAGAGTTCTACATTAATTTCATGACCATCTTTATGTCTTGTTTTCAGTTCAATTGTTTTCCCTACCGCACTCCCCTTACCACTTAATTGAAATTTCTTGAATGCTTTTTTATATGCCTGATAAAGACTTTCATCGTGTATCATAAACCTGTGCAGTTCTTTGCCCATCACTTCTTCTTTAGTGTAGCCAAATATCCGTTCCGCTGCAGGATTCCAGAAAGTAACATCTCCTTTATCATCAATTATAATAATAGCGTCTCCTGCAGATTTCATTATCGTGCTTAAAATTTCATTTCTTTCCTGCAGTTCTCTTTCTAACGTTTTCCGTTCTGTTACATCAACTACAATTGCCATATATACTTTTTCTTTTGCGGACTCTATAAGCATTAAACGAACTTCTACAGGATAAACAGAACCATCTTTCCTGCGATGCATAGTGTTAAAAATAACAAATTCCTGTTTTCCTTCGTATAAAGGTGCAAGGAGTTTCTTAAAACTTTGCATATCAAATTCAGGTTTCAAATCAAGTGGAGTCATTTCTTTCAGTTCTTCCAAGCTGTATCCCAAATTTTCTCTTGCCCTGCGATTTGCAGAGATAAATTTTAATGTTTCAGAGTGAAATATATACATTTCGTTCGGAGAATTCTCAAAGAGATGATGGTAAAATTGAAATATTCTTTCCCTTTGTTTAAGCATTATATTTGTTTCATGAAGCTTAAGAGCCATTTCAACTGTGGACATAAGCACATATTCGTTTACGCCTTTCAGTATGTAGCCGTAGCCAGTAACCGATTTGATTTTCTCCATAATTTCTTTATTGGTATTGGCAGTAAGGAATATAACAGGAATGTCTTTAAATTGCTGGATTATACGAGCCGCTTCTATACCGTCTAATTTACCCATAAGCTCTATATCCATAAGAATTAGATTAGGGCTTTGATCGCTTTTGGTTTTTTCCACAGCTTCTTCGCCTGTTCGCACTATTTCTGCTTCATATCCGTATTTGCTGAAAATATCCGCTGTTATCTGTGCATTAAGACTGCTGTCTTCTACAATCAGGATTTTCTTACGCGCAACGTCATTCATAAAAGGGGACCCCTGCTTTAAATCGGTATCTAACATAATTTTATTTTTTTTATCATACAATTCAAATAAAAAAGTCAGTAATTTATTAAATTGAAACATTAATTTTTCCGTTCAGGGCTCTTCCACAGTTTTTTCCATACTACCAAAAAGTCTTTTAAATTTATTCATTACGATGGGATTTCTATTTTTTGTGTATTTACATCGAAAACTGCTTATTTCTATAATAAGTTTGTTGTCAAATTTTCAGAGTCTAAATTTTCTAACTTTCCTGTTCCCGCAAACCCGCGTAAAATCTACATGGGATTTTATGGGAGGTAATAAAGTTTTTCCGTGAAGCAGTATTATTTTCCCTATAATTTCCCAAATATTGTTGTGGCCCTTTAGTTTTAATCTCCTAATCTTGATACAAATTTCTTTTCCACAAGATGAATAAAAACATCCACTATCTGAGGGTCAAAATGCTTTCCACTCTGTTCACGAATATATTCAAGAACCTTCTCTATTGGCCAAGCTTTTCTGTATGGGCGATCATTAGACAATGCATCAAAAACATCAACTATTGCAAAAATACGTGCTGCTAAAGGTATCTCTTTTTCTTTTAATCCACGAGGATAACCAGAACCATCCCACCTTTCATGATGACAATAAGGTATATCCAAAGCTGGTCGCAAATATTCAATCTGGGAAAGCATCTTATAAGCATATACAGGGTGTATTTTCATTATTTCCCACTCTTCATCAGAAAGTTTTCCTGGCTTTAGTAATATACTATCTGGTATACCCAGCTTACCGATATCATGCAATAGGGCGCCACGTTTTATGTGGATTAATTTTTCTTCAGGAATACCCATTTCTTTAGCAATGCTAAGAGTCAGTTCTGTTACGCGTATACTGTGTCCTTCAGTTTCTTTATCTCTAAGATCAAGGGCATAGGAAAGTGCCTCTATTGTTTCATCATAAGCTTTTAAAAGCTCCAAATTCGATTGTTGCAAATTATGAAAAAGTTCAGCGTTGTCCATTGCAATTGCAATTTGCCCTGCCAATGTTTCCAAAAAATCTCGCCATTCATCATTAACAATGTGTGGATTTCGCATAAAAACTTCCAATACTCCTAATACATGACCTTTTGCAATAAGTGGAACAGCATAATAAGCTTTGAAACCTTCCACTCGGAAAAGATCTTTTGGCATATCTTCGTTTTCTCTCTCAATGTCAGGTATATAAATAGTTTTTCTTTCTAATACAGCACGTCCTGCAAAGCTTTTTTCTAAGCTAAGAGAAATTTCTTCAATTATGTTAGTATAAAAACCGTATGCAGCTATAAATTCTAACTTTTGCATATAAGGATTTAACCTAAAAATAGCAGCTGCATCGACGTTTAACTCTCTAATAGTCTCTTGCAAAGCCACATTTGATATAACGCGCAGATCAATGCTTCCAGCAATAGCCATATCAACTTTCCTAAGTGCTTGAATATGCTGTAAGCGCCGCGTTGATTTTTCGTAAAGGTTAGCATTTTCTAAGGCCGCAGCAGCTTGATGAGCAAATGTTTGAAAAAGTTGTACATTCTCAGCATCAAAAAATCCTTTTTTGTCACTATAAATATTTAGAGCACCAAAGGTGCGTCCTCGTGTTGCTAATGGAAAAGCAGCAGATGTAATAAACCCTGCTTCAGTCACAGCTTTCATTCGCCAAGGCTCAAACCTTTGATTGGTTGTAATATCTTCAATTACCTGTGGTATACCAGTTCTAATAGCAACCCCTGTGGGCCCTTGGCCCTCTGGAGTGTCATCCCAACGTACGTTTAAATTCTTGGTATATGGATGTTCGGTCGGATATTGATATAAAACTGTCACTTTTCCATTAGCCTCTGCATGTCCTATCCAAGCTAATGAAGCTCCTAAATCTTCAACACATGTTCGGGTTACTTCATACGCTACCTTTTCCAAATTTAAACTCTCTGAGAACTTTTGATTCGCATTATATAGTGTTTTTAAAAGATGTAGCCGTTTTAGTTTTTGTTCCTCAGATTCCTTTATCTCGGTTATATCATGAGCTATACCTAAAAGAAAATCATTATCTAACTTTGAGATATTTACCTCTACCGTAACTTGTTTCCCTTCTTTGGTATTTAAATTTCTCTCAACAGTTATAGAATTCTTCATTTAAAACCCTATTGATGTCGATTGGTTCTTTAGCTAAATCTTCAGGTAAAATAATATCAGTTAGAGACTTTGTCAGAAGTTCATCTCGAGAGTAACCTAATAATTTACAAGCAGCAGGGTTGATGTTTTGAATCTTTCCTTTTGTATTAACGATGAAAATAGCATCATTGGCTTTTTCAAATAAATTTCTATAACGGCCTTCATTTTCTTGGAGCTCAGCTCTTTGGGTTCGAGTAATATTGACAAATCTACCTAATAATATTCCTATTCCAAAATAAGCTATGCTTCCTGTGACTAAACTACGGATTGTTGCCTGTTTTGTAACATAAAAAGAAACAATATTTATAAAAGTCGCTAAAATTGCTGATACTATGCCACCTACTAATCCCCAATATAAAGCAGAGCCAATAATTAAAAACAATGCTAAAATTGCAATAAAAAATGTAGGTAATATCTTCGTCAGAATTAGTAAAGCCATTGAATAAAAAAACAGTAAAATGAGTATTTTGTTAATCTTTCTTGAAAAATCCTTGATGTTGTGAACCAAACTGAACATAGGTGCTAACCCTCCCAAGACGAGTCATACTGCCTAAATAATTTATACCCTTTAGAGTAAATTGATTATCTTTTTAAAAGGTTTAAAAACAAACATGGAGCTAGTATACTATCCTTTTATAAAGAAAATCCATTCTATGTATATATTAAGGTTTTGGTAGAAATGTAGGAATACATTGCCATTTATGATCTATTTTAAGTGGATAGATCACTTCTCAGCTGCGTAGTAGTCCCTCTTTCATAGACACTTAGGTGTTTAAAAGAACGTGCAGTTGTGGTAGACTTAATAGTAGCCATAGTAAAAAACCTCCTGTATGTTTAAATTTGACGCCTATATTATACATGGTTTTTCACTATAGTTGTTCTTTTTTATTTCAAACCCTTTCCATTTCTGTTCTCTCCAACCCACATTAAATCTACATGTCATGAGGTAATAAAGTTTTTCCGTGAAGTAGTATTATTTCTCCTATAATTTTCTAAATGCTGCTCTAATTTGTGTGAAAAAAGTTGGTCCGAATGGGTAGGGACAAGGATAAAAGGAAAAAGGGATAAGTGGCGTAAATCCCAAATCCCTCAAGGCTTTACCACTTATCCCTTCACTGCTCTGTAAAGACTTAATCCTTAATCCTTTTCCCTTTCTTACCCCTCAACGGAACCACTTTTTTCGCATGGGGAAAAGATTTATTCTACTGTCACGCTTTTTGCTAGGTTTCTGGGTTTGTCGACGCCGCAGCCGCGTTTTACTGCGGTAATATGCATTTTATGCCTTATTAGATATTTCCGCTACTATTTTTGTTTTACATCCACAAAAACATTTACGGCAACGGTTTCCGTATCCACCGATGCGGGAATTTTTATCCCGGCACTGGTGGTAAAACTTCTGTCCTTCCCGCTGATATTAACAGGATAGGTGCTCAAATGGTTAATACTATTCAGCATATCCCGGTAGCCGAAAATCCTGATCTCCTGAGGCTGAACCACAACCCTTTTCATCTCATACCCAGCCGCAGGGGCACCGGTTAAAACCACCTCAACAGGAACTCTTTTCTCAAAACCCCCCATGACAACAGGTATAAATACCTTTGCCATAGAGGGAGATACCATTATCTGATACTTGTCATCAAGGCTGTTCCCGCTGCCCACAACGGGGAGAATGTGCACAAAGTTCTCCTGGGCTCCTCCGGTATCCACCTCCACATGGGCTGACTGCACATTTTCCAGTATGCTTTCGGGCCCGCTTACAAGGACTTCAGCAGGCTCCACCACTGGAGTCACTACATGAACGCCCGGCGGAGCAGAAACCATCACTTTTTCCACATGTTCTCCGAGATTCCTCCGCAGCTCTGGCTGGAAAATAACAGGGATGGCAACCAGCACCGCAAAACTTGCTTTATCCAGCTCCAATTTATGGTGGCAAATCCCAATTTGTGGCTTATTATTGAAATAGCCCCCAAAAGGGCAAGCCCTTTAAGCAGCTGCACTGCCTTGGTACCCTTGACCAGCAGCAGAAGCCTGTAAAGGATAAAGGCCACTATCCCCACATCGATTATGGTAAAGATGGTTTGAGAGACAAAAAAAAACAGGTTGATTCCTTTTAGATTACATGACTGCTCAAGGCTGTTTTTGGAAAATCTGCCGCTTCGAAACCAAATTGCCTGCTCAAAAAACTCTGCAGCAGTTTATCTAAAGGCGAGCGTGTAAAATTTCAGTAGGTGTTGGTAAGCGGGAAAATAGAAAAGAGACCTCACCGGTTGTCTTCCCAGGCAACCGACCCTGACAACACAACGGCCTAGGAGGGTGAGGTCTCATGCGGAAGTACTACCGGGATCGGGAGACAGGACAAGGTCGGTTTCTGCTGGATGAGACGCTGAGTCTAGTGCCACGGCAGCGTTTATCGCCGTGGACGACAGAGCTGGCTGTGGCAGCAGCGGCAGAAATGCCGTACCACCGAGCAGCGGATGAAGTGTGGATGGCGGCTAAATCTTGTAGGGAGCGCCGGAAGTTAGCGATCAAAGTCAGCGTTGGATATGAAGGAAAGACGACCATAGGGCTGCATCGGCGTAGCTTGCTGGAACGCCGGGTAGTCACTGATGTGGCCGATGCACGGGTGTTCTGGGAGCAAGCGGTGGCGCAATTTGGGCGGTACTTGGACCTTTCTGCCGTAGAGGACTGTTACGTGGGTGGCGACGGTGCACCATGGGTGAAGCTTGGCTGTGAGTATTTCCCACGGGCAACGTACCGGCTGGCCCCCTACCACTTGCGGCAGGCATTGTTGGAGGGCTTGGGGCATGATGAGGCAGCGTACAAGGCAGTATGTGCTGCCCTTGCAGCCGAAGAGTGGGCAGAGGCAGAGAAAGCCCTGGTAGCCGCTGAACAATTGTAAAACTGCGCCGGTACCTGCAGGGGAAGTGGGAGGGGATCTGCCAGTCGAAAGCAGCAAAGCGCCTTGGCGCCATTGAAGGTCAAGTATTTCACCATGTTGTCCGTAGGATGAAGCGGCACGGGGCCCGTTGGAGTGAAGCTGGAGTTGACCATCTCGCACGCTTGCTGGCAGCACGGACCAACGGCGAGCTGCCGGAAGCGGCACGACAGGTCTGGCGGGCACAGCCCGAGTTGATCCGCCGCGCTGCTGGGGACAATCCCATTTGCGCCGAAGGCCGCTCATCCGGTCAAGACCCCAGCGCTTGGCTGCAAGCCAGCACGCCGGCGCTGTATGGTCTGTCAGCTGATGAGCCATGGGTCAAGTACGTGCTACGTGTACTTGCACAAACATTACCAGTTGTTGCCTAAAACATGATATTTATGCCATATGTCAGGGTCACCTACTGAATCTTGACACGTACCAGAATACCCGTGTACCATTACGGCAGGCTGGGCGGAGTTGTGCCGACGCCCGGTGAAATGCTTGAACAAATAGAGAAAATCGAGGTGCAGATCAATGGGTAAGGTAATAGCTTCAAGGACAAAGGCTCTAACAGATGTGCCCTTTCACTATTTCCCCGGCTGCGCCCACGGCATTGTCCACCGTCTTGTGGCCGAGGCAATAGAAGAATTGGGACTTATTGAAAAAAACCATAGGGGTTGCCCCTGTAGGCTGCTCCGTATTCGCATACAATTATTTTAACGTGGACATGCAGCAGGCTCCCCACGGCAGAGCCCCCGCAGTGGCTTACCGGAATAAAGAGGGTACACCCCCACTGCATTGTCTTTGCCTATCAACCACAACAACGCCCTTCAGAAGAGACAGAAAAGCAAACGGGCTTCCAATCCGTGTCGCAGAAATGCTGAGCACCCTTGACAGAGCAACCTATATAAGCAAGGTGGCGGTATTTGATCCTCACCACGTGATCAGAACCAAAAGGCCATTACAAAAGCCTTTAAAGTTCAGATGCTCGGGCTTGGGTTTTCTCTGGTGGAAGTGCTGGCAAACTGCCCCACCAACTGGCACATGACGCCCCTTGACTCCATTAAATGGCTCAAGGAAAACATGCTGCCCTATTATCCGCTGGGGAAATTCAAAGCTTCCGAGGAGGTCGGTTAAAATGCATAATGAAATAATTATTGCCGGTTTTAAGGGGCAAAGTATAATGTTCGCAGGCCAGCTCATTACCCATGCGGGAATGCTGGAAGGCAGGCACGTCTCCTGGAGCCCTTCCTACGGTCCGGAAATACGAAGCGGCACGGCAAACTGCTCCGTAGTAATTTCAGACAGGGAAATCAGCTCCCCAATTGTCACAAAAACCTCAATTCTTATCGTGTTTAACCAGCCGTTCCTGGATAAATTTGAAAAAGCGGTCAAGCCCGGGGGATTAATTTTTTACAATTCCTCCATAATCAGCAGGGGCCCAAAGCGGGATGATGTCACCGCCTTTGCCGTACCCGCTAACGAAATGGCGGATGAACTGGGAAGCGCAAAGGTGATAAACATGGTCATGTTGGGAGCCCTGGTGGAAATAACGAAAATCGTTTCCCCGGACACCCTTTTATCATCGCTAGAAAAAGCGCTTGGCCAGCACAGG
Source organism: Clostridia bacterium 41_269 (assembly GCA_001508005.1). Lineage (GTDB taxonomy): Bacteria > Bacillota > DTU086 > DTU086 > DTU086 > 41-269. Next base: position 22,018 of record LGEZ01000019.1, read on the forward strand.
CAAAATATGATACCCCTGAACAAGCAAGCGCTTAAAGCAGGAATAGAATATGCCAGCAAAAAAATTAGGTAAAAAGACTTCCCGATTTTACAAAAAATTATTGTTCATTTAACCTGGACTTAACCTTCGAGGTTTATAATTTACAATAGAAAATACCTAAAGACAAAGGGTGAAAGTAAGGGGTTTGAATATGCGGATTAAAGGTTTTGGCATTAACGCAGATGCATTGAAAGCAGGTGATGGTTGTGAAACTTTGGCCTTTGATTTTGATGCTTTAGCTCGAAATCTGGAACACTATGCCCAACTGGGCTTCGACTGCGTGGAAATCCCTCTTCACAGAATGGGAGCCATGGCATGCGGAAAGCTCCTTCCTCCCCAGGTTAAAAAAATATGCGGCATTCTTAACCAATTCCCCTTCCGTTACACTGTTCATGCTCCCGACCTGCTGAACCTAATGGACAGGGAGAATGTTTCTTGGCAAAAGAAAGCTTTGGAAGAATGCATTGAATTCGCCAAAACTATTGGAGCAACAATACTAGTGTGCCACAGTGGCAGATATGTGCCGGATGAAATCATCCCCCTTTCTGAGAACTGCAAAGGAAAGCCTGATAAAAAGGTAATGGATAAAATGCTTGCCCTTGAAAGGGAACTCCTGCTTGAAGCAGCCGAAAAAGCTGAAGAACTGGGAGTCACCATAGCTTTAGAAAACGCACAGCCATATCTTGACCGCAGCCCTTACTGCTATGCAGAGATTCCTTCCCTTTTGAAGGAACAGGTAGCAACCGTAAATCATCCTAACGTGAAGATAGCTCTGGATATCGGCCATGCCTATTTGGCCTCAAAATTTTATAAGTTTAACTTTTTAATGGAAATAGCCTGTACTGTTCCGTTTATAGGACACGTACACCTTCACGACAATTTTGGCAGGGTTTCACGAACCGACGAAAAAGATAAAGCTGATCTTATGACTGCCGGGCGCGGGGATCTTCATCTGCCCATCGGCTTTGGCGAAATACCCGCCAGAGAAGTGCTGGTTTTGCTGCGGGACTGTCCATGTGTAATACTCCATGAAATCCACTCAAGCCCCCGGGACTACATCAAAGAAGCGCTGGAACTAACAAAGAATATTCTGTTATCCAATGCCTCCAATGCCCCGGAAAGAAAAAGGATGGTTATTTAAACCAGCCAAGAACCGTTTCCTAAGAGGAAAGGGGTGGGGCAGTACCCCGTGGATGTTAAAACTTTGCTTTGCAAGAAAGTTAAGCAAGGCGATAATGGTTTTCTGCTTAGCCATTTGAACCTTAAAAATATCAAACTGCACTTAGACAAAAAAGGCAGCAGCGTAGCTGTTCTATATTTTCATATTGAGAAATTCAACCAAATAGAACAAATATACAGTAGCGCAACAGCAGAAAAAATATTAAAGTTTTTGCTGAAAAAAATAGAAGAAAAAGCCAGCCGCTTCCGGCAGAGCCTGCATGTCCTAAATTCCGGCAGTTTTTGGGGAGACGATTTAATTTTATTTGTCTCCTGTTCCGAAAGGACTGCAGCCAATGATTTGCACGAGTTAGCTGTCATCTGCCGTCACTACTTAAAGAAACTGTTGGATACTAAGATAAAAAAATATGGAGAGCTGGATCTGGATCTGTATGTTGGTTTTGCAACTATTTTAAAGAACCAAAATTTAAAATTGGAAAGCCGCATATACTCAGCAATAAAAGAAGCGCAGAATGTCGCTAAAGGAAAGCTGGATTTGACAGCTCCAAAGCTTTTGTCTGAATTTAAGGAACTTATAGAAGGGGAAAGGCTCAAAGTTGTATACCAGCCTGTAATGTCTTTACAATCGGGCAGAATTTTTGGCTGGGAGGCTTTGGCCAGGGGACCTCAAAAAAGCTCCTTCCATTCTCCAGAAAGTCTCTTTAATTTTGCAAAAAATGTAAATATGCTTTACCTGTTAGACAGGCTGTGCCGCAAAAATGCGATTAACAACGTGGGAGAGTTGGGAAAAAATCAAAAGCTTTTTATCAACATCGAACCTTTGACAATCACTGATCCAGGATTTGCCAATGGAGAAACTCTGAGCCTCCTGAAAAACGTGGGACTGCAGCCGGATGATATTGTTTTAGAAATAACCGAAAGATATCTTATTAAAGATTACGATTTATTTAACCGTGTTCTGCACCACTACCGCCAACAGGGGTACCTAATTGCCATTGATGATCTGGGATCCGGTTTTTCTTCGCTTCGAATGATCGCCGAGACTAAGCCGGAGTTCATCAAAATTGACAAAAGCATGATCAGGGACATAGATACCAATGAGGTTAAAAAGGCGCTCCTTGAAACTTTAAAGACCTTTGCCGAAAAAATAAATTCCTATGTTATCGCCGAGGGAATTGAAACCCCGGAAGAACTGGAGGCACTGGCGAAAATAGGGATTCATTACGGGCAGGGTTATTATATTTCCCGCCCTTCTCTGCCAAAACCCTCGGTCAATGATAAGGCTGTCCAGAAACTGCTAGCCGTGCGTTCTGAAAATCGCGAAAAAATATTCGGCATATCCAGCTACTCAATATTGGCCAAAGATGTAGTGGAAAATACCACTACAGTTACCGAGGAAGTGCCGGTTAACAAAGTAAAGAATATCCTCGATGCCAACGACCCCATCAGCAACGTAGTAATAGTTGACAAAAAGAACCGGCCGATAGGATTGGTTATGCACTATTATTTAGACAATCTTTTGAGCAGCCAATTTGGAATTCCGCTGTACTCCAACCGCCCCATATCGGAAATCATGGATAATAAACCGCTTATTGTAGATGAAAAAGCTCCCATTGAGCAGGTAACGGAAATGGCTATGAACAGGGAAAGAAAGAAACTCTATGATTCCATCATTGTCACTAAAAACGGCCGTTTGTTGGGAACAATTTCAATAAAGCACTTGTTGGAAACGATGACGAGAATACGCGAAGAGATTGCCAAAGGGGCAAATCCGCTTACGGGGCTTCCGGGAAACATAGCTATAGAGCAGAAGCTATCCCAAATATCCCGGCAGGAAGGCAGCTGTTCAATGGTATACATAGATTTGGATAATTTCAAATCGTACAACGATAAGTACGGTTTTAATATGGGAGACAAAGTAATTCTTTTCACATCCAGGCTGCTGAAACATATACTGAAAAAATACGGCTCAAGCGGGGATTTTTTGGGACACATTGGCGGCGACGACTTCATTATGCTTGTTGACAGCGAGAAAGTGGATTTGGTATGCACCAAGATAATTAAAATTTTTGATCGCCTTATCCCCTATTTTTACAATGAAGAGGACCGCGCAAGGAAAAAAATAAAAGGCACCAACCGAAATGGTGAGGAAAGCTGGTTTCCTGTTATATCAATTTCCATTGCTGTTATCGAATGTGGAAAGAAGGGGTGTGCAAAGGACCTTAACGAGATCAGCCAAAGGGCAATGCAATTAAAAAGCTACGCAAAATCCTTGAAGGGAAGTGTTTACGTTCGGGACAGGAGAAAATAAAAAGCAGTATCCCCCGTTGGCAGCGGCTTTTGCCAGAGACTGCCAGTAAAATAGCTAACCTCCTCCCCCATTCTAGGCCCGAAGGGGCCTTTTTCCTTACCATTTACCCACGGTTATATTTCCGTGAGCAGTAAACACCAAAGAACAATTTCTTTTAGGGTTTTTAAAAAATGCTTAATTGGGAAAGCTGCTTAAGGTAAAATATTGATATACGCTGTTGGATAATGTGCGGGAGTCTAAAAATGTTCGTTTTAAAAAACGTGCGCTATAAAAACATTCTTTACATCGACCACCTGGTAATCCCCAAAGGCAGGATAACCTGTATAACCGGGGAAAGCGGGAGCGGCAAAACCACCCTGCTCAAGCTTTTAAACAACCTGATAAGCAGCGACAGCGGGGAAATTTTTTATATGGGAAAAAATATGCGAGAAATTGACCCCGTTCAACTCAGGCGGGAAGTCGTGCTGTTGCCTCAGACGCCAGTTATCTTTCCGGGAACAATTAAGGACAATCTTCTCATAGGACGGCGGTTTTCCGAAAGGCCTCCGGTTGGGGATGATGAACTGTCCGTTTTATTGGAAAAAACCAGATTAAGCAAAGACCTGGCAAGCAGCGCAGCAGAGCTTTCCGGAGGAGAAAAGCAGCGCCTAGCCCTTTGCAGAGTTCTTCTTATGGAACCCGACGCGCTGCTTCTGGATGAGCCCACTTCAGCCCTGGACAATGATACGGCAGATCTGGTAATGGGACTGGTAGCGAACTACGCCCGGGATAAAAGGAAAACAATTGTTATGGTTACCCACTCCAAGGAGTTGGCCCGCATTTACGGCGAAAAGTTGGTAACCATAAACGGAGGCAGAATCGTCCATGTGGAGGAGGTCGCAGAATGAAGGGCATTGCCGAAATAGGGTTTTCTCAGCTTTTAGCAGCCTACGTTTTCCTGATTCTACTGCTGGTGATGGCAAGCAGGCAGGGCATCGACAAAGAAAAGGAAATAATCGTTTCTGCCCTCAGGATGACCTTTCAGCTGGTTCTGATGGGATACGTCCTGGTTTACATCCTGGAGTTTAATTCTCTGCTGCTTTCTGCATGTACGCTGTTCTTAATGGAACTCTTTGCAGTAAAAAACATATACAGCCGCGTTAAAGTGGAAATAAACCCGAGACTGCGGAGGGTTATAGTCTTTTCCATGTTCACCGGGACCGTAACGCCCCTCCTTTATTTTCTGCTCGCAGTAATAAATATAAGTCCGTGGTACGAAGCCCGCTATTTTATCCCCATTGCAGGGATGTTCATCGGAAACTCCATGACCGGCGTATCCCTGGGAACGGAACGGCTCATAGACAGTATCAAGACTAAAAGAGAACTTATAGAGGGCGCCCTTATGCTGGGGGCAACCCCGAAACAGGCTGCAAAAATCGCCGTTAACGACGCTTTTACGGCGGCCATTATGCCCACCATAAACTCCATGGTGGGGATGGGAATCGTTTTCCTGCCAGGGATGATGACGGGACAAATACTCTCCGGCATATCGCCCCTTACCGCCATCAAGTACCAGATAGCAATAATGCTGGGTGTGCTCGGCAGTGTTTCCCTTACCGTCTTTATGCTCGTACGGCTCGGTTATAAAACCTTCTTCAACGAGAGGGCTCAGCTTGTAGGCTGAGTCCCTGGGACTTCGCCAGCTTCTTAAGGCCCTGTTATCAGGCCCTTTTTATTTTTTTCAAAGTAGGCGTCCTCGCCTTCCAAATTCACCCCCTCCTACCAACTTCAGCAAAACTTCAGCGGAAATGTATTGAGCTATAGTTTCGTTCACAACCTTAATTTTAGGTGAGTAATCCCAAGGTATTTTAGAAATATCAAAGAGGCTTACTGAAATACCCATAATTTCAGCGACTTCTTTTGGGGAATGTTTTTCCAGCAAAGAGATAACAGTTTGAACAGCAGCCTGGGGGTTTCCAGAATGCTTCAATTGGTGGTATAACGACATTAGGTGGGTCCTCAGGATACCCACCTTTTTCAATAGCTTTTTCAATTTCTTAAATTTTTGTGAACGAAACTCTGGTCGACCTATACACCAATGTTTTTTACGTCTTGACAATCGTGTTTGACAGGACCTATAATTATGGCAAAGAAATCTTGGGGAAATTGGGGTTTGTTTACGTTACACATCTGGCCGGTTCCCCAGTATCGGAGGTTTATAATGGCTGTTACCAGGCGGCAAGTGGACTTTCTGAAAACGATCAAACAGGTCTACGAAGATACCAACCTGCCCGTACATTATACTCGCGTGGCTGAAATGCTGGGAATAAGCAAATGGAGCGCTTATGAAATGCTGAAAACGTTGGAAAGAAAGGGATTCTTGACCAGCCAGTACGAAGTTGACCAAGAGAAAAAGTATCCTGGGCGGGCACGGATAATGTTTGCGCCTACTCGACTGGTTAACTTGGTCCTGTCGGGAAAAACGTTGGAAGACAAGTCACCCGTCAAGGAGTTTCAGTTGCTCAAAGAAAGATTAATGTCCCTCTTCGACAAAACCGCTAAGACCACTCCGGGAGAACTTGTGGAACAAATGAGGACTGAATTGTCCAGTGTTGAAAATCCGTTGGTTTTTTGTGCATATGTAGTTACTATTTTCATACTGCAACTGCAAGCCTTGAACAAAAGCAGCATTTCTCTACTCAAAAACGGGGCTTTGGAAGTATCCGAGGGAAAAATAGGGCTGGCCATGTTTATAGGTGCTGCTTTTGGCACTATGGCGAAAGCAGCCTCTCAGGTTCAACTACTTTCTCATATGGCTGACTGTCTGTCGGGGTTCCAAAAAAATCTGGCCAAATTGAACCAATTAGAGCAGACGCTATTGATGGACTTTTTGAGTGAAGCATTGGCAAAAACGACGTAATTTTTTTTTTTTTTTGCGAGTTATTTGTGGAAATTGGGGATTATGTTGATATTGGGGAAGCATAAAAATTCCAAAAAAAGCGCAAGATACTAGTTTTTTTAGGATGATTTTGGGGATTTTGGGGAGAGCGATTCATTTGCCGATTTCAATACCGGCAATATATGGGGGGTGGGGAATTTGAGTCAAAACCTGGACAGCCTGATACTGCTCTTTGTGATTTACTCTTTTCTGGGGTGGACCATAGAAACGTTCTTCAAAAGTGTGCGCGCAAAGAGATTCATTAACAGCGGGTTTCTCTCCGGGCCGTTCTGTCCAGTGTATGGTTTTGGGGCCTTGCTGGTACTTCAGTCCAGGCAACTGGTGGATGGTGCCGCATCAATAGTCGACCCGACTACAAGAACGGTTGTTAGCATAATATTGGCCATTATGGGCACTAGCACCCTGGAGTATTTGACCGGGATGTTGCTGGAAAAGATTTTTAACCGCAAATGGTGGGATTATAGCAGAGAACGGTTTAACCTTCAAGGCAGAATCTGTCTTAAATATTCTGTATATTGGGGATGTTGGCTTATTTAATGTTGGAGTTTATTCACCCATTTCTCATACGGTTCGCAAACCCTATTCCAATGAACGTAAAATATTTGCTCTCCGGCATTATGATGCCTTATTTCATATTTGATTTGATAAACTCCGTGGAAAACGCTTTAGAGACGGGTAAGCATAGGTCTTCGCCTTATTGCCGATATTCCTGGAAAAGACGCTTGAAAAAGTACTGTCGCCTGCCTTCAGCTTTTTCCCGGCTAAGCCTAGTCATTACCAACAAGGTTGCAGATTTCAGAGGCTCTCTGAATGAAAAATGGGGGTATGTCCGCAATATCGAGGAGTACAGGAATTGTATTCATGATGTGATCCACTCTGCTCCCGTTGAGAAAATGAAACAGTTTAGACATCACGGTCATGTAACATGTTTCGAACACAGTTTGAATGTCTCTTTCTACAGTTTTATGCTCTGCAGAGCTCTGGGACTCGACTATAAGGCAGCTGCCAGGGCAGGATTACTCCATGATCTATTCCTATACGATTGGAGAACGACCAGACTGAGTCATGGGAAACACGGGTTTGTTCACCCGCGGCTTGCTTTGAACAACGCATCAGCAGTGTGTCTTTTGAATGAAGTAGAAAAAGATATCATACTAAAACACATGTTTCCCTTGACCTGGCAACTGCCATCATACAAAGAATCATGGATCGTGTGCTTAGTCGACAAGTGTTGTGCATGCGCAGAGATTATAGGCTGCATGTTTCCTTCAAAGCAACTGTTTGACAGCTACACCGCACATCAGCTTAGCCAAAACCAATGAAAGTGAGTTCCTTGAAACAGTCACCCAAATTCTGGTCATAATCGTTGTCATTCTCCATCCCCAATGGCGGATACATATCTCTTATCCACTGGATGTCTGGAGTGTATATTGTTGCAACTGCGGTGACTGTTCTGTCTGGATTTAAATATTTTTCAAGTCGAAGACTGGTAGGATACAAAAGTTTTGAAACCTTTCTGAATCAGGAGGTGAGAAACCGTTATCTTCATTCTTTCTTACTCTCAAGATTCCCACATATGATCAGCACAACCCCAAAACAATAGGGAAAGGAAGGAGTGATTCTTGGTGTTTGAGTATGCCAAAAAGTTGGTCGGGGAAGCTGTGATAACAGAAGTAACGAATTACTTAGCCAAAGACCCGGAAAACAACATTGAAAAACTGGTAAATCTCGCCAGTAAGCTGGCTATACGCCAAAATCATAAAGAACAGATTGCCTCTGCTGGAAAGCATCTTTCCAACAGAGATTCTCACTGGCACAAGCTGTTTGTCAGGACTTTGAAAGAAACTCATCCGAAGGTCCGCGAACGTCTGACCGTCAATTTTATCATCAACTCGGTGCTGTTCGGGATTCCCAAACAATACGAATTAGCGGAAAAGCTGGGTTATGCCGTACCGTGGGCTATTCTCATGGATCCTACCGACCGTTGCAACCTCCGCTGCAAAGGTTGCTGGGCGGGCGAATACCCGAAGAAAAACGACCTCACTTTTGAATTAATGGACCGAATAGTCAAGGAAGGCGAGGAACTCAGCATATTTTTCTACCTCTTCTCCGGCGGCGAACCGCTCCTTAGGAAAGACGATATTTTAAAGCTGGCTAAGGAACATCCTGACAGCGTGTTCCACATCTTCACCAACGGAACTCTTATTGATGAAAAGTTCGCCGAAGAATGCGCAGACGCAGCCAACATAGTATTCGCAATCAGCATCGATGGTTTCGAGGAATCTACCGACATGCGCCGGGGTAAAGGGACTTTCGCTAAAGTCATGCGGGCTGCCGATATCCTGCACCAATATGGGCTCATTTACGGTTTCTCAACTACTTACCACCGCCACAATGTTGAAGAAATCGCCTCCGACGAATATATCGATATGCTCGTCGACAAGGGCTTCCGTTTCGGATGGCTTTTTACCTATGTTCCGGTAGGCTCTGAATCTGATTTGGAGTTCATGGCCACCCCTGAGCAGAGGGCTTATGTCTGGAAGCGCATCCGAGAAATCAGGGCCACCAAGCCTATCCTTGTTGCCGATTTTTGGAACGACGGGGAATTCACCGGCGGGTGCATAGCAGGAGGACGCCGCTATTTCCATATCAACGCGGCCGGCGATGTTGAACCATGTGCATTTATCCATTACGCTTGCGTCAACATCAAAGACACGAGCTTGAAAGAAGCGCTTGGTAATCCACTTTTTCTGGCTTATCAGAAACGACAACCGTTCAACGAGAACCACCTGCGTCCCTGCCCGCTCATAGACAATCCGCAGGAACTGGTAGCCTGCGTCAAGGAGAGCAAGGCCCGCTGCACCCAGACGGTATCGCTTGATGCCGAAAAGCTTGCCGACAGCTTGGAAGCCTATGCTGTCGAATGGGGCAGGAAGGCCGACAGTAATTGGGAAGAAACAAGAGCACGCTGAGGGGAGGACTGAGTGACAACGGAGTTCTCGCCGTCTGGCTTTGGGATTTGTATCCAAATCCAAGGCAAATTGCAGAATGTTGGGTTAACTCGTCCAACATTGTTTTGGGGAAGGAGTAATGCAGGGTGATTTTGAGAAACAGACCCAAGATAGTTATTTCTACTTTCATCTTAATTTTTTTCTTTTTTTTTGGCATTTTTAATTATATGCAGCACGAAAAAAAGAAAGAGGCAACCGTTAACAGAGAGGAAATTGTTCCCGTGCAAGTGGCCGAAGCAAGGTTAACAAGGCTGCAAAAGGTACTAGAACTGACAGGAGAGATCAAACCAGCAGCCGTGGTAGATGTTTGTCCCAAAATGGGGGGAGAAACTATTGAGAAAATATACGTAGAAACCGGAGATTACGTTAAAAAAGGAGATCTGATAGCTGTTCTGGATGACGATGTCATAAATGCCCAGCTTGAAGAGGCAGCAGCAGGCTTGGCTGCAGCTAAGTCTGGGGTAAAGCAAAGCGAGGCAAACCTTCAGACATGCAGCGCAAACCTTAAGTCGAGCAAAGCAAACCTCGATTTAATGGGGAAAGAACGGCTCCGTGTGGAACGTCTTTACCAGGCAGGTGTTGTATCTGAACAGGAAATGGATCGCATCAAATCTCAGTACGAGGTTGCTGAGGCCCAATACAATGCTGCCAAGGCGCAGTATAAAGCGGCTTTAGAATCAAAGAACTTGGCGATAAACCAGGTCGAGAGGGCGAAGGCAGCTTTAAAACAATTACAGATAGTTTGCGAAGAATATAAGATATACGCGCCTATCTCGGGGTTTGTTGCTGCCCGCTACGTAGATCAGGGAAACCGGACAAACCCGGCGCAGCCGATTATTCGTATTTCCCAGGAAGATGAACTGAAAATCGTCTGCAGTATAACGGAAAAGGATTTTCCCCAGCTCAAAAAGGGGATGAAAGCAGAAGTAACTGTAGATGCTTTCCCCGGGAAGATTTTTGAAGGCACGGTCTCGGTTATCAGCCCAACCATCGATCCGTCCACCCGCACGGCTGAAATTGAAATACGCATTCCCAATGAGAAGTACAAGCTTCGCTCCGGCATGTTTGCCCGTATTAAATTGTACTTGGGCGAAAAGAAAGCCCTGACGGTTCCCACTGTAGCCCTTAACAAAATGCCGGGAACGGGAAGCTATTACGTATACGTCGTCAAAGACAACAAAGCAATCATGAAAAACGTAAAGACAGGCATAAGGCAGGATAATTTAACCGAGATAATCGATGGTTTGGCAGAAAAAGAACTCGTTGTTATCAGGGGACAAAACCGGCTTTACGACGGTGCTCGCGTTTCTATAGAAGAAAGGGGTGTTGCAGGCAGTGAGGCTTCCTGAATTCTCGGTAAAACAGCCTGTGGCTGCCTTAATGATTTTTCTAGCCGTGATTGTTCTGGGAATTTTTTCTTTAACCAAGCTTCCTATTGATCTGCTTCCTAACGTGGAAATGCCAGCAGTAACTGTGCTGACCGTCTGGCCGGGAGCGAGTGCTTCCGACGTGGAGACGGAAGTTACCAAGCATATAGAAGATCAGCTTAGTATGGTGAACAACCTGGATACAATTACTTCCAAATCCCTAGATAACCTTTCTATGGTCTCCTGCAAATTCGAATGGGGCACAGATCTGGAGGAAGCTACCAACGACGTTCGGGACAAACTGGAGCTGGCCAAAAAGAAACTGCCGGATAATGCTGAAGAGCCAGTAATTTTTAAGTTCAGCAGCGCCAGTATTCCCATTCTGGCCATGACGGTCACCGGGGATAAAAGCTGGCCCAGGCTCTATTATTTGACAGAAAAACAGATTGCCGACGAACTTAAAAGTGTTCCCGGGGTAGGTGCCGTTCAGCTGTACGGGGGGATGAAGAGGCAAATAAATGTTCATTTCGACCTGCAAAAAATAAACGGTTACCACCTGAATATACAGCAGGTCAATCAGGTTCTGGCGGCAGAAAACTTAAACCTGCCGGCCGGCAGCATAAAATCCGGTCCACAGGAGCACTTTATCCGGATTCCAGCCAGGTACAGGGATGTGGAGGAAATAAAAAATACGGTTATCGGCTACTTTAACGGCAGGCCGGTTTACCTTAAGGACGTTGCCGAAGTTGAAGACGGCTACAAAGAGCAGACAGTAAACGGCTGGGGAGATGGGAAAAAAGCTATCGTTCTTATATTACAAAAGCAAAGCGGCAAAAATACCGTGAAAGTTGTGCGGGATGTAAAAGATAAACTTAGGGCAATAGAAAAAAACCTGCCCAGCGATGTTAAAATCAACACGGTATTTGACACTTCTGAAAATATTCTGCTGGCTATTAAGACTCTACGGGATGAGTTACTAAGAGCCGTCTTTCTCGTGTTACTGGTAACGATTTTATTTTTAAAGAAAGTTAAGGCGGCTGCCATCGTTGCCTTTACCATTCCTTTTTCCCTTATTAGTGCTTTTATATTCCTTTACTTATTCGGTCGAACTATCAACATTATTTCCCTGCTGACGCTTGCCATTGCCTGCGGATTGGTGGTAGACGACGGAATTGTAGCCCTGGAAAATATCATCCGCCACCTGGAACGCGGCGGCCGGCCGATAACCAGCGCCATTTATGGCGCAAGCGAAGTGGGTATGGCCATGACGGCTTCCACCATGACGGTCGTGGTGGTTTTCGTCCCGCTGATGTTTGTAGGGGGGATTACGGGAATGCTTTTTAAGGAACTGGGGTTTGTTATGGCCGTGACCCTGCTGGCATCCCTTTTTACTGCCCTTTCCATGACGCCGATGCTGGCCTCAAAGTGGCTGGGAGCCGGCGATAAAGAATCCACGGCAAAAGAAAGTCTCGGGAGCAAATTTTACACAACTATAGAGAAATATCTGGTTCTTATTGAGGATGTTTACGGCCGTATACTCGGGTGGGCCTTGTCTCATAAGAAAGCCGTTATTATCGGGTCAGTTTTGATTTTTGCCAGCAGCTTGGCCCTGGTTCCTTTTATAGGTACCAGCTTTATACCGGATATGGATTCTGGGGATGTCAACGTTGAGTTCCGCCTGCCGGAAGGGACAAGAATAGAGGAAACAAACCGGGTTATGGAAAAAATTCTGCAAACCATTGGTGAAACAGTAAAACCAAAAGAATTGAGGCATTCTTACGCCTTCGACGGACAGAGCGAAGAGGGATTCGGCGCGGCTATGGGCATGGACGAAGGGCCTAACGTGGGTATGATAGGTCTTAAACTGGTGGACAGAGATAAGCGGGAACGCAGCGCCAGTGATATCGCCGGCGAATTAAGAGAGCAGCTGGAAAGAATACCAGGCATAAGCCGGATAAAGGTTACTGCCACGACCCCGCTTTCCTCTCTCATGATGGGGGGTGGAAAACCTATCGTGATTGAAGTTGCTGGCCCCGACCTGAATACGAACCTCAGAGTGGCAGAACAAGTGAAAAAGATTGTTCAAGAGGTTCCCGGAACGACGGATGTTTCTCTCAGTCAAAAAGATCCCCGACCGGAAATCTGGGTGGAGGTAGATCGTGAAAAAGCAGCTTCCTTCGGGCTAAATACTGCTATGATCGCAGGTACGGTCAGTAACTATTTTTATGGTGATGCTGCCACTGATTTCCGCGATGCGGGGGACAGTTTCGATATCTTTACGCGGTTGAACGAAGCGGACAAAAACAGGCTGGAAAATTTGCCGGAAGTACCGATTTTTACTCCCGACGGCAGAATGATTAAATTGAAAAGTATTGCCGAAATAAAGAGCGGGGAAGGACCTGTGGAAATTGAAAGGGAAAACCGCCAGCGGATCGTGAAAGTAGAAGCAGACAGGTACGGCCGTTCTCTCGGTGAAATTACCAGCGATATCAAAGCTGCCCTTGAAAATGTGGATATACCGCCTGAAGTTTCACTCAGTTTCGGCGGAGAAATTGAACAACAGCAAGAGGCCTTTAAGGATCTTGGGCTGTTGCTGCTCTTGGGAATTGTTCTTGTTTATATGGTTTTGGCCTCGCTCTACGGAAATTTCAGGGATCCCTTAATTATAATGTTTTCCGTACCCTTTGCTTTGACAGGTGTTTTTTACGCACTTGTATTAACTGGTACTACCCTGAGCTTAATTTCTTACATGGGTATAATCATGTTGGTAGGAATTGTGGTTAAAAACGCTGTTATTTTCCTCGATTATACCCACCTGTTGCAAAACAGAGGTCAGCCTTTGCTGAAAGCAATAACTAATGCCGGACGCAACAGGTTGAGGCCAATTCTAATGACTACAAGTGCCACTTTCTTCGGTATGTTACCTTTAGCTGTTTCCAGAGGTGTGGGTGCAGAAATATGGAATCCCCTGGGAATCACCATGTTGGGAGGGCTAGCTGTATCAACTTTGGTCACGCTGGTCCTCATTCCGACTGTTTACTGCCTGTTTGAGGAGAGAAAGCTTCAAAAGACAGGTGGCATTCAGAAATTGGGCATGGATATTTCCTGAGGACTTGAATATGAAAAGCTGCGATTTTTGTGGGTACTGTTTTCTGGGGGGTGTGTGGTAGTGAAGCTGCTTTTTATCATTTATGACGCGGACCTTGACAATGACGTAATGGAAATGCTCGACTTGCTAGGTGTCAACAGCTTTACCAAATGGGATAGGGTGTTGGGTAAAGGGAAAAACAGTGAGCCCAAGCTGGATAACTCCGTATGGCCGGGATTTAACTGTGCTTTAGCTGTGGTGATAAGTGATGACGAGCAGGAACGTATCGTACAAGAGTTCAAGAAATTTTCCTTACGGCTTGATGGTAGGGGCTTTAGGGTCTTTGTGCTACCGGTTTTGACAGCTTTTTAGAAAGGAAACAGTGTAAAAAGACGGTAATTTGAAGCTGTTGACAAAACACCACAGGTCAACAGCCTCAGGGCCTGTTATCAGGCCCTTTTTATTTTTTTCAAAGTACGCGTCCTCGCCTTCCAAATTCACCCCCTCCTACCAACTTCAGCAAAACTTCAAAAAATCTTGACGTAACCGTTGTTACATGATATTCTGTTTGTAACAATGGTTACTTGGAGGCGGACGCCTTGGGAGAAAAAATAAACTGGCTGCTCATTATTTACAAGATTCCTCCAGAACCGTCCAAACACCGGGTTGCCGTCTGGCGACGCTTAAAGGAAGCGGGAGCAATCTACCTTCAAAACTCCGTATGCATCCTGCCGGATCTTCCGGCCAGCCGCGACTTTTTCCAAACTCTCAAAGAGATGGTTGAAAAAGCGGGAGGCGAAAGTTTGGTCCTGTTGACCCAGGCAGCAGAAGATGCGGAGGAAGAAAAGATAGTGAAGAAATTCAATGATGAACGGGATCAGGAATACGGGGAATTTCTCGAACAGGGAGCAGCGTTTCTTGCGGAGATCCGCAAGGAAACCGAAAGGAAAAACTTCTCTTTCGGGGAGCTTGAGGAAAATGAAGGGGAACTGCAGCGGCTGAAGAACTGGCTTGAAAAGATCAAACGCCGGGATTTTTTCCGTGCCCAAAAGGGAGAAAAGGCAGAAAAGATGCTCCGGGAGTGCGAAGAAGCGCTGGAATCCTTTTCAAACAGAGTTTTTGAAGCAAATGAAGGCTGATACAGCTTAAAAAAGGCGTCTTATGGAGGGGAGGGTTCTTTCGTGCTGACAGCACTGCAGTTTACAGGGGGATTGGCCCTGCTTATTTTTGGCGCAGAGATGTTTACCGATGCGGCTGTGGATACCGCAAGAAAGTTAAGGGTTACAACTTTCCTTCTAGCTCTGCTGGCAGCAGGTGCCGAACCGGAGGAACTGCTGGCTTCGGTCATCGCCTCGTGGAGGGGAATGGGCGAACTGGCATTGTCCAACGCCCTAGGTACCAACATTTGCATTGTTGCCTTTGCCCTGGCGCTGGGTGCAGCAATTATGCCCATACAGGTGAACAAAAGTTCCATCAGGCACGGCATAATAGCCCTGACTGCTTCCGTTTTCCCTCTTTTCTTTCTCGCAAATTTCAAGGTTACCAGGATAGAAGGCTTATTACTAGTTGCTCTGTATTTCGTATATGTTTGGTACGCACTGACAAAAGAGAGGATTGATATTGAACTGGAGGATGTTAGTGTCAGAGAATTAATAGGCGAGACTGCAGAACGCAAAGAAGCTGCTGTGTCCGAAAACATAATAGAAGAAAGAGAGGGAAGAGAAGAATTTGAAGAAAAAGAAGAAGAAGCAGCAGAAGGGGAATCCTTGCAGAAATCGGCTGTTCTGGTATTAGCGGGTATTGGAATAATGGGGCTGGGGGGGGAATTGGCTTGTAAGCGGTGCTGAAGGAATTATCCAAAAGCTGCACTTATCCGAAGCGTTAGTGGGACTTACCTTCGTTTCCTTTGCCACCAGTGCAGAAATGATAGCTCTTTCAGTAATTCCCCTCTACAAAGGGCATCCAGAGATAACCCTTGGCGGCATAATTGGAAGTTACATATACAACATTCTTTTGACACTGGGCACAGCAGCAGCAGTCCACCCCATCGGGTTCAGCAAGGAAACACTGTTAGTGGATTTTCCCGTTATGGTAGTCGCCCTGGGATCTGTTCTCCTCTTTGCCAGAAAGGGACAGCTGGACCGCAGGGAGGGAATTATATTGATGCTCGGCTACTTAGTTTACATTTATTATACTTTCATATTCCGTTAACAGAGCAGTTACGGGAAATTAAAAATAAGCCGCTTCTGCTGTCCTTTGCGAAGAACTTAACATATGGGCATGAACTTAGGAGGAATACAAGCAGCAGAAGCAGCTATTTCAACAATTTAAGAGCCGAAAGGCTTTTAAAATATACACTCTAAGAGGATAACCACCTGTTTGACCCTACTCAGACCGCTTCTCAGCTTTCCTTTTACTCTGCTCCTTCTGGTACTTAAGAAGCGCATAATCAATGCTGTCCATGAGCGCCTGCCAGCTCGCTTCTATGATGTTTTCCGATACTCCCACCGTTGTCCATGAAGAAGTAGCATCCCTTGTTTCAATGAACACCCTGACTTTTGCTGCAGTGCCGTCTTTCTCATCAAGCACGCGTACCTTGTAGTCCGTCAGGTGAACATTTTTTATAAAGGGATAAAATTCTTCCAGAGCCTTTCTCAAGCAGTTGTCAAGGGCATTCACTGGACCGTTTCCTTCAGCAGCAGTATGTACAATCTCATCCCCCACCTTGAGTTTCATAACAGCTTCAGAAGTGCTTTCCTTATCCCCTTGCTTTTCAATGATCAGCCTGAAGCTGTCCAAAACAAAGGACTGAACATACTCCTTTAAAGCTTTTCTTAAAAGAAGCTCAAGGGAGCCTTCGGCACTCTCAAACTGAAAACCTTCGTGCTCCAGCTGTTTGATCTTCTCTACAATTTTCCTAGTATGTCCGTTCAGAGCATCCAGATCAATGCCCATCTCCTTGGCTTTATATTTAAGGTTGCTGGCTCCGGAAAGTTCTGAAACTATTACCCTGCGCTTGTTTCCAACCTTTTCTGGGGGTATGTGCTCATAGGTCTGGCCGTCCTTCAGAATGGCGCTGGCATGGATTCCCCCTTTGTGGGCAAAGGCACTTCTTCCCACAAAGGGCTGGTTGTTGGGCAGCACCTGGTTTGCCACTTCGCTCACATAAAGAGCCACTTCCGTCAGCATCTTAAGCTTATCCTCGGGAATACACTGATATCCTCCTTTAAGCTGGAGGTTGGGAATTACTGAACAGAGGTTGCAGTTTCCGCAGCGCTCACCATAGCCGTTAATTGTTCCCTGAACCTGAACTGCTCCAGCTCTCA
>LGEZ01000020.1 GCA_001508005.1 Clostridia bacterium 41_269
CCGTTAATTGTTCCCTGAACCTGAACTGCTCCAGCTCTCACAGCCATTATGGAATTGGCAACTGCCAGCTCACCGTCATTGTGGGTGTGAATCCCCACAGGGGTGGAAAGCTCGCTTACCACAGCCCCAACTATTTCTTCCACTTCATGGGGAAGGCTTCCACCGTTGGTTTCGCACAGGACGATCACATCAGCCCCGGCACTTTCAGCTGCTTTTACAGCTTCCATTGCGTACTGAGGATTGTTTTTATATCCGTCAAAGAAGTGCTCAGCATCAAAGAACACTTCCAACCCGCTGTTCTTTAAAAACCTTACGCTGTCCTCAATCATCCTCAGGTTTTCCTCAAGGGTTGTCCTGAGCGCCTTTTCCACATGGAAGTCCCAGCTTTTACCGAAAATGGCTGCGGTTTTAACCCCCGACTCCAGTATAGCCCTGAGGTTTTTGTCCTCCTCTGCAGGAATGTTGGGCTTTCTGGTGCTGCCGAAAGCTGAAATGACCGCATGCTGGAGTTTATATTCCTTTATGCGTTTGAAAAATTCCATATCCTTGGGGTTCGAACCGGGCCAGCCCCCTTCAATATAATCAACCCCAAGGGAATCAATCTTCAAAGCAATTTTAATTTTGTCCTCCAGGGAAAGGCTGATACCTTCCCCTTGGGTACCGTCACGCAGAGTGGTGTCGTAAATGGATACCTTCTTCATGGCTCCTCCCCTTTAACTTTATTTGCAACTAAATCTCCCATTTCTCGAGTACCAACCAGTTTTAACCCTTCGCCCATCAGATCAGCAGTTCGGTATCCCTCATCAAGAACTTCGGCAACTGCCCTTTCAACATCCCGGGCAGCCTCCTCCATATTGAAGGAGAACCTTAGCATCTGAGCGGCAGACAAAATTGTAGCCAGAGGATTGGCAATATTTCTCCCTGCAATGTCAGGTGCTGAGCCGTGAGCCGGCTCATACATAGCCACTTTTCCACCTATGCTGGCAGAGGGAAGCATCCCTATGGAACCCGTAAGCATAGAAGCTTCATCGGTTAAAATGTCTCCAAACATGTTTTCCGTGACTATCACACTGAACTGTTTTGGGTTGCGGATAAGCTGCATGGCACAGTTGTCCACATACATATGTTCCAGCTCAACATCAGGGTATTCTTCACTAATCCTGGTCATCACTTCCCTCCACAGCCTTGAGCTCTCCAGAACATTGTGCTTATCAACGGATGTTACCTTCTTTACTGGGCTCTTTCTTGCCATTTCAAAGGCAAGGCGCCCAATACGCTCTATTTCCCAGCTTGAGTAAACAAGGGTGTCCACAGCAATCTCCTGACCGTTTTTCTTTTCCCTTTTCTTTTCGCCAAAATACAGTCCCCCGGTGGCCTCCCTTATTACCAAAAAATGGGTTCCCTCAACAATTTCCCTTTTCAAAGGAGAGCTGTCCACCAGGCTGGGATACAGCTTCACAAACCTCAAATTTGCGTACAGGTCCAGCTCTTTACGAAGTTTTAGCAGGGAAGCAGCTTCGGGACGAAGATGAACAGGCAAATTGTCCCATTTAGGACCTCCCACTGCTCCCAAAAGTATGGCATCGCTGTCATGGCACAGTTTTAGGGTTTCATCGGGCAGGGGAACTCCCACAGCATCTATAGCAGCTCCCCCCACAAGTCCTTCTTCAAACTGAAAAGAAACTCCATATTTTTCTCCTACCCTTTTGAGTACCTTTACAGCTTCGGGAATTATTTCCACTCCAATTCCATCCCCAGGCAGAACAGCAATTTTATACATTTTTCTTCATCCTCTCTGCCACATACTGCATAAGCCCTCCGGCACTGATAATTTCCCTCATAAACTCAGGGAAGGGAGCTGCTCTATAGCTTTCTCCCCGAGTAAGGTTTATGATCAATCCCTCTTCGGCATTGACCCTTACCATATCTCCATCCTGAATCCTCTTCGAAGCCTCAGGGCTCTCAAAAATGGGAAGACCAATGTTTATACTGTTTCTGTAAAAGATGCGAGCAAAGGACTCTGCTATAACACAGGACACCCCCGCCCCTTTTATGGCAAGGGGAGCATGCTCCCGGGAGCTCCCGCAGCCGAAATTTTTCCCCGCTACAATGATGTCGCCGGGCTTAACCTTTTTGGGAAACTGAGGGTCCGCATCTTCCATGCAGTGCTTCGCCAGCTCCTTGGGATCAGAGGTGTTTAAATACCTTGCAGGGATGATGGCATCGGTATCAATGTCGTCTCCAAACTTAAAGGCTCTACCTTCAAATTCCATTCACCGCACCTCCTCGGGGCTGGCAATGCGACCCAGAACGGCACTTGCCGCTGCCACAGCAGGATTGGAAAGATAAACTTCACTTTCGGGATGACCCATGCGCCCAACGAAATTCCGGTTGGTTGTGGCCACAGCTTTCTCTCCTTTGGCTAATATGCCCATATGTCCCCCCAAGCAGGGACCACAGGTGGGAGTGCTTACGGCACAGCCCGCTTCTATGAAAACTTCGATAAGTCCCTCCCTCAGAGCTTGAAGATATATTTCCTGGGTCCCCGGAATGATTATTACCCTAACCTCAGGATGCACCTTTCTGCCCCTAAGAATATCTGCTGCAGTTCTCAAATCCTCCATCCTGCCGTTGGTGCATGAACCGATTACCACCTGATCAATTTTTACATCCCCCACTTCACTGATGGGCTTTGTGTTTTCGGGCAGGTGGGGAAACGCCACCTGGGGTTCTATTTTGGAAGTATCATACTCATATATTTCTTCATATACCGCATCGGAGTCGCTTTCATAAACATGAAAACTTCTCTTAACCCGCCCCTTTACATATTCAAGGGTTTTCTCATCGGGTGCAATAATGCCGTTTTTCCCACCAGCTTCTATGGCCATATTGCACATAGAAAAACGGCTGTCCATACTTAATGAAGAAATGGTTTCTCCGGTAAATTCCATTGCCTTGTATCTTGCCCCGTCCACACCAATATCCCCGATGGTGTAAAGTATGAGATCTTTACCGCTAACCCAGGGCTGCAGTTTTCCGTAAAATATAAATTTTAGGCTCGGGGGAACCTTAAGCCAGACTTTACCTGTGGCCATGGCTGCTGCCATATCCGTGCTTCCCACACCCGTTGAAAAAGCGCCCAGGGCTCCGTAAGTACAGGTATGGGAATCCGCACCAATAACCAGTTCCCCTGGTGCCACCAGCCCCTTCTCCGGAAGGAGACAGTGTTCCACTCCCATTTCCCCAATCTCAAAATAATTTTTTATCCCATACTTTCGGGCAAATTCCCTTACTACTTTTACCTGCTCAGCCGATGGAATATCCTTATTAGGGGTAAAATGGTCGGGAACCAGGGCAATCTTTTCCCTGTCAAAGACCTCATCAAGGCCCAGCTTCAAAAACTCCTTTATGGCTACCGGAGCAGTAATATCATTACCCAAAACCATATCCACATCCGCTTCAATCAGCTGCCCCGGCTCCACAAAATCCAATCCAGCATGGCGGGCAAGTATTTTTTCCGTTATGGTCATGCCCATGGGCATCTCTCCTCTCACCTATACCGTAATTTTTTTGAATTAAATTATACTCCGTTTTTTAAGATTTCATCCCCTGCTTCATGCATAAGCCTGTTTATAGCACTTATATATGCCCTGGCACTTGCTTCCAGAATGTCGGTGCTTATTCCGCGGCCCATGTACAGCTTTCCGTTGTACTCCACCTTTACCGTTACTTCACCCACTGCATCTTTTCCACCGGTTACTGCGTTAAGGGAATAATGTGCCAGCTCCACATGAAACCCTGTCACCTTTTCAATGGCTTTGAAAACAGCATCCACAGGACCGTCGCCGCAGGCTGCATCTTCAATGACTTCTCCATCTACCCTGATACCTACAGCTGCAGTGGGAACGATGTTGCTTCCTGTATATACCTGAATCTTCTCAAGCTTATATTTTTCGGGAATAGCCCTGACTTCATGGTTGATAATGGCTTCAATGTCTTCATCGGTAACCTTCTTTTTCCTATCTGCAAGCTCTTTGAAACGGTAGAATGCCTTGTTGATTTCTTCCTCAGTGAGTTCAAAGCCTAATTCCTCAAGACGCTTTTTAAAAGCGTGCCTACCAGAATGCTTGCCCAGCACAATCCCATCTGTTTTAATTCCTATGGTTTCAGGATTCATAATCTCATATGTGGTTCTTTCCTGGAGCACACCGTGCTGATGTATTCCTGATTCATGGGCAAAGGCATTCCTTCCCACAATGGCCTTATTGGGCTGCACAGGCATACCTGTCAGGGCACTGACCAATCTGCTGGTGCGGTAAATCTCATTAAGCTTAATGCCTGTGGTGCAGCCGAAGTAATCCTTTCTGGTGGTAAGGGCCATGACCACTTCTTCCAGGGAAGTGTTGCCCGCCCTTTCGCCGATTCCATTAATGGTGCATTCCACCTGCTGGGCTCCAGCCTCCACGGCAGCGAGGCTGTTGGCAGTGGCCAGTCCCAAGTCATTATGGCAGTGGACGCTCAAAATGACCTTGTCAATGCCCTTCACTTTCTGCTTTATGCTGGCAATAAACTCACCAAACTCCATGGGAGTGGAATAACCCACCGTGTCAGGTACATTAATTATACCTGCTCCAGCTTCAATAGCCGCTTCAATTACTTCACAGAGGTAATCAAGGTCCGTGCGGAAGGCATCTTCCGCTGAAAATTCCACTTCTGCCCCAAAAGATGCAGCATAGCGCACCGCTTCTTCTGCTAGACGAAGAACTTCTTCCCTGGTCTTATTCAATTTGTATTTAAGATGGATATCGGAAGTGGCTATGAAAGTGTGTATCCTCGGTTTTTCAGCATGTTTAAGTGCTTCCCATGCCCTGTCTATATCCTTTTTATTTGCCCTTGCCAGGGCAGCTATAACAGGGCCCTTTACCTCTTCAGCCACTGCCTTCACTGCTTCAAAATCGCCCTGGGATGAAATGGGAAAGCCCGCTTCGATAACATCTACTTTAAGTTTTGCCAGCTGACTGGCAATTTCCACTTTTTCCCTAACGTTTAAGTTGACTCCGGGAGACTGCTCCCCATCCCTGAGGGTAGTGTCAAAAATATAGATCCTTTTTTCCATAACAATCCCCTCTTAATGAATAATTTTATTCAATCTCGTACTTGGGTCCCCTGAGCATAGCAACCTTTCCTGTACGCACAACCTCCAGAATTCCAAAGGGCTTCATGGAACTTTCAATGGCGTTGATCTTGCCTATGTCCCCAGTGGCTTCAATTATTAGGGTGTCCTTACCTATATCCACTACCCTAGCCCTAAAAATGTCCACAATCTGCATTATTTCACCGCGCACAGAGGGCTCAGCCTTTACTTTTATCAATATAAGCTCCCGCTCCACATGTTCTTTTTTGGTTATATCGGAAACCTCAATAACCTCCACCAACTTCTCCAGCTGCTTGGTCACCTGCTCAATAACATATTCGTCTCCCTCAACCACTATGGTCATCCTGGAAACAGCTGGATTTTCCGTCCTTCCCACAGCCAGGCTGTCTATATTGTATCCCCGCCTTGCAAAAAGGCCAGCCACCCGGGTTAAAACCCCGGGGCGGTTTTCCACTAGAACCGAAAGGGTATGCTTGTTTTCCACAGGCCTCACCCCCTCAGCATCTTCTTGATGCTGCCTCCGGGCGGCACCATGGGGAATACATTTTCTTCTCTTTCTACCCAGAAATCAATGAGTACGGGTTTTTTGGATTCAATGGCCTTTTTGAGTGCGGGGCGCACCTCTTCCTTCTTTTCAACCCTCAATGCTTCCATGCCGTAAGCTTCCGCCAGCTTAACGAAGTCCGGTTGACAGCTGAGATCTGTCTGGGAATATCTTCCTCCATGGAAAATTTCCTGCCACTGGCGAACCATACCCAGATAACGATTGTTTATTAGTGCGATATTTATGGGCAGTTCATATTGAACCACCGTTGCCAGCTCCTGAATATTCATCTGAAGGCTACCGTCGCCGGCAATGTCAAAAACTACGGCATCGGGATTAGCAACCTGAACTCCTATAGCTGCAGGAAGCCCAAAACCCATGGTTCCAAGGCCTCCTGAAGAAATAAAGGTTCTGGGCACCGCTGTTTTATACAGCTGAGCCGCCCACATCTGATGCTGTCCCACTTCAGTAGCTACAAAAGCCTTACCTCCCGTAAGTTCGCTTATCTGCTCTATAACATATTGGGGTTTGAGTTTTCCATTATCTTTGTATGTTAAGGGATACTGCTTTTTCCATTCCTCAATGGTTTTAAGCCATTGGGTATTTTTCTTTTCCTGAGTCAGTTCCAAAAGACGAACAAGAACTTCTTTGGCATCTCCTATAACAGGAAAATCCACCGCCACATTTTTGCCTATCTCTGCAGGATCAATGTCTATATGCACAATCCTTGCATTTTCTGCAAAGGTAGAAACATCCCCGGTAACCCTATCGGCAAAGCGCACTCCTATGCCGATTAAAAGGTCGCATTGGGAAACAGCATAATTGGCATACACTGTACCATGCATTCCCAGCATACCTAGGGAAAGGGGATGATTTTCTGGAAAGCAGGATTTCCCCATCAAAGTAGTGGTAACGGGAATATTGAGCTTTTCTGCAAAAGCTAAAAGTTCTTTTTCTGCTTTGGATTTCAGCACACCGCCACCGGCATAGATAACTGGCTTTTCGGACTGCATCACAGCTTCAGCAACACTACTTATGGTTCCATTTCCGCTCATTACCGGGAGTCTGTAGCCTGGAATTTCAACATCCACCCATGGATTATATTCAGCTTCCTTCACTGTTATGTCTTTGGGCAGATCAATGAGCACTGGACCCGGTCTTCCGGTGCTTGCTATATAAAAAGCTTTTTTTAGGGTTGGAACTATTTCTTTTACATCTTTAATGAGAAAATTGTGCTTTGTGATGGGCATGGTAATACCCGTAATATCCGCTTCCTGAAAAGAATCCCTACCAATAGCATTCACTGCTACCTGCCCTGTAATGGCAACCATGGGAACTGAATCCATATATGCATTGGCTATTCCCGTAACCAAGTTGGTAGCTCCAGGGCCTGAAGTAGCAATACACACCCCCACCTTACCGGAACTTCTGGCATAGCCGTCCGCAGCATGAGCCGCTCCCTGTTCATGCCGAGTAAGTATGTGTCTGATTTTCTTACTGTGATAAAGGGCATCGTAAAGGGGCAGCACCGCACCACCTGGAAATCCGAAAATAACTTCCACACCCAGATCTTCTAGGGTTTTTATAACCAGTTCAGCCCCAGAAAACACTGTTCTGCTCTTCTCTGCCTTTTCCTTTATACTCCCAACCTGCATCACCTCCGACATTCTTTCTGATCTTACAGACATTCAGACCACCTCTTTTAATTTTTTAATCCTTAATTACTCGTCAATCTGCAGCACCGCTCCAGTGCTTGCAGATGTTACCATCCGCGCGTATCTTGCTAAATAGCCGGTTTTAATTTTGGGTTCCTGCGGCACCCAGTTCTTTCTTCTCTCCTCAAGCTCTTCCTGATCAACCAAAAGCTCCAGCTTCCTTCCTGGAATGTCAATGCTTATAATATCCCCTTCTTTAATCAGGGCTATGGGACCACCTTCTGCTGCCTCAGGGGATACATGTCCTATGGAAGCTCCCCGGGTTGCTCCTGAAAATCTTCCGTCTGTTATCAGGGCTACCGAACTATCCAGTCCCATTCCCACAACAGCGGCAGTGGGAGTAAGCATTTCCCTCATGCCGGGACCTCCTTTAGGACCTTCCCCCCTTATAACAATGACGTCCCCTTCTTTTATCTTCCCCGAAGTGATGGCCTCCACGGCTTCTTCCTCGGATTCAAATACCCGAGCTGGTCCCTTGTGAACCATCATAGAAAGATCAACCGCCGCCTTCTTAACCACTGCCCCCTCAGGAGCTAGGTTTCCCTTTAATATGGCAAGGCCTCCATCACTGCTGTAGGGATTTTCAACAGACCTTATTATTTCCTTATTTAAAGGCTCACAGTTTTCTACATTTTCCCTCAGGGTTTTCCCAGTAACTGTTACAGCATCCCCCTTAAGCATTCCGTGGGATAGAAGCTCCCACATAACACTGGGTATTCCTCCTGCTTCGTTTAGGTCCTGGATGTAATAATCTCCAGCTGGACTTAATTTGCACAGGTTAGGAGTTGAACGGCTTATATTATCAAATAAATCAAGACTTAATTCTACTCCCGCTTCCTTTGCCACGGCAGGAAGATGAAGAACCGTATTGGTGGACCCCCCAAGGGCCATATCCACTGCCACTGCATTATAGAAGGCGTCCTCAGTCATAATGTCCCTGGGTTTTATCTGACGGTTCAAAAGATCCATGATTCTACGTCCTGTCTCCTTGGCAAGCCTTATTCTGGCTGCATCCACGGCAGGTACTGTCCCGTTTCCCGGCAGCGCCATTCCCAGTGCTTCCGTAAGACAGTTCATGGTATTGGCCGTAAACATACCAGCGCAGGATCCACAGCCTGGACACGCAGCCCCTTCCATTTCCTTAAGCTCCTTTTCAGAAAGGCTGCCGTTCACAAAAGCCCCAACAGCTTCAAACATGGTACTCAGGCTAATATTCCTGCCCCTGTATCTTCCGGCCAGCATGGGCCCCCCGCTGACAAATATGGACGGTATATTAAGACGTGCCGCAGCCATTAGCATCCCAGGAACAACTTTGTCACAGTTAGGTATAAAAACCAACGCATCGAAGGCATGGGCCATGACCATTACTTCAATGGAGTCCGCAATGAGCTCCCTGCTGGCAAGAGAATATTTCATGCCAATATGGTTCATAGCAATTCCATCACACACAGCTATGGTGGAAAACTCTACAGGAGTTCCCCCAGCCATTCTTATACCTGCCTTCACGGCATCCGCAACTGTGTCAAGATGCACGTGTCCGGGAACTATCTCATTTTGGGAGTTAACCACACCTACAAGAGGCCTTTCCAGCTCGACATCCGTAAGCCCAAGGGCTTTAAGAAGTGATCTGTGGGGGGCTTTAGAGACCCCTTCTTTGATTCTCCTGCTTTCCATTGATACCACTCCTAATCCTCGTAAATTTTAGGACCGTCAACTTTGGTTAGTTCTCTAAAATCTTTTATGAGCAATTTGGTAATTTCCCCCGGCACTCCGCTGCCTATGGGACGGCTGTCAACCTTTACCACCGGTATAATTTCTGCCGCTGTACCCGTCAGGAAACACTCATCAGCAGTATAGACCTCATAAAGGGTGAAAACCTTTTCCTCAACAGGAATACCCCTCTTAGCTGCCAGGTCCATAACTGTGTTGCGGGTAATTCCCTCTAAAATTCCCAGATAAGCCGGAGGAGTAATAAGGGTACCATTCTTAACAATAAAGATATTGTCTCCTGTGGCTTCAGCTACATATCCCTCACTGGTGAGCATTAGGGCTTCCAGAACCCCCCTCTGGCTTCCTTCAATTTTTGCCATTATGTTGTTCAGATAGTTCAATGATTTTATCTGAGGATTTAAAGCTTCCGGAATATTTCTCCTTGTGGAAACCGTTGCCACCTCAAGCCCCTTTTCATAAAGCTCTTCAGGATAAAGCTGTATTCCCGCAGCTATACAGAAAACAGTGGGTTTCTCACATTTTTTGGGATCCAATCCGAGATCCCCTTTGCCCCTAGTTACCACAAGCCTGATGTATGCATCCCTAAGGTTGTTGCGCCTCAAGGTTTCCAAAACAACTTCCTGCATTTCTTCCTTAGTAAGGGGAATATCAAGCATTATAGCCCTGGCACCAAAATAAAGCCTGTCCAAATGCTCTTTCAATTTAAATACTCGACCGTGATATGCCCTTATACCTTCAAATATGCCGTCGCCATAAAGAAGACCGTGATCAAAAACAGAAACCTTTGCCTCCTCTTCAGGAACAAACTCCCCATTTAGATAAACAATTAGCCCCAACACAATCTCCCCCCAAAAATTTTTAAATATAACCCTTAATATTAAAAAACCTCTCTATCCCATAGAACATATGTTCAGGGACGAGAGGTATCCCGCGGTACCACCCTGATTGCCGCCAGAGCAACCACTTTTTTGGGATAACGGCTTTTACCGACACCACCTACTGGCCCGCTTTAACAAGGCAGACGTTGGGCGGTGCAACTCCGGAGTGATCTTGTATCCAGTATTATTACCGGTCTTCCACCTTAAACCCGGCTCTCTGGAATAAGGGACTGGATACAACATGTCTCCTTCATCATCTTTGACATATATATTTTTAAGCGATAGTATATATTAATGCGCTAAAGCATGTCAAGGGTTTACTTTAAAAGCATTTTAATTAATTTTATTTTAATTTTTAAAGTTTTCCGTAAGAAATGATGTTTCTCAAATCATTAATTGGAGCTTCCACGATAAAGGTTTTATCGTATATAGCTTTGAGTACCGCAGTGCACCTACCCTCATCATCCGCCTTAAAGTCCATGATGCAGAAAATGATATCATCATTGGAGGACTTTCTGACAACCAAATCCCCCACCTTAAAAAGGGTCATAAAAACACCTCCTTCATTACCATTTTATGCCTGGAAGGAGGTGAAGGTTTTCATATTTTTAATATTTCAGCGCCGCTGATGGTTAAGATCATTGATCTGTAAAAGAAGGGTGCTTATAAATATGAGGGCCGCTCCCGCCCACTGCATTAAAGAAAGATCTTCGCCCAGTATCATATGGGCCAGGACAACGGCAAAGGGAAGCTCCACAGTACTTACAATGGAGGCCCTTGAAGCTCCGATGAGGCTGATGCCGGCATATATCAGAAGGGGCGGAAGAAAACTTGCTGCCACCGCTACCATAAATACATATGTTAAAACCTGGGGCTCATGCACCAAAAAAGCCAGCTCCACGGGATTTTGAAACAGCATTAGAAACAGAGCAGAAAAGGTGGTGACATAAAGAGATAGGGTGAGGGGCCCTGTGGTTGTCAATATATTCTAGCTGTATAGGTTGCTCACAGCACATCCAAAAGCAGCTCCCAATGCCAGAAGAACACCCTCAAGGGACCATTCCGCCTGCCTTAAGTTTATTATGTCCAGAGTTAAAAGGGAACCCATCAGAGCGGTTCCAAGGGTAATAATCTGTATGGATCCTATTCTCTCTCCCAATATAATTGCTGCCAGGATAACAACATATGCAGGAAAAGTAAAAAGAAGCATGGTGGCAAGTCCCGCCTCAAGGCGCTCCAAAGCAAAGTAAAAAAGCAGAGTTGTAACGCAGTTTATAACGCCCAGCAAAAAGGAATGAAGGAGCAGCCCCTTTGAAACAGCGGCAGTACCTCTTTTAAACAAAGCCAGCATCCAAAAAAGTGCACAGGCTATAAGGTATTGGGCCATTAACAGCTGTTTTGGAGAAATATTAAAGTCATAAACTATTTTTACAATGATAGAGTTTAGTCCAAAAAAAATGCCGCTGCAGTAACCAGGGCATACCCTAACCAAGGGGGCAACTCCTCCTGCACCTCCTTTTAAAAGGGCTGAAAAAAATTACTTTCAGCAGCCGCACTGTTCAAGGTCTTTCCTGCTTCCTCCATATTCCCGTACTTCAAAATCAACTCCCATGGTTTCCGCTATCCTGCGGCACTTTTCCACATCAATTTGGGGAATATCCACCACCGTAACTTTTACCTTTGGGATATACTTTTTGCTTTCATTTATGAATTCCAGGAGATGATTGTAGCTTTCAGGACCAAATTGAGGTCGGCAAATCTTATAATATTTCCGAGCATTTTCAGCATTGAGGCTTATGGAAACCGCATCCACAATGCCGCAAAGTTCTGGGAGAATGTTTCTGTTGTGGTACAGATTAGCTAAGCCGTTGGTATTAACCCTAACCCATGCCTCTTTATCCTTCAGCCATTTGGAAACTTCTTTAACCGCATCAAGGCGGATAAGGGGCTCTCCATAACCGCAAAAAACAACCTCCCTGTAAAGGGAGGGGTCGCCTATCTCCCCAATTATTTCTTCTACAGCGGGTTCTTTTTTAAGCCACAGGTTGTAACCTGCCACCCCCGGCGCATAGTTTCTTACACAAAAGCAGCACCTGTTGGTACATCTATTGGTAATGTTTAGATACAAATTGCCATCCATGGTATAAGCAATCAAATTCCAACACCTCAGCAGCCGGCACAGGTGCTGCAGCTTGAACGGGAGCAGCTTCCGCCAGAAGAAACAGCAGACCTCCCACTGCTGCCCCCCGAAATTCTATAATTAAAAGCAGTAAACAACTGCTCTATATCGTTTTCTCCACACCGAGGGCAGCTAACCTTATCTTTATTTGAAAGGGATACAAAACGGGAAAACCTGTGCTCACACTTCCTGCATAAAAAATCATATGTGGGCATATTATCAACCCCCTCCGATAAGAAAATATATCACATATCAACCGCTTTTTCTATTTTAACTCCCTAAAACCGGCTATTTCCTCTTCCTT
Source organism: Clostridia bacterium 41_269 (assembly GCA_001508005.1). Classification (GTDB taxonomy): domain Bacteria; phylum Bacillota; class DTU086; order DTU086; family DTU086; genus 41-269. The sequence continues at coordinate 12,507 of LGEZ01000020.1, forward strand.
AATTACCCTTTTTATAAAAGTAAGGGTGTCTTTGGAAAGTTGAACCTCCCTTACTACTCTGACCTTCCCTCTTTCCATCTCAAAAACACGAACGTCAGGCCTATAAGGAAAGCCCTTGGGTGTTCCCACCACCACACCGGTTTCCCCGGTATTTAATTCTACAAAGGTTCCGATGAGGTACACGGCAATATTTTCCACAAAAGCTTTTACCAGCTTAATATCATAAAGGTGGTTTCCACTTCCACTTATCAATTCAAAAGCTTCGTGGGGCAAAAAGCTTTTTCTGTAAACCCTGTCAGAAGTAAGAGCATCGTAAACATCAACCATTCCTGCAATCTGTGCATATTCGTGAATTTCTGAACCTTTGAGCCCCCTGGGATAACCTTCACCGTTATATCTCTCATGATGTTCATATGCAACCAAAGCAGAAGGAGCAGGAATATCCTGCACCCTTAAAATTTCGTACCCGTACATGCAGTGCTTTTTTACCTCGTTGAATTCTTCCTGAGTAAGCTTGTCCGGCTTTTTTAAAATTTCCTCAGGAAGTTTAATTTTACCTAAATCATGAAGAAGAGCCCCCACTCCTAAGCTGTACAGCTTGCTACGGGAATATCCCAGGGAAACCCCTGTCAAAAGGGACAGGATGCATACATTGACAGAATGGGCATAGGTATAGTCATCATACGCCTTGATGTCCAGCAGGTTAACTAGATAGTCCTTTTTTTCCAGTATTTCATTAATTAAGGTTTCCACCATTTTTTCCACAGTTTTCGCCGGTATCTTAGAATTAACCCCTTTACTTTGAGCTGAAGATATTTCTGTATAGATTTTTTTAATATTTCTCTGAATCTGGAGTTTAGTCTCCGATTTTACTACCTCGATCACTTCCACACCTTCAAGAAGGGGATCCTCAATGTAAACCGCGGGAATCCCAATGCGCTTCATGCTCAATATATTTTTATATGTAAGCCGCAAACCAGCATTAATGAGCAGCCGACCCTCGCTATCGTAAACAGGTTTTGCCACCACCATGCCCGGCTGTAAAAAAGGAATGGAAACTTTTCTCATTACTAACACCCACCGTAAATTAACATAACAATTGAATTTTACAATATTCTACATTTTTCTACAATATTTTTATTTAAATAGTTTTTGTTAAACAAGGAATACCTACACTTTTTCAAAAATTTTTGTCTTATTTATTTTAATTCGTGTTAAAATTTAATCAGCTTTAAATGTCTTCACAAAAAGGAGAGAAACTTTATGAAAAAAGAACTAATTATCCCATTGATTTTAACGGGATTAGTGTTTTTTCTAGGCTTAGGTGCAAAAGCCCAGGAAACTTTAACGCCTGATTTATTCCAAAAGGAGGAGGCTTCTGCTTCGGGCACCGATGAGAATTTACAAAAGGTAGTGAGCATCCCTTTCACTGATATACAGGGCCATTGGGCTGAAAAGGACATAGAAGCGGTATACAGAATGGGCATTTTAACAGGCATTTCTCCCAACAGATTTGGGCCAGGGGAAGCAATTACAGGGAATGATCTCATTTTTTCTCTGGAAAAACTGTTTGAACAAAAAGTGGGGAAGGAAAATAACAGGACTGGAAAATTAAGGGGGCTATTGGAAGTTCCTGCAGAACCTGTGGCAAGAATGAAAGCTGCTTTTGTCATCGAAGAGGCTTTTAAGGTTAATGAACTATCCGTAATTACAACTCAAATATATCCCATTTTTGACGATACCAAAAACATTTCCAGAAAAGAATCCTCTGCTTTGAGCTTTGTTTTCAACACAGGTATTATGAAAGGAAGAACACAAAAAATCTTTGCCCCCAATGATCCCGTCACCAGGGCGGAACTTGCCGTAATTTTAAACAGAACTTTCAGGGTTTTGGAAATCGCAGAAAAGGTGGGAAAATAAAAAAACGGCCAAAACCGGCCGTTAACTAATTTCACCTAAGATACTCCGAAGCAGTGGGAGGATAGAAAAACCAAACAATATTGTCATTTATATAAAAGCCCTTTTCATCCCTGCACAAAGCAGCAGAAATTATATCCCCAGGCTTAATATACCGAGCTATAAGTCCTTCAAACCTTACTATGTACGCAGCATTATTGTCCAAATCTCGCAAAGCAGCCTTATCCCTGAAGGTGTTGATTACCTTAAACCAGCCCTCGGAAACCTCAGTGTGCCCCCAATCTCCATCCAACCAAAAAACATCATCCACTGCCCTCTTTTCCGCCACTTCCCTTTCCCACATCAATACCCTTTCCACATTGTTTTTTAAAATGCGGCTTTCATCCTGCTTCCAAGCATCGTAATATTCCACCACACCCTTTTTATCCAGCCACAGGCAGAACTTCTTAAGGGTGGCAAAAAGTCCCTTCATACCGCTTAGGGAACAACCTATATACTGGCGTAAATACCACCAGCTGAAAAACTCTTCAATATGCTTCCATGACAGCATTCTTAAGTCTCCTGGGCCGTACCTTTCAAAGTAAAGCTTAAAAAGGGCAAGGTCATTTCCGTACCTTTTTAAGGTATTTTCCTTGACCATTCCAGAATATTCCCTTAAAAATTCTTTTATATAATGGGTAAATAAATCCTGCCTTTCCATTGTTCCCCTTATAAACCCATAACTTCTTTTATTTATTATTTACCAAATTTAAATATTTTCCTCCTTGATTATCTTAAAAATCCACGCTTTTATCACTGTAAACAATCCAGTTTGCCAAATCCTTCATGGAACCAATGCTGCATCCTTCAACCATATCTTCTTGGGTAATGGCCCTCTGCTTACAGCATACACCACAGGCTTTTACCCGTGCTCCCATTCTTATGGCAGATTTCAAAAGCTCTTCTGCATTGGGCATTGCTCCTTCAAGAAGCCCGGGAAATTCAGGAGTTTCCTGCCCCTTTCGAGCAGCTGCCACCGCATCCCCTAAAAGAAACACATTTACCTCATGCCCTTCTGAAAGCGCTGCAAGAACAAAGCGCATGGTGTTGTAAAAGGCTTCGCTTCCATAGGGAGCCCCGCTTACCTTAACAGTTATTACAGCCAAAATAATCACCTCCAAACTTTTATCTTTTTTATTTTATTAGCCTCTTGCAAAATCCTAAAACCCTTAAAAACATTAGGGTTTTAAGCTTTATTTGAACAGGATTACCTCCACATAATAGAGAAACATCTACTATCCGGGCTGACATCTTTTGACCTTGTGTCCTAAAAATCCCATGCTTGTCATGCAGTATGCGGGCTTTTGCAAAGGACGCAACAGGATAAAATGGCTGTGCCTTACGGCTATTTCCCAGAATACTGTAGTTTCCAAAGTTGACCTCGTGCTACTTTTTTTCCTTTTAACTTCCGTTAGTTTTGCAAATTGCCTATCTTTCAAGTTTCTTTCAAGGGGATATGTAAATTTTGCCAGCAAATTGGATAGCATTTAATCTTATCTATGTCAAGAAGAGAATTTCCAAATTGTATAGAAAATGGTACAGAATGTAATTTAAGGTTAATTAAAAAGTGGACAAAGGCAGAAATAGAAGAAGGGGTCTTAGTAGGGATTTGCTGTCCTGTAGCTGCTTAGTCTACCTATCCTTTTGTTAAAAATCTATATCATGGCTATCTTTTAATAAATTCCATATTTTAATTATTTTATCTCTGCTGATGACTTTAATTTATAATAAGGCCTTAAAAGATTAAGACTTTACTGGAGGAATTTATAGATTTTCAGAGTATTTGGTTTTCTCTAATTATTTTATTATAAGCTTTCTACCATTGACTGTAGTAATTGTTACTCACAATACTGCCATAAGTGTCATGGCTCACCGGGTTGTGCGCATGCGGAGCGGGAAAATAGTGGAGACTACCGAAAATCAATCCCCAGTACCACCTGAAAGGATCGAGTGGTAATGCATATTATGACCAAAAAACTCTGGCGTGCCATATGGAATACCAAAGAGCAGTTTCTTGCTGTAGTGGCAGTGGTTATGATAGGCGTGGCAGTTTACATTGCCATGACCACTGCTTATTTTAACCTGAATCGCTCTCAGGAAGTATTTTACCGCGAGAGCAATTTTGCCGATTACTATTTTCATGTGGTCAGGGCTCCGCGGCAAATTATAAGACAAATTGAAACTTTGCCTGGAGTAATTAAGGCTACTGGGCGAATACAAAAAGATGTCCCCGTAATTAAGGAAAATAATCAAAGAGCTATAGCCCGTTTAAAGAGCTATAACCCGTTTAATTAGTTACCCTTTGCCTATGAATGATGAAGTCAACCGCCTTCACTTATTAACCGGCCGACTTTTTGAAAAGGACCCGCTGGGCGGCGGGGTTGAGATTTTAGTTGCCCTCAGTAATGCTAAAGCAAACAGGCTCAGGCCTAATGACACGGTTACCATCGTTGCCGAAGGCAAAAAGCTCCCTTTAACGGTGGTGGGCACTGCTACCAGCCCGAAGTTTATTTACGTCATGAAAGATCCCGCCAGCCTGATGCCGGAGCCTGAAACTTTTGGCATATTTATGATTCCCCAAAATCAGGCTGAACAAATTTTGAATATTTCCGGCCAGATTAACCAGGTGGTTGTAAAATTAGCTCCTACTGTAACAAAGAAAAAGTGGAGGAGCAAGTTAAGTCCATCCTTGAGCCCTATGGAAACTTGGCCAGTTACCCTCGTGAACAGCAGCTAAGCCATGCTGCCTTACAGGCGGAGTTGGATGGATTAAAGGCAACCTCCTGTTTTTTACCCCCAATTTTTTATAGCTGCGGCCATTCAATTTATTATGCTGAGCAGGATGATTAAAGCTCAACGATTGCAGATTGGGGTACTAAAAGCTATTGGATACAGTAACGGTCAAATTATGTATCATTATACTGCCTATGCCCTAGCAATGTCCTTTTTGGGGGCCTTATTAGGTACTTTTTTAGGGTTGCTGTTATCCTCGATTATATCCAGAGAGTCTATGCAATGCTTTTTAATTTGCCAGAAGCAATAGGGGGAGTTAATTTTCAGGTGATATTCTATGGTTTTGTTTTAAGTTTAGGTGTGGGTATCATTGCTGGTCTGGCAGGCTCCCGCAAAATAGCGACATTCAATCCTGCTGAATCCATGAGACCCCAACCTCCCAAGAGTGCTGGTAAAGTTGTCCTGGAGTACTGGTCCTGGTTTTGGAAAAAATTGAGCCCTTCCTGGAAAATGAGCCTCAGAGCTATTGGCCGCAGCAAGGAACGCTTTGGAGTCAGCCTGCTGGGAGTAATTTTCGCTGTAGGTATGCTGGTAGTATCCCTTTGTGGAAAAGATGCTGTTGATTATCTGCTGACGAATCATTTTTACCGTGAGCAAAGTTATGATTACTTAATTCGCTTCGCTTCTCCTGTTAAGGAACATGAACTGTGCAATATTTCCCGTATTGATGGGGTGATAAAAACTGAACCCATTTTTGAAATACCGGTGAGGTTTCATTATAAAGGAACTTCTGAAGAAGGTATTTTGCTGGGTTTATCTCCTGATGTAACCCTGAAAAAGCTGGTCGGCACTTCCGGTCAGCCATTACAATTACCTCAAGAAGGTATTTTAATCAATGAGAGAGCCGCATCCAAGTTGGGAGTAAAAGTTGGTGATAAGGTAACGGTTGAGACTCTTCTTGGTTACGGGCCTTCTCATCATGCTGATATAAAAATAGTAGACGTTAACCGCCAGCTTATTGGTAGGAGTTCTTATATATCCCTTGCTCAGGCCAATCGTATATTGCAAGAAGCTCATCTTGTATCCGGGGCAATGTTAAAGGTGGACCCCGGAAAGGCAGAAGTGGTGGAAGAAAAACTAAATGAAACGACTGGTATAACTTCAATACTGAGCTGGAAGAAGGAATTAAATAACTTTAACCAAAACCTGGACTCCCTGATATATTCCATATCTATTATGATTCTTTTTGCCGGAGTTCTTGGCTTTGCCATTGTTTATAATGCTTCCATAATCAATTTTGCCGAGCGCAGGAGAGAGTTGGCTACACTGCGGGTAATGGGTTTTACTACGCGGGAGATCTCCGGTTTGCTGTTTAAGGAAACGCAACTGCTGATTTGGCTGGGAGTGCCTCTGGGACTTCCCTTTGGGCGTTTAATGGCTGAGGGATATACCCGGGCAGTTAGTACTGATCTTTTTACCTTGCCAGTGGTTATTTATCCTTTAACGTATGTTTTTTCTGCCTTAATTGGCGTATTTTTTGCCATGGTAGCTCACTTTTTAGCTGTCAGGGGAGTGAAAAAGATAGATCTGGTAGAAACTTTAAGGAACAGGGATTAGGGGAGGTAAGCTATGAAACGGAGGAAAAAGATTTACCTGGGACTGGGAATTATAGCCATACTGGCAGTAGGGGCGCTTGTATTTACAAACCAGGGGACAGAGGTGGAGACTGTTAGGGTTAAACAGGGTAGTATAACCCGTAAAGTAGTTGATACCGGTTATGTGCAGCCTGTTACTGAATCCAGTTTATATGCTACTCAAAATGCCAGGGTGGTTAGAGTTCTGGTAGAAACAGGTCAATCGGTGAAAAAGGGACAAACTTTGGCAATACTCGAAAATAGAGATCTGGCCATACAAATAAACGAGGTGCGTACTCGGCTGGCCCAGGCGGAAGCCAACGCCAGTAGTATCCGCGCAGCAATGGAGCGTATCCACCTAGAGTTGGAAAACGCCCAGGAGAATCTTTCCCGGGTAAAAGAGTTATATATGGCAGGTGCTGCCACCAAAGCAAAATTCGAGGCTGCCCAGTTAAAAGGTGAAACTTACCAGCAGAGTTTAAAGGAACAGCAGTCCCAGCTGGACAGTATTCTGGCGCAAGTTAGCGGTTTAAGGGAAAATTTAGAGCAACTCACATCCAAAGAGAAGCAGCTAACGATACGCAGCCCCATTGGCGGTATAATATTGAACCTGCCAATAGAGGAGCATCAGGTTTTGGCTCCCGGTATTCTGTTGGCCACAGTGGCTGACCCTAATAAGCTTGAGGTCAAGACGGATATCCTGAGTGATGATTTAAGAGAGGTCAAGGTGGGGCAGAAAGTTACTATAACTTCACCGGTATTGGGGGAAAGAAAATTGGTGGGAAAGGTAAAAGAAATCTATCCTCGGGCAGTAGAAAAGCAATCCTCACTGGGTGTAATCCAGCGCAGGGTGCCGGTTATTATTTCCCTGAATGATCCGGCTAATTTAAAACCAGGTTACGAAGTTAAGGTGGCAATAGAAACTCTGATCCGTAGCAACGTACTATTAGTTCCCCATGAAGCTGCGCGCACCCTGGAGGATGGCCGGAAAGAAGTAATGGCAGTGGTTGACGGGCGAATAAAACGCCGGCTCGTTGAGACCGGAATTAGTGACAATGAGAATATCGAAATTATCAGTGGGTTGCAACTGGAGGATGAAATCATTAAAGATGGTAGCTTGGATTTAAAGGATAAAGCGAAAGTTAAGCCGGTTAGGGTGGACTAAAGTGACAGAAATAAACGTATTCTTGTTAAAGAACATTCAATGAGATATGGAAGTATATCAAAAGGAGCGTTGAACCGGACAAACTGGTACAATAATTTATGCGATAGAAAATAGCAATACATCTGACCCTGTTTGTAATTTTGTTAATCTGGCGTTGGGGAGGATATAATATGAAATTTTTAGCCGCTGCAGTACAGTTGAAAATTGTGGAAAGGGATCCGGATATAAATCGCTTAAAAGTTAAAGAAGCTGTTGATGAAGCTGCAGGGCATGGGGCATGCTTGGTTGTGCTTCCTGAAACATGGACAGCGGGTTTTGGCCCCTCTATAAGCGAACCTTTGACATTTGCGGAAAGAGAAAACGGAGATTCTGTCAACCTTATGAGCAACCTGGCTCGAAAGTATAGGATATATCTGGTGGGCGGCTCTATCCCGGAGCTAGATGACAGCAACAATGTTTACAACACAGTATTTTTTTTCGGACCAGATGGCGAGAAAATTGGTAAGTATAGAAAAACTTATCTTTTTTCAACTGGTGAGAATAAAGCTTTTAAACCTGGAAAGGAATTACCTGTTTTCGAAACAGGCATAGGGAAGGTATCCGTAATGACATGCTATGATATCCGGTTTCCGGAATTGGCAAGGTATTATGCTCTCAATGGAGCGGAAATAATTGCTGTCACTTCTAATTTTACCACTACTATTAACAGAGATTTTCCGAAACCAAAAATTCATCACTGGTCTTATTTGTTATTGGCAAGAGCAATCGAAAACTTTTTATATGTTCTAGCAGCAAACTGCACAGGAGATGAGGAAAGCAACTATTTCGGGCACTCTTTAATTATTAATCCGTGGGGAGAAATTTTAGATGAGGCAAAGTATGAAGAAAGGATTCTCTACGGGGAAATAGATTTGAATTTTGTCCATGAAGTAAGGAAGAGAATGCCGGTCTTTAAGAGCATCAGGCTAGATATATTAAATAAGCTGGGGCAAAGCTCTGGTATTATACAAAAAATAAATTAGGAAGAGGCTTATAGAAAATTGGGACCTGATAGGTGAGATATGCCCGGGGAGAAAATAATAGTTCCTGATAATGGAACTCTCCATGCAAGTGCAGATCCCGGGAGGACGGGTATTCACTAGGGTGGTAGATATATCCAAATATAAGGAGTTTGAATAAAAATAGGACCTGAAAGAAGGCCCTATTATATTTTATGTTCGCTTATTTTTTATTTTAGGCAGGTTCTAGTTTGCTTTGTATCTTTCTGATAAGAAATGAGGTTGTGATTCCATATAAAGAATGAATTCCAAAAAGCCATAAAGCCGATTTGGCTTTTACAGGGCCTTGAATTGTTGGAGCTCTTCTGTTGCCCAAAGATGCAGTGAACATCCATATAATTAGACCAAAAACAAAACCTGCTGCCAAGTCATTAATTGTTTTTTGTTTTAGATTTTTTTCCTGTTCGGCTGAATTATAATCGCCCATAAGAAGCGCTAAAAGAGAACCAAAGATACCCCCTATAAGAAAATTGGCTATTGTACCGACAATGTAATTAACTGCTCCCTTTCTTTTTAGCAGGGCTTTTCCTAGGATAAAATCTGTAGCAACAGTTATAAGATTGATTTTGGTTAGTTTTAGCTTGTTGGTAATCCAGTTTGAAAGTGTGAGCACTACTGAGCCTATTGCCCCGGCTATGAAACCTATTTGCAGGTTTTCACGCATTTTTATATTATTCCTCCCAGAAATGAGATAACTATATTAGCCTCTTGCAAAATTCTAGAACCCTTAAAAACATTAGGGTTTTAAGCTTTATTTAAACAGTTGCTTAGGTAGTCCGAAAAAGCCTAATATTTCCAAAGCTGACCTTGTGCTATTTTTTTCCCTTTTAACTTCCGTTAGTTTTGCAAATTGCCTATTTATCTTTTTTATTATAACACCAACAGCAGCATTTAATACTACAAGCCTGCATTTAACAGGATTTGAACAATGGGTATAATTTCTGCTTATACCCCCTTTAAAAATACCAATTACCCCCAGATGCCGGAGCTGATTTATAATATTTCTCGAAAAGAAAAAACAGCAAAGAGAAAGGAGGCAGTAAATCATGGCAAAAGCTTTATCTGCCGGAGAAGCTAAACAAAAAAGCTTTTTGGACAGTTATGCTAAACTGGTACCTGGAGTTTCCCTCTGCTTCATTATAGGGATAATATCATACTTTTTAGGTAAAGAATTTCCCATTGTGGGTGGGGCAGTTTTTGGGATAGTTTTAGGTATGGCACTGAAAAACACATTTTCAATCCCGGAAATCATGCAGGCAGGAATAAATTTCACAGCCAAAAAAATATTAAAGGGAGCTATAATTGTACTGGGAGCCGGGCTCAGTCTGGGGCAGGTGTGGAAAACGGGCATTGAGTCCCTATCAGTTATGATCTGCACTCTGACAGCTGCATACGCCGCCGCCTTTTTATTCAGCAGGCCCTTACATGTTCCTGAAAACTTAAAGCACCTCATAGGTACGGGTACAGCCATCTGCGGAGCTTCAGCCATAGCTGCCGTTGCACCCATTATAGAAGCTGATGAATCTGAAATAGCTTATTCCATTTCCACAGTGTTCTTCTTCAATGTTCTTGCAGTGCTCATATTCCCAGCACTGGGACACCTGCTGGGGCTTAACGATTACGCCTTCGGTCTTTGGGCAGGAACAGCGGTAAACGATACCTCATCGGCGGTTGCCGCAGGATACATATACAGCGACAGAGCAGGGGAATATGCAACCATAGTAAAGCTTACAAGAACCACCATGATCATACCCATAGCCCTGCTCTATGCCGCCTATATAGCTTCTAAAAAGAAAGCCGAAGCAAAACGAACAGGAACCTCCTTTTCCATGGCAAAAATTTTCCCCTGGTTCATTCTGGGCTTCTTAGGGGCTTCCCTTCTTAACACCATGGGACTGTTCAATGAAGCTTTTGTCTCCGGCGCAAACTGGCTTGGAAAATTCATGATTATAATGGCACTGGTAGCAGTAGGGCTGCAGGCTGATTTGAAGCAGATGCTGAAAACAGGGATACGCCCCATAGCTTTAGGAATGATAGTCTGGTTCGTTGTTTCAGCGGTAAGCCTAATAGTTCAGCACTACGTCTTCGGTCATCTGTAAGGGAGGAAGGAAAAATTAGATCTTCCAAGTTAATGATTTTTACTGCAGTGGCAGAAAATAAAAGTTTTTCCAAAGCTGCAAGGGAGCTTTATATTTCACAGCCTGCAGTAAGCCTTAGTATTCAAAAACTGGAAAACGAACTGGGAGTAACGTTGTTTAACCGAACTGAACATGGGGTAGAGCTCACCCATGCAGGAATGGTGCTATACAGGTATGCTCGCAAAATTCTTGATTTAACCACTGAAGCAGAAACAGAAATAAACAGAATAAACGGCATTATAAAGGGTAAACTTACCATTGGAGCAACGCTAACCATTGGGGAGTATGTCCTCCCCGAAATTATTGGGGGATTCAAGCAGCTTTTCCCCGAGGTAGAAATCCTCCTGCACGTACAAAATACAGAGGTTATTGTTGAAGAGCTCCTTGCGGGGCATTACGATCTCGCCCTTATAGAGGGACTATGCGACAATCCAAGGATCAAGAAAAAGAAATTCCTGGATGATGAAATCGTTCTTATAGCTTCCACCGAGCATCCTTGGAGCAAAAAGGAAATGGTAACTTGGGACGAAGTCTGCAAAAGCAACCTCATCCTTAGAGAGCCGGGATCCGGCACCAGGCTGATCACGGAAATGGCTCTATCTCAAGCCGGCGTTGATATTACAAAGTTAAACATCATGATGGAATTGGGAAGTTCCGAAGCCATTAAAGCTTCGGTAGCTTCCAACCTTGGAGTGGCCTTCATATCGAAGTGGACCCTGGAAAAGGAACTTAAGCTGGAACTTTTAAAAATAATAAAGATCAAAGATTTTAAGATTCAGCGCAGTTTCAACATCATACTTGACAAAAACCGAAGCGTTTTAACTCACGCAGCAAAGGAGTTTATCAAATACTGCGAGGGGCAGGGTAAAAAGATAATACATAAAAAGTCAGGAGCCTTCTTTATGTAGCAGATTAAAGGGCATTTATTCTGAACATAAAAAGTCCCGGAAAAATTTTCCGGGACTTTTGCTTAAATATTAACTTTAAAATATTAATAATTTTCGCAGAAGAGCTCAAAATATGCTTGGGGATGCCTGCATGCAGGACATTCCTTGGGAGCCTCGGCTCCTTCATGAATGTAACCACAGTTGCGGCACTTCCACTTAACTACTTCTTTCTTTTTAAACACTTCTCCACTGCGGAGATTATCAAGGAGCTTCTTAAACCTTCTTTCATGGGCTTCTTCTACTTCGCCAACTTCTTTAAAGAAATCAGCAATTTCATCAAATCCTTCTTCCCTTGCTACCTGTTCAAATTCCTTGTACATTTTGGTCCATTCATAATTCTCTCCTTTGATTGCTTCTTCCAAATTTTTCTCTGTATCTCCTATACCCTGAAGATATTTAAAGGCAAGTTTTGCATGTTCTTTTTCGTTGTCAGCTGTTTCCTCAAAAATGGCAGCTATCTGCTGATATCCTTCTTTTCTAGCTACTGATGCAAAATATGTATACTTATTCCTTGCTTGAGATTCGCCTGCAAAAGCCTCCCATAAATTCTTTTCTGTTCTTGTCCCCTTTAAATCCTTCAAAACAGAACCCTCCTTTATTAATGTTACTTATTTTTAAACTCTTTATTAGGAATGATTATTAATAAGTTAAAATCATTATATTATACAACTTTCATTTTTTCAACCATAAATTAAGCAGTTATGTTTGTAATTTTTCTATTTATTCTCATTATTCTCAGCCAAACATTTCCTGCAAAAAAAGCATTGTTATAACACCTAGTATCACACCCAGTGTTGCCTGGGTTTCATTACCATGACTGTGGCATTCAGGAATAATATGATCCGAAACCACATAAATCATGGCACCCGCTGCAAAGGCAAGGCCAAAGGGAAGTATCCGCTGAGAAAAACCACATAGAGACATCCCCACAACGGCAGCTGCAGGTTCCGCAAGACCCGATATAAGGGTAATTCCAATAATTTTCATAGGGGATACTCCCTTTTTAGCAATGGGAGCAGCCACTGCCAGTCCTTCGGGGATATTCTGGGCCGCAATGGCCAAAGCCAGCATCAGTCCCAGCCCCTCAACCCCCGACACAAGTCCCACTCCTACAGCAAGGCCTTCGGGAAGATTATGGAGAATCACCGCCATGACCATGAGCAGCCCTTTATCAAAACCCTTTTCCCCTTTGAATTCCCTAGCAAAATGGGGATGGAGGTGGGGAACAGCTTTTTCTATAATGAAAACAAATAATGCCGCTGCTGTTATTCCCAAAATGGTTTTATAAACTCCTCCCTTTTCCAGAGCCGGTATTATGAGGCTGAAGCACGATGCAAAAATCATAACCCCTGCAGCAAATCCCAAGAGGGCATCATACAAACTTCCAGGTATTCTTCTAAAAAAAAAAGCACCGGCAGAGCTCCGATCACTGCGGCCAAACCTGCCACAGTACTGACAAGGATCTTATACAGCATAAGTAAACACCCTTTAGTTTTAGTTTATTTATCTCTATCTATCCCCTTTTATCTCCTTTTTATTATGTGCAGGTACAAAAAAGATAAGCCACCTCCCCTAAAAGAAGAGGCAGCATTAAAGATCACAAGGATACCAGTTCTAAATCGCCCCACGCACCGAGATATTTGTCAAGGACAATAACAATTCCCAGTATCCCCGGGCTTTTACGGGCTAAGGCAAGAACTTTATTTATATCTTCTTTATTCTCAACGCGATTGCACATGGCTGTGGCATAGGCATCAGCCAGCACCGCATCCCTGCATACAACCACCACAGCATCCGCAAGGCCGAAGCTCAAAGAATGCCCCACAGTACCGCTTGAAGTGCACACCCCCATTTTTCCTTGAGGGTCAAGACGAAGGCCCACCTTTTCTGAAAGAGGAGATTTTCCAGCAAAAACGGAGAGAGTAACTGGCTCATGGGAAAAAAGGAAAATATCCCCACCGTTTTCCACAATGAGTTTTCTGCATCCTACTTCTTTGAGAATCACTTCTCCCACATGCTGGGAAAACAGCCCCGCCACTGCAGCCATAGGCCCTACCTCTGCTGCTGCAGCAGCTTCGGCCATCTTCCGAACGCTTAGGGGAGCATTTTCTTTCACAGGATAAGGAACAAGGGATGAGGCAAACCCCTCATCCCCCATTATATATTCTTCCAATTCCCAACGCAGTTTCTTTGTCTCCTTTAAAGCCAGGTCCTCTACTTTTCCCTTATATTTATCATACGAATGTGCATCTAGGGCAATCCACAGATCCGTTTCCTTTTCCTGCACCTCGAAATAAACTGCGCCATCCCATCCCATATACCGGCGGTAGGTCCTCTCCTGATACAAAATACCAACCTCCAAATTAAACCAATTAAACCCTGCTATTGAAGGCAACATTTATAAGCTGAAGAGGGCAGGCACTGACGCACAGCTCGCAGGCAACGCATTTTTCTGGATCAAAGCTGAGCTTCCAGGTTTCCCTGTCAAGGCTCAGCGCCCCGGAAAAACAGACTGCTGTGCAGGCACCGCAGTGAACGCAGCGGTCCAGATCCACGAATATCTGTTGGCTCAAAGGTTTTAAAGTTACTCCCTGTTCCTCAAGAAACCGAATTCCCTTGTCTATGTTTTCCTCCTCGGCCTCCAGCTCTATTAAAAGTCTCCCTTCCTTTCCCGCAGTGATTACGCCTCTTAGGATATTTACCTTTAAATCATAATCCTTAACCAGATGATAAGTTAGGGGTTTGCCAGAAGTCTCCGGGGGAAACTCCAATATATAGCGTACCCTTTTCATTTTACCCCTCCTCCCTGAATGTTAAAGGGTTCACTGTTTTATCCCTGGGCAGCGTTTCCACAGGAGGTGTTAAAAGAAACTGGCCTTGCTGTATCCATTCCTTAAGCTTCTGAGCAATTTCCCTGGCTTTATAAATGCTGGATAGGGGTGCTGTGGGAATTCTCCTGCCGTTTATCACTATTTCCCCCGACTTTAGTTCCTCATAGTTCACTTTGGCAATAACAGGTCTGCTGCGGCTCGGAACACCGTAGTCCAGTACCACCGTATATATATCCCTATCCCTAACTGAAGTGAACCTGACCATCTCTTCGTCCAAAATGGGTATGGGGATACCCACCCCCACAAACAGGGATACCCCGTACTTGTAGAAAACTGCTGCCCTCAAAAATTCCGGGCTCATTTCTTTCAGATTGCCTATGAGGCTTAAGGTTCCCGCAGCACCAATGGGAACACCCAGCTCATTTCTTTCCACCTTTGATTTGTGCTGGGTTCCATGCCAGGCTACATATCCCCTGGCTCCGCCCAAAAATATTGCCGTACCTATCCCTATAGTTCTGTATTCAGGATCGTTTAGAAGAGGGCTCAGCTGGCCTGAAGTGGAATAGGTTACGTTTCCAAACCTCGGCAGTAGGACCCCCATATAAGTGTAAAGGGTTCTGTCCGTGGAATTGGTTGCTGCAGCATAGTTCTGATAAGCATTTCTGGGATTAAAAAGTATAGCTTCGTTTATGGATTCTAAATCAATGTATCCTTCCACCTCTTTGTTGGGGTAGCAGTCCGTCCTCTTTCCATACGCCCTGAGATAAACCTTTTTACCCCTTACCAGTTCCTCAATGACATGGGCACCGCCGTATGTTTCACCGTTTCTTTCCGAAAGCTCCGTAGCCCCGAGATAAGCATCCACAGCTGCGATGCCGCCGTAGGCAGGTACATCATTAAGCCAAATCTTCGCCATTTTAATGGGGGGATCACTGTGGCCAAAATTGAGAAATACCCCCGATGAACACATGGGACCAAAAGTTCCCGTGGTAACAACATCAACTTTTTTAGCAACTTCCTTAATGCCCTGCTCTTCCACCATAGGGATTATTTCCTCAGCGGTAACAACCACTGCTTCTCCCTTTTTAATACGCTCATTTATTTCTTCATAAGTCTTCTTAATACCCAACTTAAAACCCACCCCCATATAGATTTAGACCAGATACCAGATGCCGTTGTGCCCTATTCTGAATTCAGCACTGTTCCCATGGGGATAAATAAGTGTCCCGGGAACCCAGTACGCTTCCTCCTGACCGAAATGTACATGTCCCCCTAAATGGTCCACCCGTCCCCTGATGGGCTCCTTCACTCCGTAGATGTTTACAATCTTCCCTTCTGCGTTGTCAATGAATGCATGGGACAAAAGGGAAGAGGGAACCTCGTAACTTATAATCACCTCGTCTCTTTCGAGAAGAAATCTTATTCCATCTATGGAAAATAGAAAATCTTCTCCTTTGGCAGAACCAACTTCCCTAAGCTCTTCCAAAACTATTCTGCCCAATCCGTAATTAATTTCCTCTCCTACCCAAAGCTGCTTTAAAGCAAGGAGCCAGCTTCTAAAACCTTCCATTTCTGCCCCATTCTTTACGAACACATACCCCACAAGATAATTGTCATTCCCCTTAACTCCGTCTTTGGGCATAAGAAACTCTGATTCCGAAAGGTTTCGGGGCAGACCGTACTGCATTCCAGCTTTTGAAGATACAAACCGGCCTGAAAAATCCAGCAGAGACAAACCCTTTTTCCCGTAGAGAAGGGTGCCCTCAGGGGTAAGTCTGGGGTAAAAAGCATTTACGCCGTCATCGGAAAGGAAAAAGGTGCTGAATTTAAAAAACTCATCTAAGCGGCGCATATGCCCCGTGGAAGCGCTGCTGTTCCTGGACAGAGAAGCCGCAAAGGCACCCATCATATTGATGGGCGGTATGTAATATCTGGTTCTTTCAAAGCCCATAGAATCGTTATACCCCACAATAATGGGCGTTTTTATTTTAAAGCTCAGATAATACCCTTTATAAGACAATTTTTTTCCTCCAAAAAGAATTTTTATTTTATTTCTCCAAAAGTCCAAAATAAACTTCTAAATTCAATGAAAAACCCCTTCTGGAAATCAGAAGAGGTTTAAATACAATCCTCCTCTTATCTCCCAGAATTACTTCTGCAGGATTTGGCACCTTCTAGCCTCTAAGGGCTAGGGTTGCCGGGCTTCACAGGGCCAGTCCCTCCGCCTCTCTTGATAAGAGGTCATCCACAGTTGTATTTAATTGACACCAGTCTACATTACCATTCCTCAAACAGTCAAATGCTCATATAACCCAAATACGCCTATTAAAATTTACTTTGCTCCTTATTGCATTTGATTCTTTAAAAATCCTAATAGGATAATCTCTTTTACCCTTTTCCCAAATCATATTCCTAAATTATACAGACTTTTCTATTTTATTTTTACTCCCGCTTTTTGTTTTCTACAATAGAAAAAGGGGAAGTTTATCTCCCCTATCTAGTTTGTGACCATGTTATCCTCCTCTTCTTCTTCCATAAGGGCAAAATATGGAGCAAATTCCGCAATAAGCCTGCTTCTATCCACATTTCCCTCTGTGCAGCCCAACCATTCCCTGAACTTTTCATATACACTGCGGAGCTGATTGGCAACGGTCTGTTCACTTTTATAAAGCTCCGCTGCAATGGCAGCATTGCCCAACCCCCGGCAGACTAAATATACCACTTCTCTTTCTGCCTGTGTAAGCCAGTGCTCAATGAACTCCTTTTTTCTTTTCATTTGGCTGGCTCGATTCAACTTTTCATACCAGTGGGCAACTTTGTTTGGGTCATCAAGCTCCGATACTGTCTCCATCAGTATCTTACCTTCACTCCAGCGAAGCACGGGTATGGGTACAAGCCAAACCCTCTCGCCAGAGGATAAATGAAGGCACCGTTCTGAACCAGGCTGCCAGCCCTCAGTAATCAAGTGCCAAACTTTATCATCAGGACCAAAAAGAAGCTGGGCAACCACCATGCCCATAATTCCCATAACTTTGCGGCCGCCGGATATGCAGAAATGCACAGTGCCTTTCTTTCTTAAGCGACGCACTTCACGGTAAAGGGTGCCCATAAGCCCCCGGATATCCCTTTCACTGCAAAAATCCTTAACTATCCCTTTGTCTGAAACCACAGGAACGCACCTGAGCTCAATCCCCTTATAAAAGCTTTCCCTTTCAAATTCCTTTTGAACAACGGAAAGGGCATCCAGCACCCTTTTTGTATCCGTATAAATAACCACCACTTCATCTATTTTCTCCCCATCTTTAAGCAGGTGATCTAAAGTTATGGTCACAACCTGCGGTTCCACCCCTAAAGTAGCAATTAAAGAGCAGTGAGTGCCGGCCAAAACTGTTCACCTCTATTCCAATTAAATACAATTAAGAAAAAAATGGGTAATCAGTACGCGTGGAGTTTTAAAAACCCAACCCCCCTCTACTAGTTAATTAAACATATTGACCCTTATATAAAAACCAAGCTTAAATTAAAAAACAAAAATTAATAACACACAGGGGCAACTCGTATACAGTTCCTCCCCTCCATTTTTGCTCTATAAAGGGCCTCATCGGCTCTGCTCAAAAATGTATTTAAATCTTCATTTTTTAAAGTATCCAAACCCGTTACCCTAAAGCTAGCCGTGATTTTTATTCGTTTACCTTCATATAATATCTCTTCTTTCTCTATATCTCTTTTAATCCTGCTCACCACAGAAAGGGTATCCTTTAATGATGCATTGGGAAGCAGAATAATAAACTCCTCTCCCCCGTATCTGCCGAGAATGTCCCCCGACCTTATATTGCGCCTGCATATTTCAGAAACTTTTTTCAAAACAAAATCCCCAGCCTGATGTCCAAATTCATCATTAATGTCTTTAAAGAAATCCAGATCAAAAATCACACAGGAAAAACTGCCATTTTGTTTCTTTGCTTTTTCAAGCTCAATTTCGCACCTCTCAAATAAATATCTTCTGTTGTATACACCAGTAAGATCATCATAGACAGCAAGCCTGTATAGATTTTCCATTGCAAAAATATAATCTGTAACATCCGCTGCCGTGATAAGAAAACCCACCCTATTCCCCTTCTTATCCATCAACCTTGAGGCTTTAAGGGAATAGTATCTCTTCTCCACTCTGTCTTCCGTTTCTATATGTACATCCATGCCGTTAAATATTTTTTTAACCAGCTCGTCATTAAGCACCCTATTAATCTTCTGCCTGCCTCTTTCCCTTTTCAAATTTTTGAATATGCGTTCTGCTGAATCATTGAAATCCACTATATAACCATTAGAATCCACAACAATGAGCCCATCTTTTGAGTACTTAAACACCACATCCTTAGCCAGGGGGCGAAGATCAAGTAAATCATACTTAAACATCGCCACAAAAAACATGATGCAGTATATGCTTCCCACAAAGGGTCCCCAGTCAATGCCATAAGGGGAAACATTGAAAAAATTAAGGAAAAAAGTCAGCCATGGAGGAAGGGAAGCAAAAAACATAATTCTGCACTGGGCTTTAAGGAAACCATAGGAATTCCTGCACTGCTTGTAATAAAAATAAGAAGCAACTATCACACTAAAGGTTAAAAAAGCTCCATAAACCACATACCAGGGACCTTTCTCAACATAAAGAATGGGAAACAAAAGATCCGTTCTCGCTTCCACACTGGTGTAATACAAATGGTGCCAATCATTGGTCATGCGGACAATAACAATGGCAGCAGAAAGGGCAAAAATCATTGCTTTTATATAAGGGTTCAAAAATTTTTCCCTGTTGGTATACTGCACAGCAAGGAGCAGCCAAAGAGCTGGTATAAAGGGCAATCCAATATATTTGAGCGCATTCCACCGCAGCATGCTTTCAAGAGCAGTGGCCCTCAGTTCTAAACCGTATCCCAAAGAATATACAGCAACTGCTGCACAAAAGCATGCAAATAATTTTGAAATTTCATTCTTTTTAAAAAAGTAAGAATATGCTCCCGTAAAAAGCATTACTATAGCAAACGAAAAAAGAAACCCGCTTAAAACAACATTTAGAAGTTCCACCTCTTTTGAAGCGCCCTCCTGTATAATTGTATTCTATTTTTATAACTCTGCTGCCGCTGCTACCCTAGCAGCATTAAATGTCTTTAAAGGTCACCTCCTACACTTTTAAAGCAGTTTAGTCGTACCGCTTTTCCCTTGCCCTTTCCCTAACTTCTTGAAGGTTCACAACTTCCGCAACCTCAAACTCCGGGGGAATACTCCCTTCCTTTTGACGCAGGCGCACCACAGGAGGAAAGTAGCCGCACCTTCCGTGCAGTTCCGCTAATAACACAGCAGTTATTATATTTAATGAAGGAGGGTTAATAAGAATGGGAAGAGACTGCCACTCTTTTGCTGTAAGACCTACCCTGTCTGCTATATCCACCACCTGCTGAACGATGGGCTTTTGGGGATCAATTTGCGTTTTTATCTCAACAACCCGACTTATTTCCCTTCCGGTTATCTGCTCCAGCTGTTTTTGATGAGCTTCAGTTAAAGGATGAGAAAAATTAAGCACTATCAAAATCACAGCCTCCTGCATTGAAAAAATAAAATACAGCACTAAAAAGGCACTTTCAATATAAAATAATATCCATAATTAACTTTTCATACCATATCCATTAGTTACCCATATTATTAGTAGTTTTTTACTATAAATAATTATTTTCGAAAATAAGAAAACAACTGACGCTCCTTTTCAAAAATTTTTACCATTTTTCAATTTTTGACATACTCTCTGCAATTCCTGTCCCTATTACAAAATTAACCTGGTATATAACATATATAATCTGGCCAAGCTTTTTGCAAAGTCTCTACCAGCAAAATCGCCGCTTTGATTTCCAATCAAATTTTAATTAAAAAATATATTGATTGAACAGTTTATTCTTACTTGAGAGGAACAAGCGTTTAATAAGAATCAAGGAGTGAAATAAATGGCTTTATGTGTGATTACCTGGAACATAAAAGCAGGGAAAAACCCAGACGGCAGTTGTCCCATACCAAGAACAGCAAATTTGGACAAAATGGCAAAGGTAATTAAAAATTCCGGAGCTTCAATTGCCAGCCTCCAAGAAGTAGATGCCTGCACAGCCCGTTCCGGTAGTATTCATCAGGCTGAATATATTGCCAGCAGGCTTTCGATGCTTACCGGTAAAAAATGGTTTTACAGGTATATCACTTCTATTAAAATGAATCCAGGATACTACGGCAATGCAATAATCAGCATGTATCCTTTAACAACAGCATTAAGAGTTTTACTGCCTAAAGTAAACAGCTTTGAAAATCGCAGCTTTCTTCTAGTCCGCACTGATTTTGACAACGGCTATTTGTATGCAGGAACATTTCACCTGGGATTAAAGGGTGATCAGTCTGTCCAAGCCCAGCTGATAAAGGATTTGTTAAATAAAAGGGGTTACTCAAACGAGAAACTTATTATAGGTGGAGACTTAAATGATGATGAAAATTCAAAACCGTACAGCATAATGCTGCACAATGCATTTCCCATGACCGATGCTGGACCTAGGGGAATGGGCACATTACAATGCTTCAAAAATCCCAATAGTCCCAAGATTGACTTTTGGTTTGTGCGAGGTGTTTCAGTAGATACCTCAAAAAGCCGGGTAATACAGATTGATATATCAGACCATCGTCCCGTAGTAGTTTGCATAAAAGTTTAAGCCTATTTGCCGCTGTATATGGGAGAAAACCGTTTACCTGATTAACCTGCCGTCCGTAATTTAAAACCAAAAACCTGGGCTAAGCACCCAGGAGCATTTGCAAATTATTTATAACTATAAACCTTCTATAAAATTTTTTTCATAAGCCTCCTTGACTCCAGATATTTCAATCATTTAACAAATCAACACCTCCTAACAAAATATTTCTCTAATAACTTCAGCTGATATTCGCGCCGTTTAAATACAGTATTAAAAATTAAAGAGTTATTCAGCACGCAAGTATTTACCAAAAAAGGGGTCTTTATCATTTTTATAGACCCCTGAATTCAAATTTGCGGATTATTTTTATATTAAAATCCAGAAATGTCTTTAATTCTGTACTTGGTAGCATTATCTTCCATAATTACCGCTTTGAATTTCCATGTGCCGCCAGGCTCAAGATTGTTAGTATTATCTAAAGTGCTTCCTACCTGAGCTCCTGAATCATCATAAAGATTTATTTCCACTTGAACATATGAATATTCTTTATCTGTATTATTTTTTACCGTACCAACCACGTACCTTGTACCGAATTCATCTTTCACAATTGACGAATCCAGAAGTTCTAAATCAGCTTTTTCACTTTTTGAGGTTTCAGTCGATTTTGCAGGTTCATTGTTCGACTTACTACTTGAACTATCAGTGCATCCTGCAACTGCAATAAACATGAGTAAAAGAACAGCAATAAGAACTACCTTTTTTCTTAACATTTAACATTCCCCCTTTTAAATAATCTTCACTTTCTTTTCTTCGCTTAAAAAAAGAATTAAAAAGGCTTTAAGCTGAAAACCCTACCGGAGCTCTCAGAAAGGGTTCCGGGAAGGGTGTTTCAATTCCTCATAGGTAGGCTGAAAACCCGGAGGAAATGATAGGATAGCTAAGTTGATTGTTAAGTTTCAATTCCTCATAGGTAGGCTGAAAACGTTTTATAACAGCACCTTTTAGATTATTTTGCTGCTGTTTCAATTCCTCATAGGTAGGCTGAAAACTTCAGTACCTCAACAAGATGATTTGCCGGGGGTTAGGTTTCAATTCCTCATAGGTAGGCTGAAAACGGCGCTCGGACTGGATGAGAAGACCGAGAAGGACGAGTTTCAATTCCTCATAGGTAGGCTGAAAACGTGCTCAACGAAGCCGGCGCAGAAGGGCACGTCTACTGTTTCAATTCCTCATAGGTAGGCTGAAAACGAGGCGGTTCTGGAAGCCGGCGGGAGGTCCATCACCTGTTTCAATTCCTCATAGGTAGGCTGAAAACCTGACCCCGGGACAGTTCCATAGTCGTGTCCCTTGCGGTTTCAATTCCTCATAGGTAGGCTGAAAACGGTTGGGGGCATCACCTTTACTTTCGTATGAACAACGGTTTCAATTCCTCATAGGTAGGCTGAAAACTATATGTCACATGCGTTCCCTTGTAGTGCATTATTAGTTTCAATTCCTCATAGGTAGGCTGAAAACTAGAGACTAACGGAGGACGCAGAATCTGGCTGGAATGGGGTTTCAATTCCTCATAGGTAGGCTGAAAACCTGCAGATTTGATTTTCAGTCATTGAAAAAGAAAGGGTTTCAATTCCTCATAGGTAGGCTGAAAACACACGGGAATAAAAGCCGCGCGGAAGCCGAGGCTGTGTTTCAATTCCTCATAGGTAGGCTGAAAACTCAGCAGCAACACCATTATTCATCAGCTTATAGAAAGTTTCAATTCCTCATAGGTAGGCTGAAAACAATTTAATAATGAAATAAGAAATGGTCAAACTGCTGGTTTCAATTCCTCATAGGTAGGCTGAAAACCTTCAAAGCATCAGGGCAATTGAAAACTTTGAACCGTTTCAATTCCTCATAGGTAGGCTGAAAACTAAAAAATACAGTCATAGGAAAGATGCTTTGAATGGTTTCAATTCCTCATAGGTAGGCTGAAAACCCCACGTCCGCTGCGGTCATGCCGCTGGCCTCGAAGTGTTTCAATTCCTCATAGGTAGGCTGAAAACGATAGCCCGAAGTGAAGGGAAATAAGCAGATCCGTCGTTTCAATTCCTCATAGGTAGGCTGAAAACTGTCTTAAAGCGGACGTCCATGCCTGCGGTTTTAACGTTTCAATTCCTCATAGGTAGGCTGAAAACGGGCTCTTCACAAACGATATTTACCCTTGTAGGCTCGTTTCAATTCCTCATAGGTAGGCTGAAAACTACACGGCATCAATTGCAGTAGCAGCACTGATAACTGGTTTCAATTCCTCATAGGTAGGCTGAAAACTAAAAATTCTTCTCGTAAGCTCATTCTATCAACTCCAGTTTCAATTCCTCATAGGTAGGCTGAAAACCCCTTACCCTCTCATCCCTAGAGGATACCCAAGTTTGTTTCAATTCCTCATAGGTAGGCTGAAAACTTTCAATGCGAGTATCGGCATCCTTGGTTTTTGGGGGTTTCAATTCCTCATAGGTAGGCTGAAAACAAATCCGCCGGTCCGCTTCCGCAATATCCCCATTCAGTTTCAATTCCTCATAGGTAGGCTGAAAACAGGTTGAAGCCTTTAATGTGATTGGCTACCCTGGCACGTTTCAATTCCTCATAGGTAGGCTGAAAACACGTCCAGGCTTTACAGACTACACAGGAAGTCTAGTTTCAATTCCTCATAGGTAGGCTGAAAACGAAAGCAAACGTCCTGATGATCCTTCAGAATATGGTGTTTCAATTCCTCATAGGTAGGCTGAAAACGTAACATACGGCGCGTCATTTGCAGGGAAGAATGATGTTTCAATTCCTCATAGGTAGGCTGAAAACATTGCGGCAGACTTTCAGATTAAAACCGGTGTTCTGGGTTTCAATTCCTCATAGGTAGGCTGAAAACGGCCGTCGCCTGGGTTGCTGGCGCGTCTGCTGGCGGTTTCAATTCCTCATAGGTAGGCTGAAAACGGAAACAGCCCAGAAACTGCTTGACGACGTACTGGCCCGTTTCAATTCCTCATAGGTAGGCTGAAAACGAAAGGGTCCTCTCTATTTATGAAAAACTGCTGGAAGGTTTCAATTCCTCATAGGTAGGCTGAAAAC
>LGEZ01000005.1 GCA_001508005.1 Clostridia bacterium 41_269
CAGCTCAGCCTGAAGCAGGGTTGCATATGCCGCCTGGATCTGGTCATTGACAAAGCCGATGGGAGTGTAAGTTACGGCTTCCTGGGCATCCTCCCTCTGCTCCCTGGCTATTTCCTTCTCCTTTTCCGCTATTTTGAGCGTCCTGCTAAGCTCCAGTGCCCTGTCAACGGCTTCCTGTAGAGTAAGCCCTTCTGATGCCGTTCCATCATCAGCCAAAACTGGTAATGGCAGGCAAAGGATTAAAAATGACGCCAAAATCCAAAAAGCGATTAGCCGTCGCAACTCATATCCCACCTCTTATCTTTTATCAGTCCATCATCCGACCCACGGGTCGGTCTCACATGTAGAGTTTACCAGCATTGTTACAGAAATGTCAAGGCGGGAAAATAATTAAAAAGTGAGCGTTATGGGAAAATTATAGGCTAAATAAAAGAGCCCCGCCGATTTTCGGCGGGACCCTTACCTTCATTCAACTTCTACGGCTCGATGGTTACAGTCTTTGCTTCGTTGTCCCAGGACATTTGTGCGCCGAATGCTACGCCGATCCATCTGATAGGCAGCATAGTGCGTCCGTTTACGATTTCAGGTGCCACATCCATTTCAACCTTTGCGCCGTTAACCAGCATAGTCTTGCTGCCTATAGTTACCTGTACAACCCTGTCGCCCTTGATGAATGTTGCGGTCTTGCCGCTCCACAGGATATTCTGATCGCTGATGCCGAGAGCTTTTCCTACGTATCTTACAGGCAGGTAGGTGCGGCTGTCTTTGATGTATGGTGCTACGTCCATGGTTTGCTCTACACCGTCAATGGTGTATGTGGTGCTGCCGATGGTAAATACAGCTTTGCTGATACCTACACCAGCAGGTGTACCAACATTGGCTACGACAACGCTGGCTACTTCGTCAGCATCTTCAAAGAGACCATCATCTTCATCATAATCATCTATGGCTACTATATTTCCTATTTTGATTTCTCCATTATTAATGTTCGAACTGCCATAATAATCCTCAACCCATTTGTGAGTATTTACCTCAGCTACTGCATCTCCTTCTATATCGGCTTTTACTTTACCTTCAGGTACTGTCCTGTATACAGTTACTGTAGCAGTAATTTTAATTGTGCTAGCATCATTGCTTTCGTCTCCAATTGTTATGGTCAATTCACTACCATCGTCATCCACATCTACCTCAAGATCTCCGTTTGTTACTTCAACTTTATAATCATCCCACTCAACATCTTTAGGAAGTGTTATTACCAGTTCTCTACCCTCTTCAAGAATACCTGCTTCAGCCTCTGTAATGGTAAGTGTACCTATAGCTTGGTCAGCCTTACCAATTACGATTGTGGGTACACTATCAACAGTAACTTCAACAGGCTTCTTAACTTCAGCAACTTTAACGGTCAACTTGTCAGTTGCTGTACCACCTATTTCGATTTCCAGATCGCCTTCAGGAGCGTCCGGTGACAGGACTACTTCCATATCTTCAAAATCAAGTTCTGCGGCACTGGAAGTTACATTTTTCACTCTATACTTAGCTACAGTTCCATCCTGGCCTGGGAAGCTTACAAGCTCAAGAACATCTGTACCTCCATCTTTTACTACATCTGGAAGAGTTCCCCACTTTGCCCAGTCAGGCAGGGTCAGGGTAATGGTGCGGCCTTGAACCAGACTGCCATCGATCTCTTCTTCAAGGGTAAAGTCCGCGATTTCCTGTCCTAGCATTCCAGCATATACCGTTGTCGGTTCGTCAGCGGTAACGTTAAGTGCATAGTCACCGTAAGCACCCACTGTGATTTCGGATGGTGTCACACTGCTTTTACCTCTAACTTTAGCTACAACATCACCTTTATCGGCATCTCTTTCGTCAACAACTTCGATCGTTGCAGTAAATTCAATCCATGTTTCTTGGTTTGACGACTTATCTACTTTCAGGCAAAGCTCATCCCCATCTGGGATAAATGAAAAGTCAGTATTATATGCTAAATCGCCATTAATTACATTAACTTTAGTAACTTGACCCCATTTAAAGCCCTTTGGAAGGACGAATTTAACCGATTCTTTAGCAACTTCCAATGCACCGGGGCGATCCTCTTCAAGCCTAATGGTAACTTCACCGCCGTCATCGCCGAATGTTTCGTCGTCTACCACTTCTACTGTCACTTCTCCGCCAGTCACGCGACCAATTACAACTTCACCGTTATCAAAAATGGAACCAGAAGGAGCTTTGAATTTTGCAACGATATCGCCATCAAAGCCTTTGTCAACATAAATGTTGTCAAACTTAATTCTAATCGTCACATCATCAGTAGCAGTGCCTTTATCAGTTATCTCCAGCTTAAACTCGTTATCGCGAAGCGAAGTAACATCGAATTGAGCACCATATACACCTTTAACCACGCTTATATAATTATCCCTAATGTAGTCTCCATCTGCAATAGTTGTTTTATCAGCTTTACGGATCTCAAAGCCCGAGGGAAGTCTTACCGTAACAGAGCCTTCGCCCCAGTCTTCCTGGTCAATTTTAATATTAACATCATTGAGATCAAAAACATCATCATCACCTACAAAAACTAAAGAACCTACCCTGCTGTAGCTAGCTGCAAATGCGGGTAGCGCCATTGGGAACAGCGTCATTAAGAATGCCAATGTTACGATTAGGGCTATGGATTTCTTGCGCGTCCTTGAAATCTTCATTCCTCTTCAATCCCCCTTTTTTCTAGAGTTTCCTCAAGTTTCTCCTCCCTGCGTTCATGCCGCAGGTTTTATGCGGTCTTCCCTTTTCCCTTCACGGATCCCTCCCTTCAAAGGTTTTCTATGGTCAGGCTTTTCGAAATCATGAGGTTTTCGAAAAGCCCGGCAGCCTGATAAAGAGACGAAAGATGCAGAAAGGTATAATCTTTCTGCTTCTCAACCTATTCTATCTTCACCTTTGATTTTCCTGCCATAAGTTAGGGATTTTTTTGCACGAAATGCCACTGGAGGTGGTTTCTTCTATGTTAAGCTGCGGCACTTATGGGGAAGGGTGCATCTTTTAGAATAAATTTCCCAGCTGCAATTGATATTATATTTGGAAGCGACCCGCAAGTCAATGCCCCTGGGCCGATAGTTTTTAAAGCCTTACTTAATAATTCTGCTCTTCTTCATTTTTATTCTCCTTTTGTCCGCCGTATTACAGCAGGAGAAAATTATGGAAAACTCTTTTTTTCATGCTTTCAAAAAGGACCAGCACTGCAAAGGCTGGAAGAGCAAGCATTCTTTTGAACCTTCTGGGCTCCTTTACGAGGCGGTAGAGCCACTCCAGCCCCGCCCGCTGCATAAAGCGGGGAGCCCTTTTTGCCCTGCCTGCTATTACGTCGAAGCTTCCTCCCACTCCCATGCATACGGGAACGCCGAGCTTTTCAAGGTTTCGGCATATCCAGAACTCCTGCTTGGGCGCCCCCAGGGCAACGAACAGTATGTGGGGTTCCGCTTCCTTTATCTTTTCAATGAGCTGTTCCTGCTCCTCGCTCTTCAGGTAGCCGTGGGAAGTGCCGGCTATCCTGATCCCGGGGTGCATTTTCTTGAGGTTTCGGGCGGCCTCTTCCGCCACCCCGGGTTCTGCGCCGTAGAGGAAAAGGCGCCAGCCTTTTTCCCCCGCCCTTTCTGCCAGGGCGAGCATGAGGTCGATACCCGTAACCCTCTGGGGAACGGGAGATCCTAAGCGCTTTGACGCCCAAACTATGCCCGCACCATCGGGGGTCACGAGATCAGCCCCGCATATAACCTTCATCAATTCCGGATCGCGCCGTGCCCTGTAGAGGATCTCGGCGTTCAGGGTGACCACGTGGTGGGGCTTTCGGGAAGCGATGAACTGCTCCACCTTACCCACTGCCTCTTCTAAGGTCACCGGGTCCACCAGGGCACCCATTATCTCTGACTTCATAATGTAATACACCCTTTATACGTCGTTTCTTGCAAGAAATTTGTCAACAAGTTCAAAAGTTTCTTCTTCGTCGGGTTCCCAGTAGCTGATCCCGTCAATGTAAACGGGGGTGCCGGGAACCATGGCGGTTTCCATTTTAGACACCTTTATGTCCTTAGCCACTTTGGCAAGGGCAAGCATTTCCCTCAAAGTGAGGTTGGTGTTGGTGCTCTCCCGGATCTCGCTTATGAGGCTTGGGAGCTTGAAGATGGTTCCGATGCTCACCGCCTGATCCGCAACAGCTCTTAAGAACTTCTGCTGGCGCTCAATGCGGCCTATGTCCCCTTCCCTGCCCCTATAGCGCACATACTGGAGAGCTTTTTCGCCGTCGAGGACTTGCTCCCCGGGCTGAAGGTCTATACCCTCAGCGGAGTAGTACATCCTTTTTTCCACATCGATCTTCACGCCTCCCAGGATGTCCACCAGGTCCTTGAAGCCCTCGAAGTCCACCTCCACGTACTTGTTTACGGGCACGCCCAGGAATTCGGAGACGGTCTCTGCAACCAGCTCAGGACCGCCGTAGGCGTGGGCGTGATTTATCTTTGTGTAGCCATAGCCGGGAACCTCAACGTAGGTGTCCCTGGGAATGGAGAGGATGCTGAGCTTGCCCTCATCCACATCGATAAAGGCAACCATGATGGTGTCTGCCCTGGATGCCTCTTCTTCCCTCCTGTCTATTCCCAGGAGGAGTAGGGCAAGTTTGCCGGTATACGCCGGTGCAGGAACGGCACTCTCATCGGTGCTCTGCTGTATGCTGAGCCCTTCGGTGAGCCACCGGTCCGCAAGCTGATATCCCAGAAATCCCAGGGAAGCAAAAAGAAGAATCATCATAACAAAAAGCTGAACCGCTGCGCGCCTTCTTTTCTTTCTCCTGACAGCGGAAGTAGCGGGGGGCTCCCCCCAGAATTTGGTTTCAAAATCGTAGTCGTCCACGCTCTACCCCTCTTTTCAAGATGTATAAATAAAAAATCGAACACAATAAAAACCCTTTTATTTCCGCAACCAAAAGAGCGTTTTGATAAGCGTTTTTTAAGCCGCGGAGCAGGGCTTAAAAATACAAATTAAACAAGGATATTATACCAGACTGCCGCTTGTGTGTCTCTTTAAATTTATCCCTCTGCTGATGAAGCAGAAGTGCTTTAAAAGAGCCCGGCAGCAGTCTGATTATGCCTATCTTTATGCTTTTTTTACGAAGTGATGGTGACGGTTTTGGAGCTTCCGTCCCAGTCAATTTTTGCCCCCAGAGCTTCTCCCACAAAGCGTAAGGGGACCAAAGTGCGTCCGCCTTCGGAAACGGCGGGAACCTCCAGGGAAACTCCCTTTCCGTTGATCTCAGCCTCCCTGCTTCCAATTATTAAAGAAACTTTCCGGCTACCCTTGGTGAAGGTAACAGTTTTGGTGTCTGCATCGTAATCAAAGGATGCTCCCAGGGCTTCTCCTATGAATCTTAGGGGAAGCATGGTGAAGCCGTCTTTAAGCATTGGGGATACTTCCAGCTCTGCGGCTTCTCCGTCAATGTAGGCAGTTCTGCTGCCGATAGTGAGCTTTATCACCTTTGGGGAGCCGTGGGGAATCTGTTCCAGAAGCCTTTCCAGATCCTCAACCTGGGAAGAGAGGGCTTCCACCTGCTTTTTCAGCTCGCTGTATCTGCTGTTGATGTAATTATCCACATAGCTTTTGCTCACCAGGGGGTCTTGTGAACTGCCGGGAACAAAGCTTCCCGCGCCGGCCCCTTTCCCCAGTCCGTAGCCCAGAATAAGGGCAGCAAGGGAAACAACTATTAAATGTTTCATGCCCCATTTTTTCATACTTAACACCTTCTTTTTGCAGTTTTGGGCTGCCGGTTTAAAAAAAAAAACTGTAGTGTTAATTCGCCAGCTTTTCCAAATTTCCTTTAATTTTCGACAATCAATTTATTCACAAAAAAACGCTTCTGCACAAAAAGCCCCTTGCAGAAGCGCTGTAAGCCGAAAAAACAGCGGTTTTAATTTATACAACTCGGCCCGGTGTGATGCCGTTTGATTTCAGAAAACCTATCATGGACAGGGCTTTGCCCGTTCCTTTGGCAACGCAGGATATGGGATCGTCTGCAATGTGAACGGGAAGGCCTGTTTCCCTGCTGAGAAGAATGTCCAGCCCGTGAAGCAGGGATCCGCCTCCGGTCATGACTATGCCCTTTTCTATTATGTCCGCCGCAAGCTCGGGGGGCGTCTTTTCCAGAACTTCTTTCACGGCAGAAATGACGGCGTCTATGGATTCCTTCAAAGCCTCATAGCTTTCCTCAGCGGTAAAGACTATGGTCTTGGGAAGGCCGCTTAGAAGGTCCCTGCCCCTGATTTCCATTTCCCTGTTCTCAACTTTAGCTTCGGGACACGCGGTGCCCACGGTGATCTTGATTTCCTCTCCCGTGCGCTCACCTATCATAAGGTTGTACTTCTGGCGGACGTACCTCACGATGTCGCTGTCAAACCTGTCTCCGCCTATTCTAAGGGACTTGCTGCACACGATACCCCCCAGGGAAAGAACCGCAACGTCTGAAGTGCCGCCTCCGATGTCCACCACCATGCTGCCGCTTGCCTGGGAAATGTCAACCCCTGCACCCAGAGCCGCTGCCAGGGGCTCCTCTATGAGGTAGGCTTCCCTTGCCCCTGCCTGAATGGCCGCTTCCTTTACAGCCCTTTCCTCCACTCCCGTAGCTCCCGTGGGGATGCACACCATCACCCTGGGTTTGAAGAATAGGCTTTTCCCGCAGGCTTTTTCAATGAAGTAGCGGAGCATCTTCTCCGTGGTGTCGTAGTCGGCTATAACGCCGTCCTTCAGGGGGCGGATGGCGACGATGTTTCCCGGGGTGCGCCCTAGCATTTTCCGGGCTTCCTCGCCCACAGCAAAAATTTTGTTGGTATCTTTGTCGATGGCCACAACGGAAGGCTCGTTTAACACAATCCCTTTGTCCTTAACGTAGACCAGCACCGTTGCAGTTCCCAAATCAATTCCCAAATCCGTCCGATTGATCACCATATTTTCCTTTTCCTCCTGCTCTCACCGGCCTGTCCGCCGTATGAGTAAAATAAAAGGTCACAGCTTCTGCTTTCTGTGCTGCTTTTATTATTCTTCAAGGGGATAATTTTTCCTGTTTTTTTTGCGAAACTTTTCCCATTTTAGCTTCTTTATATCTTCTGCGTGTGGCTTCACCTCCCCTGATGTGCCTTTCCGCCTTGTTTACGTCCAGGACTTTTCGCACTTGTGAAGCCAGATCTCTGTCAATTTGGGGAAGGCGTTCCGTTACGTCTTTGTGCACGGTGCTTTTGCTGACCTGGAAAACTTTTGCTGCCTGTCGGACGGTGGCTGAGTGCTCTACTATGTAGCAGCCGATAAGTATCACCCGCTTCCGAATGTGCTCCTGCATTAAACGAGCCTCCTCGATAATACAGCCTGAATTACTGAATTTATATGAAGGGAGGTTCAAAAAAAGACCTTAAGGAAGAAATAAAGGGGCAGGATAATTTGTACAAAAAAAGCAGGACATCCCAGATTTTTGGGATGCCGAAGCCTGTGAAAAATGCCTCTGCGGCAGTTTTCAAAACGACTTAACGAGCGCTGGCTAACAGCCCTCGGCAAAGCGTAAGGCAAAACCGGGAGGCGCGATGGGGAGGGAGGTGGGAAGCGAATTTTTAAAAATCAATGTAGAGAGCAGGGTCCAC
Organism: Clostridia bacterium 41_269; assembly: GCA_001508005.1. Classification (GTDB taxonomy): domain Bacteria; phylum Bacillota; class DTU086; order DTU086; family DTU086; genus 41-269. Next base: position 7,665 of record LGEZ01000005.1, read on the forward strand.
GGGCTTTCCGTTTTTCAGAATTTCAAAGTGAAGGTGGGGTCCCAAAGGGGCTTCGCTGCTGCCGGGGGTTCCCACTCTTCCGATAAAGGTCCCCTGGGAAATATTTTGGGCGGCTTCAACCTCAACGGTTCCCAGATGGCTGTACACCGACTTCCATCCGCCGCCGTGGTTTACCACCACCTTTGTGCCCTCAAGATCCGATGAGGCAACCTTCTCCACAATGCCTCCCAGCACCGCAGAAACGGGAGACCCTTCGGGAGCAGCGATGTCCACTCCCCCATGGTGCCTGTAATCGTCATAAGTGGGAGAATAGGAAAAGCCGAAATTTTTGACCACTTTGCCCTCCAAGGGTAGGACTGCTGTGCTAAGGTCAGGGTTTTTGGGAAGCCCATCGCTGGAAGAAGCGCTGTCATTCCCTTGGGAAGATGAGCTTTCTTCTGCGTTTTTGGATGTGTTTTTTGAGTCCTCCTTCAAATTACCGCCCACAGTGGATTGGGCTGTGCTGTGGGTTTCAGCGGAGCTGCGGCTTTGAGGAGGGTTCTTTTGGACGCCCACTTTTTCTGCGGCTGCTTTAGGTTCTGCGGGTTCATGCTGGGGAAGGATAAAGTAATTCCAGAAGCCAGTGAGGACAGCTAAGGTCAGAAATGCAGAAACTGCGGTAACAATAAAGCGCCTATTTTTAAAATATGGAATAATTTTTTGGACCGCCGCATGGGCTTTTTCTTTATAATTTTTAAGCATAATGCCATCACCTCATCTGGCATTATGCCCCAAAATTTGCCAAATTATACTCTAATAAACAAGATAATTCCTCGAGCACGTTATATAACCATTTGTTCCCAGAACAAGCTCATCCAACACAGGTAGGTGATGCTCTGATAAAAGCAGTCAGCGGTAAGCCCTGGACAGGGAAATCCCTGTGTAGTAGTGCTTTAAAATTTCTTGGTAGGTGTATCCTTCCTCAGCCATGCCTTTGGCTCCGTACTGAGACATCCCTACACCGTGACCGTACCCTTTGGTGATGAAGATTATTTCCCCTCCGTCGATTCTGCAGGTGAAGGCTGTGGAAGGCAGGCATAATTTTTCCCTGATCTCCTGAGCAGAAAAAACCCTGCCGTCAATTTCAACGGCTTTTGCCCTTCCTGTGTCGGTGTAATCTATAATCTGTACAGGAGAGCTGTGGGAAAAAGTGCTGGCGGGCACAGCAGAAAGGTCTGTCCCCAGTTTTCTGTCCACTTCTTCAAGGGGAATGGAAATTTTCTGCATGAATTTGGGCGATTTCTTATCCCAGGGGCTGGCAGTGCTTCTGAGATAGGGAATTTCAGCCTGCCAGACATCCTCGGAATTCTCCGTTCTTCCGCTGCTGGTGGAGTGGTACACAGGCTCAATTAATCTGCCCTGAAAGGTTAGGACTATACCTTTGGTGTCCAGCACTGCCTGGGTTATTTTCTTAAAATAATCCGGCGCTTTTTTGCCCCAGCGCTTTTTCATCTCCTCTGGGCTGATCCAAGCCTGGCAGTGGTTGTAATCCGTGCACACATGGGCACCAGGGTGCAGTTGGTTGTTCAAGCCTCCCTTCATTTTCTTCAGGGCATAGCTTCTTGCAGCAACGGCTTGAGCTTTTAGGGCTTCGGAGGGAAATTCCGCAGGCATTTCTGCAGCCACAACCGCCACCAGATACTTTTCCAGGGGAAGAGTCATGATTTCTTTAGTTTTGGAGTTAAAAACTTTTATTTCCGGTCCTCCATACTTTATGCCGTCCATAAGCTCCCCATCTCCGTGGGAGAAAAGGGTCAATATCAAAAGGGGAACAGCAGCAGTAGATGCCAGCAGCAGCAACAGCCAAAGGATAAGTTTTTTCAAAGCCACCCCTCCCCGGTTTTTTTCGGCGTCCCTCTCTTTCGGAGCATTATCCAAATATATGAGGATAATAAAGGGGTTATTCCATTTTTTCGGCAGGCCTTTTACATCCTGAAAATAAAAAAGCTGGGTTTAATCCCAGCTCAAAGGCTTTTCCTTTCCTTATAGCTTTGCTTCGGCAGTGTCCTGTATCTTACCCTCATCTTCTTCAAACTTTTCTCTCCAAATTTTTGCCCCAAGCCCTCTAAGCTTTCCCACAAGATCTTCATAGCCCCTGTCAATGTGTTCCACACCCGTTACTTCAGTGGTGTTTTTTGCCATCATGCCTGCAATAACCAGAGCCGCTCCTGCTCTAAGATCAGTGGCTTTTACCTGAGCACCTGTAAGAAAGGGAACACCCTTTACCACGGCGCTGTGTCCTTCAATAATTATGTCAGCACCCATTCTTTTAAGTTCGTTTACGTGCATAAACCTGTTTTCAAAGACCGTTTCGGTAACCACGCTGGTGCCCCGGGCGGTGGTGAGAAGGGCCATCATCTGCGCCTGCATGTCTGTGGGAAAGCCGGGGTAGGGAAGGGTTTTAACATCCACCGCTTTTAAAGGGGGATTGCTCACAACCCTGAGCCCGGAGTTTTTTTCCTCAATGACTGCGCCAGCTTCCCGAAGCTTAGCCATAACGGGTTTCAGGTGGTCGATGATGGCGTTTTCCACCAAAATGTCGCCGCCGCATGCCGCCGCTGCCACCATAAAGGTTCCCGCCTCTATTCTGTCGGGAATCACCGTATGCTGTACGGGTTTAAGTTCCTTTACCCCTTCTATTCTTATTATGTTGGTGCCGGCTCCGGTTATGCGGCTTCCCATGCTGTTTAAAAAGTTGGCAAGATCCACTATTTCAGGTTCTTCTGCGGCATTTTCTATGATGGTAATTCCTTCAGCCAGGGAAGCAGCCATCATGATGTTTTCTGTGGCTCCTACGCTGGGAAAGTCCAGGTATATTCTTGCGCCCGCAAGCTTTTTAGCCCTTACGGTAATCCAGCCGTGATCCTTTTTTATGTCTGCTCCCATGGCTGCAAGACCTTTAAGATGAAGGTCAATGGGACGCGCTCCAATGGCACAACCTCCGGGCATGGACATTTTTGCATAGCCCGTTCTTGCCAAAAGGGGACCCATTACGAGAATGGAAGCCCTCATCCTGCGCATAAATTCGTAGGGAGCTTCGGAAGAAGCTACATCGGAAAAATCTATGTGCAAAACGTCTCCTTCCCTGCGGCATATGCCCCCAAGGTTTTTCAGCAACTCACACATGGTCCTTACGTCCGCAAGATCTGGAATCTCTCTGAGTACGGTTTCTCCCGATGCCAGAATGGAGGCAGCCATGACGGGAAGGACGGAGTTTTTTGCACCGCTTATGCGTACGGACCCTTCCAGGGGAGTTCCCCCTTCGATCATGATTTTTTCCACAAATGTATCCTCCTTATGTACCGTGAACCCGTCACTATATATGTTTATAAGCTCATTATTCTAGACTGCTGAAAGTTTTCCTGCAACCATATATTTTCTTTCATAAGCTTAATATTCTCCCACAAGGAGGGGAGAGCCTATATAAATATACGTTTGTCCGTCGCTGTTATGATATCTTAAAGCCACATTGAGATTAACAAAATTTTTTCCCAGCTTAATTTTTTCCCTAATTCCAGGAGCAAATCCTGTACAGCTTACCAGTTCGCTGTTTTCCACACCGCCAATTTTTTTTGCTTTTGCTGCAGAAAAAAGATTGTCCACCAATTCCCTTTTAGCCTTTAAAGACAGTTTTCCTGGATAGACGGCAGTAATATTTGTAAGAACCTGGGGAGTGCTTCCGCCGGGAAAAGAAAGAGCCGTTTTTACTCTGGAAGACCAGTAATGCTTTTCCCCAACATTAATTTTTCGTGCCAGGCTGACGGTAACGTAGGTTTCTCCGGCTCTGTTGGGCAGTGTGTAGTTGATTAGGGATTGGGCAGCAATGCTTATTAAAGTTCCATCTTCTGATAGGTGCTGTACCCTTACCTGGCGGAAGTCCCGACTTTCCTCTACTTTAAGTTCGGGGTTTCTTACACCAAGCCTTTCTGCGGTTTTTAAAGCAGTTCTTTTTAAAGGACTAATTTCCATATAACTTCTGTTTACTTTTGTCCATCCTTGAACCATCAACTCCACAGGTTTTGCTCCTGAATTTTCCACCAATTTGTAAAGAATTTCTTCAGAACCCAAATTGTACACCATACTCTGGGCAGGCTGCCAGTAAAAGGGAAACAGAGCTGCTAAAATAATCAAAACCATAAGTCCCTGCTTTGCACTTATTTTCAAGGCACTCACTCCAATTACAATTTTTAAAAACTTTTTATTTATATACTTGACAGTTTTTCTTAATGTTAGTCGCTCTAAAAGAAGTCATTAAAACTAAAGGAAAACATTAAAAATATCTTCCTCTGTAAATATCAACCGTTTCCCCCTTTTCATCTGTGTGTTATACTTGTACAAGAAAGCAAATTTAAAAAGCCAATATCCGTGGAGGGGATAAGAGATGTCCGCAAATGAATTTAAAAAGTACAATATAGATTTTGAGGTAGAAGTAAATCTTGATACTGAAGGTAAAGTAGTTGACGATTCTGATGAGGAGGAAGCTCTAAAAAGAGCTCAGATGGAAGAAGAGGAAAGGAAGAAAAAAGAAGAGAGAAGAAGAAAGAGGGAAATTCTGCTTACGGGAAAGGATCTGGATGATCTGGGAGAAGAAATTGGAGTTTCCCGCAATAACGGTGAGAGCGACAAGGACTATAGAAACAGAATGGCAATGAAAGAAGTGGAAGGAAACCTTGAAAAGTGTCTTGAGGCAGCTTTGGCAAAGCGCAGAAAGAACTGGAGCTCTGATGAAGTAAGACTTTATAAAGTTTTCCAAACTGCAACGGTTGAAATAAGGAAAAAGTTCATTACTGACTATCTCAACAGGGAGGAGTATTCCGAGAAGGTACAGCAGATTGCTGCGAGGTATTATGTAAGATTTCCTGAGCCCTGCGTGCTGAGCAATGAGCTGAGGGAATTAATGGTATGGTTCCTTGGAACTGTCGCTCCCTGGGAAAGGGACCCCTGCCTTGGATGCACCCACTGCCCCCTGGGTAAACACCCTGGAGAAGAGCAGGGGCAGATTTAAATTTAACGGCCGAGATTCAAGAAAACATAATAATAAAAGTAAAAAGAGGAACGCAGATCTGATGTTGTTCTTCCTTAACCCGCGTTCCTCTTTTTTTGTATAACCCCCTTGGGCTGGTTTTTAAATTTTGCCTGCTGCCTTCAGCCTTGCCAATGCTCTCTGCAGGGCCAGCTGAGCCCTTACGTAATCAATGTTTTCTTTCCTTTCCCTCAGTCTCTGCAGAGCCCTTTCCTTTGCCGCAATGGCTCTATCCACATCAATTTCCTCAGCCAGCTCTGCGGTATCCGCAAGGATAGTTACAACATTGTCTGCTACTTCCATAAAACCTCCGCTGATGGCCATTTTCTTTTCCTGTCCCTTTAAGCTGTACCTCACAACCCCTATTCTCAGGCTGGTAATTAAGGGTGCGTGATTGGAGAGAATACCCAGGTATCCTTCGGCTGCTGGAACGACGATGGAATCCGCCTGAGTTTTTATAACATGGCGTTCTGGAGTAACAACCTCCATTGTAAGAATTTTTTCAGCCATTTTATCAGCGCTCCTCTACAGTCTTTCCTCAAGAATCTGCTTACCCTTCTCCACTGCTTGATCTATGGTTCCCACCATGTAGAATGCATCTTCGGGCAGATCGTCGTGCTTACCTTCTAGGATTTCCTTAAAGCCGCGTACAGTTTCCTTAATGGGTACATAAACCCCCGGTCTGCCCGTAAAGGCTTCAGCTACGAAAAACGGCTGGGAAAGGAAGCGCTGTATCTTTCTAGCACGGGCAACGATCAATTTGTCCTCTTCAGACAGCTCATCCATACCCAGGATGGCAATGATGTCCTGAAGCTCCTTGTAGCGCTGCAGCACCTGCTGAACACCGCGGGCAACTTCATAATGTTCCTGACCCAGGATCTGCGGATCGAGAATCCTAGAAGTTGAATCCAGCGGGTCCACAGCAGGATATATTCCCAGCTCAGCAATTTGACGCGAAAGAACCGTGGTGGCATCCAGGTGAGCAAAGGTGGTAGCCGGTGCCGGGTCCGTTAGGTCGTCTGCAGGCACGTAGATAGCCTGAACCGACGTGATGGAACCTTTTCTCGTGGAAGTAATCCTCTCCTGAAGCTCACCCATTTCAGTTGCCAATGTGGGCTGATAACCCACAGCAGACGGCATACGTCCCAAAAGTGCCGAAACCTCTGAACCAGCTTGGGTGAAGCGGAAAATGTTGTCGATAAACAGAAGAACGTCCTGGCCCTCTTCATCCCTGAAGTATTCCGCCAGGGTGAGCCCTGTGAGTCCCACACGCATCCTTGCTCCTGGGGGCTCATTCATCTGGCCGTAAACCAGTGTTGTTTTGTCGAGAACGCCTGATTCCTTCATTTCCAGCCACAGATCGTTTCCCTCACGGGTACGCTCACCCACACCTGCAAAGACAGAGAATCCACCGTGCTCATAAGCAATGTTGCGGATGAGCTCCATAATGAGAACGGTCTTACCCACTCCTGCACCGCCGAATAGACCAACTTTACCGCCCTTAGCGTAGGGGCAGAGGAGGTCAATAACCTTAATTCCCGTTTCAAGCATTTCCGTTGAGGGATCTTGTTCTTCAAAGGTTGGGGGATCCCTGTGAATGGGATATCTCTTGTCTGTCTTGGGAGGCTCTTTACCGTCAATGGGTTCCCCAATAACGTTGAACATTCTGCCAAGGGTTTCCTTTCCAACGGGAACGGTGATGGGGGCACCGGTGTTTACTGCAACCATTCCCCGCTGAAGCCCGTCGGTGGAATCCATGGCAACGCAGCGCACCCTGTTGTTGCCCAGATGCTGCATAGCTTCCAGGGTGAGATTGAATTTTACCTTTCTAAATTCTTCGGGCTGATCTTCGGTGCGTATAAGAATGGCGTTGTATATTTCCGGCAGGTCACCAGCTTCAAATTCCACGTCCACAACGGGGCCGATCACCTGCACTACTTTACCGTATTTCACGCTGTTTCCCTCCTTGTTAAAAGATGAATACCCTTACATATTCTTCAAAGCTTCTGCACCGCCGACAATTTCTGAGATTTCCTTGGTAATTGCAGCCTGGCGGGCACGGTTGTATGAAAGGATGAGCTTATCGATGATTTCCTGAGCATTATCCGTAGCGTTGCCCATGGCTGTCATTCTGGCACCGTGCTCACTGGCTTTTGCTTCAAGGAGAGCGTGATAAACCTGAATTTCTATATGCCGCGGGAGAAGCTCTCCCAAAACCTCAGCAGGAGACGGCTCAAAAATGTATTCCACTTCACTCCAGTGTTCTTCGCCTTCCCCTTCCCCTGCCTCGGTTTCTACAGGAAGAAGCCTTACTATAGTGGGCTTCTGCTGGATAGGTGAAATAAACTCATTGAACAGCAGGTGCACTTCCCGCAGTGTTCCATCTGTAAACAGTTCCATGAGTTCCTTAGCCAGCTCTCGAGCCTGAATGTATGTGGGGATGTCCCCTATGTTTATATAATCCCTCAGAAGGGGATAATTTCTGTAGCGGAAGTAGTCCCTACCCTTCCGACCCAGGGCAATGATCGCTGCTTCGTCCCTGCAGGAATCAATATGCTGTTGGGCAAGGCGCAGGATGTTGATGTTGTAGCCGCCTGCCAAACCCCTGTCGCCTGTTATAACCACAAAGCCTATTTTACCCTTTTCAGGATATGACAGAAGGGGATGCTTAAACTCTCCCACCCCTGCGGTGAGCCTTCCCAGCACTTCCTGCATTTTATTGGAATAGGGCCTTGAAGAAACTGCTTTCTCCTGGGCACGGCGGAGTTTAGCTGCTGCAACCATCTCCATCGCTTTTGTAATTTTCTGGGTGCTCTTTATGCTTCGGATCCTCCGCTTTATATCCCTGGTGCTTTGAGCCAAAATATCTCACCACCTTTAAGGCATAACAGAAGTATTAGTACTCAAATGTTTCTTTAAATTTTTCAATAACCTGTCTGATACGCTGATCCAGTTCTTTGGATATTTCCTTCTTATCCCTTATTTCATTGAGTATATCGCTGTGTTCTTTCCTTACAAACTCCAGAAACTCTTTTTCAAACTTCCGCACTGCTTCTACCGGGATATCGTCAAGGTATCCATTGGTTCCGGCAAAAATCACTATAACCTGCTCCGCAACATCCATGGGCTGATACTGACCCTGCTTTAAGAGCTCAACCAACCTTTGACCTCTGGCAAGTCTTGCCAGTGTTGCCTTATCAAGGTCAGAACCGAACTGAGCAAAGGCTTCAAGCTCTCTATACTGGGCAAGGTCCAGGCGCAGGCGGCCTGCTACCTGTTTCATGGCTTTAATCTGAGCGGCACCACCAACACGGGATACCGACAAACCTACGTTGATTGCAGGACGCACACCGGCATAGAAGAGGTCGCTTTCAAGATAGATCTGCCCGTCCGTAATGGAAATAACGTTGGTCGGGATGTATGCGGAAACGTCTCCTGCCTGGGTTTCAATTATGGGCAGAGCAGTCATGGAACCGCCGCCCAGCTCGTCGCTTAATTTTGCTGCTCTTTCCAAAAGTCTTGAATGGAGGTAGAAAACATCACCTGGATAAGCTTCCCTTCCTGGAGGACGACGAAGAAGCAGCGACAGCTCACGGTAGGCAACGGCATGCTTGGAAAGATCATCGTATACAATAAGAACATGCTTGCCGTTGAACATAAAGTGCTCTCCCATGGCCGCCCCAGCATAGGGTGCAATGTAGAGCATGGGTGCTGGATCGCTTGCGGTAGCTGATACAACGATGGTGTAATCCATGGCTCCAGTTTCTTTGAACTTTTGAACAACGTTAGCTACAGTGGAAGCTTTCTGACCAATGGCTACATAAATACAGATCACATCGGAATTCTTTTGGTTTATAATGGTGTCAACGGCTATGGCTGTTTTACCCGTCTGACGGTCCCCGATGATGAGTTCCCTCTGTCCCCTACCAATGGGAATCATAGCGTCAATGGCTTTGATTCCTGTCTGAAGGGGCTGGTGAACCGGCTTGCGGTAGATAACCCCAGGAGCTTTCTGCTCAATAGGCCTGAACTCCTTAGCTTCTATGGGACCCAAACCATCTAAGGGCTGACCCAGGGGGTTAACTACACGGCCAATCAATGCCTCACCAACGGGTACCTCCACAATTCTTCCCGTACGCTTTACCTGATCCCCCTCACGGATGTGCTCAAATTCACCTAAGATAACGCAGCCCACATGGTCCTCTTCAAGGTTCTGAGCCATTCCGTAAACGCCGCCGGGAAACTCAATGAGCTCGCCGGCCATAACGTTTTTTAGACCATATATCCTCGCAATACCGTCTCCAACCTGGAGAACGGTACCCACTTCTTCTATATTTACTTCCGCATCAAACTGCTCAATCTGCTGTTTAAGGATGGAAGTAATTTCCTCAGGTCGAATGCTCATGTGGCCATCTCACCCCTATCTTCCTCTATCTGTAAATGTACTGATTTTAAGTGGCGCTTTAAAGCATTTAGTTTATTCAGTACGCTTCCGTCGTAAACCTTATCACCTATTTTAACAACTATACCCCCAAGAATCTTGGGGTCCACTTTTTCCACAAGTTTTACCTTTTTGCCGATAATTTCCGAAATTTTATTTTTAACAAATTCCCGCCGTTCAGAGGTCAGCTCTACAGCAGTTGTTATTTCCACCTTTTCAATGCCCCTGGCGCTGTCCGCTAAATCAACAAATTCCTCTAAAAATTCCTTTAATAAGCGCTCTCTGCGCTTTCGGAACACGAGTTTTAAAAAGTTCATGGAAATGTCGGAAATCTTTCCTTCAAAAATTTTTTCAATTACCTTAATCTTTTCATCAGGAGGTATAAGCTGCTGATCTATAAAACGCTTGAAATCTTTATTCTTTTCCACTTCATCTACAACCAGCCTCAAATCTTCTTCCACCTGGTCAAGGATGTTTTTCTCCACAGCACTCATAAACAGTGCTTGGGCATATCGGCGGGCTAGACTTCTCTGGCTCATTGTATTTCCCCCACTTCAGCTAAAAATTCCCGCACAAGCTTTTCGTGATCCTCTTTGGTTATGCTTTTTTCCAGGACTTTACCTGCAGCCATTACAGCAAGGGTTGCAATCTCATCCCGCACTTCCTTCAAAGCCTGCTCTTTTTCCCGCCTGATTTCTTCCCGCGCCTTTTCGATTATCCTTGCTGCTTCTTCATGTGCCTGAGATATTATCTTGTTTCTGTTCTCTTCAGCAGCTTTATTGGCCTGATTTATAATAGCCTGAGCTTCGGATTTGGCATCGGCAATCTTTTTCTTATATTCCTCAAGCATCTCCTCTGCCTGCTTCTTCAATGCTTCAGCACTGGAAAGATTGCTTTTTATTTCTTCACTTCTCTTGTCGAGGGTGTTCAAAATAGGATTCCAAAGGAATTTGTATAAAAGGGCCAATAAAACCAGAAAATTTATAATTGCCCAGATTAATTCGTTGAGATCAATGTGCATAAACTCCTGCCCCCTCTCTTCCCAGAAAGTACCCTACGGGCGATCTTAAAAGACCGCCCGAAAGGGTTTTCCGGCTCATGTTTAAAACTTGCCAAGCAGCATAAAAGCAATCAACAGTCCGTAAATTGTAAGCGCCTCCATAAAAGCAAGGGCCAAAATCATTGTAGTACGAATTTCGCCTGCTGCTTCCGGCTGGCGGGCAATCCCTTCCAATGCCTTGCTGGCTGCATTACCCTGCCCTATAGCCGGAGCAATTGTTGCCACGCTGATGGACAGCGCTGCAGCAATTGCTATAAGGCCTGCACCCAGATCCATTTATACCCCTCCTTTCCCCCCAAATCTCTAGGGTATTACTTATAAAAACGTTCCCCAGCCTGCGTTAATGGTGCTTTTAATGATGTTCCTCTGTTGCTTCATAGAAGTAGATGGATGACAGCAGTGTAAAAACTATTGCCTGGATGAGTCCGAATAAAACAGACAAAAGCATCACTGGAAGAGGTACGAAATAGGGAATTAATCCTAAAAGCGTTGCTATGACCATTTCTTCGCCGAAGATGTTGCCGTAAAGACGGAGCGACAGAGAGAGCGGTCTAACAAAGTGCTCAATTATGTTTAAAGGAAGCATAAATACAGGCTGAAGGAACTTTTTTAAATAACCAATACCATGCGCTTTAACGCCGAATATATGGGTTGCAAAGAACACCGTTATGGCCAGACCTGCAGTGACGCTCCAAGTAGATGTGGGAGCCGCAAGCCCGGGAACGTGCCCTGCTCCTGGTATTAATCCTGAATAGTTGGAAATCAAAATAAAGAGAAACATAGTCCCTAAAAAAGGAAGAAACATTCTTGCCTTTTCATAACCTATGATGCCGCTGAAAAAGTTTAAAAGCATCTCCACAACCATTTCCAGGGCATTCTGAATTCCCTTTGGTATTTTTTCCATATTTCTGGTTGCCAGAATGCTGAGGATAGTTAATACCAGCATAATTGCCCACATGGTGGTTACGGTGCTTGTAACTCCCAGCCCGAAGATGTGAAAAAGATAATGGGTTTCATGCATTCTCCTTTATCACCCCTTTCTTTTGTAAATATAGCAAATAAGTATAATATTTTTAACCACCGTAAGCCCAAGGGCAGTTCCCATAAGTACAGGTATGTTTTTATACACCAAAAAGAGAGCGGAAAAATTTATTAAATACCTTAATACGTATGCTCCTGCAAGCCTTCTCTTTGTTTTTTCATTGTTTAAGCTTTTTTTGGGGAAAGCTGCCTTAATGGAAATGAAATTATTCAAAACGCCCACTGCTGTGCCAAAAAGAAGTCCTTTTAAAAAGGGCATCAACCATGAAGGCATAATCTACTGCTCCTTTTTATTCTCTCCCGTTATCCTCTCCCTCGGTACCGCCTCCTCCACCGCTGTTCAGTTTTGAAAACTCCGTTATTAAATGATGAAAGGACATTCCTATAGCAAGGAGAATTCCAACAAGGGTCAGCCATGGATTCGTGCCAAGCTTTTCATCTGCCCAGCGCCCCAGGTAATAAAATATGGCAAGGCGTATGGCCATGGCTATCCCGAAGGATATTCCCACATTTACATGCCTGAGCATGGTGCGGATTTTTTCATTTTTAATAGGGCATCAGCTCCCAAGGTCTTAAAAAAATACTGGTCGCCTAGCGTAATAGGTCGAATTGCGCCAGTATTATTGGAATTTATATTCTCTATGTCACATAATTACCAAAATGAAAAATAATATGCAGAATTTGAATCCAAATTTTTGGTATACCAAATTTGGTATACCAACAAGCCACATTTTATATTCTCCCAGCTGCTTCAAAATCCTTTTAAAAAAAATAAAAATTTTAAAATTTTATCATTATTTTTTATAAGATCTGCTTCCAAAATCTGCCGAAAACTCAGCCGGAATTTCGCTGCTTAAACCATAGCTGTATTCCAGCCACTTCCTTATTCTATAAGAAGCCTTCCCATCTCCGTAGGGATTTACAGCATTTGCCATTGCCTGGTATTCCTTCTCATCTAAAAGAAGCCTTCTAGTTTCCCTTACAATTCTGCTCCTGCTGAAGCCCACAAGACGCACCGTTCCTGCTTCCACGGCTTCTGGACGCTCTGTTATCTCCCTTAAAACCAGGACAGGTTTTCCAAGGGCTGGAGCCTCTTCCTGCAAGCCTCCGGAATCCGTAAGCACAAGATAGCAGCGCGCCATTAAATTTACGAAGGGTGCATACTCAAGGGGTTCAATGAGATGAACCCTTTCCCTTCCCCCCAAAAGTTTCTTAGCTAGAGCCTGTATGGCAGGATTTTTGTGCACTGGGAAAACCACTTCAACATCTGAAAACATATCTACCAATTCAGCCAGAGCTGAAAAAATCTCTTCCATGGGCTTTCCCCAGTTTTCCCTGCGGTGTGCTGTAACCAGGATAATTCTTCTGTTTTTAAAATCTAAGCGCCCCAGGAGCCCTTCAAATCTATATTCTGGGTTCACAGAAGCAAAAAGGGCATCAATCACTGTGTTTCCCGTCACAAAAATGCTGTCTCTACTAACACCTTCTTTAAGGAGGTTTTCTCTTGCCGCTTCTGTGGGTGCGAAGTGAAAATCTGCCAGCGCCCCGGTGAGCCTGCGGTTCATCTCCTCGGGAAAAGGAGCGTATTTGTCCCGGGTGCGGAGCCCTGCCTCCACATGCCCCACAGGGGTTTTTTCATAAAAAGCAGCAAGGGCTGAAGCAAAAGTGGTGGTGGTATCGCCGTGAACCAAAACGAGGTCTGGCCTTTCCTTTACAATAATATTTTCAATACCTTCAAGCACTCTGCCGGTGATTTCAGAAAGGGTCTGCCCGTGCCGCATTATATTTAGGTCATAGTGGGGTTTTATCTCAAAAAGATCCAGCACCTGATCAAGCATTTCCCTGTGCTGAGCGGTCACCGCCACTATGGGCAGCATGTTCGGGCTTTTTTGGAGTTCCTTTACCAGGGGAGCCATCTTTATGGCTTCGGGCCTGGTGCCGAACACAACGAGTATTTTTATTTTTCTCCCGCTAGGCAAGTTTTTCACGCTCCACTTCGTCGGGCTTTTGAATATTTTGAATACTTCCCGTCCGCTATTCTTTAAGGTATCCCCTGCGGATAAGCTTCTGACGGTGCTCCTTTAAAAGAGCCTCCATATCCACGTCCAGCTGATAGGCAAAGGTGGCGCAGGTCTGCATAACATCAAGAAGCTCCCTTGCTATGAAAACCTCGATTTCCCTCTCGGATATCTCATCTTTTATAATCTTTTCCCTCATTTTGGCATACTTTTCCGCTATTTGTTCAATAGCCCTGATATCAATGGAAGCCTCCGCACCCAGGGCATCGGAAATCTCCCTACCCATATCCCGGCTCAAAAGCTTTAAAAGAGCTGTTTTCTTGTCTTCCCCCGAAAGCCCCCTTATTTTTCCCACAATTTCGCTCATTTCCCCAACTTCTTCGGCTATCTTTATCATTGTACCTTCAAGGGTAGGTTTGAGATCAAGGCGGGGGAAAACCCTCTGGAGATCATCCACTAAGCCCACTGCACTTCCTGCCTCCTCTTTTTTGTAAAATCTAAACCGATCCGAATTCCTCTACCAAATCTTCAACAAGCTTTTTAATTTCATCCCTAGTTTTGCGGAAAACATTGAGAACTTCTTCCCTGCTTCCCACTGCCCCCGCAGGATCTTCAAGAGACCAATGCCTGTGCTCAACACCAGGAGGTATTACGGGGCAGTTATCCCTAGCATCGCCGCACAGGGTTACAACAAGACTGCACCTTTTTAAAATTGACACATTAATGGGATCAGAGGTTTGCCCCGAAATATCGATTCCTACTTCTTTCATTACTTCCACCGCATAGGGATTAAGCCCCTTAGGGTCTGTCCCTCCACTGTAAACTTCAAAAACATCCCCTCCAAGGGCCTTTGCAAAGCCCTCAGCCATTTGGCTTCTGGCTGAATTTCCAATGCAGATAAAGTATACCACTTTTTTGCCCACCTTCACCAGCACTCTCCTTAATAAATCTTATAAATAAAATCTTATAAACCGGTTTGACTGCAGAAACGCCGCAATAAAATACGCATCAAAATACGCATCGGTTTTTTAATCCTATAATAAATTTTTCATAAATAAATTCATTTTCACGCCAAGGAAACCTTTAGGCAAAGAAAATTTTTTAATAAAAAAGGAGATTCTTCATCGAATCTCCTCAAACTGCCAATAAAACCGCTTTTACTGCACTCTGCTTGACGGCTTATCCTAGGCAATCATCCTTTATTAACTCTTCATTTTTCCCCATCCGGCTCACACAGCCTGATTACAGACCGTTTTCCAGCTTACATGTCTGCTTTTTCTGCTGAATACCCACAGGTTAAGCATATAAGGGTTAATTCGTTTAAGGACCTCGTCTCAAATAATTGCCTTGAGCGTTTTATCGGTACTTTCAAGAATAAGAACCAGACAGCGGGAACAGCGAAATGGCTTCGGAAATCAGCAGGCTGGCTTCTCTGAATGGCAGAGAAAGGAAAGGCAGAATATAAAAGTCTCAGCCCGGGGGCACACCCAGGCATTATTTTTTATTGCCCCCCTGCATTTAAATTCTATTGAAATCTTTTCTCCAGGGTGCTAACATGTTAATAAGTGTTTAATTCGATTCCGAAATTTTTTCCCTGAAAAAGGGTGAGGGCTTTGGAGTATCTAACTTTTCTTGGGCTTCTCTGCCGGCTCCACGGAAAGCTGGCACGGAAGCTTTCTCCCATTTTCAGCGAGAAAGGGCTCTCGGGAACAGAGGCAGTAACCCTCTGGAAAATTGACAGAAAAGGTCCGTGGAAAACAACAGACCTGGCAGAACATCTCGGCATCCCCACAAGCACCTTCACAGGGATACTGGACCGCCTTGAGGCCAGGGGGTTTATACAGCGGAAGGCCGATCCCGACGACAGGAGGAGCATTTTTGTCTACGGAACTCCTCTTCTTAAGGAATTTATGATTTGTTTTACCCAAAAAACGGAAGAGGAGCTGAGAAAAATACTGGCAGACCTGCCGGAAAACAATCTCCATCTAATTCTTGAAGCCCTTGTCACTCTGGATCGTTATCTCAGCTCCAAGGAAGGGAAGCAGTCATGAACAAAAAAGAAGCATCAAATGGTAATAGTAAAGAAACTTCTGTCTTCTGGGCGGTTGCCGTCTTGGTGGTGCTCATAGGGCCTTTTATGGCGATTCTGGATTCAAGCATAGTGAATGTCGCCATCCCAACGATAATGCATGTATTCAACACCAACACCTCAACCGTTGAGTGGGTGGTAACAATCTACATGCTGGCGCTGGGAGTGGTTGTGCCCCTGAGCAGCTGGCTTGGAAACCGCCTGGGTCTTAAAACCCTTTACATTCTATCCCTTTCCGTTTTTACTCTGGGCTCTATGCTCTGTGCCTTCAGCTGGAACATAACCTCCCTAATTGTATCAAGAGTAGTCCAGGCCATAGGTGGAGGCATGATTATGCCCACAACCATGTCCATGATTTACAGCCTTGTTCCCAGGGAAAGATTTGGAAGCGCTATGGGTATCTTCGGCATAGCCCTTATGGTAGCTCCAGCCATCGGACCCACTTTAGGAGGCTATTTGGTGGAATATGTAAACTGGCGGTGGATATTTACCATAAACCTTCCCATAGGGATACTGGGCATACTCCTGGCATATCTTATCCTTTCAGAATTTCCAAGGAGCAAAGCGGGAAAACTCGATGTCGGCGGGGCCTTAACTGCTGGAACGGGGCTTTTCTGCCTTCTTCTGGCACTGAATAAAGGAAATGACTGGGGCTGGGGTTCGGAAAAAATCGTCCTGCTGTTATACACAAGCGCCGTATCCCTTGGTCTTTTTGTCTTTCTTGAGCTTACCTGCGAAAACCCCCTGCTGGATCTCAGGGTTTTCCGCTACCCAACCTTCACCCTTGCCAATTTAATGCTGGTAATAGTAACAATCTGCTTAAACGCGGGGGTATTCTATGTGCCCCTCTTTCTGCAGAACATAAGGGGACTGGGAGCTATGAAAACGGGGCTTCTCATGATGCCCGCTGCTCTTGTTTCGGGGCTCATGATGCCCATCGCAGGCAGACTTTTTGACCGCACAGGGCCAAGGGCAGTATCCATAGCGGGCCTGTTAATCCTTGCCTATACCACATTTCTCTTTCACAGGCTTGACTTAAACACTCCCTTTTCTGTTATCCAGCTGTGGCTGGTAATGCGAAGCGTGGGAATGTCCCTGGGCATGATGCCTCCCCAGACCGCTGCCATTTCGTCAGTCCCGCCTCATCTGGTGGGGCAGGCATCGGCGATCAACAACATTATTTCCCGGGTATCGGGGTCATTCGGCATAGCCATTCTAACTTCAATTTTAAACAAAAGGCAGAATCTCCACAGTGCAGTTCTGGCGGCAAATATTTCCCCTTACAACCCGGCAGTTGAAGCATTTTTCCGCCAGGTGGAAAGCAGGCTTGGAGCAGGAGCAGCTTCAACCGCAGAGGCCAGAAGCCTCGCCCTTGCTTATCTGCAGGGTGCGGTCTCCAAAATGTCCTTCGTCAAAGCGCTGGATGATATTTTCGTAATTATGACAGTAATTGTTGTTTTCGCCTTAATTCCCGCACTATTTATCAGAAAGGGCAGCGGGAGTGAAAGGACGCATGGAGTTCCTTCAATAGAATAAAAAAGGATAAACAGGCTGTCTACAAACCATCGGAAAGTGCTTCTGCTGCCATTTGTGAATTCAGGAGTAAGCAAAGGCAGCAGAGGCAACTTTGTCAACAAACTGGACAAAAAGCCTACAAGGGGTGACATTAACTTGAATATTGAAAAATTAAAGGAGAACAGACGTAAAGTGGTGGTACTGGTCCTGATAGTATCCGTCCTTGGAGCCGGGGCAATTGCGGGCTACTACTATTACAACAGTGTCAATTATATCATCACGGAAGATGCAAGGGTTTCCGCAGACACGGTTACCATAGTTCCAGAAACCACTGGGCGCCTTCTGGAGTGGAACGCAGAAGAAAGCGACAGGGTGGAATCGGGCCAGCTGCTGGGACGCCTGGATCTGACACCTTCTCTGGCATCCCTTGCTTCAGATCCTGAGTCTCTCCAGAAAGCCGGAAGCATAATGGCTCAAAAAGCCGAAATAAGGGCACCCATTAGCGGAGAAATCATACAGTCCAAAGCGGTGGTAGGATCACTGGTGGGACCCAGTACAGCCCTGGCAGTTGTGGCCGATACCGATCATGCATACATATCCGCCAACATCAAGGAAACAAAAATAGGGCGGGTGAAGGTAGGGCAGAAGGTTCAGGTTAAAATCGATGCCTATCCCAATAAGGTCTTCTACGGCAGAGTTGCCAGTATAGGAAAAGCAACCACTTCAACATTTTCATTATTACCAAGCCAGAATTCCGGAGAGAACTACATAAAGGTTACTCAGGTAATTCCTGTAAAAATCGTCTTAACCGAGGGGGATAATAAAGGCCTTATGCCGGGTATGAATGCAACGGTAAAAATATATTTAAAATCATAAACCGAACAGAGTATGTTATGACTCAAATCAACACTTTTTTAACACTGCACCCTTTACAAATCTCAAGGTTTTTTCACATACAGAAGGGAGATGAATCAGGATGAAAAGAGATGCAAAAAAGAGCATAGGTCTTCTCCTGTCCCTGCTAATTGTTCTCGGGGCCTCTGCCTGCAGTTTAGGAAAGGCTGAAGGTTCAGGAGAAATCATTGAAGTAAAAACAGCCGCCGCCGAAAAGGGAAGAGCCCAAAAAACCGTAGAGGTAACAGGTTCCCTTCTACCATCCAGAACAGTTGATATTGAAAGCAAGCTTACGGGCAGGGTAAGCAGTGTCCTGTGTGATGTGGGAGATAAAGTTCAGGCGGGGCAGCTGCTGCTCCAAGTAGACGCAAAGGAACTTAAAGCCCAGTTTGAACAGGCTGCTGCCTCAGTGGAGCAGGCAGAACAGCAGGCAGGCCTCGCAAAGATTAATATTGAAACAGCAAAACTTCAGCAGGAAACTGCGAGAATAGCAATGGAAAGGGCAAAACTGGAAAAGGAAAACGCACAGAAAAATTACAACCGCATTAAAACCCTTGCTGAAGCTGGGGTAGTATCCCAGAGTCAGTTAGAGGAAGCTGAGCTAAAACTTCAGCAGGCCCAAAAACAGTATGAAACAGCAGTTAGACAGTACAGGCTTGCTGAGAAACAGAAAGCCAGCGCAGAGAAGCAGTATGCCATCGCATCAGGTCCCGGCATTGCCCAGGCAGAAGCAGCAAAAAATGTAATAAAGGCACAGCTGGACAACACCAGGATAACCTGTCCCATAACCGGTATCGTAACCAACAGATATATAAATCCCGGGGAGCTTGCCACCACAGGAGCAGCTCTACTTACAGTTGCTGATACTTCCTCACTAAAACTGAAGGGTACGGTAAAAGAAGACGTAATTCCATACCTACATCTGGGGCAGAAGGTCAGGATAGAAACGGACGCCCTTCCAGGTAGAGTTTATCACGGAAGAATAACTGAAATTGGGCCCCTGGCGGAATCCACAGGTCAGCTCTTTCCCCTTGAAGTTGCCGTTGACAATCCAGGACAGCTGATGCCGGGAATGACTGCAAGGGCAGTAATTACCTTTAAAGGACCTGAAGGCATAGTGGTACCCCTTTCAGCTGTCAAAAATGAGAAGGGTAAAAACTATGTTTTCGTTATTGATGACAGGGACAGGGTTAAAAGAAAGGAAATTAAGCTGGGCTTCAAAGGTGATAAGGAAGCCGTTGTACTGAAGGGAATAAAACCAGGAGACAGGGTCGCAGCTTCAAATATTGATCTTTTAAGGGATGGAATGCGAGTAAAGGATGTTTAGCGGGTTCTTTCAGCCTTTCCAGGCAGCGTGTAAAGGATCTCAACACTGAATCTTCTTGAGCAGCGCCGAATCATTTTAAATACCCTATCACCAAAGAGATAGTAAAAGATGCCGTTTCCCAGGGCATGGGCAGTATCAAACCAGAAGCTGGCAGCAAAAACTCCAAGGAGAGTTTTAAGATTTAAAGGTTCAACGAAAGCTGCCCAGTACCAGAGGTCGATGATCCAGCCGAAGAGGTATCCCCAGAGAAAGGAAAAAGCAGTCATGCTTTTCCTGCCCATTTCAGGGAAAAGCCTTTTCATCATGCCCGCTGACATCCCGGCAAGCCCCCAGGACAGCATCTGCCATAGGGTCCACGGTCCCTGCCCGAGAAAAATATTGGAAACAAAAGCAGCAGTAGACCCCACCATAAATCCCGCCCTGCTGCCCAGGGCCCTGCCGGAAACGATAACCAAAAAGGTGGTGGGCTGAACACCCGGAATAAAGGCAAAAGGAAGGCGTCCTACTGCTGCAGCTGCGGCAAGCACTGCCACAAGAGCGATTTCTTTAGAAGAAGCAGCACCCTTTTCAAACATCAGGTAAAAAACACCAGGGAAGCTGCCGCAGCAAAAATAAGCATGAGCCCAGGATTCTGGGCTTTAATATTTATCCGCACCATCAGAAAAACCGTTAAAAAAACCGCTGCTCCTGTAAATATCTTCTTATAAACAGACTCCACGTCTCTACCTCCCTTTTCGTTCCCCTTCATCCGGCACTGGAAATGATGGGACCGAGCACTTCCAGAGCCTCCTCTACCGTTGTGATCCCCTCTGCAAAGCCCCGGCACAGCTTCCCCATCTGAGTTGAATAAAAAAGGGAGCGGCTGAAAACTTCCCGTGCTTCTCCATCGCACACCTTCTCTCCACCGTGAATGATCACTGCTCTTTGTGCAAACTGGGAAGCAAACTCCACATCATGGGTGGCCATCATTACCGTAATTCCCTGTTCTTTAAGCTCTACCAGAAAATTTCCCAGCTTCATCTTTAAAAACCAGTCAAGACCCCTGGTGGGCTCATCCAGAAGGAGAAGGGAAGGACGGAGAACCAGCACCGAAGCCAGGGCTGCCCTCTGCTGCTCTCCACTGCTCAAATCCCTGGGGTTGGCTTTTCGGCATGCATCAAGTCCCAGCTTTTTCAGAAGGTAATCCACTATGCCGTCATCCTTTAACCCAAAATTTTTCAGAGTAAAGAGGAGTTCCTCCTCCACGGTGTCCCTGAAAAGATAATCGCTGGGATTCTGGGAAAGGTATGCCACACCTCCGGGAAAAGAGAAGGTGGGGTTCTGGGCCTTTTTTTCCTGACTGCAGTGGAATTCCACTCTTCCCTTACTGGGCGCAGCCAATCTCGCCATGACCCTCAAAAGGGTGGTTTTGCCCGCACCGTTTTCTCCA
The DNA here is from genome assembly GCA_001508005.1 of Clostridia bacterium 41_269. Lineage (GTDB taxonomy): Bacteria > Bacillota > DTU086 > DTU086 > DTU086 > 41-269. The sequence goes on from LGEZ01000005.1 coordinate 28,541, forward strand.
AGAACAGCCGCAAATTCCCCCATGTCCAATTTAAGGTCTATTCCCTCCAGAGCCCGCCTGCCGTTGGGGTAAATAAAGGAAACATTTTTTAGCTCCATGAGCCTTCCTTTCTCGCAGGAGAAATTCTCAGCAAAAGTTTTCCCTTTAATTTCCGCCGGAAGACTTTTTCCGTCAAGCCTTTCCTTAAGCACCCTGCGCCCTTCCTTAACAGTAAGGGGCACCGGGGAAATGCCCAGCTCGTAAAAGAATCGGCACACGGGAGGAATTAAAACAAGCCCTTCTTTAGGGCACCTCTTTACCATTTCCTGGGGAGTACCGCAGAACAAAGCCCTACCTCCATCCATAAAAAGTACCCTGTCCGCCAGATGAAGACACCTTTCCAGCCTCTGCTCAATTAAAATCACCGTAATACCCAGTTCCTCGTTTATACGCTTAATAAGGTTCAATATTTCCTCTGCCGAAGGAGGATCCAGCTGGGATGTAGGTTCATCAAAAATGAGGACCCTGGGCTCCATGGCAAGGACCGACGATATGACCAGCTTCTGCTTGATTCCTCCAGAAAGCTCAGAGGTGGGAACATCCTTCACCGCTGTAAGCCCCATAAAGGCCATTACTTCAGCTATGCGGCGCCCCATTACATCCCGGGAAAGCCCAAGATTTTCTAAACCGAAGGATATTTCTGCTTCCACCTCCGTCATCACCAGCTGATTTTCTGGGTCCTGGAAGACCATTCCTATTTCTCCCGGGGGCACCCTCCTGCGGTCCCTTATCATATCAATGCCCCGATAAAAAACACTGCCCCCTATTCTACCACCATAAAAATCAAGGAGCAGCCCTGCCAAAAGCTTTGCCAGGGTGGACTTTCCGGACCCCGATCCTCCTATTATAAGGAAAAATTCCCCCTCGAAAATGGACAGATCAATGTCCTCAAGGGCCGGCACACTTCTTTCCGGATAAAAATAAGTCAAATTTTCGATCTCAAATAATGCCATCTCTCCCACCCCCAGCCCATAAACAAGGGAACAATCAGAAAAAACATGATCCCGAAGAAAAAATAAAGGGTTTCTGGAACAGATACAAGCTCCATAAGCCTGGGATAATATGAAAAGCTTCCTTTGCCGGTATTTACAGCCAAAACCGAAAGCAGCAGCGCCAAAACAGAACAGCCTCCGGTTAAAATATCCCTGGGCCGCACTCTCTCCCGCCTGTAAACACTCTTTCTTTTTCCCCTGTATCCCCTGGCTTCCATAGCTTCTGCCAGGGTAAAGGAATCCTCTAGAGAAAAACTCAACAGGGTGTCCAGCACCAACATATATTTCTCAGCCCTTTCTTTAAGGCCGCCCTCTCCAACATCCACTCCCCTTATAATCAGGGCTTCCCTTATTCCCTCAAGCCTCCTTATAGTACCGGGAAGAAGTCTTAAAGCCAGTGAAACCACAAGGACAGATTTAGAGGCAGAAAAAGATACCGCCCGAAGAAGCCGGTCAGGGTGAACCATGACATTAAAAAGAAAAAAAATTCCAAGAACGGTAAGGAGCCTTATTCCCATGGCAGCTCCAAAGCACAGGGCTTCAAGGGTGAATATTACTCTTTCCCCAAAGGGGAGCCTGGGGCTCTGCCACAGCACTGTTTCTCCAGAACCTGCTCCCAAAAAATTTACCAGCATTATAAGCAGTGCCATGACAGTCCCCGGTTTAAGGAAGATTTCCAAATCCTCAAGCCCCCCAGTTAAAGCCGCAGCCAGAACAATCACCAAAGAAAGCCCCAAAAGATACAGGGGATGGCTGAAAATAAGGGCCATAACCAGCATGGAAAATAGGTACAAAGCGGCAGCCCCGGGATGCAGACTCTGAAAAAATAAATTCCCTTTTTTAAAATTAAACTGGTATGGGTATCCATTCATAAATCTCAGCTTCTTTCCTGGTTTTCATAGAACCTTAAGGCTTTAAAGAATCCCATGACGGACCCCGAAAGTTACTGCCCGCACTGTACCACCATATAATTTTATCTCCCCCTTTAACGGACATCTTACCAGCAGAAATGCTGGGAATTCTATCATTCACCTTGTACATCCATCCGCTCATCCCCTCATTTTTCTGCCCTTCCACCGATGTTACAAAGTCTCCATAGAGGGGGCTTATGGTAAAACTTAATCCTGTAGCTTCCAAGGCACCCAGAGCCGTGATCCCCCACCTGCTGTTTTCATTTAAGGTTACGAAGGAAGGACCAAAAAGCAGCTCGCCATTTTTTCCTACCACAGCAATCCAGACTTTTGTACCGCCTGATTTTTCTGCATCCTTTAGGTCCCTTTTTTGCTCTGAAAAATCTTTTTTCTGCTGCCCCTCTTTACTTCCAAAACCCTCTTTGCTTCTGCTCTCGTGCCCCGCAGTGCTTCCGCTGCTTTCCCTTTTATCCTCAAAAGAGGCTTGGTCTCTTTCTGAAACTTCATTTCCTTGGGCAGTTACTTTTTCTTCTGGCTTTTCTTCATCTACAGAAGCAGGTTTCTGAACTTCCTTTAAAGTCAAGGAGTTCTTTAAATCATCAGAAGAAACTCCGTTAAAATGGCTGTATAGGGGAGGGCCCAAAAGGGCCAGCACCAGCACCAAAAACGCAGCAAAGTAATGCCACCTTTTTTTGAACATCCCTCAAACCTGCCTTCCTGCAGTTTTTCTACTCCCATCCTTCCATCAGCACTCTGTATATCAGCACCGCTGCTTCAGCCCTTTTTATAGCATTCTTCGGCCCAAATGTCCCATCTTCATAGCCCTTTATAAGACCGCGCTCCACTGCAGAAGCAACGGCTGTCCCTGCCCAGGGAGAAATGCTGGAAGCATCCTTAAATGAAAGAAGACCTTTTTCTTCCGTTTTTTCTCCCAATGCCCTCATCAGCATTACAGCGGCTTCTTCCCTGCTTATGCGGATGTATGGCCTAAAGGTGCCGTCTTCGTACCCTTTAATTATACCTTTTGCCGCGGACAGCATTACTGCATCATAAAACCAGCGGTCTTTTCCAACATCTTTAAATTCCCCATGGGGCAGTACTTCTATCTCACATTTTTCTTTAATTTCCAGAGCTCTCAGCAGCATTGCAGCAAATTCTGCCCTTGTGACATCTTTACCGGGCTCAAAGTTTCCCCGTCCTGTTCCCTCAATGATACCAGCGCCACCAAGGAGCTCCACTGCATCGGAAGCCCAATTATATGCTTTTTTATCTCCCACATCACTAAAATACATCCTTTTTTCCTTTACAAATACCGCAGTACTGGATAATTCTTCAACAGCCCCAAAAACTACGCTTTGGGAAGCATCAAAAACGCAGGGCAGAGCCGTCCAGCTCTTCTTTTCCATGTCATATTGTGCCAGGACAACATCATCAGCCTTTGACAGTGGAGGAAGGAAAACTTTAAGATAGAACACCGCTGGTGATCTGAGCTTTATACCTTCGGGTTCCAGGCAGTAAACAGGTGTAATAAGACGAAATCCCTGGGGTTCAGGATATACAGAGTCTTCTCCCACTTCCCGCACTGAAACTTCAGCTTCTTCAGCAAAGGATTTCCCTGGAACCACAAGAGCCGCCTCAAATCCGTCGGTAACAACCCCTCCCCTTTCAGGGTCCACTTTCATATTTATTTCAACAACATTCTTATCCAGCTTCCTTTTTAAAGCCAACCTCTCGTCAGCAGCGGGCATTAAATCTTCCCCTACTACGACCACTGTTCTCCCTGCCTCTTCAATTTTCCCAAGGGTTTTTACTCTTTTTTTCAAGCCCAGCAAAGTGTACAAATTTTCGAAAGCATTTAACGCATTATTTGAAACTTTAAGTGAAGGGGAAAGTTTTTCAACCTGTGCCGCAATTTCTTCAGAAATAACTTCCGTATTGTCGGCTTCCTCAAGCTGAAGCAGGTCCTCCCAGTCAGGACCCACAGAATCCAAACTGGTGCTGTACCACCAGATTACCTTATCTCCCTCGTCCACCTCGTAGTCCTTTGCCGATACAGAAGGAATATCATCGTTTACCTTATACATCCAACCGCTTAAACCCTTGTTTGCCAAGCCACAAATTGAAGTAACAAAACCGTCCCACCTGCTGGACACCTCATAGGGAAGCCCCGTGGCATCGAGGGCTCCAAGGGCTGTCGCTCCCCAGGGATTGTCGGGATCAATGTCCACATAATCTGGGCCAAAAAAAATTTCGTTGTTTAAGCCCACTACACCTACACCGACGGTAATGGCTTTTTGCTGCACTTCACCTCGGGGCTGCTGGGGCCAGTTATTATTCCCCTGGTAATCCGGCAGTAAATCTCCAAGAATTAAATACGCATACAATGCCCAAGTGGCGTCCATTGTGTTCCTGACTTCTCCGAAGCTTCCGTCACTGTTTAAAGCATCTTCTATCATATAATCAATAGCGCTTTTGCCCTCAGAACTTTTCCACGAAGACGGGTCCCTTCCCCAAATTTTCAGGGTAACAATAACCTCAACCGTATCAATTAAAGCGTCATCCCAGGAAGAAGCCTCAAAGCTCCCGTCAGCGTTCTGTTTTCCCCGCATCCAATCAAGCCCTGCATTAACTGCCTGCTGAACGTCACTGGCGCTTTTTATATTCTCAGGCAGTGCCTTTAGTATGCGCAGAGCCTGGGCAGTAGCCATAAAATCGGGGTAAAAGGCGCTTCCCCAGCTGGCCCCCCATGAGCCGTAGCTTTCTGCCTCCTTATCCGTACATTGGCTGCTTAAAACATAACTTTTTACCTGCTCAGCATTCAAAATGCTTAAAAGCCCTGCTTGCGCCAGAGCATCAAGGGCTGCAAAGTCGCTGTATATATTTCCGTCAAAGCCCCTGTCCTCGCTCCATCTGCTGAAAAGAATACCCTTAAGCTGTGCGGACAGATCTTTGTACCCCCACTTTTCCGCCGCAAGAATGTGATGGGCTATTTCTTTAGCAGAAACCCCCTCTGGGTTTTTAACAATATCCTGGGCTTTATTTAATATCACCTGCTTTAAGGAAAGTCCTTCGTAGGTCCACTTCTGAACGGAAACATCCTCCCCAGCCAGGGTAAGCACATAGGCATCATAGGCTGATAACTTACTGCCGCTTACGTAAGCATTAAGGTTGAACTCCACAGCTTTTGAAATGAGCTGTTCATAGGTAGAAGCCGCCCCTGTACTGAAAGGGAGCCCCATTAAAACTAATAAAATGACAAGGATAAAAACAGAAACAGATTTCAGTAAAATGGAGCCTCTAAATCTTTTTATTACCCCCACAGGCAGTTTCCTCCCTTTAAATTTTTACGCCGTAAAAATTTAAAAAGGCTGCAGCTTCAAACCACCCCCTTTTTGACCATCAGGATGGGGCAGAAAGCCGACAGCCTTTTTTGAGCAGAAAATCCCCCAAACCCGAAAAAACCAATCCGCTTTTTCGGCATAAAAGCAAAAACCCTGCTCCTAAGCAAGCAGGGGCCAAGGCCTTCCCCATCCTGCGTAGGGAGCACCCAGCTCACAGGCAGGAACAGGTCTCCTGGCTCGGCTTCACCGCAGGCCTGCGCCTTCCCAGGCAAAAGCCCAGTGGCATAATGCAGACTGCTCCACCTTACAGTGGCGCGGACCGCGCCGGATTCTCACCGGCTTCCCTTGATACCTGCCCGTCTGTGTTTTTTTAAATTATAACCGATGGAAAAAAACGGGTCAACAGGGACCAAATGCTGACCCTTTAGCTTAGCGAGGAAATAATTAACACCCTTTTTAATATGACAGAACCTCCTTCGGCCACATATTATGTGTTTAGTATACAATATGTAATTTAAGGAGGACCTTTAATGTCAATAACAATTACTGTGTTCCCTGGAAAAGACAAAGCAAATCTTAAGGAAAACTTTAAACCCATCACCTTTATCAGTGGGGAAAGTGTTTCCATTGTGGGACCCACAGGAAGCGGCAAAACAGCTTTTATTAACGATATTGAACTCCTTGCCCAAGGGGATACCGTAACGGGCCGTACCGTTATGATCAACGGGCAGTATCCTTCAGATGAGTACCGGCACAATCCCGCCGTTAAACCCATAGTCATGATCACCCAAAATACCAAATGCTTCACCGATCTTACCGTGGAAGAGTTCATCCTTACCCATGCCAGGGCTAGAAAAAAGGAAGGGCCCAAAATAGCGGCATTAACAATAGAGATGGCTAACCTCTTTACTGGAGAAAAAATTTCCGAAAAAATGCGGGTTACATCTCTTTCAGGGGGACAGACAAGGGCCCTTATGATTGCCGACGCCATAACTGTGGGAGCTGCACCCATTATCCTGCTGGATGAAGTTGAAAATGCAGGCATTTTTAAACATAAGGTGATAGAAGTGATTAAAAATACGGATAAAATTATCATTTTCGTAACCCATGACCCCGTTATTGCCCTGCTTACGGATAAAAGAATAGTAATGAAAAATGGTGCTGTTAAGAAGGTCATCAACCAAAGCAAAAAAGAACTTTGGGCTGCCAAAGTGCTAATAGATCTTGACCAAAAAATGGGGATGATCCGCGAAGAACTGCGCCGGGGAAACATTATTTCTGAGGAAATCCTTGGAATTATAGGGCTTGAAGCCGGCGTAGTAACAAGCGCGGAGGTGGTTTAATGAAACTTTTAATTATTGCAGGTCCTCCCTCCTCTGGAAAAACCGCTTTGGCTAAACAGATCATAAAAAATTTAGGTTATTGCTTAAAAATTTCCTTCTTAAAGATTGATGTGGTAAAGGCCTTTGAAGATGAAGAACTTAAGAAGGAATTTAATATTGAAACTATGAAGGTGTATTCAGGGGATCTGTGTCCCGATCATGCGGAAGTAATGGTTCTGGGAGATGCTGTTTCGTGGGCAGAAAACTTAAAATCGGACCTATTGATAGTTGAAAGCGCAGGGCTCTGCTTAAGATGTTCTCCTTACCTAAATCAGGGATTGGGAATAGTGGTACTGGACGCCATCTCCGGCATTCATGCCCCTGCAAAAATGGGACCCATGGTGAGCCTGGCAGATATAGCCGTAGTAACAAAGATCGATCTGGTTAGCCAGGCGGAAAGGGAAGTGTTCAGGCAGAAAATTTTTGAAATTAATCCTGAAATTCAGATGTTTGAGACAAATGCCCTTTACGGCACTTCCCTGCAGTTCCTCTATCGCAAAATTCTTATGTCGGACCCCATAAATCCTGAAACCCTTAAACTTAAGGGGGTTCCGCCCATAGGCACCTGCACCATATGTGTGGGGAGAAAGGAAATCGGATGGAAGCACCACTTCGGCATAGTAAAAAAACTTGATCAGTGCAGTGAATATCTCTACAGGGGGGAGTAACCATGGGTGAAAAAGGAATAAAATGGCTGCCTCCCGGGAAGAACTGCGGACTATGCGGGTTAAAAACCTGCAGCCTCTTTGCAGCTCTTGTTGAAGCAGGAATTAAGAACCCCAAGGACTGTCCCTATTACCTTGAAGCAAAAAGTCCCAAAGAAAAAAATCTTCCGGAATATATAGAACACGAAGCCCTTTTCCCTGAAAGAGATGTATTGGGGAAAGAATTTGATTTTATTCTCCATCCCCTGCCGGGGGAAATTTCTGCACGAAAAATCATACTGCCCTTCAGAAGCAATCTGGTGGATACCAGGAAAATAGTTCCAGGAGATATAGTTATGGGAAGGCCCATGGGGGCGGGCTGCCCCATCCCCCATGTTCTTAAAGTTATAAAAGCTGAACCCCTAACGGGACTTCTCCATACCTGGGTAGTGGGTCCAAAATACTCTCGAGAAGGAAAAGTAAAAATTAAAGATCTTTCCGCCTACCACATGGTGGGATTTGAAGGAATTGCCCGAAATATAAAAAGGGAACCCACTTTTGGAATGAGACAGAGATTTCTTCCAGGATTCTGCATGATGACCTTAAGCCATACGGGAATCATCAACATGATTCTTGTTAAAAAAAGCGGGCTTCACGTACGAATAGAAGATATCAGGATTATGTAGCATCTGCTTTATTTCTTCCCTTAAACCATGTAAGTTCTGTATTATCTATGGCATCAATTTCTGAAACATAGGGTTTTATGTCCACTATATAGGAACCGTCAAGGGCATCCAGCCCGCTCACATAAAGGTTGTTTCCTTCCCTACGGAGCAGTTTGGCAGTACAGAATGCTATGGGGTTGGGACGAGCAGGGGAACGGCATGCAAAAACTCCCCGGGGCTCTTCACTTCCCGGGGGGTAAGCTATCAGCCTGTCCCTATCCACCAGGTGGCACCAGTAAAGAACAATAAGATGGGAAGCACATTCCACATCCTTCAGCCCCTCAGCAAATTCAGGAAAAATTTCAAGGACAAATTCAACATCTGCTCGGTGCCTGCCCTGACGGGGAGCATCTTCCTTTCGCTTGTATGGAGAATGAATAACTCCAATGGGATAAATTTCCAAACCAAAAACCTCCTTAAAATAGTAAAAACTCACCTTATTCCAATTACTTCATGAACCTGCCATTTATCATCAACCCAAAGCCCTATTACATCAGCATCAAACCCCCATGATTTAACTGTTTCCACAGCAGCATGGAGATGTTTGATATGGATTTCCCTATCCACAGGATTGCCCGCACAGTCATAGTGGGCTACCACTGCAATAAGTTTTGAGAAATGCTTTGTAATGGAAATTTCGACCCTTTTTCGAATGGAATCTGCGGCAGAACTACTCCTGTTCTCTGCCAGAATTTTATCTGGACCCGGTTCCGTAATCATATCCACATAATCAACTCCGTACTTTTCCTTCAGAAAATTAATGACAGGAACCTGAACCCTTCCGTCCATGCAGTTCACAGCAACAGCAAATTTTGCATCTTTCATTGGAATTCACCTACCCATCAAATTTAAAAACAGCTCACTGCCGTCTCGGCAGGAGCTTTCTAATCCTCTTCAATAAACTTTTTCATTTCAATACCTGCTTCTTCAGCAATCTCAAGGGCAAGTTTATCCTGATACAGCTCTCTGTAAACAATTTTTTTTATGCCCACATTTACCAAAAGCTTCATACATAGACTGCAGGGACTGGTATTAACATAAAGGGTGCTTCCCTCTGCTCGGATGCCGAACTTTGCACACTGGGTTATGAGGTTTGCTTCTGCATGGGCACCTCGGCACAGGTGAAGATCTCTGCCGGATTCTATTTCCCTTTCCTGGCGAATGCATCCCACTTCTTCGCAGTGCTTCAATCCCGAAGGGCTGCCGTTGTATCCTGTGGCTAAAATTCTGTTGTCTAGAACCAGAACTGCCCCCACCTTCCTCCGCAGGCAGGTAGACCGAGTTGCCACCATTTCCGTTATAGCCATGAAATATTCATCCCAGCTGGGCCTTTGAGTTTTTGCACGGTCGATTTTTTTCATTAGATAAAACTCACCTTCAGACATTATCTCTCAAATATACGGATTAAACGCACATTTATCCTTCTTTAATCTAAATCTATTCATAAAGGGGAAATCCATCGCACAGCTCCTTAACGATCTTACGGGCTCTGTCGAGTTTTTCCGCAGAAGCATCATAGGATAGGGTAAGATCTATAGCTTCAGCAATGCGCTCCATTTCAGGCTCCTTCATTCCCCTAGTAGTTACCGCCGGAGTTCCCAGCCTTAATCCGCTTGCTATAAAAGGCTTCTCGGGATCAAAAGGTATGGTATTTTTGTTAGCAGTAATTCCCACTTCATCCAGCCGTTCTTCAGCTTCTTTCCCGGTGAGCCCTTTATTTCTCAAATCAATGAGCATCAGATGGTTATCCGTTCCTCCAGCAACTAAATTAAAGCCCCTTTCCTTTAATGCTTCTGCCAGGGCTTTTGCATTGGCCACAATCTGTTTCTGATATTCTTTAAACTGCGGCTCAAGAGCTTCCTTTAAAGCTACTGCTTTGGCTGCAATCACATGCATCAGGGGACCGCCTTGAATGCCTGGAAAAACTGCCTTGTCCACCGTTTTTGCATACTCCTCTTTACAGAGTATAAGGCCTCCCCTTGGACCCCGCAGGGTTTTATGCGTAGTGGTTGTTACAAATTCTGCATGGGGAACAGGAGTGGGATGGAGACCTGCAGCCACAAGGCCCGCTATATGAGCCATATCAACCATAAGATAAGCTCCCACTTCTTTAGCTATGTCCGCAAAAATGGAAAAATCTATGGTCCTTGGATAAGCGCTTGCTCCAGCAATGATAATTTTGGGTCTGTGCTTCTTAGCAATTTCCCTTACCTGATCATAGTCAATCCTCTGGGTCTCCCTATCAACGCCGTAAAAAACCACTTTGAAATAGGAACCGGAAAGGCTGACGGGACTTCCATGGGTAAGATGCCCTCCGTGGCTCAGATCCATACCCATGATCACATCCCCGGGCTTCAAAACAGCAAAGTAAACAGCAGTGTTAGCCTGAGCTCCAGAATGGGGCTGAACATTGGCATGATCTGCCCCAAAAAGCTCCTTTGCCCTTTCTATGGCAAGATTTTCCACAATGTCAACATATTCACAGCCTCCATAATATCTGCGTCCTGGATAACCTTCGGCATACTTATTCGTAAGTACAGATCCCATAGCTTCCAAGACCGCTTCGCTCACAAAATTTTCAGAAGCTATGAGCTCAATTTTTGTTCGCTGGCGGTTGAGCTCCAGTTCTATAGCTTCTGCTACCTCAGGATCAATTTCCTTTACTTTTTCAAGACTTCTCATTGTACACTCTCCCCTTTAATATATTGACGTTCCACATCCGTTATTTTATCAATCCTGCGCTTATGCCTTCCCCCTTCAAACTCGCTTTCAAGCCAGACTCTTAATATTTCCAAAGCTAAGCCCGGTCCCACTACCCTTTCTCCAAGGCACAGTATGTTTGCATCATTGTGCTCCCTAGACATCCGCGCAGAAAAGGTATCACTGCACACAGCAGCTCTTATCCCCGGTACCTTATTAGCCGCAATGGCCACACCGATTCCTGTCCCACAGCATAAGATACCCCTATCCACATCACCTGAAGCCACAGCACAGGCTACTTTCAGGGCAAAATCTGGATAATCAACGGAATTGCTATCAAAAGTGCCGTAGTCTTCTACTTCTATATCCCCTCTGTCCTTTAAATAGTTCTTGATCAATTCCTTAAGGTTATACCCTCCGTGGTCGCTGCCAATTCCAATTCTCAAGGAATTCACCCTCTTAAAACCTTCGTTATAAATTACAGCTTGCTTTTTCTTCGACAAAATCAGTTTTTTTCCTTCACGAATCACGTATCGCAGGTATCTCTTTTTTCAGCTAAAAATTTTTCAAGGGCATGCTTAATATACTCTTCCATTTCCAGAGAAAGAATCTCATACTCATCTATAGACTGTCCAAAGGGATCAGAAATATCAAGGATATTGGCTCCTCTGCTTAATGAATACAGTTTTTCTCTTTCAGGGCGCGTAAACTCCGCATACTCCCGCTCCAGTTCCAGCATTTCCCTTTCTATTGTCCTAAGCCTCATTTCCAGTTCCCTATACTGCCTTCTAAGTTCTTCCATTTCCCTCCCATATTTTTTAAAAAATTCCTTTTCCTTTTCTTCAAGAATTGCTTTAACTTCTAAATACTCAGGAGAAGCACATCCAAGCTTGTCCAAAACATATTCCTTTAACGTAAACACCTTTCCCCACGCAGATGGAACCATGGCGAGTATCTGCCTTTTATGCCCTTCGGTCATGGTTAATACAAGATCTGCCTTCTCAATTAACTCAGGGGTTACCCTTTTTGCCCTGTGTCCCAAAAGGTCAATACCCTTTTTCTTCATTACCTCCACTGCCTGTGGAGAAGCAGGACTGCCCTCGAGAGCCGCTGTTCCTGCTGAAATCACCTCAACATTACTTTCCCCAAATTCTTCGGAAAGCAGTTTTTTCGCAATGGCTTCTGCCATACTGCTGCGGCAGGTGTTTCCGCTGCATACAAATAAAATGGTGTACACGCCTTCACCCCCTATGAGGCAATCATTTTTATGCCTATTAAAAAAAGTATCAAAGAACCAGCAAATTCAGCTTTATTACCCAACCATCCCCCAATACGGCTTCCAAAAAGAAAGCCCACAGCTGCCATCAATCCCGCAGCAGCTCCAAAAGCACCCACAGTCATGGGAAGATTAAAATTAAAGGTACCCAGCCCAAAACCTACTGTCAGGGCATCCAAACTTACACTGCCCGCAAGAGCAATAAGCCCCCAAAAGCCCCCCATTAATTTAAGCTTAATCCCTTTTTCAGAAGAATTTCCAGTATTTTTGTATATCTTTAAATACTCAACTATTCCCTGAACACCAATGAATATAAGAACAAGGGCACCCAGTATACCTGCAGCCTGACCCACAGCTTTTCCCAGAACAGTTCCCAGGGAAAGCCCCACTAAAGGCATAATTATGTGAAAAAGACATATTACTGCTGATGCCCATAGGGCACTTTTAAGCTTTATACCCGTCACCCCTATTCCCACTGCCATGGAAAAAGCATCAGTCCCAAGGGCACAGGCTAAAAGCAGAATTGTGGGCAGATTATTCACCAAAAACCCCCCTCAAAAATTTCCCGAAAGAAACAGAATTACAGCAAAGCCTACCAAAGCTCCTTTTAAAGACATTCCAGTATTATTTCGGACTGCTTCAGGCACAAGCTCAAGAGCTACTATATAGGCCATGGCTCCTCCAGCTAAAGCCAGCATAAAAGAAATAAAGTTTTCAGACAAATTAACCAGCCAAAATCCCAAAACTGCCCCAATGGGAGTTGCCAGGCTCACAAGGGCAGCAGCAGCGGCTGTGCGCCTTTTCCCCATTCCACCCATTAAAAGGGGAGCTGCCACAGCCATTCCTTCGGGTATATTGTGAAGCCCTATGGCAAAAGCAATTACCGCTCCTAAACGAACCTCTGCAGTATATCCCGCAGCAATGGCTATCCCCTCGGGAAAATCATGCAGTGCTATCCCAATTCCCACAAGGGTACCCAAGCGAAGAAGATGACCCGATGCATTAAAGGAGCTGTCCAAAAAATTCATCATTGTACCCATCATGCCGTCCAAAATAAATAAAATTCCAACTCCAGTGATAAAACCCCCTAAAGAAGATAAAAGAGTCCCGTACTTCAAACTCGACGGTATAAGGTCAAAAAAAACAACTCCGCTCATTATCCCGGCAGCAAGGCCCAGAAAAAAAGCCAGGGATTTTTTTGTGCAGCTGTTTGTGAACATTACAATAACACTGCCTAAAAAAGTGGAAATTCCCGCAGCAAGACTTAGCAGCAGTATCTCAATCAAAAACCCCACCCCGCTCCTCTTTTCAACAAAATTTTATTCAGGAAAGGTGAAGGATAGTATCTTTGGACCCATTTCCCATTACAGTTCAATTATGCGGTCCCCTGAAGCCTTTTTTATTCTGTTCATTACCGCATATCCAATTCCTTCAAAGGGAAATTCTTCCACCAGGATAATGTCCATATCTTTATCATCGCACCAATGAAGGGCATCATAAAGCTTTCTGGCCACAGTTTTGGGATCCTCTCTGCTTCCTAAAATAATTAAAAGATCAGCTTTGAAATTATTCCGTTGATAATACTGATGCGTTTCCCGGGAACAAAGTACGGCAACCTTTTTCCCCTCTTTCTGCCAATTAAGGACCAGCTCCCTGATTTTTCCCACAGCCTTTTTAATGCTGCCACGGATTATATATAGTTCACCCCGGGGAGAATAGTGCCTGTATTTCATTCCCGGAGACCGGGGAATAAATTCATTCCCATTCATATTTTCCCTTTCAGGAGACAACCTCACCTTTTTTAAAAGTTTTTCCAGCTGTTCCTTGGTAACGCCTCCAGGTCTGAGAATTGTTGGAACATCCGAAGAAAAGTCCAGAACTGTGGATTCTATCCCCACAGAAGTAGAACCGCCGTCCAAAATACCTCCAATGGCACCATACATATCTTTGAGAACATGCTTGGCAGAGGTAGGGCTGGGTTTTCCTGAAACATTGGCACTGGGAGCAGCAATAGGACAGCCTGCCCAGCGAATCAGTTCCAGGGCAACTTTATGCCTGGGCATGCGCACAGCTACAGTATCCAACCCAGCAGTAACCCCATAAGGAACTTCCCGGCTTTTCGGCAGAACCAAGGTCAAAGGCCCGGGCCAAAATTGCCTAATGAGCAGAGCTGCCTCAGGAGGAATTTCCTGTACCAATTTTTTCAGCTGGCTCAAATGTGCCACATGAACTATCAATGGATTGTCTGCAGGACGTCCTTTAGCAATGAATATTTTCTGGACAGCCTCGGGATTAAAGGCATCAGCCCCAAGTCCGTAAACCGTTTCTGTGGGAAAGGCTACAGTTTTTCCGCCACGAATAAATGAAGCAGCCTCAATTATTTTATTTTTTTCAGGATGAAAAGGGTTTACCCTCCAATATCTGGTGCGCATTTTTTCCCCAGCTATAATAATCACCTTCTGCTGACCAAAATCCTAATTTTTTGACCCCATATCCATCCTTCCCCAGAATAGTATACCACATATTGTTTTTTTACCTTCTAAAAATAAGAAAAGGCTCTTTTTGAGCCCACAGCCCATATCCTATGGAAGCATTGGGGTATTATTTTATGCCGTTTTAGGGTCTGCACCTTTCCTCCCCCCTAATATCAATCTCAAAAGGGGAGGAGTAACAACGGTGGTAACAATCGCCACAACTACCATTGAAGTAAAGAGAGCTTCATTAATTAGCCCTTCATCAAGACCGATCTTTGCCACAATGAGTGCAACCTCACCCCGGGCAATCATTCCTGTACCCACCACCAAAGAGCTTTTAAGATTCATTCCAGAAATCATTGCTCCTGCTCCACAGCCTATAATTTTTGTCAGCACCGCAAGAAGGGTAACGATAACCGTAAAAAGCACCATATCTCCTGTCATTCCCCTGACATCAGCAGCAACACCAATGCTTACAAAAAAGAAGGGAATGAAAAAGGAATATCCCACCTGCTCAGCACCTTCAAAAATGTTCATTCTGTGATCCGTCATGCTTATCATAAGACCGCATAAATAAGCACCCACTATTCCTGCCATTCCCATATATTCAGCAGCCACAGCATAGGCAAAGGCTGTAATAATTCCCATAGTCAAAATGGGAACGGTAACACCCATTTTGGATGCAAAGTTGAGTATTCTGGGAACGATGGTAAGACCCACTATAATACCTAGTACAAAAAACAGCACAACTTTAACAGCTATTGCAGCTAATCCAGATACTCCTGCACCCTGTCCCATTTCAATGCCCAGAACAATACTTAGGGTGATAAGTCCCAAAATATCATCTATAACCGCTGCCCCTAAAATGGTAAAGCCCTCCCTGCTTTGAAGCCTCCCCAGCTCCCTAAGGGTCTGGACAGAAATGCTCACGCTGGTTGCCACAAGTATTGTACCCACAAAAAGAGCCCTCGCCCAGTCGTAGCCGAAAACAATGGAAATCCAGTATCCTGCAGCAAGGGGAGCAAGCACTCCAAGGACAGCAGCCAAAAAGGCACCTTTAGCACTCTTCAAAAACTCTTCTACATCGGTTTCAACCCCTGCAATAAACATGAGCAGGAGAACCCCAACTTCTGCAAGCTCCTTTAAAAGCTCCGTTTCATGAACCAGTCCCAGCACGCTGGGACCTATGATTATACCAACCAAAAGCTTTCCAAAAACCGAAGGCTGGCCGAAGCGGATGCTTAAATCCCCAGCAATCTTCACCGCCGCAAGAACTATGATTATAATAATTAAAAATTCGGTCTTCTCTACAGCCGATGGAGAAGGCTTAAAAAAATCAATAAGTTTTACGCCTGTTGTAAGCATTAATCCCCCTCCTCTATATGACAGACAATATCTTTATACATTCTATCCTTAACATAAAAAACCTCTTTTCAAATTTTTTTGCAGAATACTTTAACTAAAAATTAGACCCAGCATTCCAGAAATTATTATCAGAATTATGGGATTAACATCCAGAAACAGCGCTCCCAGGATGTTACCCAGAATCAAAAAGTAGCCAAGGGGATCGTGTACCGACTGCTTCGTAATTACTATTCCTGCATAAAGAATAAGGGCCACAACCACAGGGCGCAGACCCGCAAATAGGTTCTGGGTATGACAGGATGCCTTATGCCCTGCCATCAGTCTTAAAAGAATTAGCATTGCTGCTGCCGAGGGAAGGCTTACCCCTATCGTCGCTACAGCTGCACCCAAAATACCCCCAATTTTATAGCCCACATAAGTAGCAGCATTTGTAGCTACAGGCCCTGGGGTCATCTGCGCAAAAGCAAAAAGGTCAATCATTTCCTTTGAAGTAAGCCACCCATGTTTATGTACCAGTTCCCTTAAAAGAATGGGGAACATGGCATTGCCGCCGCCAAAACTGAATGCCCCAATAATTATAAAACTTAGAAAAAGCTCAAAAAGCAATTTATCACCAGCCTTTTTATTTAGGCTTAAAAATTAGTTTTTTAACTTACATTCTTTTACTTTTTTCTTTTTTGGATTCCTTGGAAAATAAAGAAACAGGCCCAAAATCCCCCCTGCTGTAATAACCAGGATTGGGTGGGCATCAAATAAAACCAGAACCAAAATGCTTGCCAAAGCAATGAAAAGGCCTTTTTATCTTTTACAGCTTCCTTACCCAGAGAGTAGGAGGATGCTAGAAGAAGCCCTACCACTGCAGGTCTTGCCCCTAAAAGAAACTTCTCAATACCCTCAGCATTTCCATGTTTCAAAAGATAAAACGCAAGCAGAAGAATAGCCAAAAAAGAAGGAAAAACTGTGCCTGCCGTGGCCAGAAGGGCTCCCCAATAGCCCTTAATTCTATAGCCTACGACAGTGGAAGCATTTATGGCTACTCCTCCAGGACCGCACTGGGCTAAAGCAATAATATTGAGGAATTCCTCCACACTCATCAATTTCCTTTTCTCCACAAATTCTTTCTGCATAAGGGGAATCATCACATATCCCCCGCCGATAGTGAAAATACCTATCTTTACAAAAAGTAAAAAAAATTCCCAAGAACTTATTCGCTTTTCATCACCGCCCATTTCTTTAGAGCCTCCCGAATTTAAAGCTTTCTGCGGCAGATCACAACCCTATCCCTGCCTCCGTAATCCTTAAGAACCTTTATTTCATTTTCAAATATTCCAGCATCATAAAAGATCTTCCTTACTTCCCGAGCCTGATTCCAGCCTATTTCCACAGCAAGAACTCCCCCAGGATGAAGGCATGCCGAACACAGTTCTGCCAGCCTGTAATAGAACTTAAGCCCATCAGGTCCGCCGTCCAAGGCTTTTATAGGCTCAAAGGAAATCTCCTTTTGAAGCTTTAAGATATCACCTGAAGGAATATAAGGGGGATTGGACACAACGAGATCAAAAAATTCCTTCGGCTGCCAAAAAAATATATCCCCCTTAATAAAAATTATTCTATCCCTTACACCGTGCTTTTCAGCATTAAGGGAAGCGTTTTCTAAAGCCTTTTCTGAAACATCCAGTGCCGTAATTCTGCTCTCAGGAAAAATTTTTGCCAGGGTTACTGCAATAATGCCGCTCCCAGTGCCCACATCCAGTATCTTTTCAAATTTTTTTTCCAAACTCATTACGGCTTCCACAAGAACCTCAGTATCTCCTCGGGGAATAAACACTCCTTCTTCCACATAAAAATTCAAGGACATGAATTCCTGCTCATGGGTAATGTACTGCAAAGGATAACCTCTTATGCGCTCAGCAACAAAAAATTTGAATCTCTCCAGCTGCTCTTCCCCAAGAGGGTCCTTTAGGGAAGCAAGAAGCTTTCCCCTATCCACTTCCAAAACCTTTGAAAACAGGACCTCCGCCTCAAGACGGGAATTTTCCACTCCCTTTTTTTGGAGATAGGAAGCAGCCCACAGCAGTGCATCCTTAACAGATTTAAACTCCCTGGATGTCAAGCTCAGTGCTCCACCTCTTTCAGCTTTTCAGCCTGATCATTGGTAATCAAAGCATCGATTATCTCATCCAGCTCTCCCTCTAAAACGGATTCAAGTTTGTGAAGCGTCAGCCCTATTCTGTGATCCGTCACCCTGCTTTGAGGGAAATTATAAGTTCTAATTCTTTCACTTCTATCCCCGGTTCCCACCTGGCTTCTGCGTTCGTTGTCAATTTGATTTCTCTGCTCTTCTTGAAGCTTAGCTAAAAGCCGTGCCCTTAAAACTTTCATTGCTCTCTCTTTGTTTTTATGCTGGGATTTTTCATCCTGACAGGAAACCACTATACCTGTTGGAATATGGGTTATTCTTACAGCAGACTGGGTAGTGTTAACAGACTGTCCTCCCGGTCCGCTGGAGCAGAACAGGTCTATGCGGAGATCATCGGGATCAATTTCCACTTCTATTTCTTCAGCTTCAGGCAGAACCGCAACAGTAACAGTAGAAGTGTGAATTCTTCCTCCAGATTCTGTTACCGGGATCCGCTGAACTCTGTGAACACCGCTTTCATATTTGAGCCTGCTGTATGCACCTTTGCCCTTAACCATGAAGATAATTTCTTTAAAACCACCTACATCGCTGGGATGGGTATTCATAATTTCTATCTTCCAGTTCTTTTCTTCAGCATAACGGCTGTACATACGGAACAGATCTCCTGCAAAAAGGCTTGCTTCATCTCCCCCTGCCCCTGCTCTGATTTCCATGATCACATTCTTCTCATCATTGGGATCCTTTGGCAGAAGGAGTATCTTTAACCTTTCTTCCAGCTCTTCTTTTTTCTGAGTTAGACTATCTATTTCATCCTCAATCATTTTTTCGAACTCCGGATCCTGCTCTTCTTCCAAAAGTGTCTTAGCATCCTCCAATTCCTGATCAACTCTTTTATATTCACGATATACGCTGACCACTTCCTGAAGCTCCGCATGGGCTTTTGCATGCTTTTGAAATTTCTCCGGGTCAGCGATTATTTCTGGATCCGCAAGCATTTTTTCCAATTCTTCATACTTTTGAACAATGCTGTCAAGCTTTTCAAACATACATCTTCACCTCACCTGCCGCATATTTTATAACGGTTGTCGGGTTTAAAAGGTAATAAAAAGCTTATTCTGTACCTGTAAAAACAAAGGAACTGCATGAACTCTCATGAAGACTGCTGCTCAAATGTATTTTTTTCTCAGTTGGAAGAACTTCGTTCAGCGCACGCAGAGCAACTTCCACCTGAAGGTCATCGGGCTCCCTGGTGGTTAATTTCTGCAGCCAGAGACCCGGCAGTATTAACAGATAAACCAATTTATTGTCAGTATGCTTTGAAGCAAATTTAATTATTTCATAGGCAGCTCCCGCTATGAGGGGTAGAAGAAGAATACGGGACAATATCCTTAAAAATAAACTCTGTTTCCCAAGAAAAGAAAAGAAAAAAATGGTAAGGATCACCACCATAAGGAGAAAAGCCGTTCCGCAGCGGGGATGAAGGGTGCTGTACTTCTGAATGTTCTCTATGCGCGATAAATCTTCCCCCACTTCATAGGCATGAATCACTTTGTGCTCCGCACCATGATACTGAAATACCCTTTTTATATCCTCCATCAGGGAAATGCCCGCTACATAACCCAAAAACACCACTATTCTAATAAATCCTTCCAGTATATTCTGGGCAATAGGAGAAAGATAGCGGGCACCATAATGCACCGCAGCAACGGGCACAACCACAAACAGCAGAACAGCAAGCCCCACCGCAACAGCAATGGTAAGCACCATTTCCAAAGTACTGAGCTTTTCTTCTTCCTCCCCATCGTCCATTGCCACATTAGCTGAAAAGGTAAGGGTTTTTATACCCAGCACCAAAGCTTCAAACAGAGCCACTATACCTCTAAAAATGGGGCGCCCTAGTATCGAAAATCTTTCCCCTAAAGGAATAAGGGGCTGGCGCTCCACGATTATTTCTCCCTTGGGATCCCTTACAGCAACGGCCATTTCCCTGGGACCCCGCATCATAACCCCTTCAATAACCGCCTGCCCGCCGTACTGAAAGTTTTTCAGCATAACCTCTACATCTCCCTAATAACAATTTATTACATATCTGTGCAGGAAATTTTAAACTGCCTTAAGAGCTTAATTCTGCAGAATGCTAAACATTCCGCTATTCTAAATAAAGCTGTAATTTTTATTATACTCCATGACTTTTTAATTGACAATTACAGGGCAGAACGAGAAAAAAGCCACAAAAAAGGTGGAACCCCTACGTTCCACCCTCGCTTTTTAATCTTCAATCCCATATTTGCGCTTAAACCTCTCAATGCGGCCGCCTTTTTCCACGTACACCTTCTTGGTTCCCACGTAAAAGGGATGACACTGGGAACAAACTTCTACTCTAATCTCTGGCTTCGTGGAACGGGTCTCAAAAGTGTTGCCGCAAGCGCAAATTACCCTACATTCTTTGTATTCAGGATGAATTCCTTTCTTCATTTTTCTCACCTCTTTCGCAACCCTTTAAATTCCTGAATTAACGAGAAGTAATTATATCATAATTTCATTAATCATTCAACGGACATATCTAAGGCACTTCTTTAAAAATTAAAGCATTGATTTTTTTCTTTAAAAAATATGTTGCCGTAGCTGACAGCAGCAGTGAGATCATCAGGGTTCCCCAAAAGGCCATGGGATGCCTTTGAAAAG
The DNA here is from genome assembly GCA_001508005.1 of Clostridia bacterium 41_269. GTDB lineage: Bacteria > Bacillota > DTU086 > DTU086 > DTU086 > 41-269. The sequence goes on from LGEZ01000005.1 coordinate 49,215, forward strand.
GCAGTTCCACATTCATTCCGTAAAAACTGGCCACCATGGTAGGCAAAGAAAGAACAATGGTAACAGCAGTTAAAAAACGCATGACCACATTTAGATTATTTGAAATAACTGAAGCAAAGGCATCCATCATACCACTTAAAATGTTGCTGTGAATTTCTGCCATGTGTATAGCCTGTCTGTTTTCAATTATAACATCTTCAAGGAGATCTGCATCCTCAGGATAAAAATGAAGAATTTTCTCCTTTTTCTCTTCTCCTCCATTGCTATCCTCAAGAAACTTTAGAAGCTTTTCTAGAACTATCAAATTTGCATTTAAAGAAGTCGTAAAGTATAAAAGGCTTTTTTCCAGTTCAAGGAGTTTAATAAGTTCTTTATTTTCTGTGGAGCGCTGCAGCGCCTGTTCAATTTCGGTGGACTTCTTGTCTATCTGCCTCAGATAATACAGGTAAAGCTGTGCAACTCTGTATAGTATTTGAAGTAAAAATCTCGTTCTTTTAAAGGTAAAAAATACCCTGACTCTGTTTTCCCTGAATTGCTTCATGATTTCATTGGGTTCAAGGCAAATGGTAATGATTACATTTTCTGTAATAATTATGCCAAGCGGTACGACACCGTAGGTGGGTTTTCCCTTTTTTGCATGTTCTACGGGTATATTGATAATAAACAAAACCAAACCTTCGTCAAATTCTATATGAGGTCTTTCCCCTTCATCAAGTACATTGAGCAAAAGTTCCATCGGTATATTGGTGTATAGGGACACATTATGCAGCTCTGTACTGGTTGGTGCCACCAGATCTATCCAGTTTCCCTTTTCACCCATCAATTCCAAGTTCACTTCTTCTAGACTGCAACCTACAGTTCTATAAACTTTGAGCATTTCCAATACCCCCTTTATAATCCGCAACAATTTTTAGTCAACAGGGCCGTATCGGAAACGCTCAAATTTCAACCTCATATTGTGCTGACAAGGCTGTTTTTTGTCTACCTTGCAAACTTCTTTTTTAATAATTAATACCAAAATATCACTTCTTTAAAGTCCACAAGGATAAAATGGGGAGAGCGTCTCCGTAACGGCCAAAAGAAAAATATAATTTTTTTAAACTTCCGCTTTCCTCGTCCACTGCACAGCACCTCCCCATTTTAAACTATTGATTTTTTCATTTTTTTATAGATTACTATAAATTTTTGAGAAGTAAATACAATTTTTTATCGGTTTTAATGAAAAATATAAACAACACATAAACACATAAAATTTTTACTTATTTTAAAGCATAAAATATTAAAACATAAAATAGAGGAATTTTTAAACAAAAAAAAGAATAGTAATAAATCCTCTTAATTTGAAAAAGGAGGCGTAGAATTTGTCAGGAATATTCTGGTTGTGGATACTTATAGCATTTCTCCTGCCTTTTATAAGACAGCGTCAGATCGAATACGCCCGCTTAAAATTAATTAGAGAACTTGAGAAAAAGAGAAATTCAAGGGTTATTACCCTTATTCACCGGCAGGAAGCCGTTTCTTTTTTGGGTATCCCCATTTCCCGGTATATAGACATTGAAGATTCTGAGCACGTTTTAAGAGCCATAAGGCTTACTCCCGATGACATGCCCATAGATATAGTCCTCCACACTCCCGGGGGACTGGTACTCGCGGCAGAACAGATTGCCCATGCGATACGCCGCCACCCTGCCGAAGTTACGGTATTTGTGCCCCACTATGCCATGTCTGGAGGCACCCTTATAGCCCTGGCAGTAGACAAAATAGTTTTGGATGAAAACGCAGTAATGGGACCTGTAGATCCCCAGTTGGGAAATTATCCAGCTGCTTCGATTCTTAAAGTATTGGAGCAGAAGCCCATAAAGGAAATCGATGATGAGACATTGATTATGGCTGATATAGCCAAAAAAGCAATTTCTCAAGTAAAATCCCTGGTTCTAAACATCCTTAAGGAAAAAATGCCCGAAGAAAAGGCTGAGGAATTGGCATCAAAGCTCACAGAAGGGCATTGGACCCATGATTATCCACTAACCTGCCAGGAACTTGCCGAAATGGGTATAAATGTTTGCAATGAAATGCCTGAAGAGGTATATTCTTTAATGAGCTTGTATCCCCAAACACCTCAACGCAGACCTTCAGCAGAATATGTGCCTGTGCCCTATAAAAGTTTTAGACCCCACCAAGAAAAATAGAATAAGAAAATAATGAGCCCGGCTTTTCTGCCGGGCTTCTAATCTATATTTTTTAGGAATTTTTGAGGGTCCTCAGGTTCTCCATCTACATGTATCTCCAGGTGCACGTGGGAACCGGTGGTCCTACCTGTACTTCCTACACAGCTTATGGGCGTATTTATAGTTACATAATCCCCTTCTTTTACCAGGTTTTTGGAATTATGGGCATATAGGCTCTTCATATTATTATCATGTTTTATAATAACTGTCCTGCCGTAAACACTGCTCAGCCACCCAGAAAAGATAACCCTTCCCTCCATAACAGGATAAACTTTTGTACCTTCTTCTGCTGCAATATCCAAACCGTGGTGGAACTCACCACTCCTGGGCCCGAATCTAGACGTAATGGGCCCCTCTACAGGCCAATTCAAATCCAGCTCTCTGTATGACAGCACCATACTCCTTGAAACAGCTTCCACTGTCTTTTCTTCAGGAATTCTTATACGCATTCCCACTTTAAGCCTCTTGGCGTTCTTAATATTATTTGCAGAAGCAAGGCTGCTGGGGTCCACGCCATAAAGATGGGCAATTTTCCACAAACTATCTCCTTTCTGAACTATGTGAACTTTTCCTTCTTCCACAGGAATTCTCAGTATCTGACCAATTTGCAGATATTTTCCATCTTTTATTCCATTGACTTCAGCAATCTGCTTCCAGTCTGAACTAAAAATGCGCGAAATTTTCCATAGGCTGTCTCCGGCTTTTACCCTATACTCTTCAAACTTCAAACCGTCTGTATTATTATAAGATCCATTCTTTTCATGATGAACAGCGGGTATGGTTTCCAGAATGTCCGAAAAAATAAGCGCCCCTGCAGGAATATTACTCAATATTAGGGAAAAGCTGACAGCCACAGCTGCTGTAAAAAACAGAAGTTTTCTTTTAATCATATTCCTCACCTCAGCAGGAAAAAAAAAGCAAATGGCATATTTTGTCTCCAAAAATACGTCAGCATTAATTATGACCCAAAAGGGTAAAAATTATACCTTTCTTCCTGTGAAGTGAGGAAATTTCTAATTTCCAATTCTTAAGGAAACAAAAGGCGTGCTTTTTGACTAGTCAAAAAGTTGAGGAGGGGCTCGAAGCAGGTCTTTATTGGTTTTTGTCTTTTTCATAGCATCTATAAGCATTTCTGTAACTTCCACTACCCCAAGGGAATGGGTTACCCTGCGGAAGTTCCAAACCAGCTCAAGCTCCTCTTTGCTTAAAAGACTTTCCTCCCGTCTCGTACCAGATCTCTTAACATCAATTGCGGGGAAAATCCTCCTCTCAGCCAGTTTGCGATCAAGAATAAGCTCCATGTTTCCTGTTCCCTTGAATTCTTCAAAAATAACCTCATCCATTCGGCTCCCTGTTTCAATTAAAGCAGTAGCAAGAATGGTAAGGCTTCCTCCTTCTTCAATGTTCCTTGCTGCTCCAAAAAAGCGCTTCGGTTTATGCAGAGCAGTGGGATCCACACCCCCGGAAAGGGTTCTTCCACTGGGTGGAACAATAAGGTTATGAGCCCTTGCCAATCTCGTTAAGCTGTCCAAAAGGATAACAACATCTTTTTTATGCTCCACTAACCTTTTTGCCCTTTCCAGCACCATGTCCGCTACTTTGGCATGATTTTCAGGGGGTTCATCAAAGGTAGAAGCCACCACTTCTCCCTTCACAGAACGCTGCATGTCCGTTACCTCTTCTGGCCTTTCATCAATTAAAAGAACTATAAGTTCAATATCAGGATAATTTTCAGTAATACTGTTGGCTATTTTTTTGAGAAGCACTGTTTTTCCCGCTTTTGGAGGTGCCACAATAAGTCCCCTTTGTCCTTTCCCCAAAGGTGCAATTAGATCAATAATTCTAGTGGAAATATCAGAATCTTTGGTTTCTAAATTTATCCGCTCATTGGGGAAAATAGGAGTAAGTGCATCGAAATGAACCCGCTGCGTAAGCTGTTCCGGATCATATCCGTTTACAGATTCAACCCTTAGAAGAGCAAAAAACTTTTCTGAATCCTTTGGAGGCCTAGCCTGGCCGGCTATAAGGTCTCCGGTTCTCAAATCAAATCTTCTTATCTGAGAGGGAGAAATATAGATATCATCTTCACTGGGAAGGTATCCGAAAGGACGCAGAAAGCCATACCCATCGGGCAGGATTTCCAATATCCCCTGAGCAAAAATATATCCGTCTTTTTCAGTTTGGGCCTTCATTATCTCAAAGATTAATTCCTTCTTTCTGAGGCGAGGATAGCCCTGCAGTTCCAATTCTCTGGCAATCTGATAAAGTTCTACCATTGTTTTGCTTTCCAGATCGCCTATATTTAAATTCAAGCTAAGCTGACCTCCTTTAACAAAAAGTAAATTTGACAATAAAGGTGCAGTAAGACTTAATGGAAATAAAAATAATGAAGTAAAAAAGCAGGAAAGGAGGGAAATAAAAGTTATAAAAAGAGCCGGCTTCAAAGATAAGGATAACCAAAAGAAGGAAAATTTAAAACCTCCACATTAAAAGTTATGCTGATGTTCCCAAACTTATTTGTTTTTAACTTTTTCCCAATCAGCAAGGAATCTTTTAATCCCTATTTCCGTAAGGGGATGATATACCATCTTCTTCAGAACACCAAAGGGAACGGTAGCAATATGGGCACCTACTTTGGCTGCTTCACTTACATGCATGGGATGTCTGATGCTTGCAGCAATAATTTTCGTTTCAATATCATGCAGGTCAAAGATCTCAACGGTATCCGCTACAACGTCCATACCCACTTGACCCACATCATCAATTCTTCCCAGAAAAGGGCTTACAAAAGTTGCCCCTGCCCTTGCAGCCAACAGAGCTTGATTAGCAGAAAAAATCAACGTCACATTGGTCTTAATATCCTTTTTGCTCAAAACCTTAACAGCTTTAAGCCCTTCTTCAGTCATGGGTATTTTAATAACCACATTGGGATGAATCCCCGCCAGCTCCTCCGCTTCTTTAACCATTTCTTCAGCCCTTAAGCTGATCACCTCGGCACTTATGGGACCGTCAACAATCTCACATATTTCTTTAACCACTTCAAAAAAATTTCTGCCTTCTTTGGCAATTAAAGTTGGATTTGTGGTCACACCAGAAATCACACCCCACTGGGCAGCTTCGCGAATTTCATCCACATTTGCAGTATCTAAAAACAGCTTCACTTTTGTTAACCTCCCTATTAAATAATCCAATATACCTAAAAATATAAAAAAAGAGATATGCTTCAGCTTAAACAGTACCAGCACAGCCAAGGTAATTTATTTTTTCCTCTACAGCCTCTTTCACTTTTTCCCTGGCCGGACCCAGGATTTTCCTTGGGTCAATTTCCTCAGGATGTTTTTGAAGGGCTTCCCTTATTCCCTCAACAAAGGCTTCCCTTAAATCAGTATCTATGTTTACTTTTCGCACTCCCAAAGATACAGCCTTTTTAATATCCTCACCGGGCAAACCTGAGGAACCGTGCAGCACAAGAGGAATGCCCACTTTTCTATTAATTTCTGCTAAAAGCTCAAAATTAATATTGGGTACCCCCTTATATTTACCGTGGACTGTACCCACTGCCACTGCAAGAAAATCAACACCCGTTTTCTCTACAAAAATCGCTGCTTCATGGGGATCGGTAAAAAACTCTTTTTCATAACCAAGAGTCACATCATCCTCCGCGCCTCCGATTCTTCCCAACTCTCCTTCCACAGAAACCCCCACAGCCCTAGCAGCTTTAACAACCTCAGCAGTTTTGACCACATTTTCATCGAAAGGAAGCATGGAGCCGTCAAACATAACTGAAGTAAAGCCCAATCTAATGCATTTTATCACCTGCTCAAAGCTGGTTCCGTGATCCAGATGAACAGCAATGGGTACCGATGCCATTTCCGCAGCCGTCTTGACCATAGCAGCAATATATTCCAGACCAGCATATTTTACTGCTCCTTGACTGGCTTGGACTATAACAGGAGCAGCCATTTCTTCCGCTGCACTTACAATAGCCTGAAGAATTTCCATATTGCTGCAGTTAAATGCTCCAACGGCATAGCCTCCTTTTTCTGCATCCATTAATAAATCCTTGGCATTTGCTAAAGGCATTTCTAGAACCTCCACTGTTGATTTCTATTCTTATTTTGCCAAGGATTCATAAAAAACTGCATAAATTTTTAAGCTTAAAGTAATTTTTTACTTTTTAAACCTCTTTCTTGGTTTTGTTCTTTTACCTTCCCGAAATTTGAAACCGATATCGGTAAGCTGAATTTCCGACAGATTATAAATTTTTTCTAAATCCATTTCGTCTTGTGCCATTATTACCCCTGAACTGCTACAACAGCCGCATTTAAGTTCCAGCCTATCGGGAAAGATTTCAATTTCTATGTTTAAATTACCGCAGCGGCAGAAGAGCCTACCTTCCTCTGCAAGGAAATTAAGATGGTCCAGTACGCCATACATAACATCTGGGTTAACAAAATAATCACTAAAACCAAGATTTTCCGCGATTTCTGCAAGGGAATTTTCTCCAGTTTCCATTGCCTGCTTAATTATTTCTTCATCCCCAATATAAGCTATATCGAGGCCCGTTTCTTCGCAAACTAAGGGTAGAAATTCCGCTTCCCATAGCTGTTTGCGGTTATAATAAAAGATATGCCTGCCCATGCAGTAGCCGCACTCCAGTTGAAGCCAATATTTTTTACGGTCCTTGGTCCCAATTACTGCTATGTCAGCACCGCACTCACATTTAAACTTCAACGACTTGGATCCAGAAAAAGAAAAAATAGAAATATCGTAACAGCCAATTTCTCCGCAGTAGGGGCAGCGCAGTACCATTTTAGTCAAAGTTGTAACTGTAGACATACCCCGTCCTCCCTTCAGAGGTAATTCGTTAAGTTAGGGGAAATTCCTTCTTAATATACTACAGTAAAAATTAATTTATCACAAACAAGCTCCTGAAACAATAATTTTAACATCAAAAATAAAAAACCGCTCCCACTATAGGAGCTTATAAGTGCTTAGGGGCTTAAACATTGAAAGATCCTGTTCCATCAAAACTGTTTCGGCAAACATTTCGGATCAGCTGTAAAAGGTCATCAATATCAAAAGGTTTGTTGATGTGATATTCCACCCCGAGCTTAATAGCTTCATCAACAATTTCCAGTTCGCCGTATGCAGTCATTAGGATGAAGATACCCTTATAACCCCTTCCTTTGAGCTCCTTTACAACATCAAGTCCGCTGATTCCGGGCATTTTCATGTCAATTATAATAATATTGGGATCACATTTCTCTTCCACAGAATTCAGTGCTTCCATGCCGTTGGATGCGAGGCGCACATCAAACCCTTCAGCAGTAAGTAATTCGGAAAGGAGCTGGCGAATACCTTCCTGATCATCAACAACCAAAATGGAAATGCTACTTCGCATCTGCTCCCCTCTCAAATTTCTCACCTCACTTTATAGTAAAATTCTAACATTTATGCGTGTTTTTCTTCGTTCGCTAATGCTATAACATTTTCCTTCCTTTTTTGGTTTTTTTAAATGTACACAAATATTAATCAAAAAAGAAACGGTAAAAGAAGCTATAAAATTGGGAATAAAGTATTAGGAAGGCTGCGCAGAAGAGGAGCAATGGTAAAAAGAAAGGTTCCCAACAGAAGCAGAACAGCACAAAACACTGCCGCTAAGGGTAATATGCACACCAGAACTGCCCTGCTTAAAGAAAGTTCTTGAACTTCACTCACAGCAATAACCTGAAGAACTACACTCCAAATACCCCCAAGAAGCTGAAAAAACTGTGCTACATAGCCTTGGAGACCAAAAAAATAGGCTCCAGCAGCAAAAATCCCGGTTACGGCTAGGGGTATTTCTGCAAATGCAAAAGCAGCAAAAAGACCGATGCCGTTTCCGTTTCCGCCAAAAAACTGAGATATTAAATTAATCACTGCTGTATTTAAAAACCAAGCAGCAAAAACAAAAATCATACCTAAAACCAAAAAGCCAAGGGAAAAAGACGGCATCCTTTCCAAAGGGTGAAACTCTTGGTAAACTCCCCACATGCTGATGATAAAATTAAACAGAAAAATGCATATAAACAGACCCACAGACCAAAACATTGGCTTTTTCATCCCAATAAACTTAAAAGCCGAACGGGGAGTAAAAATTACCCCATAAATAGTTTCCAAAAAATCCATATTATTTTCCTTCCCTTTGGATGTGAAAACCTCTTCAACTTCAGGAGACAGCTTTTCCTCGTTCTCCATTTTTGTACTGCCGTTTTCCCCTGGGTTAATTTCATTTCCTTTATCTCTAAAGTTCATTTAAAAAGGCACACCCCCGCAATGTAATGCATTTACTGCAGTTCTTCCGGCAGAAGAAGCATAACAGGACCCAAAGTTTTTTGAATCAAAAGCCACTGAAACCGCTCTACCCCTAGTTTCCCAGAACTCTGAGAAAACCCTCCAAAAAATGCTTCCAAAAGTCCCGTTTTTCCATAAACTTTAATTACAGGTTCGCCTCTGATACCTGCCATTTCCGCTGCTTCTCTAATGGCATCATAATAATTCCCCAGCTCATCAATCAACCCCAGTTTTAAAGCTTGGCTTCCCGTCCATATCCTTCCATTGGCAAGCTCTGCTGCCTTTTCCTTAGAAATTTTTCTACCTTCCGCCACCGCATCAATAAACTGTTTTAACATTTCATCAACCATTTCCTGAAGCATTTTTCTTTCTTCAGCACCCAATTCCCTTGTGGGAGAACCCATGTCTTTATAAGGTCCGCTTTTTATCACCTCTGATTCAATGCCCAGTTTTTCATACAAGCGCTCCAGGTTTTGATAGTCCATTCTTACTCCTATACTTCCTGTAATAGTCCCAGGATTGGCAAATATTTTATGGGCTTTGGCAGCAATCCAATATGCCCCTGAAGTACCCGTATCCCCCATGGAAGCAACCACTATCTTACCTTTTTCCTTCAACTTTTCAATTTCCCGTGCAATTTCTTGAGTAGCAGGTACAGTTCCGCCGGGGCTGTCAATCCTCAGCACCACAGCTTTTACAGTGGGATCCTCAGCTGCTTCCCTTATATGCTTCATTACTGCTTCCGAAGAAGCAATCCCTCCTAAAAAGCTGTCCACTGCACCTCCTGCTATAATCCCCTCTATATAAATAACACCCAATTTTTCACCGCTGTCTGCTGTTCCAGCACCCCTGCCTTTATCACCAAAAAAAATAAAGCTCAATGCCGCAAAAGCGGCTAAAAAAACAAGAATTCCAGCTATTATTTTCTGCCGGGTCACCCATTTCACCCCTTCTATTTAAGAATACTCACCCTGACGCTGTATACAGCTCCTTTTGCCCCAGGGAACCCTAATACCTATCACTCTTTTTTCTGAAATATATACCCTGGGAAGTCTGCTGCTGGAATTGGTCCGCCTTATAAAAACAGAAACGATGCTTCCCACATCAGCATTTTCATCAGGCAGCTCCACTGCCGTAAACTGCATACCTATTCTCCCTAAAACCCTAAGGGGCAAGTCCGCCAATTTTACCAAAGGCATACCTGCCCTTATGCCAAAATATGCGAAAATTTTTTTAATGATCATTTTTAAAAGATCCAAAAAATTTTTAGGATTCATTTCCGGCGCCGTTCCAAAACTATCAGCATAACCTACAGGTATTATACCAATACGCACTGCTTTCTTTACTGTAAAATCCCCTCCGTACCCAATCTTTTCTCCAGGGAAAACTTTTTTTACGTGTATAATCTTTGCTTTTACTTTCCAGGGATCTTTCAGGGGAATTATCTTTTCATATCCAAAGGGGTACTGTCCATATATTAGAGTGCCCACCCTCACCATATCCATGTGCATATGGGGCATGTCTAAAAGAGCTGCGCTGCTGCAGACATGTTTTATGGGAATAGAATACCCTTTGTCTTCCAAAGAAGAAACAACCTCCATAAAAGTTTTAAACTGTTTTTCAACAAAGTTTCTGTTTTTTCTAGGGGTGACAGCAAAATGAGTATAAATACCCTCCACTTCAATAAAGGGGTTCCCATAAACCCTGCTGACAAACTCCACAGCCTCCTTGGGCTCCATTCCCAAACGGTTCATACCCGTATTAACCTTTATATGTACCTTCAAAGAATGCTCAAGATTTTCCTTCAGAAGGGTTTCTGCAGCAGCATAACTCCCAACAGTAGCTGTAAAATTATAATTAATAAAAACATCCTTCTCTTCAGGCATAAACGGGGTAAAAACAAGTATAGGAGCTTCAACTTCCATTTCTCGAAGCTCCAAACCCTCGTCAATGGTTGTGACCCCAAGCATATCAGCTCCAGCTTCCAGAGCAGCTTTTGAAACCTCAACAGCACCAAAGCCGTAGCCATCAGCTTTCACCACAGCCATTAATTTTGTTTCCGGAGACAGGAGCTTTTTAATCTGTGCCACATTAAATTTAACAGCATCAAGATCTATTTCCACCCATCTGGGACCAATAAAGGATGGTAATGCCATATCCTTTTCCCCTTTATACATTTTAAGCACCACCGGTGTTTTTAGTTTTTTTGTAAAATCTGATGAGTTTTTTAACAGGCCCTGAATAGAAGGCTTCCATTGCCGTATAGGTTCCATAAATCACATGAGAATAGGGCAGATCAAATTCACCAATAAACTCCACATAATCTCCATTGAAGCCTTTCTTAAAACGGTAAAGTCCATAAAGGGGGTTGTCCGGCGTTAATCTTCCAGGAACTCCCCTGAAATCATATATTCTACAGCCGTTTTCCTTAGCCCACTCAATCATTCTCCACTGCAGCAGATAATTGGGCATAACATTGCGGTGTTCATTACTGGAAGCACCATATATGTACCACGTTTTATCTCCAAAAATAAAAGCTATTGTACCGGCAATAACTTTCCCTTTATATTCTGCCAAAAAAAGCTTTGCCAAATTTTTTTCCACCAAACAGTCCCAGAGGGTTTCAAAATAATCATAGGATCTTATTAAAAAATTATCCCTCTTTGCCGTTACGGTCAGTATATCATAAAACACCCGCAGATCTTCCTTGGTGCAGTTTTCCTTTATTTTTACACCCTTTCTCCTGGCCAACCTGATATTATAGCGGGTTTTGCTGTGCAGATTGGCAAAAAGATCATCTAAACTCGGCGTAATATCAAGGCGGAATACATATCTTGGCTGGATTCCCTCAAAATCACTTTTATCCTGATGTCTAAAACCCCTGCTCACCAAATAATCCACGATTTCTTTATTTGATGATGGTATATCGGGATCAATTTTGAGCATAAAAGCCCGCCGCCTCTGGGCAAGCTTTTTTATTTCTGCCAAAAGAAAATCAAACAGCTCTTTATCTTCGTAATCAAGTACAGGGCCCCTGGGAGCATAAAAAATTTTTCTTTTCAGGAAAGGAACAGTTCTCTCCAGAATAGAAACGGCAGCTATAATTTTTCCTTCTTTTTCAATCACAAGGCGCAGAGGAACCCATCCAGTCCGAGCCTTTACCTCTCCCCATTCAAAAGATTGAAAAATGTGGCCCTTTTTTGAACTGGCAACAAAATTATTAAACTTTTCCCTGTCCCGTTCATCGATAAGATATGCTTTGTATGCCAAGAAAAACACGCCCCTTCGATTTATTTTCTTCTAGAAAACTCTCCATAAATCGTACCTACTATCTATCATTCAATACCTTATTAAACAAGTCCTTATATTTTTCCAATGTTAACGGCGGCTTTTATAAATTCCTTGAAAAGGGGATGAGGTCTTGTTGGACGGGATTTAAATTCAGGATGAAATTGACAGCCTATAAAAAAAGGATGACCTTCAATTTCCACAATTTCAACCAGTCTCCCATCAGGAGAAAAACCGCTGAATCTCATGCCCTTTGGCTCCAAAAGAGACCGATAATTGTTGTTGAATTCATAACGGTGACGGTGCCTCTCATAAACTAATTCCTTCCCTTGGTATATTTTATCAGCAAGAGTACCCTTCACAATCCTGCAAGGATATGCTCCCAAACGCATAGTTCCACCCATATCTTCAATATTTTTCTGTTCAGGAAGCAGATCAATAACGGGATGAGGAGTATTAGTATTAAACTCTGAGCTGTTGGCATCATCAAGACCACATACATTTCTAGCAAATTCTACCACTGCAAGCTGCATTCCCAAACAGATACCAAGATAAGGAATTTTATTTTCCCTTGCATAACGAATGGCAGCTATCTTCCCCTCTATACCACGCTCTCCAAAGCCTCCGGGCACAAGGATACCGTTAACACCAGCCAGAACATCCTCAGCTTTTCTTTTTTCCAAATCACTGGCTGATATCCAGCGGATGTCTACCCCCACATTACAATCCACACCGCCATGGCGAAGAGCTTCTACTATACTGAGATAAGCATCAGGCAGCTCTACATATTTGCCCACCAAAGCAATCTCCACGCGGCAGCCAGGACTGCACATCTTATCAACCATTTTTCTCCATTCTTCCATTTGAAGCTCTCCGCACTGCAGACCAAGCTTTTTAATAGCTATCCTATCCAGTCCTTCATCAGCAAGCATCAGGGGGACCTCATAAATATTATCACAGTCAATGTTTTGTATTACAGCTTCCCTTTCAATATCACAAAAAAGGGCAACCTTGTCTTCTATTTCTTTGGTAAGGGGACGCTCAGAACGGCAGACTATCACATCGGGCTGTATACCAATGCTTCTGAGCTCCTTTACACTGTGCTGAGTAGGTTTGGTTTTTGCTTCCCTTGCTGCTTTTAAATAGGGAACCAGTGTAACATGGATATACATTACATTGTCCCTTCCCACATCGCTTTTAAACTGCCTAATGGCTTCTAAAAAAGGAAGGGACTCAATGTCCCCCACAGTTCCACCAATTTCTGTTATTACAACATCTGTGTTTTCCTGTCCTAACCGGGTTATTCTCTCTTTTATTTCATTAGTAATATGGGGGATTACCTGAACAGTTCCCCCAAGAAATTCCCCTTTTCTCTCTTTTTTGATTACGGACCAGTAAATTTTTCCTGCAGTAACATTGGAATCTTTAGTTAAATTTTCATCTACAAATCTCTCATAATGCCCAAGATCCAGGTCCGTTTCAGCCCCATCTTCCGTTACAAAAACTTCCCCATGCTGGTAAGGGCTCATGGTACCGGGATCTATGTTTATATAAGGGTCAAACTTCTGCAGAGCTACCCTTAATCCCCTGTTCTTCAGCAATCTTCCCAGCGAAGCTGCTGTAATCCCTTTTCCAAGAGAAGATACAACACCACCAGTTATAAAAATATATTTAGCCATGATGCACCCTCCGATTCCTGTTCAAAAAATCACACTTTTCTATTCTAACTCTTCTGAAATAGTTGGGTCAAATGGATTTTTTATGATTATTTTTAAATGGACTTTACTGGCTATGCCTTTTCCCCAAAAATTTGACCTAAAATGTAACCTAAAAACAGTCCAACTATTCCCATCACTCCTGCTAACGTAGGAAAAGCAGGTACCGGAAGGTTAAAAAGAGAAAAAAGAAAACCAGTAAGGCATCCATAAGAAGAGAAAGGAGTATTTCCTGCATTTTGTTTCCTACATCCTTTCTGGGGCTGTAACCCCTAAAAGATTCAAAACGTTGCGCAGTACAATTCTGGTGGCATTTACCAGCACCAATCTTGCTGCCTGTTTTCCTTCATCTTCACCAAGAACACGGCATTCAGTATAAAAACTGTGGAACATGCCCGCCAGCTCAATGGCATAATGGGGAAGTCGATGGGGCTCCAAAGTTTCTGCACAGGCTTTCACTAAACCAGGAAATTCAGCAAGTTTTCTTATGAGTTCCAGTTCCACTTCACTGTCCAAAACGGTTAAATCGGTCTTATACGCCCTGGGAATTTCCACTCCCTTTTCAACAGCCTGACGCAGTATGCTGATTATACGAGCATGGGCATACTGAACATAATAAACAGGGTTTTCACTGGACTCCTTCTTTGCCAGATCAAGATCAAAGTCCAGATGGCTGTCTGCAGCCCTCATAACAAAGAAAAACCTTGCCGCATCTTTCCCCACTTCGTCAATAAGTTCATCTAGGGTTATGTACTGACCGGTCCTCTTAGACATCCTCAAAATTTCGCCGTCTTTAAAGAGGCGTACCAGCTGCATAATGATAATATCCAGCTTGTCTTTGTCATAGCCAAGGGCCTCCATTGCACCTTTCATACGGACAACATGACCGTGATGATCCGCACCCCATATGTTAATAACCCTGTCAAATCCTCTGTCAAATTTATTTTTATGATAGGCAATATCCGCCGCAAAATAAGTGGGCATTCCATTTTTTCTAACCAAAACTTCATCTTTTTTATCACCAAAAAGGGTGGATTTAAACCATAATGCTCCATCTTTCTCGTATACATATCCCCTTTTTCTGAGCTCCTCTATAACTTCATTAACTGCTCCACTTTCGTGAAGTGTGTGTTCACTGAACCAAACATCAAAGGCCACTCCAAATCTTTCAAGAGACTCCTTTATGGATTTGAGCTTTTCCTTTAAGGCATATTCTGTAAGAGCTTCTCTTCTAACTTCTGGATCTGCTTCAAGATACTTATCCCCTTCCAGCTCAATAAAATTTCTCATGGTTTCAATTAAATCTTCTCCGTGGTAGCCATCCTCAGGCACCTCAGCTTCTTTCCCCAAAAGCTGCAGATATCTAGCCTCCAAGGATTTTGCGAAGTTTTCAATCTGATTACCCGCATCATTTATATAAAATTCTCTGGTAACTTTCCACCCCGCAGCCTCTAAAACATTTGCTATGGTATCCCCTATGGCAGCTCCCCTAGCATTACCCATATGGAGAAGTCCCGTTGGATTTGCACTGACAAATTCAACCTGCACCTTTTTACCATTTCCCACATTAGATCTGCCGTACTTCTTATCACCTCTCTCAACAACCTCCAGGACCTGATAAAGCCATTCACGCATTAAAGTAAAATTAATAAATCCGGGTCCAGCAATTTCCACATCCTTTATCCATGTATTGGAAGTATCCAAATGCTTGATAATAATTTCTCCAATTTCCCTTGGTGGCTTTTTAGTTTGAGAAGCAAGGATTATTGCCAAATTGGAAGCAAAATCCCCATGGCCTTTTTCCTTAGGAACTTCAACTATAAAAAAAGGAAGCTCCTCAAAATTTAAATCCCCCTCATCCTTTGCTTTGAGCACAGCTTCCTTAAGCCTTTCTTCAATCTCCTTCTGAATGATCCCCACTATATCCATAATCCCAGCCCGGCCTAAAAGCCGGGTTCACCTCCTTTTCTCTTATATTCTCCCATCTAATAATTTTTTTGATAAAGCTGGCCATATTGGATTTCTACCCTTATTAATTTTATGGCAGTATTTTTACTCCTAATAGGTTTACTATTTCCACAAATTTGAGAACTTACCTTTCATGATTTAATAAAAAAACCCTTCCGCTTAAAGCGGATAGGGTTTTTATTAAACGCAGCACTATTCTTAGGGAAGAGAAGCCAGCCAAACACCGCTTTTTCCAGTTCCAGCATCAACCCATTCCATCAATATCCGGCGGGAGTCTTGGGACCATTCAACATAATTTACATAGCCCCGGCGGTCTTCAGGAATTATGGGAAGTACCCTTCCCCTATCTTTGTCGCCGTCTCTATACAGCACATATAATTTCCCACTTTTTCCAGTGAAGGCAATTTTGGTGCCGTCAGGGGACCAAGAAACAACCTTTCCCCCACCAAATTCAGATATTTTACTCCATTTCCTTCCCCCAACATCTACACACCACAATCCACTATCACTGGAATTTTTGCTGCCCGCATCCACATTAACAGCCAACCACTGTCCCTTTGGGGACCAAGCTGGAACCATCGCCGCATTTTTAATAAGGGGTGTTACCTGGTGTATCTCTTCTCCGTTCCTATCTGCTATAAATATTCCGCCTTTCTTCCCTTCTTTATCTCTTAAGGATCTGAAGAAAGCTAGCTGTTTTCCGCTGGGAGACCATATAGGAAAGCTTTCTTCATTTTCAGTCTTGCCTATAACCCATACTTTACCTGCCGCACTGCTGACCATTATGTCAGTATTTCCAAAACGCTGAGTAAGAAAAGCCAGGTCTCCTAAAACCGACCAAACTGGGTTATAACCCCATTGGGAACCTTTTTCTGGCATGGCATCTTCATCAAAAGCCGCCGTAATATTGGTAAGCTGTCCTTGAAGATCGCTGCACCATATTTCCCAGTATTCATTTCTGTCAGTAACAAAAGCCAGCTTTTTCCTATCAGAAGACCATGCAGCCCCACCTTTGATTTCAAGGGGAATAAACAGTCCCCTTTTACCCACTATGCTGCTTTTGGACCCTTCACTGTTTGTCTGCCAAACTACATATCCATTGCCCCCTGGAGCTCCCCTTTGGGAAAGATAATATATTACATCTTTTCCTGCCCACACAGGGCGTACATTGTTGTAGCTTTCGTTTACTGCCAGTGGAGTTAAAAATACCGTTTCAGCTTCCAGCACTTCTGCTTTATTCCCTTCTGCTTTTTGATCAGCAAACAAACTTTCACTTATTTCTACAAAACCACCATCTGAGCTGGATTTTCTGCCTTCCTCTTGAGACCCATTTCCTAAAACTTTACTGAAAAGACTGTCTCCTTCCTCCAGCATATTTCCAATCTCCAGAACTTTATAATAGGCAGAAGCAGTCTTAACAAGAATATTTTTCCACAAACTGTTTTCTCCTAAAAAGCCTGCAGTGCCACCAAAGAAACTTACGGCCAGAATTAAAACGACAATTACAGCAGCAGCCGTCCATTTAGGGACAGTTTTTAATCTATTGGTAATGCTTTCTAAAAATCTATTTTCTAAAAATCTACTATAAAGCGATTCCCTTTCCTTACTTCCTGCTGATTCCCTCTGCGGCAGTCCGCTTCCCTCATCAGTTTTATCTTTTTTATCTTTGGCATCAAAGGTTGAGTTTATACACTCCATAACCCCATCAGCAAAATCCTCAGGGGGTTCTAAAAAAACCATTGAACTCTTTAAAAGCTTATCCATACTGCGGAACTCATCTAGATACTGGGCACAGTGCGGACAGGAGGAAAGATGCCTATACAGTTCCTTCTCGTTTAAGGTATCCAGTTCTCCATCTAAGTAGGAAGATATTTTCCTTCTATACTCGGGACATTTCACGGACCGGCCCCCCTTCCCCTTTAGCATGAAGCCTCTTTTGAAGAAGCGCTTTACCCCTGTACAGACGCGTTTCAATAGTAGTAATGGGCAGATCCAGTATTTCAGCTATTTCTTTATAAGAAAGGTCTTCCATATACCTCAAAATTATGGGAAGCCGGTATTTGTCCGGAAGCTCTGCAACTGCCTGCCGAACAAGCTCCCGCATTTCCCTTCGTTCATAATATTCTTCAGGGTGAATGTCCTTAGGGACTGACAGCGGAGAAAAATTAATAACTTTATCCAAAGGAAAGGACTGCTGTTGATGCTTTTCCCTGCGCATAGCATTACAGCATACATTGCTGGCAACCTTGTACATCCAGGAAAAAAAATTACGTTTGCCATCATATTTTGGCAGCACATTATACAGATGTATAAAAATTTCCTGCGCAAGGTCCCTTGCGTCCTCAGGGTTATTGGTAAACCTGTATGTAAGACTGTAAATCTGTTTTTGGTATCTCATCACAAGAACGGAAAAAGCATCTTTTTTCCCATTAAGGACTAATTTTACCAACTGCTGGTCGCTCAGGTTTTCCATATTTACCACTCTTTCATTCTAGAGCCTCTTATCATTCTAGAACCTCTTATCATATACTACACCTAATAAAAGCCAAAACCTTCACATAAATGCAAAATTAAGTCAAAAATGCAGCAACTACTCCCACAAGAAATATGCCGTCAAAAACTCCGGCCCCTCCAATACTAAGCACCTGTGCCCCAAGTTCATCAAGGTAATGCAGATTCAATAGGTCTGCTCCAATAAGGGTACCCAAAACCCCTGAAATGAAGGCCACGGGTGCTGCATTTTCCTTTGCAAGGATAAGGGCAAGGGCAGCTGCTATTAAAGGAGGTATAAAAGCAGGCATGCTGATACCCACTCCAGGAACAGGTCTTGCAAGTTTTTTGGAAACAAAAGTAATTACTGCAGTGGCAATTAAGGAAGGGATAAACGGCGCTTTAAAAAAAAGGAGATATAGGCTAAATAAGGTGGGGATAACTGCCCCTCCTAAATTGACAGCTATAACCTGTTCCCTAACCCTTGGGGGATAATAGTAAAAAAAAGGAAATCTATAAGGATAGGGATCTTCTATATAAATTCTTTTTCTTGATACGGGAATATTAATAACACTTCCAAAAAGTATAGATGTAAACAGCAGCATTGCACCCAAGGGAGAAAGACCCAGTTTGGCAAAGGAAAGGGCTGTGATATTGAAGAACATAATGAAAAACAGCATTGGTAAAAAAAATATGGACAGCAGTAAAGGTATCAAACAGCCAGGCATATATCTTCTCCCTTCAAAAGACAGAATTATTCCAAAACCAATGCTTCTTCACCAACGTTTTCATCTGGCACTTTTTAAAAAGACCACTTATTTGATCCATAGTGCTGCAACAAAACCCGCTCCATCCTTATTTTGAGCCCTTCCTTCCTGTTCCATAGCTAAAGCTCTATCACGATCAAAGTTTTTTCGATCCGGAGGAAAATATAGAGCTTTTACAGCCTTTCCTTCTACCTCTGGTAAAAGGGAAAGGAGCTCCTTAGCTGTATAAAATTTAGCATGCCTAAAAACAGAGTTTTCATCTTCTTCAGCATTTCTTTTGTATTTTTCACTCCACGGACTGTTGGCTCCTATAACACCAACAACCATTCTTCCCCCAGGTTTTAAAACCCTAAAACCTTCCCTTAACGCCTTTGTAGGTTCCGGGAAAAACTCAAGGGCAGTAACGGAAACAACTAAGTCAAAGGTTTCATCTTCAAAAGGCAGATTATGGGCGTCTTCTTCTAAAAAATTTATGTCAAGTCCTAATTTTCTGCTTTTTTTAACAGCATAGGAAATCATTTCCTTAGAAATATCCACACCGGTAACCTCAAGCCCCATTTTTGCCAATTCAATGGAATAATGCCCTGTGCCGCATCCCAAATCAAGAACCTTTTGCCCAGCTTTTGGCTTCAATAGATCAAAAACTACTTCTTTTTCAATTTCATGAACAAGGCTGCCCAGCTCCGTCTCATACCAAGCATCATATTCATGAGCGGCAGAATCAAATATAGCCTTGCCCAATAAAAACACCTCCTAGAAAACAAAAACTTAATTAGCTTTTGGCAGTGATGTTTCTTTCTTGGGAAGATAAACCCTAAACGTGGTGCCAGATCCTTTTCGGGAAATAAGTTCTAATTTCCCCCCGAATTTCTCTATAATGCGTTTAACAATGGGCAGGCCCATACCAGAACCCTTCTCCCCTTTTGTACTGAAACCAGGTTCAAAAATTTTATCAAAAAGCTGAGGAGGGATATGTCCCGGGTTCCATATTTCAAAAATATAAAATTCCTTATCTTCAGAAATTTCAATGCGTACATTATTTATTTCTTCGTGTCTTTGTGCCTCAAAAACAGCATTATCAATAAGATTTCCCAAAATACTTATCACTTTATCAGGCGGTAGAGAAAGGTGTTTCAGATCTGTCTTAATCACTGGCTCAATAACAACATTCTCCGACAAAGCCATTTTCTTGCACAGCAGAGCTGCAACTTCGACACACTTTAGACCTGTTATCCTGTCCACCGTTTTTAAGTCATTAGATATGTATTCCATGTACTTTTTGAGCGCCCTTTTTTCTCCCCTTTCAACCAGCCCATATAAAACCTGAAGATGGTTTGCAAAATCATGCTGTTTGGCTTTAAGGGTGCTAATAAGAAAATTGCTTTCTTCCAGCCTTGCCAAAGCAATTTCAGCATCTTTTTCCTTTCTGGCAAGCCTCAACAGTTCTTTGACCATAAATAGGCAAAGCCCTGCAGAGAAAACAACAATTAAGATTATTACAGCAGGAAGTACGTTGAAAATAAAATCCAAGGTGTGATTTAAGTAACTAACAGCAATATATAGGTTTAGAAAAACCTGACAAAGCACTATATTCAAAAATATTATTAATTTTCTATCTTTCAAAGAACTGTCATCCCTTTTTTATTATTTATTCTAACTCAAACAACTTGATGTAACTTAATCCAAATATTTTATTGAGAATTAGTAATAAAATAAGGAATGTATCCTCCAAGTAGCCGAACAATATATGAAGCCATACGCTGCTAAGAATATGCTCCCATGTTAAATTTATCTGCTGAATAATTAAATTGATAAACCAGTTTCCAATCAAAATTAATGAAAATCCCGTCAGCACTGCCCCCACAGAAAATATCCAATTCACTTTACCAATAAACTTCATTAAAAGAATTGATAAGACAACCAAAATTAGAGTATGAGTACCTAAGGGAATGTTATACATTGCATAAAGTCCCCTCACAAACCAAATACAAAGGCTGTATAGACCTGCCGTACATAGAAGCCTTGGAATGGAAAGTTTTAATTCAAACATTGCCAGCCCAGTATAAAACAAAAGGACAGCCTCTCCAAAATAAAAAAATAGCAAAACTCGTATATCATCCATAATAATTCAACCCTATTTTTTTATCTGTATTATTTTTTTATCTGTATTTCTAATACTTCCAGTGCTGGCTTAAGTACAAGCAGGCTTGGGAATCGTAAGGCAGTTTATTTTTTGGGGATTTCGGCAGGAATTTTTTATGCTGAAAGATGAAGCAAACCTTGTTTTTTTTTTTTTTTGAAAATGCTATCTTTTACCATAGGACATTAATTCTATGATAACTGCTAATTTCCTTTCAAATACAAACGAAATACAATAATAAATTTTTATTAGACAGCTTTTTGTTTATCTTACTTGTAACAAACCTTCACTGCTATACTTAGAACAGTCATGACTTTTCATCAATCTTAAGGGGTATTTCAAAGCGCTTTTTAATCCATTCCACATATTTGGGATTAATTTCTATCATTACAAAATCTCTATTTAAAGCCCTGGCCACATATCCTGTGGTTCCTATACCAGCAACGGGATCTAAAATTAAACTTCCTTCATTGGTGGAAGTAAGAATTATCCTTTTTAATAACTCAACGGGCTTCTGAGTAGAATGAACTTTTTTCCCTTCCTCATCTCTTATTCTTTCCCGCCCGCCGCAGAGGGGTAAAACCCATACATTTGCTCCTACTTTTCCTATACCAAATTCCTTTGCAAAGTCCCTATTAAATACATATTTCTTGGCGTTCTTTTCCCTTACTGCCCAAATTAAAGTTTCCGTGGCATTGGTAAACCTTACCCCCAGCCAATTGGGCATGGGATTTGTTTTTACCCAAATAACGTCATTCAAAATCCAAAACCCCAGATCCTGCACGATCCTGCCTATTCTGAAAATACTGTGATAAGTTCCTATGATCCAGATGGTAGCATTGGGCTTCATAACCCTTCTAACTTCAGAAAGAAGGCTGTAGATAAATCTATCGTACTCTTCAAATGAAGAAAATTTATCCCAATCTTCATCTACACCCTCCACAACGGTTCCAACCGTCCATCTTCTCAATTCCTTTTTGGGAAGCTGGAGAAAATAAGGGGGGTCCATAAATACCATATCAAAGATACTTTCTGGCAGCTTTTTTAAAACCCTAAGGGCATCTCCTTGAATAATGGTGTTTAAAACTTCTTCTTTAGTATAAAATTCCCTTTTATCATCAATAATCACTTTTATGGGTTCATTTTCCTCGGCTTGAGCAAAGCCCCAGGTCTGGGTTTCCCCCTGCTTCTGCTTTTTTTCCATATCCAATCCCCTTCTAAAAACACTTTTCCCATAAAATATAGCAGATAAAGGAGAAAAACAGCAAAAAAGAAAAAGGCAAATGTCCTAACGGTGATAGGGTTCTCTATTAATAATGGTAAAGGATCTGTAAATCTGCTCCAAAAGAATAACCCGAGCCAGCTGATGAGGGAATGTAAGCTTTGACAGAGACAGCTGCCAGTGGGATCTTAAGAGAACTGAAGAACTTAAGCCCAGTGTACCCCCAACGATAAAAGTCAGGCGACTTGTACCTCCTAAAAAAAGCTGTTGCAGTCTAGATGCAAGTTTTTCAGAAGATATTTCTTCTCCTGATATATTTAGAGCTATAACATAAGTATCATCTTTAATATGTCTTATTATCCTCTCCCCTTCTGCCTCAAGGATTTTCTGTTTATCCCCCGGAGAAAGATTTGAAGGGATGGGTTCATCCTTAACTTCAATTACCTTTACCTTTGTAAATTTCTTAAGCCTTTTAAGGTATTCATCAGCAGCTTCTTTATAAAATTTTTCTTTAATTTTTCCCACAGCAACAATACATATTTCCATAATAAGCGCCTCCAAATAAAGGGGCTCCAACGTTAAACTCAGCGTTGGAGCCTGTTCTTTTCACCCTTTACTTTTTATTCGTTTCGGGGCATTTCTCCAAGGGTAAGGTTAAATTCCCTTCTTTTTCCATCCCTTACAATACCAATTTTAACCCTATCCCCAACTTTATGCTTCGAAAGAGCTTCATCCAAATCAGCAAAGGTAGTAATTCTTTTACCATCAAACTCTACAATTATGTCTTCAGGCTGTATACCGGCTTTATCCGCAGGACTTCCTGGTACCACACCTCCAACGAAAATTCCTCTAGGAATGTCGTACCATTGAGACATTTCTTCTGTAATTTCTCTGAAATTATAAATACCTATAAAGGGACGGCTCACATACCCCTTTTCAATTATCTGCTGTATTATGGGCTTGGCAACATTTATAGGAATAGCAAAGCCCATGCCTTCAACCCCTTCTTGGGCTATTTTGGCACTGTTGATGCCCACCACCTGTCCCTGCATATTAACAAGGGGACCGCCGCTGTTTCCAGGGTTAATGGCAGCGTCTGTTTGAATTAATTTAAGGGTTATTTCGCCTCCGCTGGAAGTGGGAATTGTTATCTCCCTGTTAAGAGCACTCACAACTCCCTTGGTAACAGAACGGGCAAATTCCCTACCCAGGGGATTTCCTATGGCTACTACTTCTTCCCCCACCTGAAGTTTAGAGGAGTCACCCAATACAACTTCAGGCAGCTTCCTGTTGGCATTTATTTTTATTACCGCAAGATCCGTTCTTGCATCCCGCCCCACTATTTGAGCAGAATACTGTTCATCTTCACTTAAACTAACCATCAACCTTCTAGCTCCTGCAACAACATGATAGTTTGTAACTATGTACCCCTTTTCCCCATCTAAAATAAATCCTGTACCGCTGCTTTCGACAGGTTCCATAAAAAAATTGCTCCCTTTAAAATTAGTAATTCCTACCACCGCAGGACCCACCTTTTGTGCAATAGCTACCACCGGCGATTTTGCCTGTATAGGAACAGTTATGGTCCCTTCATCCTGTGAAATATCATTGGACTGCTGATCCTGCGTATAACCAGAACTGTTTTTGGAACCAAAAATTGATGGAGCTACAGCATAGGATACAAAGCCTCCTAAAAGCGCACTCAAAAACATAAGAAGAATTATCAAAGCATAGGGTTGACGCCTTCTATAGGGTTCATCAAGATAGCTCATAAATTACCCTCCAATACCAAGGAAAATTTTTCAGCTTAAGTTTAATCAAATATATACATAGGGTCAAATTTTTTTAAGCGAAGTGCATTAGTCACAACAGATAGGGAGCTGAAAGCCATAGCTGCAGCAGCTATAATAGGTGAAAGAAATCCGGCTGCTGCAATGGGAATGCCCAAAATGTTATATACAAATGCCCAAAAAAGATTCTGCTTGATGTTTCTGTATGTGGCACGGCTTAAATTTATGCTTCCCACCACCCCCCTCAAGTCTCCTCCAACCAGGGTTATATCAGAAGTTTCAAGAGCTATATCCGTTCCCGTTCCCACAGCTATCCCCACATGTGCAGCTGCAAGTGCTGGCGCATCATTTATTCCGTCCCCAACCATGGCAACCCTGTAACCTTCCTTCTGAAGCTTTTCAATCACAGCAGCTTTTTCTCCCGGAAGAACTTCGGCAATAATATTTTCTATCCCCACCTCTTTCCCTATGGCTTCTGCAGTTTCCTTATTGTCTCCAGTAAGCATAAAAACCTTTAACCCCATTTTTTTCAGCGCCGCCACAGCTTCTTTTGAACCTTCTTTAATGGTATCTGCCACTGCAAAAACAGCTGCTGCTTCTTCTCCTACAGACATTACCACAGCTGTTTTTCCTTCCCTTTCCAATTTAAAATAAAAATCCTTTAAAAGAGACACATCTACCCCCTGCTCTTCTATATAGCTCAGCTTTCCCACCATAACTCTCTGCCCATCTATGGTGCACCATATCCCCCGACCGGGAATGCTTTTGAAATTATCCACCTCTAAAAGTTCCAGCTTTTTCTCCTCTGCAGCTTCCACAATGGCTTTGCCAATGGGATGCTCCGAAAGCCTCTCGGCACTGGCTCCGAGAATAAGCACCTTTTCTTCTGACATGGAAGCGTTTTCAGGCAAAACAATATCCGTAAGTCGGGGCTTCCCCTTGGTTATGGTGCCTGTTTTATCCAGAACCACAGCATTTATCTCTCCTGCCTTCTCCAAATACTCTCCACCTTTTATCAAAATACCCTTTTCAGCACCCTTTCCCGTACCAACCATAATGGAAGTTGGGGTGGCTAAACCCAGAGCGCAGGGACATGCCACCACCAGAACTGAGGTCATATTCAGCACAGCTCGGGTAAAATTTCCTCGATCTAAAAAAAAATACCATAAAATAAAGGTAATAAAGGATACACCCACTACTGCAGGAACAAAATAGCCGGCAACCAAATCCGCAAGCCTTTGAATAGGTGCCTTTTTTGTTTGAGCTTCTTCCACCAATTTCACAATCTGCGATAATACCGTATCCTTTCCCACTTTGGTAGCTCTAAATTCAAAGGTACCAGAGCCATTAACCGTTGCTCCAAATACTTCATCTCCTTCACTTTTTTCAACGGGAATGCTTTCTCTGGTCAGCATGGATTCATCCACAGTGGAATATCCCTTTATAACCACTCCGTCCACGGGAATCTTTTCTCCTGGGCGAACCACAACAATATCGCCCACCTTAACTTCTTCCACAGGTATATCAAGCAGCTTTCCGTTCCGCCGCACCCTCGCAGTCCTCGCCTGAAGCTTCATAAGCTTTTCGATAGCATAAGAAGCGCGGCCCCTGGCAGATGCTTCAAGAAATCTACCCAAAAGAATAAGGGTAATTATTAATGCTGAGGTCTCATAGTAAACCGGACCTCCAAAGAAAAAGGTGTTTGCCGCACTTAAAAAATAAGCTGCGGAAGTGCCTAAAACCACCAGCACATCCATATTGGCACTGCCGGATTTCAGCGCTTTAAAAGCTCTCTTATAAAAATTTGCCCCTGCAATAAACTGTACAGGGGTTGCAAGGAAAAATTGAAAAAGGGGATTCATAAACATTTTACCCCAGTGTATGGACATGATCTCCATCAGCATAGTAAAGACCATGGGCATTGATAATACCGCTGAAAAAATAAAAAGCTTCTTTTGTCTTTCAATTTCCCTATCCCCTAACTTCTCCCTTTCTTTCCATTCATCCTCAATAACTGCTTTAAATCCCATTTCTCCAATGGTTTTTTTCAAAAAATTTAGATCCACGATTTCCGGTAGATAAGTTATGGAAGCTTTTTCTGCAGGGAAATTCACTGTAACTTCAACAACACCCTCTACTGCAGCAAGGCGCTTTTCTAAAGCTGCAGCACAGGATGCACAGCTCATGCCCGAAATTTTAATATGATCTGTTTTTAAAACTACACCATATCCAAGAGACTCAACAGCATTTAAAATGTCCTTCAGACCTATTTTGTCATTAGAATAAATTACATTAACTTTTTCAGTAGCAAAATTAACCGAAGCTTCCTCCACACCATCAAGAAGGCTGAGTTTTTTTTCTATTCTTCGGGCACAAGAAGCACAGCTCATGCCTGAAACAGAAAAAAATACCCTTTTCCTGCTCATACTTTAATCTGTCCACCTTTCTCCCCCGTTTTTAAAACGCCAAAAAAACAAGCCGATTTAATTTATTATTATACCCCTAAAAAGCATATAGAGCATCCAAACCTTAAAAAGAATTCCATTAAATTTTTTAGTTCTGCTGGTTCCATAAGGCAAACTCCTGTTCCCATTCCTTTAAAGATATACCCAGCTCTTCTTTAAAAGTCTGGGAAAGGGTCATTCCTGTACCCAATCTTTTTAAAATCCTTACTAATATTTCTTCTCCATAGCAATCAACCAGAAAATCAACCAATTCAAGAGATTGACGGTATGCTATCCCTGCTTTCTGTGAATCATCAAAAGATGCTTCCAGCTCCCCAATGCTTAGAACTTCCTTTTCCTGAGGATTGCTTTTAAAAACATATCCCGTTGTTTCCCTTTCCACATACTGAGCAATACCCTCGGTAAGCCAGCGAGGATAATTGCCTCCAGCTATGCTATCTACAACATAGTGAGTATACTCATGTATCATGGGACCTTGCTGCATAAAAATCTCTCTGTATTCGTTTTTATCTCCAACATCTATCCACGCTTCGGGAGATAATATGTGCATTACTCCAGCCCAATAGACCCCCATGGCACTTTGGTTCGCATCCCAGCCAAAATTCCTGCTAAGCACTTCACGGCTGGAATATACAACCACAGGAACCTTTCGTAAAGGTTCATAATTAAGCATTCTATTTACAGGAGCAAAAGCTTTCTCAGCAGCTTCAAGAACTAATTCAGTAACTTTCCGCAATAAAAATTGTACCGTTAAGGGGCAGGCCCCGCACTGATTAATTTTTTCCTAAAAAAACACAAAAAACGCAGCCCCAATGGAACTGCGCCAAAACTTTTATCAATCTTACTACTCAACAACTTCATAGCCCGCTGATTTAACAGCTTCCTTTAAGGAGTTTAAATCCATCTCATCACCTTCATAAAAAACATACACCTTACCAGAATCTAAATCAGCTTCAACACTTGTTACCCCTTCTAATGTTTTAAGGGCTTCTTCAACAGCCCTTTTGCAGTGGCTGCACGCCATTCCTTCCACTTTAAGCTCCAGTTTAGGCAAATTATTCACTCCCTTAGCTAAATTTTTTCCTAATCTCTGATACTAATATTTTCTCAGTATATGTTCTATAAATCCGCATTATTAAAAGTTTTTCTTTTCTGCAGCAACAAAAAAGCGCCCCATCCAAAAAGGGCGCTTAAATTCCCACCCGCATCAGCTACCTCAAATACAGCAGGGGATTTTTGCACTGCCCGTTAACTATAACTTCAAAGTGTAAATGTGTACCTGTTGCTCTTCCGGTGCTTCCTACTCTTCCTATTATTTCGCCCCGTGAAACAGTCTCTCCAACCCTAACATCTATCTGGGAACAATGGGCATACTTTGTTCTCAGACCATTGCCGTGATCGATAACTATGGTATTGCCGTAGCCCCCTGACCAACCAGCAAAAATCACTACTCCATCTTCCGCAGATCTTATGGGATCTCCGTCGTTTCCATCAATATCGATGGCTCCGTGGAACTCTCCTCCTCTGTAACCGTATCCCGATGTAATTCTTCCCATCAACGGCCAGGCTAACCTTCCGCTGCCAATACCGCCCCTTGAGGCTATCGCAATACCATCCCTAACTTTTGTTCCCTGATGAACTATTTTTGTCTTAGGTTCCTTAATTACTTCTGTTTTTACCACTTCAGCTAAAATATTAATTCCATTTAAAGTAGTTACCCTATATGTAACTTCCTTTTGCCCTTCTTCTCCCTCTTGGACAACTTTTGTAGTTCCCCTGGCCAGCTCACAGTTATTTACATACTGAATATCAAAGGGTATAACCTTGCTCTCAACCTTCTCGTACTCTGCTACAACTGTCACCACAGGGCTTGTCTTTACAAGCTTAATCTCATCTCCAATTTTTAAAATGCTTTTTTCCGTAAGCCCTGGATTTGCTGCCAGTATATCCGCTACTTTCATGTTATTATTACGGGCAATGGACCACAGAGTATCCCCTTTCTTAATGGTGTGGGTGATTACTTTTCCTCCAGATGCTAAAATTTCTTCTGCCTCGGAAACACTTACTATTTTATCCGGATCCACTAAACCTTCTTGTATCTTGACTTCTTCTTTGAAATCCAGCTTTATAAGCTTCACATCTCCCTTTGGGGAATAACGCTTCTTGAGATTCTCCAGCACTTCTTCTGCTGCTTTTTCATCTTCAACCCACACCTTCTGCTCCCCATCAACTACTATTGCCGCAGCACTGCTTAAAAACGAGAGATAGGATTTTAAAATCTTTTTCAGCTCTGCAGGCTCAGTAAATTCACCATCCCCTACATGAACCTTTTCATATTTTATATCCATTTCAATCTTTAAATCCTTTCCTTTACTTATATCTGCAGCTATTTCTTCCAATGTGCTCTCTACTATTTCAGGACTTTTTACTAAAGCCTTCTTTTCCCCATCAATAATAACCGCATAGGCATTGGGATATGTAAAAGCAATAATACAAAAGCTGAGAAGCAGAATCAGCAGCGCCGCTGCATATAACGATGGGGAGCTGGGCCTGCTTAATTTCCTATGTGCGGCCGCCTCTTCCTTAGAACAGGAATTAGAAATCACATTATCCCATCCCTTCCTTTATTTTCATTTATATATAAAATTAGCCGGCACAGTTATTTATTTTTTTGCCGGCTCTCAAAAAAAAAACTGTTTTTTATATTCGATATTTTTTTTTAGAATCCTTTTTTTAACCAAAAAAAGATGATTTTAATGGTTCTGTTTCCTTATGAACCCTTCTCTTCCAATGAATCCCGGAAATCCATAAGCTCTGAGATCTGCTGTCCAAATCTTTTGTACAGCTGAAAATATATACCGCATTCAATTCTCTTCTTTTGAAGAATGCATGCCGTTTCTAAGGGCTCAAAAAGACTCCCATTAAAATAATATGCACTGGCATGACAGCCGCCGCTGCATATAAACTTTGCCCAGCATTCCCTGCATTTAGGTTTGCTGTAAATATGTGCTGAGCGGAACAATTCCATCATATCCTTATTTTTAATGCCTTCAAAAACATTTCCCATTAAAAAATTCTTTTCTCCCACAAATTGGTGGCAGGGATAAATGTCGCCTGATGGGGTGACAGCAAAATACTCAAATCCCGCACCGCATCCTCTAATTTTACGGGAAAGGCACTGACCTTCGTCCAAATCAATGTTAAAATGATAAAAATCTATATCCTGTCCTGAAAGCATTCTTTTTACCAAGCCTTCAGCAAGACGTTCATATTCCATTTCCAATACAGAAATATCATCTTCATAAAAACCGTATTCTCCAGGAGGTGCTACCACTGGCTCCACAGAAACATGTTTCAACCCTAAATCAAAGAGGTGAAACACATCCTTGCTGAAATCCAAATTTTTTCTTGTAAAGGTGCCCCTCACATAATAATTTTCGTGATTACGGCTCTCCACAAAATTCAGTATTCTCTTCACAACGACATCATAGCTGCCTCTGCCGTCTTTCAGAAGACGCACCCTATCGTTAATTATCTTTCTACCGTCAAGGCTGAGAATCACCTGCATTTTGTTTCTGTTGACAAATTCACAGACTTCCTGATTCAAAAGCAGACAGTTGGTGGTTAGAGTAAAATTTATCCTTTTTCCATATTCTTCCGCTTTTTTATTTCCATAAGCAGTAATATGCTCGATTGCTTCAAAGTTCAAGAGAGGCTCTCCACCAAAAAAATCAATTTCTAAAGTTCTTCTGCTTCCTGAATTTTCAAGGAGAAAATCAACAGCCCTTTCTCCCACTTCCTTTGACATAAGTTCCTTTTTCAGCCCAAAATTACCTTCAGCAGCAAAACAATAACCGCAGGTCATATTGCAGTCATGAGCTGCATGAAGGCAGAGAGCCTTAACCATAAATTCCCGTTCCTTTTCTTTTTCTAAAAATTCCTCTGCATTGGGTTCATCAGCAAAAAGAAGTCCCAAGTCCCTAAGGGAAATCAACTCCCTTAGCACTTCTTTAATTTCCCTTCGGGAATATTTTCTTTCTAGTTCCCTTAAAGCGTAAGCAAAACGCCCGCAGCAATTTTCAATGCTGTCCAGAAAATCCCACACGGCATTATCAATCAAATGAACACTGCCCGCTGCAGCGTCCAAAAGAACGGGAAGCCCATTAATTTTAAACTTGTGAACATTTTTATTTACGCCTTGATAAATAGCTTCAAAATCAGAAACCTCAGCCATTAAAAACCCCCCAAAAAAATTACACCCACTATATGTGGGCGTCAATGATTTAGACATTTCTGATTGCCTACAGTGCAGGATGTCTTGCAGGCTGATTGACATGAAGTCTGGCATTCTCCGCATCCCGCTGACCTATCGGATTTTACGAGAACTCCTTTAACCAGCGTAATAACATGGGAAGCCATTATTGTTACCTCCTTAAACCATCGAAAGAATTCAACTTCAGTTACAAGATTATAACACAAAAAAGGCTGCAAACAAAATATCCCCATCACCAAAACCGGTGCCAAAAAAATTTTTATCTTCAAACTTTCTCATATAGCTTTAAAAAATTTTTAATCTACTTTGCTATCCCCGAGCATCTCATAAGATAAAATCACAGCCTTTGCCACTTCTTTCATGGGAATACACTTATCCATACTTTGGCGCTGAATTTTGCGGAAGGCCTCTTCCTCGGTGAGATTCAAAACTTTCATCAGTATTCCTTTTGCTTTTTCTACAAGTTTTCTGCCAGCTGTTGCTCATAACAACCACAGGAGCAATACGTTCTTCTTTGATGATTCGAGCTATTTCAAAACCTTTGACTCCTGGCAGGTCCGCATCTAAAATGATCAGATCCACATCCAAGGTTCTTATCATCCTTAATGCAGAACTACCATCCCCTGTTTCTCCAATTACAATAAAGCCTTCTTTCATTAGAATATTTTTAATCTTTCTGCGCAACTCTTCATCCGCTGCCGCTAAAAAAATCCTAGAACGGGTCATTTTAATCACCCAAACTCAAAAAATTGTTATAAAAAAACGTCCCCACTGCAGAAAAGAACAGCAGTTCCTTTCTGCTGGGGACGCCTTTGTCCCAAACACACCATCGTTGGTGTGCTGATCGGCTGATGTCTCGGCTGGTGTATATTATAACAAAATCTCAAGAATTACCTCAACATTTTTTGCTCCATAATATTGTATTCATAAATCATAAATTAAAAATTTTTCCATTTACCATAAAGTGATCCCGCGGCATAAAATGAAAAAGGGGCAGTGGCGTCCTACTTTCTACGGGCAGCGGGGCCCAAAACCGAATAAATTTCGGTTTTGGGCTTTTTTTTAAAATTTTAATACATCAAAGAAAGAGGTGTTTGAAATGTGCGGTATTGCCGGCTGGATTAACTGGGAAAGGGACCTCAGATTCAGATCCCAAGATATAATTGTTGAAAAAATGGCCGAAACCCTGGATAACCGTGGACCCAATGAAAGGGGAATTTGGATTTCTCCAAGAGCAATTCTAGCTCATCGGCGTCTGATAGTAGTCGACCCCCAAGGTGGTAAACAGCCTATGGTCAGAGAAAACAGCACAGATACCTTTGTAATTGTATATATAGAGTAAAACCCTTATTCTATTTTCACCGAGAAAAATCTCTCATTTTTGCTTCTGAAATAAAAGCTATTTTGGCTCACCCAGAAGTAAATGCTGAAATAGACAGGCAGGGGCTTGCAGAAATTTTAGCCTTAGGCCCTGCCAGAACTCCAAGTCATGGGGTTTTTAAAGGAATAAAAGAACTTAAACCTGGGTATTATTTAACATACACTAGAAAAGGGCTCAGAAAACACTGTTATTTTAGACTAAAAAGCCAAGTTCATCAGGACAGCCCAGAAGAAACTATAGAAAAAACAAAATTCCTTCTAAAAGATGCGGTGGAAAGACAGATGATTTCATATATGCCCATGGGAACCCTGCTGTCCGGAAGACTGGATTCAAGCGCAATCAGTGCCTATGCTGCTGATGTTTTAAAAAGACAGGGAAAAAATCTAAAAACTTTTTCTGTAGACTTTACCGGCAATGAAAAGTATTTTAAACCCAATGAATTTCAACCCAGCAGCGATGATCCATGGGTAAAAATCATGTCCCAACATCTAAACACAGTTCACCACAAAAATAATTTTGGATACGCCTCAATTAGTGGATTCCCTCAAGGCAGCTGTTAGAGCCAGAGGTCTGCCGGGAATGGCTGATGTGGACGCCTCTCTCTATCTATTTTCTAAGGAAATAAAAAAAGGAAGTTACAATGGCTCTTTCAGGAGAATGCGCTGATGAAATATTCTGCGGCTATCCATGGTTTTATCGCAAAGAATCCATTTCAGCAAACACTTTCCCATGGACTCTAAATCTAAAACTTCCTGGAGAATATTCTTTGAATGCCAGATTGCGAGAAATTGCGTATCTGACGCTAACTCGCTGGATGCCAGTACTGCTGGATAGAAAAGATCGAATGAGTATGGCTGCAGGTTTAGAAATAAGGGTTCCGTTTTGTGATCACAGGCTGGTGGAGTATGTTTTCAATGTTCCTTGGGAATTAAAAAACTATGGTGGACAGGAAAAAGGGCTGCTGCGCGCAAGCCTAAAAGGAGTTTTACCTCAAAAAGTATTACAGCG
Source organism: Clostridia bacterium 41_269 (assembly GCA_001508005.1). Classification (GTDB taxonomy): domain Bacteria; phylum Bacillota; class DTU086; order DTU086; family DTU086; genus 41-269. Next base: position 82,286 of record LGEZ01000005.1, read on the forward strand.
AAAAAAAAAGCCCCTACCCCAAAGCACATAATCCCAGTTACCTTAACGAGGTAAGAAAAATTCTCCTGGAAATTTTAAACAGCCCCTTTTCTCCTTTGGGGACAATTGTAGATAAGGAATATTTAAAAAAGCTTCTATTTTTGGAAAAGATCTCGATGTTCCGTGGTTCGGACAGCTTATGCGCTTACCCCAATTATTTGCATATCTAATACAGATGGATTTCTGGTTTAAAGAAGTATAAAGTTTCCATTAAATAACCTCCCCTTTAAGGGGAGATCCCCTTTAAGGGGAGGTGTTGTTTTTTTAACCAGCCTTCCTCATTTCTTTTACATCCATTATCTGTACAGCACCTTTAGGACACACTTTGGAGCACAGGGAACATCTTATACATCCTGTATCTCCAATAACCCCTTGGTTAACTTCTTTCCAATTAAGGAGATCAACCTGCATGGGACAAATTTTTTCGCACACTCCACAGCGGCTGCAGCCTTCACAAAAAACCACAGGTTTTTTATAGCGGCCAATCCATCCCGCCAGCGTCCCCATGGGACATACCTGACACCAAATCCTCGAATCCGTAAAAAGACCCAAAATTATCCCCAACAAAGTCGTAATAAAAAGCATCATTGTAAATACACGGCCTATGGCATAAAGATCTCCCCAGTGCCGCACCAGTGAAAAAAGCATAACTCCCATAATCACCATCATAACTGCTGCTCTAAACCAGTCTTTCTTGAAAATGGAAGGCACTTTCCTGCCTGGGCTGAATCTTCCCAAAATATAATCAAAGAAACTTCCTCTAGGACACATCCAGTGGCACCACGCCCTGCCTTTAAAAAAGGAAACCGCAACTGCTCCTACCATACAAAGCACCACAGCAATTCCTGCGGGGGGATACAAAAATCCTAAAATTAAAACCAAAGGGAGAAAAATCCACATTATTTTCTGCCTGGAATCCTTTACCACTTTTTCTTTTAACTTTGATGCCATTTTTCTCCAACTCCTCCGGTTTCATTAATATTAATGCACAGCGAAAATTTGATTTAGTATATATTAAATATAATCCTTCAATGCTTCTTCTGTCAATCTAATTTTTTAATAAAGTCAAGTAAAAAATGCCAGACCCAAACCAAAAGCTAAATGAGCTGCAATGGTAACCATAACTCCCGATATATCCTGGAGCAGCTTTTCTTCCACTGACTGCCCTAACAGGGTTCCAAAAAAACCAACCCATACAATCATAGAAAAACAAATACCTTTGAGCCAAAGATATTTCCTATTTAGATAGCGGTCCACCAAAAGAAAAAAAACAACCCCTAAAGTTGATGCCACAAGCAAATCCTAAAAGATAGGATATGTAGTTCACCGTGAGCTTAACGGCGTCAGAAAGCAGCCCTACAGCCGCTCCTACTAAAACTTTGTCCCTGAGCACAGCCATCACAGTTTCTTTTTTAATTACGTCTGATTATTTATAAAAATTTAACTCAAGCAAAAACCAAAAAAAGTTATTTTATAAAAAATATTGTCTTAAAAGCTTCTGATGTTATATACTTGAAAATTGTAAACGTTAAAAAGAAAAGGAGTGATAATATGTGGAAACCCTTCTAAGAAATACTTTGAAGAGCATCAATTGCAGCAGTTTCAACTTCAAATTTATAAAGAGTGCCGTTGCCGTCATTATTTTTATGTTAATTGCAGTCCTGGTACCAGACACTGCCTTAGCCAGCGAAGCGGACCTGAAAATTCCTCCTTTAATGGATTGGCAGAATAATCTGCTCATTGGGGGAATCGTTATATGCCTGTTGGGTATGCTTTTTGGCCTTTACCGCTATACCCAAATCAAAAAATTAAAGGCACATCAGTCCATGCTTAATGTTGCTGATACCATCTATGAAACCTGTAAAACCTATCTGATTCAGCAAGGTAAATTTTTAATTATTTTATTCGTTTTTATTGCTATATGTATATCATTCTATTTTGGCTTCCTGCAGCATAAGCCTATAGAAGGAGTTCTGCTGATTTTAGCTTGGACCGTAATCGGAATATTAGGCTCCTACAGTGTAGCCTGGTACGGAATACGTATGAATACCCTTGCCAACAGCAGAATGGCCTTTGCATCTTTAGAGCGCAAGCCCCTGAAGCTGCTCAATATTCCCCTTGATGCTGGGATGAGCATTGGGGTGCTCTTAATCTGCGTTGAACTCATAATGATGTTAATTATTATGCTTTTTGTGCCAAGAGAACTGGCAGGGGCAAGCTTTATCGGTTTTGCTATTGGTGAATCTTTAGGCGCCAGTGCCCTTCGTATTGCAGGAGGTATTTTTACAAAGATTGCCGATATAGGTTCAGATTTAATGAAAATAGTATTCAAAATTAAGGAAGACGACCCCCGCAACCCTGGAGTAATTGCTGACTGCACTGGAGACAATGCAGGAGACAGCATAGGTCCCACCGCAGACGGATTTGAAACCTACGGGGTAACAGGAGTGGCACTGATATCATTCATTGTTCTTGCTGTTGAACAATCGCTTCAAAGTACCCTGCTCACATGGGTATTCCTAATGCGTATATTGATGATAATAACCTCCGTTGTAGCCTTCTATATTAATAAAGCTTTAAGCCAGATGAGGTACAGCAATGCAGATGACATAGATTTCGAGCAGCCTCTTACCGCTTTAGTATGGATTACTTCAATTTTGTCCATCATCGTTACATACATTATAAGCTACTATATGCTGGGGCCATCTTCTGGAGTAGCTGAAGATGAGAATCTATGGTTTGTGCTGTCCACAATCATCAGCTGCGGTACTTTAGGTGCAGCTTTAATACCTGAATTTACTAAAATTTTTACCAGTGGAAAATCTGCTCATGCCCAAGAAGTAGTTAAAGCTTCCAGGGAAGGAGGACCTTCTCTGAACATACTGGCTGGTTTTGTAGCAGGTAATTTTAGTGCTTTCTGGAAAGGTATGGTATTCTTTGTCTTAATGTTCGTAGCATACTATGCCAGCAGGTTTGGTCTGCAAGACATAATGATTTATCCACCTATCTTCGCATTCGGTTTAGTAGCATTCGGATTTTTGGGCATGGGACCCGTTACCATTGCTGTGGACAGCTACGGTCCTGTTACAGACAATGCCCAATCAATATATGAACTATCGCTCATTGAATCTATCCCTGATATTGACAAAGAAATCAAAAGAGACTTTGGCTTTGAGCCAGATTTTGAAAAAACAAAATACTATTTGGAAGCTAACGACAGTGCAGGAAATACCTTTAAAGCTACAGCCAAACCTGTGCTCATTGGTACAGCTGTTGTAGGAGCTACAACAATGATTTTCTCCTTGATATTGGTTATCAAAAATGTATTGGGCACCGAACCCGAAACCATTCTAAATATTCTCAACCCCTACACAATTTTAGGATTTATTTGCGGCGGTGCTGTGATTTATTGGTTTACAGGAGCTTCAACCCAAGCAGTTACCGCTGGTGCTTACCGCGCAGTGGAATACATTAGAAGAAACATACAGCTGGATGAAAATGCAAGCCAAAGGGCAGCAACAGAAAAATCCAAAGAAGTAGTAAAAATCTGTACCCAATATGCACAAAACGGTATGTTCAACATATTCATTGCTATTTTCTCGTTCGCATTAGCCTTTGCCTGCTTATCTGCTCCTTCAGGTGGAAATGAACCCGTTTCCTTATTCGTTGCCTACTTAATATCCATTGCAGTATTCGGACTGTATCAGGCAGTATTCATGGCCAATGCCGGCGGCTGCTGGGATAACGCTAAGAAAGTCGTCGAAGTGGATTTAGGCGAAAAGGGAACACCTCTTCATGATGCTACAGTTGTTGGGGATACAGTGGGCGATCCTTTTAAAGACACATCATCCGTAGCTTTAAACCCAATTATTAAATTTACAACTCTCTTTGGTCTTCTGGCAATGGAAATTGCCATCTCTGAATCCTTCAGAAATATCGCCACAGAAATAGGAGCAATATTCTTCATAATTGCGCTGTACTTTGTATGGCGCTCCTTCTATAAGATGAGAATTGAAACAGGAGAAGTTTCATCCGAAAAATCTGCTGAAGCAGCAAGCTAAAAAACTAAAAAACCCCACGGTGCTTTTTAGACCGTGGGGTTTTTTGTTTCCCTCTAAATTATTATTATTAATGCTCAGACAATCCTTTAATGAAAGCTCGGGTTCTCTCACTGGAAGGATTGCAGAGCACAACTTCAGGTCTTCCTTCTTCAACAATCTGTCCTTTATCCATAAATATCACCCGGTCAGCAACCTCCCGTGCAAAACCCATCTCATGAGTCACAACAACCATGGTCATGCGTTCTGCCGCAAGCGCCCGCATTACCCTCAGAACTTCACCTGTAAGCTCCGGGTCAAGGGCTGAAGTGGGTTCATCAAAAAACAGAATATCTGGATTCATGGCAAGAGCCCTGGCAATTGCTACCCGCTGACTTTGCCCCCCTGAAAGCTGATATGGATATGCATCCCTTTTATCTTCCAATCCCATCTTCCTAAGGAGCTCCATCGCCCTTTCCTCTGCCTGATCCTGAGATATGCGTGCAACACGAACTGGAGCTTCTGTTATGTTTCGGAGTACTGAAAAATGGGGAAAAAGATTGAAATCTTGAAAAACCATGCCCATACGCAGGCGGATTTTTTTAAGACTGCTTTCCGGCGCATAGACAGCATGACCTTCTTTATTAGTCTGCACCATTACATCTCCAGCTACAATTATAGTACCCTGATCTACTTTTTCCAAAAGAGTGAGACAGCGCAGTAAAGTACTCTTTCCTGATCCCGAAGGACCTATAATAGCCACCACTTCACCCTTGTCCACCTTAAAAGATATATCATTAAGCACCCTATTGCTGTCAAAACTCTTACACAATCCTTTAACCTCAAGCATAACCATAGGAAACACCCCTACCTGTAATAATTTAGTTTATTTTCAGCCATTTGGAGAGCTTCAGTAACAACCCAATTCATAATAAGGTAAAATATCCCAGCAGCAGCAAGGGGAATTGTAGAGCTTTTAGCAGAAGCCTGCACCGTTGCCACGCGAAAGAGCTCACTGATACCTATGGTCTGCACCAAAGCCGTATCCTTAACCAAGGTAATAATCTCATTGCCCATGGGAGGCAGGATGCGTTTGACCACCTGGGGGAGAATAATATGCATAAAAGTTTGTATTTTGCTGAAGCCAGGCACTGCGGCTGCTTCATATTGCCCTTTGGGAATTGATTGAATTCCTCCTCGGTATATTTCAGCAAAATAAGCAGCATAATTGAGGGTGCAGGCAGCAACTGCAGCTACAAAACGATCGAGGTTAATCTTCATACCCTCTGGCAGCAGATAATACGGACCAAAATAAACTAAAGCAATCTGTAAAATAAGAGGTGTTCCCCTCATTAAAAGGATATATATTTTGATAGGACCGCTGATAAGCCTGAACCTGGACATTCGGCCAAAAGCAACAAGCAGTCCCAAGGGGATGGCAAAAAACAGTGTCAGAAAAAAAACCATTACCGATACCTTTGCCCCTTCTAATAGAAGAACAATAAGATTCACAAACCCTTCCCAATCATAGCTCAAAGCGCCGCTCCCCCTTTTTATTTAAATAAAAAGCACACAAGGCTGGCACCCCACCAGCCTTGTAAAAATGCCCACAGCTAGTCTAACAACTATTACTTTACTTTTTATTCCTTACTTTATAGTTGTAATATCTTTGCCAAACCATTTTTTAGATATTTCAGCCATTGTTCCATCCTCAGCCATGGCTTTAAGGGTTTCCTGAACTTTCTGCATTAGTTCTTTATCGTTTTTGCGGAAGCCCACACCATATTCCTCACTGGCAAGAGCTTCATCCAGCACTCTGTAGTTCTTATTTTTTGCCTGCATATAATAGCGTGCCACAATTTCATCCATTAAAACTGCATCAACGCCGCCCTTTTCAAGATCCATCAATGCCGTTAAATTATCATTAAACTCAGCAATTTCCCCAAGCTTTGCCTTGAAATCTGCAGCCTTTTCCAAAGCATCAGCAGCGCTGGAACCAGCCTGAAGACCCAGCTTCTTGCCTTCTAGATCTGAGAGCTTTTCATAATTCGAATCTGCCATTACAACCACAACCTGACGGTTTTTCATATAAGGCTCTGTAAAAAGGATATTTTTCTTTCTATCCTCTGTGATGGTAAATCCGTTCCAGATGCAGTCAATTTTACCGGTATTCAGCTCCTGTTCCTTTACATCCCAGTCAATGGGCTGAAGTTTAAGTTCAATGCCCAAACGGGAACATACTTCCTTGGCAAGATCCACGTCAAAGCCAACTATTTCCCCGTCCTCATCTCTGAAACCCATAGGGGGAAAGTTCTCATCAAGACCCATTACCAGCTCTCCCTTTTCCTGAACCTTTTTCCAGGAATCATCCTGAGCAGCCTGGTCTCCTCCCCCACAGCCATACAGTAGCAGAGATAAAACAGCAGCTGCAAAAATAATTAAAAGTTCTTTACGTTTCAAAAGCTTCCCTCCCCTATAAATTTTCAAAACGGCGTCGCATTTGCGGCACACATATTATTATATGGCACAACTTTAATTCAGTAAAGTAATAAAATCATCCATTAAAAAATAAAAACAAAAAATTGCTGCTTGACTATAAAAAATTTTAAATCAATTCCTGAAGGGTTTATCTCATAGAAATTTAAAAAGCCCTCTATTTGAGGGCTTAATTTAATGAGTATAAGTCATGGAATTCAGCGCATCCCAACGATTGGAAAAAACATCAGACCAATACTCCAGCTGATCAATGTAATATTCTATTTCATCAGCTATGAGCTCTGCTTCATAATAATAAATATAGTTGGGATCAAAAGATATTAAAAATAATAGGTTTTGAAACCGGATTAAAACTTCACGCATACATTTTATTTTCTGCAAATAAGCATATCTTAAGTCTTTAACCTGCGGAAAAGCCGGCTCATAAGAATTAATACTGATTTCCAATTCCTCCATAAGGGTTAGAGCATTTTCTAGATAAGTAATTTCCCTAAAAGAATATTTATTAACATATTCAGCAGCTATTTGGATAAATGAAGCTGCTGCATCTTCATAGGGTACCCACTCACTGAAATAGGTAGAAGTAAACATATCAAAATCCGTCCGCAAATCAAAATTATGCCAATTTTTAACCATGCTGTAATAATTTATGGGGATTGCAAAAGCAATGGTATCTGACTCACTTTTCTTAGCAAAAATCACCCCAATAACTTCACCTTCTGAATTCACCACAGGACCTCCACTGTTGCCGGGATAAACGGGAGCACTCAGCTGCATAATGTTTATATTAAGTGCTTCCAATTCAGGGTAAACTTCCCCAATACCCCTTGAGGGATTACTGATTATACCTTTAGAAACAGTATTCTTTACACCCAAGGGATGGCCGAAAACATATATTTCTTCACCCACATAGGGCTTAGAATTTCCCAATGGTAGAAAAGGAGTTCCCGATGCGTCTACCCGCAGAATTGCTAAATCAATATATGGAATAGCTTTTTCCACTCTTGCACTGCAGGTTCTTCCATCAAACATGGTGATCTGTATAAATTTGGCTCCTGCTACCACATGGGAATTAGTTAGTATTTCTCCATCTGGAGAAGTAAAAAACCCTGAACCTGAGCTCCTTTGGGTTTCAATATACACTACAGCTGGCTGTATACTAGATATAAGATCGCTTGCAGAATAATACCCCGGGGAAGAATTTTGATTTTGAACCTCTTGTGTAATGGTTACCGTTTTGGAAAAGCTATCCCAAAACACTTCATAACCAAGAGCTTCAGCTACCCACCGAGCAGGAAGAAAGGTACGACCCCTTACCATTACAGGTGCTACATCCATTAGGACCGTACTATCATTTATCCTTAATAAAGGCGACCCCACAACAAGCTTAATAACTTTATCCGAAACTGTTATAGTAATAACCCCATATTCATAACTAATATCTGATGGGTTAACACCGCAGGCAATGGCTAAATAACGAATGGGAACAAAAACCCTACCATCCCTCGTAAAAGGCACTGCATCCATCTTATGATATTGACCATTAGTTGTATAATTTAAACTTCCCACTTCAAATATGGTTTCCGCTGATGCTGAAGAAGGTATTAAAAAAAATATAATTAAAAGAAAAAGTAAAAGTTTTATTTTTATCTTCATGAAACCACCTCTTAAAAATATCACTGTACAGTATTTCGCTAATTGTATAATATTTCCTTCACTGTAAGTTTCTTTTTTATGATACCTTTTGAAAATTATATTTTTAATGCACTAAACATATGAATCATTTATTATCTACCAATAGACAACAGATCCACCAACCTTATTTCTATAAAGCCCCCCATGTTAGAAATTAGACCCATCTGCTTATTTTTGCATAAAAAAAAGCCATCCCCAACCTCAGTCTTTGAGGTTAGGGAAGGCTTTTTATAAATTCTCAAGACTGGAGCGGAAAACGGGATTCGAACCCGCGACCCTCGGCTTGGGAAGCCGATGCTCTACCACTGAGCTATTTTCGCTCGCAAGCCTTGATTTTTCTAGCTTTCAGAGCACGGTTTTTGCACTTTCGTCAGCGCCCACGGACTCACCCTTTTTTGATTTATTTTATTCCGACACATAAACTAAAAATCCTTCCTGCAAGTGCGAAAAATTTTTTCGCTACCTAC